>DFFU01000004.1 GCA_002372315.1 Alphaproteobacteria bacterium UBA3768
CTACCAATTCCGCCACCTGGGCAACAACCGTTATTCTATCCGATATGCAAAAAAAAGTCAAGAAAATTTCAAATTCTATACCACTAATAAAAGAGGGGCTTCCAAAGTTGTTATGTAGTAAATATTTTATCAGAATCTTTAAAGTGTTTTTGATAAGCACATTGCTTTACTTTGAATAAGTGCCATTTGTTTTTTTAGCCAAGTGCAATTTTCATCTGTACACTTGTCTATTTCTCGCCACAATCCTGGTTCACGTGAAGGGGAATACTTGGAATCTTTTGAAATGCTTTCTCGCAACTTAGTTTTAATTTGTTCGGGTGATAGAGTAGGCTTTTTCTGAGTTAAAATTGCAGATTCCATCAGGCACTGCCGAACTGTGTTTCGTCTAGAGTTGTTCTTCGTTGTGCATTCTTCCTTCATTTTTTCAAGATTACCTTGACGAAGAGCTTTTTTAAAATTTGGGAAATTCTTTGAAGCCCCATAGCCTGTGTCACCTAAATTGTACACAAGATCTACTACAACTAATCGTGCGGAGGGTGGCAATTTCAGTAAATCCGCTGAATGCAAATCAAAGGTTTTTTGAATACAAGCATCAATTGCGCATTTTGTGGCTTTTTCCAATGTTCTTTTATTTGGAATCCAAAGCAGTGGCTGTGCCCATCTTTCCGTATTTGATGGTGGGCATTCTTCTGTAAAATCCTTTAATTTTACCTGCTCAACACTTTCAATATTTGGATAAGATTCACATACTTTTGGATTAGCCCAATTTGCATTTGCAATTTTTTGTAATTCTCTTGTATCCAACACAAATGTACCATTTTTATTTTTTCTACCCAAAGTGAGAGAACAATTTTCTTTAGGGACAATTTTTATGCCAATTTCGTTGCCCAATTCATTTTCAAAATCTTTAAAATGAACACCACAGGCAATTGCTGAATATCCCTTATCTTCATATGCAAACGGCATAACACCCTCTAAATGTTCACACAGAGGGGTATATAGTTGCGCTAATTTTTCTTTTTCAGAAAGTGGCTTCTTTGTGTCTGTGGTTGGCATTTTTGACTGTGCTGCAACGCCTACAGAAGGAACAGCTAGTACTGCTAAAAACCCTGTAAGACCTTTTAAAAAATTGCGCCTCGTTACATCCATAATGCAATCTCCTTATATTCTTCCATATTCATCTTCATAGCGTTGAATGTCGTTTTCATCTAGTGTATCACCTGTTTGAACCTCAATAAAAACAACGGGAACATCTGTTTTGTTTTCCATACGATGCTTTTGGCGCTTTTGAATATAAATATGTTTATCTTGATTCATATCTGTAATCTTCTCGTCTAATGTAACAGTTCCTATTCCAGATACAATCACCCAATGCTCTGAGCGAAATTCATGAGACTGTAGGGATAACTTTTGATGAGGATTCACGATAATGCGTTTAACAATATAATTTGAACCAATAGCCAAAACTTCCCATGTTCCCCAAGGGCGTTCACCCATTTCACCAACTTTATAATTAACAGACATAAAACCTCCTTATCATATATCCTATGCTACCACTTTATAGTCTGGAAATCAAGTAAAAATAAAAATAATTATTTTTTGCGTTGACATCTTTAAAAAAGTTTGATATATTATAGGTGTCGGATGTGTAGCTCAGGTGGTTAGAGCGTTACGTTGACATCGTAAAGGTCGCAAGTTCGAGTCTTGCCACATCCACCATTTATAAAATAACGCCTTGTTTATCAAGGCTTTTTTTATACCTGAACCTTGGAAATTTCGCTTGGCCACAGGGGTTGGCCACAAACCTTGGACACAAACCCACCTGTGACACATGCTTTTTATGGCTAGTTTTCAGCATTATCTGGCTGTTATAAAACACTTTCATCACCCCCTTTCATCGGACACTTTTTGCCATGAACTTTTTGAACACATTTAATCCATTTGGACGTTTGCTTTTTTTGCCAATTTAACATTTAGGGATGATCTCTATGACGATTGACCAAAGTGCTTTTGGAAGATATATCCCCTCCCAAATTGATTAGTCGTTCTATTTCGGTTGCCTTTTTAAAAACAGTCATGGCATATAAAAAGGGGGTATTGCCAAACGGGTCATAAGCACCGTTTAAGTTTCCACCCAAATGTACCAGTCGTTCAATTTCTCTCCAACTCCTTTCGTTAATTGCTTTTAATAGACCTTTTGTCATTTCACCAAGTCTTTCCATCTTGTCTCCTTTTGTAAGTCTCTTTTTGATTTATTTATGTAATCAATCTGTTCCCGATTCATGTGGAACTTATGTTTCTTAAAGACCTCAAAAATATACAAAATGGTATCTGGTTTCAGTTTATCCAACATCCGAAACAGGTATACCAAATCCGCAGGTCTGTTCAGATGTAAAGCGTGGTATTTGTACTTGAATAAAAGTGTTAGCATCTCATCCCAATTCGGTTCACAGAATTGAAACACCCATGCCATCGGTTGATTGTTAAAAGACTTATCAATATCCGCACCTTTTAATAAAACTTCCACCATTTCCATATCTGGATGAAAAGTTGAAAATTGGGATAGGGGAGTTTCCTCTTTCTTACAATCAGGTTTTCCTAATATTGCTTCTTTGATTTCTTCTTTATTCATATTAATATTCTCCATTCCAGAAAAATACATTATTTTCGTAAAAGAACCGCCATTCTCCCTTTGGGCAATCAGTGTAGGGAATGACTTGCTTATAACGGATTTTGGTTCCATCCTTAAATGTAATCACAGCGACATTATCGGTTTTCACTTTTAGTTTAACGGCAGATAAACCCTCGTTTATCTCTGGCTTTGTTTTGACAATACTATTTACAATATCCAAAAGCCAATAGGCTTCTGCAATATCACAAAAAATCTTTACACCATCCGTGTATTTGAATGCCAAATGTGGACTGGTGTAGTAATTTTCTGTTCCATTACAGAACATCAATTTTTCAATGAGTTTTAATCTTTTTTCTTCAATATCTTGCATAGTATATTCCTTTCTGTTTTCCCCTTGGGGCTCGGGACTATACAGCCGATTTTTGAAAAAGCCAAGCCTTTTTTTAAAAAAATTAAACCCTCTGTAAAATTGCAAAGGGTTTAAAACTGTTATCCCAATTAACTGGAAAATCTTTCGGATTATTTTGCTAATTATCGCTAACCATCAGATTTTCAAATTGTTGAGATAGACTATATGTCCTGTTTTTCTTAGCCTGATTGGCAATTTTTAGGAATCCATCAGCGGTCCATTTTCTAAGTAAAATGCGTGCAGATTGTTCAGAAATTCCCATGTATCCTGCCAGTTGTCCAGAGGTTATTTCTTTATATTCCACAAACAACTCCAATGCTTTGCGTTGCTTGATATCTAACTCTCTGAGCAAGGGGGATTTATCTACCGTAAATCCTTTTTTGATTTCTTCTTCGGCTTTTATAGACACTTTTTCAAAACTTTCTGCCACGCCTTTGATGAAGTATTCCAACCATCCTGATAAATCCGCTTCATGCCGCCCTTCATAGTAATTGTGATGCGGATGTGTTGCTAAAGCGGTATAATAACTGGATAAATCCTTGGCGTAGTATTCTTCCAAAGAATAAATGCCCTTTAATCCATAACCAAACTTCCTCATTAAAAAACTGGTAATTAAACGAGCCGTCCGACCGTTCCCATCAAAGTATGGATGGATGGTTACGAACTGATAGTGAACCAGTCCTGCAACAACAGGTGTCGGCAAAGTATCAATATTTTCTTTAACCCAAGTAACCATGTCCTTCATAAACACGGGAACATCTTTGGCTTCAGGGGGCAAATAGACTAAAGCACCACTTACACTGTCATAAATGGCATTTTGTGTTTCTCGATAAGGAATAATCTTTTTTTGCCCCTCAATCAAAGTATGTGTCTTTTGAATAAAGGCTTCAGTAAATATCCCACCTTCTTCCAAATATTTTTCCATATAGTTCAAGGCGTCATAATAGGCTTTCACTTCCTTTTCATCCCGTTGATGGTATGTCTCTGCCTTTTTCGCCATCGTATGCAAGGTTCTTTCAACCTGTTCCATGGAGAGACGATTTCCCTCAATCTTTGTAGAATAGTGAACAGAGGACACCTTGGCGGTATTATGTAAAGAGTTCAATAGGACAGGGGATAGAGGTTTGTTCTCAAACGCTTCCTTCACTTGTTCAATGCGGGTTAAATTGGATAAAATTTCTTTCGTAATCGTATATTTTGGTTGCCAAGTCATGATAATTCCTCCTTAAATATATCGTTATTATAACATTAAATTATCATTAAATCAAGAAAAAAAGATATAAAAAATTGTTAGATTCCATTATTAAATCGTTACAGAATAAATACATTAAGACAAATAAGGAGACCTAATGATATTGAACTTTGATGACATTGCCAAAAGAATGTCTGAAATAAAAAGAAACCTGAATACCCCAGAACGAACCGTGCCCCCAGCACCAGAACATAATAAATCTATAGATGATGAGGTAGCAGACGAACTGAAAGACCCCCGTAATCAAGAGCAAACGGAGGATGCCCAATTTATAACAAAATGCTACAAATATTTAAAGAAATTAAAATACGTTGACAGCCAGTATCAATTTTCAGAACAGTTTTTAAATAAAAATAAGTATTACTACGGAATGATAATATGTGAGCAACGTCATCCCTCAATAGACTGTGTCCATAATCTAATAAGGAACATCTCGGATTTGAATGATGGTGTTACGAAACGCCTGTATCTTGACCGACTTTATCAAGAGGGGCAGGACATCATCACAAGAAGACTTTTGAAATATCTATGACAAGTGCCTTTTTGCCCAACCTGTGTTTCCATGACGGATGTCCAAAATACAGTTTTATCCTTATGTAAAATTACCCCCAAAATACATCAAGAAATTTGTTCACTCATCACCCCTATCCATCCCCTGGGCACTTTCTGAAAAACCCAAAAAATCACCAAAAAATTTTTCAAATGATCCAGTGCTTAATTTGAGCCACCCCCTAGGCTCTTGCCACATCCACCAAGATTAGAAGCCACTCTGTTTAGGGTGGCTTTTTTATATTTCGCAACACATTCGGTGGCAAGGGACACAATGTATCCAACAGACAGGACGCCGAAGGTGATCCCGAGTATACGAGGGATAAAATGTGCGCCAGTCAATTTACATTGTTGAGGGGCGAAAAAACGAAACTTTCCGCAAATTATCAAACTCTTAACTTCTTTGTCTTCTTGTTAAGATTGCATTTCCAATTTTTGTTTTTGAATGTTTTGCTACACGTTCAATCGGCATCATTTCCTTAGCAAAATAGGTGTCTAAATAATGCTTCATAAATGTTTTTGAAAAATCGCCGTCATATTTTTTCTTTGTGTCAAATTGAATGCCGGTAAATAAACATTTTTTAGCAATCATCCAACCACTTTTATCCACCAGCCATTCTATTGGTTGGACCTCAACCCAATAAGGTTTTCCGTCTTTTACCTGTTCCCTTGTAGATAGCGTGCTATACTGGCTGTCTGAAGGACGTCCAAGGACACGGATATACCTTTTACCATCCATTTCATATTCGGGGAAGGACTTGGCCTTAAAAGGCGTATCACAATCTTCTGGATCAACTGAATCAAATGTGTATTTTTTCCCAGTCGGACGAAGAGATTTTAGAGCATGTAATCTTTCTAATTTTTCGCTGGTGCGCTCATCAGCAACCTTTTGCGGGTATTGGCCATATTCCGCTACGCAGATTCCAACGTTAGTCCGAGCATTGCTCGGGCTGATTTTAGATGCCTCCGATGGAGGCAACGCGGGTCGCGCCGAGGGTCCACGACGAAACGCGGGATAGCCGCTCCCTTTCTTACATCCGAACTCATCACAGAGGCAATGCACGTCCTCATCTCTATAAGTGCGACGCACGTCCCCCTCCAGATAAATAAAAGAATAAGGAGATGCGGTCCAAGAGATACAAGCTGGCCCGTCATGAGAAAGAGAAGTATGATCAAGGGGAAAAGTTACCCAACCACCCAATATGATGGCCAGATCTGTTTGCGCAACCTTCCCGCCATAAAGCTCCATAACATCCAGCGCACCTTTGGGCCACCATCTCTGTTCTTCCTGGTTGCCCCATACCTGCTCTGCCTTCAAAAACGTAAAATCAAGTGCCATCATAAACATCCTTGTTTTGCTATCAATAGGTCTATTTTACCATAAACAAATAAAAAAAGCAACCTTTTTGATTGCTAATCTTTTACAGCCTTGCGAATTGAGTTGTAATCCGCTCATTTACCCCTTGAATTTAAAAATTCTGAGGGAAGAGGTTCTTTTATAACAAAAAACACTGGACATTTAATAAAAATTTTCTTATACTCAAGCTAAAAAGGAGGCAAATATGGCCATTTTTAAAGTATCTGAAACAGAACAGACTCATCAAAATTCTATTGTTCAAGGGGATGAGGCGACTGAGGCTGAGGCAGCGGCAGATTTGGCACGTGCCTTTCCAATGATGGTATGTGGTGATGTCCAATCAATGCGTGTTGTTGTAAATGAAGCACGTGGTTTATATGAACCACAACGGGCACAGTATATTCAATCCAGAATTTTACCAATTGCAATGCGCTTAAAAAATCAAGGTTCAGTTTTTGGTTATCCTTTGGTAACGGATGTGGCTGCTCACTTGTATAATTTTGTTGAAAAACACAAAGTTTTTGATAGTCCTGAAATAAATGTTGTCAATAATGACGTGTTGTTGTTACAAAATATTTTATGGAAAAAGATTTCTGGCGATGGGGGAAAGGCAGGCCAAGAGATTTTGGCACAGCTGATATAAGGAAAAGTAAATGACTTTGGGCCATTTATTGGTTGTGGATGATGATAAAAGATTGTTGGAATTGTTAAAGCAATACCTGAGTAAGTCTGATTTTTGGGTTACAACAGCTGAAAATACATCTGAGGCGGATAGTTTATTGCACCTTTTTACTTTTGATGCGATTATTATGGATGTTATGATGCCTGAAACAAACGGAGTGGAGTATACTCAGTCATTACGTCAAAAAGGTATTAAAACACCTATATTAATGTTGACAGCGATGGGGGATGTGAACAGTCGCATTACTGGTTTAGAATCTGGCGCAGATGATTATTTGTCAAAACCGTTTGATCCAAAAGAATTGCTGTTAAGAATCAAAAATTTATTAAAACATCGTGAAATAACAAATGATATTTTTGAATTTGGTGAGTTTACTTATACCAAATCAACAGGGCAACTGATGAAACACTCTGTTCCCGTATGTTTAACAGGATCAGAACAGCAATTGTTAAAAGTTTTAATAATAAATGTGAATGGGGTTGTAACGCGTGAATACTTGGCTCAAATGATGCAGACAGATTTAGTTCGAACTGTTGATGTTCAAATAGCGCGTCTCAGACGCAAAATAGAGCCAGATCCAAAGCATCCCGTGTGGATTCAATCTGTCCGTGGTCAAGGTTATAAATTAGTGAGGTAACAAATGAGATTTTTCTTTAAACATATTCTTCCTAAACATTTATTGGCACGCTTTGTGTTGATTATTTTGCTTCCTTTGATTACACTTCAAGCACTGGTTGGTATCTATTTTTATCATAAACATTGGGATACGATTAGTCGTCGTTTAGCAGATGATGTTGTGGGAGAAATTCGCTTGATAGCGGATTGGGCTGAGTCGCAGAAAGATCCTACCACAGGTTTTTCTGTTTTTGAAAAAAATTTAGCATTACAATTAGCGTGGGCCCCCAAAGAAAAATTACCTCAAAAAAATAATAAAAATCTGGTTGCGGCAAATTTGCGTGATAAAATCAGTGATTTACCGTATCCACAAACCACTTTGACAAATTCAGATGGTCAACAAGAAGTTTATATTCAATTGACAAAGGGGGTGTTAAAAATTACGGTTCCACGTAAGCGCTTTTTCAGTACGACAGTTCCTTCTTTTTTATGGTGGATGTTTGGTTCAGCTTTGTGGTTATTTGGGGTTGCATTTATCTTTATGAAAAATCAAGTTCGTGCGATTATTCGTTTGGCGCGTGCGGCAAAATTATTTGGCATGGGACAGGATGTTCGTTTTAAACCAGAAGGTGCTTATGAAGTGCGTCAGGCGGGGCAGGCATTTATTGAAATGAAAGACAGAATCACGCGATATATGGATGAACGTACAACAATGTTGGCGGGTGTCTCTCATGATTTGCGTACACCTTTGACGCGTATGAAATTGGAACTATCTATGATGAATCCAGATGAAACAACGCATATGTTGAATCAAGATATTTTGGAAATGGAAAATATGCTGACAGGATATTTAAATTTTGCGCGTGGGGCAGGGCAAGAAAAAATGGAATCCATTGATTTAGATTTATTTTTGGAAACAATGGTGGATAAGTATAAACGGGTAGGGTATCCCGTCAACTTACATATTGAACAATCGGCTCGGGTGATGGCGCGACCTCATGAGTTGATGCGTGCAATTTCCAATTTGGTGTCAAATGCCCAGAATTATGCTACCCAAACAAATATATCAATGGGGATTCGTGACGATATTATCCAATTGATAATTGATGATAATGGACCTGGAATTCCTGCCAAAAAGCGTGAAGAAGTTTTTAAGCCTTTTTATCGGGTTGATCCATCACGCAACAAAAATACAGGTGGTGTTGGATTAGGGATGACAATTGCCCGTGACACAATACTTTCCCATGGGGGGAATATTAAATTGGAAACTAGCCCCATGAAGGGATTGCGTGTTTTAATTACCTTACCACTAAAAAATAGATGAATTAAAGGCCTTATTTAAAACGCATACAGATTTTTCCCAAACGCCAAGAACAATTAATAGCCTTGTTCGAACTTCCATTCATACAAAATTCGTAAAACTCATTAAGCATTCGTTGATAACTTTGTAAAAGCAATCATAGAATTGATTGTTTTTTTTCGTTCTTATATCGCGTCTTTCAAAATTTGGGTCCATCCTCTAACTCAAACAAATGAAAATGCAATAGCTAAAATAAAAGCACCTCACAAATCAGTGAGGCGCTTGAAAAATTGATTCAATTAGCAACCACAGGGGCAGGTACGATGCTGTGCGCAAGGGCAAGATGGACGTTGCATTACAGGTTGTTGCATCATCATTGGACGATATTGTTGTTGAACCATCATAGGAACCTGTTGATAAACAATCTGTTGTTGCACAGGGCGTGAATAACTTGCCTGAACATAGCTGCGATAGGTAATCGTCGCTTGTTGTGAGTTGGTATAACTTGGTTCTGCATAGGCATACTCTTGAGGTTGATAGTCACGTTCACGTGCATAATCACATGTGCAAGCCGCTGTTAAAAGCGCTAAACCACAGATGAACATTGTCTTTTTCATTTTGTTATTCCTTTCTTATTTATAAAATATTGTTGCTTTCAAGCGTTCCAAAACAGGCCGAGCGATAGCTCGTGCCTTCTGGGCGCCAAATTGCAACATCTCCTCAACATCTTTATAATGGGCCATATAGTCCATATATTTTTCATGAATAGGGGCGAGCATCGTGGCAATTTCATCGCTCATCATTTTTTTGATGGTGCCATAACCCATACCACCTTTTTTCAAACCATCTTCAATTTCTTGTACTGTTTTGGGGGAACAAACGCCCCGTGCAATTTGAAACAATAAAATTTCTTCTGGATTTTTGGGAGCGTTAATGTCCTGACAATCTGTTTTAATGGACATAACGGCTTTTTTTATTTCATCAGTGCTTCCAAACAAAGGAATGACATTGCCATAACTTTTGCTCATTTTTCGTCCATCAGTACCAGGCAAAACCGCCGCATTTTCCTTCGTAATCGCTTTGGGTAGTTTTAAAACTTCTTTAGCATAACAGGCATTGACCGCCCCTGCAATATCCGCTGTAATCTCTACATGTTGCACTTGGTCTTTACCAACAGGTACATAGTCAGAATCATAAGTCAAAATATCGGCTGCCATCAAAATCGGATAATTATAAAGCCCCATGTTGATACCTGCATCATTGGGTTCACCCTTGGCAACGTTTTTATCCACAGCGGCCTTATAGGCATGGGCTTTATTCATAAAACCCTTGGGGGTAAAATTGGTCAGTAAAGAAGTCATTTCAAAAACTTCGGGGATATCAGATTGACGGAAGAAAATAGCTTTTTCGGGATCTAAACCACAGGCCAAATAAGTACAGGCAGCCTCTTTAATAATTTGGGCCAATTTTTCGGCATCTTTCATAAAGTTGATGGCATGACAATCGGCAACAAACATGACCAATTTACCACCTTGGGCGATTACATCATTGCCCATTTCAATGGCGGGTTTAATGGCGCCTACGTAATTTCCAATGTGCAAAGTGCCCGTTGGTTTAACGCCTGTTAAAACACATTTCCCCGAAAGTTCCATTGTTCCCTCTCTTTCCTTTTGGTGCGATATTATATCATAAATTGCCAAAAAAGTCAAGGAATATTTAAAAGGATAGATTATGTACTGGCAACAATTTTAAATTTACCTTGCTCAATAGGTGGTTCTGCGTATATGGGAATATCTACCCATGATAAATTATCTACTCGCGCCCAAAGGGGACCTTTATAACAGGCTTGCCATAAATCTGATTCAGCTTGTTCTGTGCCAACAGCCATGATTTCCACGCGTCCATCGGATAAATTACGTACCCAACCGGACAACTTTAATTCTTCAGCAATTTTTTGAACCCATGCCCGAAAACCAACCCCTTGAACCCGTCCAGAGACTGTAAAATGACGCATTATTTTTTGATCCTCTGCTGTATGGCTTGATTCAGAGATTGAATCAATTGTTGTCTAAAATCTTCTTTTTTGGACGTCTTCTGATCTTGCTCTTCTTTTTTATTTGTTTGCTGTACCTTTTTTTGTTGAGTAGCATTTGCTGTTTGCGTGAAAGAGTTATTCCCTAAAACTTTTTGACACAATTGCTTTGATGAGATAACTTGAGGCTTTTGACCTGATAATTTTTCAATGGCTGTTTTGGCAATATTGTCAACTGTTTGTCCCACATCGATTGAAGGCTGAATATCCTGCCAACCTCCTTTTAAATGAACGGCTTGAACACCCGATAATAACTGATTTGCCATGCCCCTTGTTTGATTAATGGAGGGAATGACAGTCAAATTAACGGTTTCATTTTGTAAATTTGTCTGTCCGCTGACTTCAAAATTTAGGGCACTTGTTTGTAAAACAATTTGCTTATCACTTGTGATAATACCATTGGCAACAGGAACATTGATTGCACCACATGTAATTTCTGTTCTTTGATCAGAAGTTGAGAAATCCAATAAGCCAGCTTTTGACTTTGCCATGCTAATCGCAGAAGGTAGTGAATTAAACCATTTATCTGTGATTGTTCCTCCTAGTATTTCAGCAATAATTTTTCCATTTGAAGATGAGATAATAGCCTTTGGGGTGTCACCATTAGAACTGAGTGATATATCAGTATTTAATTTCACATTTCGCACAGCCTTTGACAACTGGCGCACGTTGTTCAAATTTAAGGACTGTCCCCTAAATGTAAGGTTTACCGTCTTTTTATTCACATTCAATTTTAAATCTCCTTTAATAGCACCATCCAAAAATTGACCTGTATAAGGCAAAGACAACACACCATTTTTCAAATCAGGTAACATACTTATTGCAATATAGTTAGATATTTGATCTGTTAAAAATAAATGCTTTATATCAACTTTCCCTTTCAAATCAAAGTATTTTAAAAAGTGCCAATTCAGTTTTTGATTGGATATTAAATAATTTTGATCTTTTTGGGCTTGTTTGACGGGGGGGATAATCTTATTTTGTGTGGTTTCAATGATAATATCCTCAATATCAAGATAGGAACTTGTCAAGTTAGGATAAAGGGTTAATTGGTTGCGCCATTCAACATCAAAATTACCTTTAATATCGGATCTTCCCGCTTGAAAATCAATTTTTTTCAAACTGATTCTATCCTTGTTGAGATCAATATTAGATTTGAATTCAAAAGGTTTAATGTACAGATTTTTTGAAACATTGGAATCATTTAATACAGCGCTTGCTGTCAAACTTGCTGAAGGGTTTTGTTTCAACTGAGATAGAGTGCCATCTGCTGTAAATTTAAAGTCATTCCTATTGATGGCAAGTGAAACATTTTTCAATGCCATTATTTGCATATTCCCATCTGCAAATAAGTGTATTTTTGTGGGGACATCCATAAATGATGGTAGGTCAATTTTCCAAGATCTTAAAAAACTGCGCATTTTAGGAATATTTATATTTGCATCAATCCGAACATTGCTTAATTTTTTCACATCTCCTATTTGACCTCTTAGCGTTGCTAAAGCACCACCTTGACGCACTTTAAAATCAATGGGAAGTTCCTTAAAATCACTTAAAAATTTTGTAAGTAACCCTGCAGACCCATCAATATCAAAAATACGATTTTTATAAGTCAATTGAAATTTAAGTTTATTCAATTCCTGTATAGATATCTTACTGGCTTCCACACTGTCTTTTTGATTTTGATTCATAAAACGTAACAAAAGTTTCTCAATGGTAATTTCTCTTACCCATAGGGCGTTTAAAATGGTTGCAGAATCATTCGTATTCATGGTTGTTGAATCATTGCCAGAGGAAGTATTTTTCGTACTAGTTTGCAACAAAGTTAAATCAGCAGACACCAGCAAAACATCAATTCGGCGAATTTCGATTTTTTTGTGCAATAAAGGAAGTAATTCCACAACAGCATCTAATTTGGGTATACTAAGGATAACTTGTGGATTTTCGCCATTTTGGAAAATTTTGACATTTTGAATTTCAATTGTGGGAACCAAACTAAGTTTTGTCTTCATAGATCCAATTTGAACTGGATAATTGAGGATCTTTGATAATTTTGCCTGAGTAAATACACGATAGTGATTTAAATCAAAAGTTGCCAAAAATATGCTAATGGCCACGAGTAATAAGACAATGAGAACAAATAAAGTAACAAAGATTTTCTTAATCATTTTTTCTCCATTTCATAAAAAGTGTGTCTACTGTTTGCTTTTCATCAAATCCAAATTCATGAAAAGCTATTTTGGAATATTCTGGCAACGGGGCGACTACGGTATGCGTTTTAGCTTTTTCATCTTCCCAAGTTATAGAATGAGCATGCAAATACATCTGATGGGGAATATTTTGTGCTAAGGCTACACGCTTGCCATATTTATCATCTCCCAAAATAGGTGTTTTAAGAACATCGGCGCAATGCACTCGCAACTGATGGGTGCGCCCTGTGAGAGGAGCCATTTGAATCCAAGAAACTTTGTTTGCTAAATGATCCACTACTTGATAAAGAGAAACAGCCCTATCACCCTTGTCAAAATCTACGGTCATTTTTTCACCCATTACACCTGATTTTTTTATCAAGGGCGCATCAATTTTACCCTCTTTGATTTTTGGACATCCCGCAACCAGTGCCCAGTATACTTTTTGAATGTTTTTTGTCTTAAATAATTTTGCATATTTTGCTGCTGATTGAGCTGTTCGTGCAATCAAAAGAACACCGCTTGTTTCTTTATCCAAACGATGAACTAATTTGGGGCGTTCGTCATAATCAAAGCGCAATCCATCTAATAGTCCATCTATATGGCGTAAGGTCTTTGTACCTCCTTGTACAGCCAATCCAGCAGGTTTATTCAAAACAATCACATCATTGTCTTTGTACAGAACTAAATTTTGAATAAATTGAGTATCTGCTTTGGACAGAGTTTTTGTCGTTTTGGGGACAGAATTGGATACTTCCATTGGGGGAATACGAATTTCATCACCAGCATTTAGTCTTTGATTAGATGTGGCTTTTAACCCATTGACACGAATATTTTTTTTGCGCAATAATTTTTCAATCATACCATGTGAAATATCAGGGAAATGTCGTTTGAACCAACGATCCAAACGAATATCGTTTTCAGATGCTGAAACTTTCTGAAATTGAACAGTCACTTTTTCCCCTTTCTTAAGATATAATTACATATTTTTATTCAATTGTAAAGCCTTTTTTTATAAAATTTTACACACCTTTGTTTAGATTGATTTTTTTTATTATGACAAACATATCCAAGAGCAGTTTGAATCAAAAGGATTTAAACTTTTAACAAATAAAAAAGGAGAAAAATATGCAATTAGGAACTAGGTATCCAACACTCGCTTTTCATACAGGTGGAGCAGGGCAAGCAGATGATGGTATTCCACCACAGCCGTTTGAAACATTTTGTTATGATTCGGCACTTTTACAGGCCAAAATTCAAGATTTTAACGTGATTCCCTATACATCTGTTTTACCGCCAGAATTGTATGGTAATATTGTACCTGTGGATCAGGTTCAAAAAGACTTTAAACATGGTGCAGTTCTAGAAGTAATTATGGCAGGTAATGGAGCTCGATCATGTGACCATAAAGCTATTGCCACAGGTGTTGGTATTGTGTGGGGTAAAGATAAAAAAGGTAAATTCATTGGTGGTTGGGCAGCCGAATATGTGGAATATTTTGATACCTATATTGATGATGACATTGCCAAATCACATTGTGAAATGTGGCTGACAAAGTCATTGAATCATGAATTGGAAATTCGCAGTTGTCAACAGCACAGTGATTTTCAATTTTATCATAACTATTTAAATATTACTCAAAATTTTGGGTATTGTTTAACAGCGTTGGGCTTTTTGAATTTTGAATATGCACCATTGGTAACACCAGGGGCACCCAATTTTAAAAAATAAAGACTTTCCCCGTCATTTCGGGCGGGGATTTTTTTATCAAAGGATTTTTTCATGAAACATCATAATATAGCGAATAATGCTGGCAAGTTGGGTATGTTTGGCTTAGCCGGAATTGTTATTAGTTCAATGATAGGTGGTGGTATTTTTTCTTTACCACAAAATATGGCACAATCTGCAAGCGCTGGTGGCGTATTGATGGCTTGGTTGATTACAGGTTTGGGTATTTGGTTTATTGCTAATACATTCAGATTATTGGCGGATTTAAAGCCTGATTTGACAGCGGGTATTTATATGTATGCACGTTCGGGATTTGGTTCTTATATGGGATTTAATATAGGGTGGAGTTATTGGCTTTGTCAGATTTTTGGTAATGTTGGATACGCAGTTATTACAATGGATGCGCTCAATTACTTTTTCCCTGGTGTTTTTACAGGGGGCAATAACTTACCCAGTATTATAGGTGGCTCTTTACTAATATGGGGATTTAATTGGTTGGTTTTAAGAGGGGTTAAACAAGCCACTGAAATTAACTTAATCGCCACAATTGCTAAAATAGTTCCATTAGTGTTATTTTGTATTATAATGATGTTTGTGTTCCATTTGGATAAGTTTGATTTTAATTTTTGGGGACGGCTAAATATAGGAAAGTTAGGTAGTGTAAGTGAACAAGTTAAAAATTGTATGTTGGTAACATTGTGGTCTTTTATTGGTATTGAAGGTGCAGTTGTCTTATCGGGACGTGCAAAGAGCCAAAGAGATGTCGGTTGGGCTACAATCATGGGTTTTTTGGGGTGTTTGTTGATTTATGTGCTTTTATCAATATTACCCTATGGATTTATGACACAAGCCGAAATTGCTCAGGTGCCACCACCATCTACTGCTGGTGTTTTACAACGTGTTGTAGGACCTTGGGGATCTTGGTTGATGAATATTGGGCTAATTATAGCTGTACTTTCCAGTTGGCTCTCATGGACAATGATTACGGCACAAATGCCTCAAAGTATGGCCCAAAATGGAACTTTCCCCAAATGTTTTGCGCGTGAAAATGAAAAAGGTGCACCATCTACATCCTTGTGGATAACCAGTTTATTAATGCAATTGGCTATGCTGTTGGTTTATTTTTCCAACAATGCATGGAATACAATGTTGTCAATCACGGGGGTTATGGTGTTGCCTGCATACTTGGTTTCATGTCTTTATCTATGGAAAATTTGTGAAGAAGAAAAGATCAGTATGTTTTCCGTGTGGTGGTCAAAATTGACAGGGATTTTGGGTAGCGCCTATGCTATTTGGCTGATATACGCTGCTGGTTTAAAGTATATGTTGATGGCGGTTGTCTTTATTGCTTTAGGTTTACCCGTTTACTTATATGCAAAAGGGAAACATGAAAAGATGTATTTTGCGGAAAAAGTGTTAGCAACAGTATTAATTGCTTTATCTGTTTTTGCAATTTATGCTTTTTCGCATCACTTGATAAAAATGTGATTGAACTTTACCAAAAGCCATGGTGTAAAAGAGGCCATGGCTTTTTTATCGATAGTTTTATTATATCAGCATGAGTGTTCTTACTATACACTATTGTGTTATTTTTTTTGTTTTTAAAGGTAAGTTATAAGTTAAATTAATTTTCATATCGTAAAGGCCTTTATCCACTATGTTCAAGAGCAAAACTTTGATTAAACCCCAAAATAGCACTTGACATTTGTACCAAAAAAGAGTACCTATGCGCAAGAACCACAATAAAGGAGGTACGTATGACCATTGAGCTGCCTAAAGGTTATAAACCATCTGAAGACGAAGAATATATGTGTGAACGCCAATTGGAATACTTTCGTCAAAAATTGGAAAATTGGCGCAACGAATTGTTTCGTGAATCTGCCCGTTTGTTGATTGAATTGCAGGAAACAGAGCTGCAAGAACCTGATATGAATGATCGGGCAAGCAATGAAATGGATCAAGTTATTGATATGCATTCGCGTGATCGGATTCGTAAATTGATTGATAAAATTGATGCAGCGTTGGATCGCATCAAAAAAGGAACTTATGGTTATTGTTTAGTATCGGGTGAGCCTATTGGTTTGTTGCGCTTGAATGCACGTCCTGTGGCAACTTTGTGTTTAGAAGAACAGGAAAAACGTGAAAGACGCGAACGTGAGTACGCAAAAAAAGATTAGTAGCCCTAAATGTCCCATTTGTGGTAAACCTGTGGTTCATGACTATCGTCCATTCTGTTCAAGGCAATGTGCAGATATAGATTTAGGTCGTTGGTTAAAGGGGATTTATGCAACGCCTTCTGTAGATCAAACACCCCCTGAAGAAGATGAACAGACAGAGGAATAAAAAATACTTGTATTTATCCATAAAAAGTGCTATGAAAATAAGATATTAAAGAAAGGAAGAATATGTTTATTTCACCAGTTTATGCTCAGACAGTCCCTTCGGCAACAGCAGGGCAGGATATGTTTACTATGCTTGTCCAATTTGCATTGGTGATGGGAATTTTATACTTTTTATTGATTCGCCCTCAGCAAAAGAAAGTCAAAAAGCAAATTGCACGTTTACAAGCTATTCAGGTGGGTGATGAAGTTTTGATTAGTGGTATTGTGGGAAGGGTTATTGCGGCTAAAGATGATGAATTGACAGTGCGTGTTGCCAAAGAAACAGATATTAAGGTGATGCGCTTATATGTCACAGATGTTTTAAATAAAAAAGAATTAGATAAAAAAGGAAAGTAAAATGTTTGGATATTCAAAATATAAAATTATTGCGATTTGTTGTGTGATGGCTTTGGGTGTATTTTTTGCCGCACCTAATTTTATGCCCACCCGAATTTATAATGATTTGCCGCGCACAATGCGTAGTTGGTATCATCCTGTGACTTTGGGGTTAGATTTACAGGGGGGATCCTATTTGGTGATGGAAGTTCAAACAGAAACTTTAATCAATGAAAAATTGGAATCCTTGGCAGATTTAACTCGTTCTGCTTTGCGTGAAAGTAAAATTAAATTTTCGGGACTCACTGTTCGTGATGGGCAAATGAGTGTGAAAATTTTAAAGGGTGAACAATTAGTCAATGCCAAGTCCGTGATTCATAAACAAGAATCGCTTCCTCTGGATATTCAATCAACAGGGAACACTTTGACTGTTGCTTATACATCAGAGGCGTTGGAAACAATGAAATCTCAGGCTGTAGATCAATCTTTGCAGATTGTGCGTACGCGTATTGATGAGCTGGGTACAAAAGAACCTCAGATTCAACGTCAAGGTTTGGATCGTATTGTAATTCAGTTACCTGGTGTTCAAGATCCTAGCGAAATTAAGTCATTGATGGGGCGTACCGCTAAAATGACATTCCATTTAGTGGATGAAGAGACCTCAGTTCAGTCGGCTCAAGCTGGACAGATGCCAGCGGATTCAATGTTGGCAACCAGTGATGAGACAGGCTATGTTGTATTAAAGCGTTCTGTTGTTGTGGGTGGGGAAAGTTTGGATGATGCGCGGGGTACTTATGATGATCAAGGTCGTCCTGCTGTTTCTTTTAGTTTTAAAGCTGCAGGTGCCAAAAAATTTGCTCGTGCAACACGTGAGAACATTGGGCGTCGTTTGGCTATCGTTTTGGATGGACAAGTTATTTCTGCTCCGACCATTCAATCAGCTATTCCCAATGGGCAAGGTGTGATTACAGGTTCATTTACAGTTCAAGAAACGAATAATTTGGCCTTATTATTGCGTTCAGGGGCTTTACCTGCGCCACTTACCGTGGTGGAAGAACGGGTGGTAGGACCTGGTTTGGGTGAAGATTCCATTCGTTCGGGGACAATTGCTTGTGTAATTGGCTTAGCAATTGTTTTGGCTTTTATGATAATTGTGTATGGTTTCTTTGGAATTATCGCCGATTTAACATTGATTGTAAATGGTATTTTATTATTTGCATTGCTGAGTTTAATGGGAGCCACTTTGACTTTACCAGGATTGGCAGGTATTGCATTGACCGTAGGTATGGCTGTGGATGCCAATGTGCTGATTTATGAACGTATGAAGGAAGAGATGGCACATGGTGTGACGGTTCCCAGTGAAATTATTGCACGTGGTTATGCGGGCTCGTTCGGGGCTATTTTTGATGGTCAATTGACGACATTGTTTGCGGCTTTGTTCTTGTTCTGGTTGGGGTCAGGGCCTGTGCGTGGTTTTGGCGTCACATTGGGGTTGGGTTTGGCCACCACATTGTTTAGTGCGATTTTGGTGTCTAAGGTTTTGTTAATTGCATGGATGAAACAAAAAAATCCCAAAAAGATTAATTTATAATAGAAAGGAAATAGGTTATGAAATTGTTTAAAAGAAGGGAATATCACTTTGATTTTATGAAACAAAGTAAGTTTGCTTACCTGTTATCTATAACGATGATGATTGTGTCTGTTATTTCTCTATTCACGAAAGGCTTAAACTATGGCATTGATTTTGAAGGGGGAATTCAAATAGAGGCTACTTCAACCGAAAGTATCCAAATGGATGAAGTGCGCAAATCTTTGGGCTTTTTAAAAGGATTGACAATTCAATCAGTGGGAACTGAGGGTAAAACAATCCTTATTGAAGCCCAGCCCACTGAAACAGAAAATAGTAATGTTCTTTTGGAAAAAATTAAAACTACTTTGGGTGAAACATTTACCTATAACAATGTTCAAATTGTGGGACCATCCATCGGAGATGAATTAAAGTATCATAGCTTGTTAGCAACAGTTTTGGCTTTATCTGTGATTTTACTGTATATTTGGTTTCGATTTGAATGGCCCTTTGCGATTAACTGTATTTTGGCCATGGCGCATGATTTGTTGATTGTCATTGGTATTTTTAGTTTGTTTCAAATTGAATTTGATATGGTTGTTGTGGCGGGGCTTTTGTCCTTGGCTGGCTATGACTGTAATGATACGATTGTAACTTATGACCGTGTGCGTGAAAATCTGAAAAAATACCGCAAAATGCCGATTCCAGAGTTATTGAATAAAAGTATGAATGAGACATTGTCTCGGACGCTGTTGACATCTATAACAACCCTGTTTGTTGTGTTAGTGTTATTGTTTATTGGAGGGGAAGCATTATGTGGTTTTTCCATTGCAATGGTGGCAGGTACCATATTGGGAACATATTCTTCCATTTATTTGGCGGTGCCTATGCTGGGATACTTTGATATTCGAAAATTGGGTTCTACCTCGGATGAACCTCAATTTAATCAATAATTAAAATCGCGGTAAAATGCCGCGATTTTTTGTTTGTAAAAAACTCTTGCAATTTATTTGGGAGTATGTTAGGCTGAAAACAGATTTCTTATCCTAAGGGGAGGATTGTATGCATTTTTTTCGAATAGTTGCCTTTGCAATATTGTTGTTGTTTTCATATAATATCTGTGCCCAAACAAATCGTTCTGCTTTACAAGTAAGTAACGAAGTAACTTTTACAGGAGGGGCTTCAGGTCAGACGGCTTCTACGGGAGATGGTAGCAGTTGGGTGGGGGATCATGCTGGCGGGTTGGCTGTTGCGGGAGGAGTTGCAGTTGCAGCGGGTCTTTTGGCGCTGACAGGGGTAGGTTTGATTGGAGCACTTGCCTTAGGGGCTATTGCTGGTGGTTATGCATATAAGGCAATGAAACCAGATGTATGTTCATTTGACAGAATAATGAGTTCCTTTCAGTCTTTGGCGGGTGGTTCATGGCTATCACCTGTTTTTAACATGATATTTAATGCCATAAACCAATTGGCAACAGCTGTGAATAATCAACTGGGGGGAACTGTTATTAAAATTTTGGCCTTGATGATGGCATTTTACATTTTGTATGTTGCCATTAAATATATTGTTTCTTTTTCACCGATAGAACCTGTTAAATTTTTAACAGAGCTCTTTTTCCCATTAGGGCGTTGTATTATCGCGGTTATAATGATTAAGTATTGGGCAGATTTTTTTGAAAATGTGCTCAGTCCTGTTTTGAATTTAGCCATCAATTTTGGGGTAAAAGTCATGGAAAGTATGGGGAATTCTACCACATCTTATACACTTAATGCAGAAAATGGATTTGAAATAGTTAGAGGAACCTGTACCCAAACAGCAGCAGGGGCGGGTTTAAATATTGACGTATGTAATTCAATTCAAACATTTTTGGGGACAATTTCTTCTTCATTAGTGGTTTGGATGGCCTTTGGGGCTACATTACTTTCGGATTGTTGGGGAAATGGTTTTATGGGGCTTCCCAGTTTTAAGATGTTTTTTATCGGTTTGATTTTTTTTGTTTTTACCTTTATGGTTTATCTTTCATTTCCATTAAAATTATTGGATGCACTTTTCAGGCTGATGTTCGTTATGGTTTTGTTCCCAGTATGGTGCATGTTTTGGGTCATTCCAAAAACCAGAGATTATTGTAAAAAAGCAATAGATATGGTGATACATGTCATGGCGACATTTTTATCGGCTTCAATCATCTTGATAATGGTTATTACCATATTGTCCAATTTGTTTGAAGGCATCCCTTTGAAAAAGGTAATTGAACTATTGCAGGATGATAAAGCAGAAGAAGCAATGAAATTGGTTGGTTTTTCAACGACAGGTTTATTTTATTCCGTTTGCTTGTTATTTATGTCATTTCACTTAGTCAGTAAGGTGGATTACTTTGCCAATTTGTTTGGAAAACAAGAAAGCTTAGGAATGGGTGCTAAAATGGGTGCTGCTGTGACAACAGTTGTTCAGTCAACTCCTCAGGCAGTACGTATGGGAGGTAATGCTATGAAATGGGGGACTGCTAAGGGAATTGATGCTATGAAATGGGGGGCTGGTAAAGTGAAATCTGGCTGGAATACGCATAAGGCTAAAAGTTATAACGCGGATGTTCCTGGAGGAACTGCCCGCAAATCACCACGTTTATGGACAGCGGCTATCCCAGGTATAGGATTGTGGGATGCGCATAAGGCCAAAGCACAAATTGGTGAATACGCTCGTACAAAGGATGTGTCCGTCAGTGGTGTTGAAAAAATGAATGATGGATCTAAACAGCAAACGTATTCCAACAGGACAGTGGATAAATTTGGTAAAACTTTGGCTCAGATGAAAGAAACTACATCAACCAGTGCGGATGAATCGAAGCAATCTGTGGACCGCAATGTGACGCGTTTTGATGAAGCAGGTGGTGTGCGCAAAAATGCCAATGTCAAAAAAGATTTTGAAAATGGTAAAGCTGTACGTAAGACAACAACTACGACAAATAAAGATGGTAGCCGTACGGAAACAATGGTGGATAGATCAGGTAATGTTACCAAAACACGTTTTGCGGCCAATGGGCAAAGAATGAGTTCAGAAAAAATGCAGGTGACCTTTGATCCTTCTACAAGAAAAATGAAATTTAGTGAACGCACTGTCGAAAACTATGGCGCAGATGGTTCGGTTATTAGCAGAAGCCGTATCGGTCGTGATGGTAAACCGATTCCTACACCACCGCCGCCAAATCCATAGCTAAATCCAAAGGAAAAGTGTAAAACCATGACATGTAAACATTGGATATTTTGGGGAATTATATGTTGCCTGTTTTTAACAGGATGTACTGAGCAAATTGAATATAATCCAGATTTGTTTAAACCTGATCAAGCCAGTTGTTGGCCATGCCAAATGTATATGTCGGCTTTTCATGCCATGGTAAATGTTTTGGAAAGTTCCTTATTTACGATATCGTCTAATGCATTAAAAATTCTAACGATTGCATTGGTTTTTTGGCTATTATATAAAGTTTTTCCGTGGGTTGTCAGCCTTTCTCCGCCAAATTTTAAAGAAGACTTTGTTGTTGTAATAAAAACACTATTTAAAGCAATGTGTGTTGCGATATTTTTATCACATCCTGATTATTTTTATACACTGTTAGGGGGATACATTTTACAACCAATGGGTGATTTATTTTTGAAAGTATCCGAATTTGTGCTTTTAAGTCCTAATTCACTGGGAATTGAAACATCCCAATATGCACGCAGTCAAAATACTTTTTTATCGGGTTTGATGGATTGGGGACGGAGTGTTTCTGATTGGACATCCTCATTCCTGACAGATTCGGGTTTATCTGATGTCTTTGCCCAGATAGAATCAGCATTTTCTCAGTCGCGCACGCCCAATGGACAAATTATCAGGTTGCCAGCATCAGACAGAATGTTTGGGGCATTGCCGATGCAAATTCAAAATGTTATCTGGCAAATTTATTCAGCCTTGTGGAGTGGTATGGGATTGGTTTTTCAATTATTTCAATCTGATCATTTTGTTGCATGGTTGCCCGCTGTTGCATTGGCAGTTGCGTTGTTTCAATTAATGGTCTTTTTACCACTATCCTTTGTGGATGCCTTTATGCGTATGGGAATTGGTATTTTATTGTTGCCTGTTTTTATGGTTTTGTGGGTTCTTCCGATAGAAATGTCCAAAGGTGTTGGTAAAAAAGCACTTGAATTAATTTTGGCGGCCTTCTTTGATATCTTATTTAACTGCATTTATGTGGCATTCTTAATCAGTGTATTGCGTGTTTATGTTCAAGAAAAGTTGCCCAATATTTTCAGTACTGATTATCAGGCTTCAGAATCAAGTTTACGTGAATCCGGTTTGCAAATGGGATGGGAGTTTATTGTTATGTTTGTTTTGGTATATACCGTCTTCAAATTATCCAATAAGGTTGATGATATATCTGGTACATTTTTTGATGGTGCAGGTAAGGGTACTTCTGTTTCTGCTACAATTGAGGGAATAAAAAATTTGGCAGGAACAGCAGTTGCTGCTGTGGGCCGCGCATGTATTGGGGATTTTTCTGGGTTTAAGAAGTTGGGCTCTCAGACAGGACAAATGCTTCAACAGGGCATGGAGAATATGAATGCCGCACAGGATGATAAGGACCATTGGTTAAATTAAAGGAAGTACATGAAAAAAATATTCCAACATATGAAAGATATATTTTTTTTGGGGCTGTTTGTGGCTTTGTTTGCTTGCGTGGATTTAAATGCCTATCCCGTTATGCGTTCCTTGGATTATATTTTTTGGCCAATTTGCTTTTTAGCACTCATTATTGTTTTGGTTATGTATTGGCGACATAAATTGTGCTTTTTATTGGGAATTTTGATGCTGACAAGCCACGTTTATGCGGGAGAACATACAGCAGAAATTTGTTCATATTATAACAGTTATAAATCTAGAATTAACGCCTATAAAAATGATCATTTTAAACAGGATGAACCATGTGATAAGGGAATATGGGCAAAGGCGCGTAAGGAGTCAGCTGAATATGAAATTTCTTTATTGGACGCAGTTTCTGTTGTTGGAATGGCTAGTAAGATGTCATCAGAGTGGTTTTCAGGATCTTGCGCCAATGATTTAATGAGTTTATGCAGTGAGTACCAACGTCGACATCCAGAAACAGTTTTTAAAACGGTTCCTGTATTAATTTATGAAGAGGTGAGTAATACTGATGCTAATGGTTTGTCAACATCCTGTTGGCCATGTGATATGGCCTATGTTGTTTTTACTGTAATACAAGGGTTATCCAATAATTTATCTCAACTGATGTCTGCGGTTGCGATGATGTTATTGGTTTGGGGAACCGTTTTTTGGTTGGTATCCAAGGCGATGGGGATGATTTTAACCAGCAAGGGAGGAACCTATTTTACCCAAATAGCAACAGGATTAATTTGGGTAATGTTAGCGGCTATTTTGTTAAGAAATGGTGGTCAAAATTTGTCAGAACTATATTCAAAGTTCTTATCTCCTGTCATGCAGGTTGGATTGACGATTAGTGATGAGATTCAAAGTTCTGTTGGAATGGGTAGTCCGACTTTTAGTTCTGTGACGAGTTCTACACAATCTTTTTATCAACGTGTTATGCAGGCCAGTGCTTCGCGGGTTGCATACAGGCCAAATTTTGTGAACTACTGCGGCTATGATACATCATCTTCATCAGTAACAGGTGAAAGTATTACTTCTATTTTATCCACATTTTTTACAACAGTTTCTCGTCAAGCATTTCCTTCTTTGGGAACGCATTTTTCGGCTTTATCAGCGAATGCAAATAATAACAAAACCTTATTAACAGATGATTTAAAAATGCAATTTTTATGTATGACACAAAAATTTTATAATCAATCATTGCCTTTAATTGCAATTGGGCAATCATTAATTAGTTTTTCCTCACGCAATACATCATCATTGGCACATTTTTCTACCAGATTTCCTTCTAATTTCAAAATGTGGTTTGTTGGGGCGATACTTGTTTGTATCTTTACATTTTTCAGTTTTTTGGTTGCTTTTCGCATTATGGATATTTTTTTGAAATTAGGATTTGTTTTGGTTTTAATGCCATTGTTTATAGTTAGTGTTGTTTTTCCAATCACACGTGAGTATGCCCAAAAAGCGTGGAGATTCCTTTTTCAAATTATTGTTGAATTTATAGGCTTGGCGATTGCGGCATCTTTTGCCATGATTCTATTAGAGGGAGTTTTGGTGCCAGAAAGTGATCAGTTGTTAAATGCGATAACGGCACCCTATTCAGAAAATTATGGGGATGATTTATTAAAAGCTGTTACAAAGGATATGACCCTTTCTTTCCCATTATTGTTGGTGGGTATCGTAATTTTGGGATCTAATTTGATGAAAGTTTTCCCAATTATTGTGGCTTTCCTTTTTGATGTGAGTGACAGCAGTTCAAAGGGTAAGGAAACGACCTTGATGGGGGCTGGTGTTATGGGACTGGTCCACGGTGCGTATAAAAATTATAAAGGGATGAAGTCTGCAGCAACAACAGCGGCCAATAATCCATACAAAACAAAAGATACAAAAGCAAAGGAAGCCGAAAAAAATCTGCAAGATAAAAAAGAAAAATTAAAGCAAGAAAAGCAAAAGCCCAACAATAAGAAAAATATTGAAAAGGCACAAAAGGATGTGGATGAGGCCCAGAAAAAAGCAGATTCGTTGAGAGCTCAAGCTGATGCTGAAAAAATGAAAACGGCTCCGTCTCAATCTAAATACGTGGCTCGTCGTTTTGGTGATAATAGTGCTAACGCAGTACGAAAGGGGGCTGGTCGGGCTGCTGAGACAATTGAAAAGTTTGGTTCTAAATGGGGGGGAAGATTAACAAAGTATGGTGGTGGATTGGTTGGCGTTCCTCTTACTTTGGGAGCCAAAACACTGTCTGTTGGACTGCGTATAGGGGCTAAGGCAACAGAACTAGGATTGAAAGCAGTTGGTCGTACGGGTGCTGCTGCACAAATAGCAGGGAGTAAATTTAGGGGAAAGGCACCTCCACCCAGAAAGCCATAATTTAAAAACTTTTGAAAAAAATATATTTTCTCTTTGCAAAATTGTTTTTTTTGTGTATATTATGTCTAAGAATCAAAAAAGGAGACAAAATGGAAGAAATTATATTTCCTAATCAGTTGAGGATGTTACGTCGTGTTCGTGGACGTCGAATGGTTGAATTGGCAGATTTGTTGGGATTAACCATTTCAGCTCTAAGCAAGATTGAAAAGGGATATCGTCGTTTAAATGAAGAACAACTTAAAAAGGTGGCTAAATTTTTGGATTGTCCTTATGAATCCTTATTTGTGGCGGATGGTTCATCTCAGCCTGAAGTTGTTCAAGCCTGGAAGGATGAACAAAAGGCACGCCGACAAAAAAATGTTGGTGGCGGGTTACGCTCATTGGGGGCTGGTCTTCGATACATTCGCGGGCAGAAAAAGATGAGTCTGATGGCAATTGCAAAAGGTGCAAAATTGACTCTATCTGTATATCATCGTATAGAGATGGGACAACGAGAGGTGGATGAAAAAACGTTTGAAAATATTGCCAGAGCATTGGGGATGAGTAATGAGGATCTACAGTTAAAAATTTATGAATTGGATAACATAGGGGCTTTGGATGAACTTAAAAATAATACGGGGAAGCGGGGTATTGCCTTATTTAAAGGTGGATATAATGACCTACCAATGTCTCGTTTAATGATACGTTCGGGTGATGCGCATGAGGTAACAGTTCCCATAACTGCAACATTACAATCAGACGGGTTACTGCAATTACATTCAGATGCCCCAGTCGGATCTGTTTTATGCCCTTCGACATTGGCGGGAGATCCTAATTTATACGCTATACGTGTTTTTGGTGGGGTGGGAGCGGCATTTTTGCCATCTTCCTCTGTTTTGGTTGTATCGCCAACAATGCCTATCCGAACAATGGATTGGGTTATTTATCAAAAAGATGAAAAAAATGGCTTGGCACGTGTGCTGCGTGTAAATGGTGAAAAAATAGATATACAACCATTCGCACAGTCTTTTGAAGTATCTTTGTCTGTGGATCTTTTGCAACGTGTTGTGTGGATTGCTTTAATTTAAGGGAATATGGAAATGTCGGATTCGGCCACAACACTTTTAGAAGAATTTCAAAAACAAAAAGTTTCACAAGAAAGTGAAACGCTTCAATCGGCTCAACGTTTTGTCAATCAATATCGTTCTTTGAAGTTTTTGAGGGAGTCTTTTGTTCAAGAATTTAATGAGCAGTTGTTGGCTTGTCCACCGGATGTACGTCGTTTTTTGCCAAGTATAATGGGGGGTAATGAGGTACGGAATTATTTGGAATTTTTGGAAAAACAAAGGCCTCAAAATGTAAATGATACAGATGAAACAAGTCAAGACAAAATCCTGACAAATGGGTATTTGCCGGACCCTGAATCAGATTTAAAGGGGACAGATTCTGATCAAATTTCAATTTCTCGGGCAGAATTTGATCAAATGCGTGAACAACAAAAAATTTTAATGGAACAAACTCAAGCGTTAATAAAACGAATGAATCAGCAAGTTGTAAGTTCTTCAGGATCTTCCACTATGGGGCGATACTCTGAAATAATTGATGAAGAATCTTAAAAAAAAGGAGGGCAAATGAATGAAAATAATGTAATAGATGCCTTAAACAGCTATGATGGAACTCAGCCTTCTTTGGAAAAAACGATTGATGTTTTGACTGATGAATTGGGCCCCGATTGGGCAAATGATGTTTTTGAAAAATTGGGAGATTTGCCTGTTGAATTGAAAGAAAAATTAGATCATGCATTCAATTACTACGCTTCATTGACTGCATGGCAAGAAGCTCAATCTTATTTGGAGCAAACAGAGCCCCTTGATGTTGAGATGATGAATGAGCGTTTGCCTATTTTGGAACATTGGTTAGATTTTTTTGGTGAGCCAGGTCAAAATTTATATAAGCAATTACAGAATCGTTTTGAACAGCAAAAGGACATAGCAAAATCCCCGATTTCTAAAGAACAAAAGTCCGATGATGGGCAGGATTTGAACGAAGAATCTGCTGAAATAGAAGAGCCATCACAATCTTTATCCGAAAATGAAGAGACAAAGAATGTTGTACTTGATGAACCAATAAGCAATTCAAATCAAATTTCTTCAACTGATAGAAATATAGAAGAGGCTTTTACGCAATCTTTGATGGATGAGAAGGGGATAGAAAATGTTCATGACAATCTACCTGATGTGGATATAAAACACTCTGAAAATACTGGGAATTCAGCCTTATTAAATCAAATTTCAAATGAAACTCTAGAATCAGAAGAAGTACCCATTGAAAATGTAGATGATAACTCGCCCGAAGGATTTGCAGTACACAAGGCAGAACGAGAAATTATTTTGTTGGATGATTTACAAGCGTGGTTAGCCGCACGTTGTCTGCAATTGGGCGATATAGAAAATTTTGCTTATCCATACTATGGATTGGTTGTGGATTTGATGCGTCAAACGGTAAAGGATATTCAAGCCGTTCTAGACTTAGAAAATCAAGATAAGGTTTTACAATACTACCCAGATGGATTAGAATCTTTAACCCGTAAAAAACAGGCGATTGAATCGGATATTCAAACTGCTGTTGAAAATTGCGAATCTGATACAACAGCTTTAATTGAAGCAGGGATGGATATGGATAAAGTTAAGAAGGCCTTGGGAGATTTGGATGAAAGCCAAGAAAAAGAATACTTAGGGCCTGCGCCAGATGGGTTTGAATTATTGGATGATAAACCCATTGATGAAAAAGCGGTCAAGGAACAATATGAACAATTAGAAGAAAAAGTTCAAAAAAATACGGAAAATGAAGATATTTCTGTAGTGGAGGAAAAAAAGACTTCACAAAATGAACAAAATGGTGTACAAAGAAAATTGAGCTTTTCACTCAAACCAAAAAAAGGCTAAAGGATGCATTTAAAAGTAAAATTGTTGAATTTTTTGTTTGCTATTTTATGGGTATGTCCGTCGGTGTGTTATGCCACAATGGAATTGCCACAGGCTGTAAAATTTTTTGATTTAGAAATGCCCATGCGTTGTAGCATTTCCAATTTTAGAGAGCAGGAACTTTCATCAACTGTTGTGATTACACCTCAGGATTTTACGGTGCGGTTACCTGCATTAACGGATCCTTTACCAAGGTATCAAGTCAATTCTTTTTCATCACGTAAACAACCTGCTGAAACAGCCATCCAAAACCTTTTGGCTGAAGCAAATATTCGTGTAGAATCTGAGCCAGGAGTTTATCCCGTTGTTTCATTCAAATCCTTAAAGGGTGAATTGTCTCATGTTCTAGAGGAAATAGCACAAAAAGTGGGTATCTTTTATACCTATAATTCTGAGCGCAATGTTCTGACATTAAAACCTAAGGCTCAAATGTTGATTCAATTGCCCAAAAATCGACCGATAATGATGGCAGTAGTTGATGCTATGGCGGGTGGACGCTATAATCCTATATCAACGGATTGGGAAAATTATCAAATTTCACTGGTTGGTACACGTGATGAACTAAATCGTATTCGCCAGCTGATGGCATCTATTATCAAGGATAAGTATTTATTACTGGCTCAGATTAATTTATATGAAATGCGCCCAATAACCAATTTTTCGCATTGGCAACAGGTTATTGCAGATTTTGGAAAATCTCGCTTTACAACCAGTAAAGCGGGGATGGGGGGAACTTTGCTTATTTTAAATTCTTCATTAAACGTTCTGCAACTGGTTGCTAAGGCCATGGAAAATTACCAGTCAACTCCTTTGGCGCAAGGGCAAATGGTTGTTGCTAGTGGTTGGCGTGTCCATTTTAATTTGGGAGAATGCGCGCTACATCGTCCCTACGAGGGATTCTCTGTTTGGTTGCGTTCAAGTATAAAAAACAAAAAATTGGCACAGAACACATTGACAATTGATAGTAAGGCAGGGGAAATTACAAGTTTTGATTTTTCCAATGCGCTGGATCAAGAAGCCACTATCGTGGGTATTCCAGTGCAAAATGAACAAAATGTGGAACTATTATTGACATTAAAGTTTGACTTCATTAATCTAGTAAGAAAAGGAGAATAGTATGGTTGAACCTGTTTTTAAGGCGCCTGTGCCACCACCTAATTTACCGAAAGAATTTGCAGAACAATCGGGTAGTCCTAAGGTTGAACCAGAGGGGGGGGCTACGAATGAATCGACAGAAGCTTCAGCTCCTTCAATGCCAAATACACAAGAGCAATCACAGTCCCTAGAAGAGGAACAGGTTAAGAATGAAAAAAATAATAATCAAATGTTTGCTCAAAAACAGCAGATTTTAAATCGGTTGAATGATCTTAAAGAGAAAATGATAAATTACTTTTGGTATTCCTTCGCAGGATTATTTTTTGTGGGGGCATTTTTTGGATGTGTTATGTCTGGTTCAGAACAGCCCACACAGCAACAACAACCAAAATCTGGATTATCAGCTCGGGTAATTCGTAATGCTGAAAACAAAGGCCGTTTGGCTATATGTGGCAGTAGTACCATACAAACACAAGGTTGTATTTTTTATATATTGAATGCCAAAGGTTATGATTGTGTTGCAGAGGATTTTTTTCGTGATATAGCTAAAGAAACACAGCGACCAGAGTTTATAATACGTAGGGCGAATGTAACTTATGCCAAGACAATTATAAAGCCTGGTTATTTTGCGGAAATTATTGTTCCATCGCTACAATAAAAAACATATTTTTTGCGATTAAATACAACTTGAAGAAAATTTCAAAGTATGTTATAATCTGCCCATATATTTTGAAGTTTGAAAGGATAGAGAATGACACCAGAAATTTTGGATTTATTGTTTCCCAATGAATTACCGACCATAAAAGAGATTGAAAAAAAATATCCGCCGCGCAAATTGCCAGAGGGGGCAGTTGTATCGCGTTTGGCACCCAGCCCGACGGGATATTTGCATATTGGTAATTTTTATCAAGGCTTTATGGCAGAACGTTTGGCACATCAAAATAAAGGGGTGTTTTTCTTACGTGTTGAAGACACAGATCAAGCACGAAAGGTAGAAGGAGCGGTTGAGGTTGTTTTGCGTGCTTTGGGGCACTATGGTATTATGCCAGATGAAGGAGCACAAATAGATGGTTCAGAGTGTGGCAGTTATGGGCCTTATACCCAATCTTTACGCAAAGAGATATATCAAGCCTATGCCAAGGAATGGGTCAAAAAAGGTTTAGCTTATCCTTGCTTTTGCTCAAGTGAAGATATTGATTTAATGCGTAAAGTTCAAGAAAAACAAGGCTTGCGTCCAGGATATTATGGTCGTTACGCCAAATGTCGGGATCTATCCGATGAACAAATTTTGGAAAATTTAAAAGCAAAAAAGCCCTTTATTATTCGGATGCGTTCTAATGGTGATTACAATAATCGCATTGTGATAGAAGATTTATTAAAAGGAAAACTATCTATGCCAGATAATGAAATGGATATCGTCATTATCAAAAAGGACGGATTGCCGACCTATCACTTTGCACATATTGTGGATGATCATTTAATGGGAACAACAAATGTTGTGCGGGGTGAAGAATGGCTTTCTTCTGTTCCACTTCATCTACAGATGTTTAAAATGATGGGATGGCAGCCTCCCAAATATGCACACCATGCACTCCTGCAAAAAATGGATGAAAATGGCAAGCGTCGTAAAATTTCCAAACGTTTGGATCCTGAGGCCAATATTGAATACTTTGCCCAAAATGGTTATCCGCAAGATGCCGTGTTGGAATATTTACTCAACTTGATGAATGCTTCTTTTGAAGATTGGCGCAAGGCAAACCCAACAATTCCTGTGATGGATTTTCCGTTGAATTTTAAAAAGATTTCTAATACGGCAGGTGCTTTGTTTGACTTTGTAAAATTGCACAGTATTTGTCGTGATGTGGTAGCACGCATGACAGCCGATGAAGTTTATAGTGAAACGTTGAACTGGGCCAAACAATTTAAACCAGAATTTGCCAAAAAGTTGGAATCACACTCAGAAATGGTAAAAGCTGTTTTGAATATTGAACGGGGCATCGGTCCAAAATCACGTAAAGACTTGTCTAAGTGGGCAGATGTGGAAAATGAATTGTCCTACTACTTTGAAGCCCCTGTAATTACAGATGCTTCTGTTTGGGCGCCGCTTATTGAATCAGATGTGAAAAAAATTGCAGTTGATTATATTAAACTTTATAATGATGATGATGATAAAAATATGTGGTTTGATAAGATTAAACAGGTTGCCTCTGAAAATGGGTTTGCAGCGAATATGAAAGACTATAAAGCCAATCCGTCGGATTATAAAGGTTCTGTGGCGGATGTTGCAAAAGCCTTGCGTGTTTTAATAACGGGGCGTACTCAAAGTCCAGATTTATATCAAATTATGAAAATTTTGGGTCAAAAGGAAGTATTGAAGCGCCTTTCGTCGGTGGTTTGATATGCAAAAAGAAGTTATAGATTTACAAATTCGTTTAACAGAGCAAGAACGTCAGTTGGAAGATTTAAACCACGAGGTATTGCGTCTGTCAAAATTAGTTCAACGCCTTGAAAAACAATATATAGCGTTACAGGATGCCCTCCAAAATAATTTTGTAAAGCCCCTATCTGAAGAAACACGTCCTCCACATTATTAAAATTTTTCTTGACAAAGGAGAGTGGGGGGGTATAAACTAAAACAGAAGAAGAGAGAAGGGGCGAAAATGTGTGAAAATATAATCCAAAATAAAGTGTTCAAGAGTGGCGAAAGCCTTGATTTTATACGCACATAATGTATTATTGCATATAAAATTTTGCGCATGCGCGCAAAATGAAAAAAACACCATTTGCCACAAATTGTGGTTATAGTTATTTAGTACCATAAGGAGAAGGAATGATTAAAAATAATATAAAAAAACGTTCAAATGGATTTTCCGCAGTACAAAAAATGCTAACACAATGCGAACATGGTCGTAGTATGGTGGAAATGTTGTGTGTATTGGCTGTGATAGACGTGCTTTCTGCCACAGGGGTATATGGTTATACCATCGCTATGAATAAACACCGCGCCAACGAACTCTTAAACGAGGCTAGTAAACGTGCAGTAGTGTGCATGGCACAGATTCAATCAGACAATACCCCATCGGTATCAGATTTTGGTGCTTATGATGGGTATAGTTTTACCGTTGTTCCCAATCCCGCCAATGCGAATCAGTTCCAATTGACGCTATTGGGGAAAAACATTCCCGAAGCGATATGTAATAATATGAAAAACACAGTAGGTTCATCCACCCCAGTGCGCGATATTATCGCTGATTGCAATAATGCTTCCAGTATGGTTTTAACCTATAATAATGATATGAGTGCAACGATATACCCTAGCGATTATAATGGGAATCAATCGGCATGTACAGGTGCAGGGAAAAAATATTGTACAGGTTCTAATACCTGTGTAGAAAGCGGTGCGGATTGCACCTGTTCTGGGATAGTTTTAAATCAGTGTCAGGAAGGTTGCGATCCTTTAACTGGTGAAATCTTAAATAAAGCAGATGAAACCCCCTGTAAAAATTGTGAAGGGAATGTGTGTCACTTGGGGACATGCATTGAAGGTCAATGTCAAGATATTATAACCCCAGATTGCAAATGGTCTGACTGGTATGACGGTACACACCCAGAGCCAGGCACAAGCGGTGGCGATTTTGAAACATTTGAAAATCTGCGTAAAAGGGGGTATCAAATTTGTAATGAACCACTTGATATTGAATGTCAGGCACAATTGTTCCCTGGTATGCCCTTGGAAAAATTAGAGCAAAAGGTGACTTGTGATAAAAACAGTGGGTTGACTTGTTTAAATTCGGAACAATCTCCCCCCTTATGCTATAATTATAAATTGCGTGTATATTGCTGTGACGAAGCCGCCCCTATCATTGAGTGCAAAGAAGGAACATTTTTAGATGCTACTGGTGAATGTGTGCCACCGCAACAACCATGTCCAGAGCATGCATTCAGTTGTGATGCTGATGGTAGCAATCTCAAGTGCATGGGTGGCTATTATTATGATAGAGATGTCAATCAATGTTTACCATGCGATGGTGCAAATGAATATAGTTCACAGATAGGCGCAGAACACTGTTCAATATGCTATGGTGATGCTTTAGTAAATGCAGACCACACAGGTTGCATTTGTGAAGCACATGCAATCTGCTCTGATGATTTGTCAGGCAGAATTATTGGCTGTGAACAGGGATATTTTCTTTCAAATGGACATTGCATTTAAGCATCCAAAGCATTCACCGAATGTTTTGTCTTTACGCAGTCTGCTTTTTAAAATATAAGCTTTGGGACTTACATCAATTTTTGTAAAATTGATATGAGTCCTCTTTGGGATTTTTGCTTGACAAGTGAAAAAGAGTTTGCTATCAATAAAAAATAAAAACTTTGAAAGGAATAGATATGGATGAATTTGAAAAAATCAGAGCTTTTTCCGAACAGATGAGTCAAAAAACAGAAGAGGCATTAAAACAAGAAAATGCTGAATCTGAATCTCAAACTGTTGAAGAAAATCCTGATTTTTTACGGGAATGGTCGCATCAAGATGTTGTTGAACAAACACCCACAAAAAGTTACAAAAAAATCTTTTGGTCTGTTTTTGCTTTGGCCACAATTGTTTTGATTTGTTTGATCGTTGTCATTTTCTTATTACTACATGAACCTATGGATAATCAAGAAAATGTTCCAACAATTTCCCCAACTCCTGTTCCTGTAAAGGTGAAACCTGAAAATCCAGGAGGTATGGTTATTCCTGATCAAGATAAAGTTATTTATGACCGTATTTCGCACGATCCTATGCCTGTTAAAGTGGAAAAATTGTTTCCAGAAGAAGAACCTGTTCTGCCCCCTGAGGAAGAAAGTGTTGAACCAACAATAGTTGTTGAAGAAGCCGAAATTCCTTTTGTGATAGAGGAAATGAATGAGAAATTACAAGAGGGGCAAGTTGATAAAAATGAAACGCTACAATCTGAAACAGTGGATGTGAAAACTGTTGTAAATTCTGTTCCACCTGCGACAACATCAATCACCCCAACAAGTGCTCCCGAAAGTGAAAAGCCTGCGCCTGAGATATGGCATGCACAATTATTTTCTTCTACTGATAAAGTAAAAGTGGAAAGAATTTGGAAAAAAATCTTAGCAAAGCATAAAGGTCTTTTATCCAATATGCCCATGAATATCGTAAAAGCCGATATCCCTGGAAAAGGAACATTCTACCGACTCCAAGTTGGTGATTTTACAACAAAAGATCGTGCGGCTAATTTATGTACAAAACTTAAAAAACAAAAACAAGATTGTGTCCCCGCAAAGTGAGTTAAAAATGACTTTAATTTATACTTTAACAACTTGGATTATCCCTTTGTTATTATGTATTATTTTGCATGAGGTTGCACACGGATATGTGGCCTATAAACTGGGGGATAAAACGGCATGGCTTTTGGGGCGTTTAAATTTAAATCCAATTCGCCATTTTGATCCGATTGGATCTGCTTTGGTGCCAGGATTTTTATGGTTATCTGGTTCACCCGTATTGTTTGGTTGGGCAAAACCAGTACCTGTGGATTTTAATCGTTTGAAACATCCTAAAAGGGATGCTGGATTAGTGGCTTTAGCAGGACCTTTGGCAAATGTTTTATTGGCAATTATTTTTGTTTTATTTGCAAGATTAGTTTTGTATTTATTACCATCTGATATTCTTTTAACACAGTGGATTTTGGAAAATGTGCGCAATGGTATTAGCTTTTCGCTTTTTTTAGCCTGCTTTAATCTATTACCCATTTTACCTTTGGATGGGGGGCGTATACTTTTGGCTCTATTACCTAAAAATTTATCAAATAAGTATCAAGAATCAGAAAAGTATGGACTTTTTATTTTAATTGGTGTATTATTGGTTCTACCAATTTTGGGAATAGATTTAGTGGGGTTATTTGTTGGCACACTTTATCCGTTCTTTATGCGTATTTTGAAATTTTTTATGTAAAGGAGTTTGCTATGATAGACATAAAATTAATTCGTGAAAATCCGGAACTTGTGAAGGAAAACATTAAGAAAAAATTCCAAGATTCAAAACTTGCCTTAGTGGATGAAGTACTTGATTTGGATAAAAAGAATCGTGCAGCTATTACTGAAGTGGAAGCCTTGCGCGCAAAAAGAACCAATCTGTCTAAGCAAATTGGTGCTTTGATGGGGCAGGGTAAAAAAGATGAAGCTGAAGCCATCAAAAAAGAAAGTCAAGAAATTGGTCAGAGAATTTTAGATTTGGAAGCCGAACAAGAAAAATTGGGCGAAGAAGTTAAACAGCGCATGATGGTGATTCCCAATATTATTGATGCGACGGTTCCCATTGGAAAAGATGATACAGAAAATGTGGAAATTGAACGTTTTGGGGAACCAAAAGTGCCCGATTTTGAAATTCCCTATCATGTGGATATTATGGAAAAATTTAATGGGGTTGATTTTGATTCAGCGCGTCGTGTTTCTGGTAATGGTTTTTACTACTTACAGGGCGATATTGCACGACTCCATTCAGCCGTGTTGACCTATGCCCGTGACTTTATGATAGATCGGGGCTTTACCTATTGCTTGCCACCCTTTATGATTCGTTCGCAAGTGGTGACCGGTGTGATGAGCTTTGCCGAAATGGAAGCCATGATGTATAAAATTGAAGGCGAAGATTTATTCTTGATCGGTACCTCTGAACACTCTATGATTGGAAAGTTTATTGATCAGATTATTCCCGAAGAAAATCTGCCCTATAATTTGACCAGCTATTCGCCATGTTTTCGTAAAGAAAAAGGGGCGCATGGATTGGAAGAACGTGGGGTCTATCGGATTCACCAGTTTGAAAAGCAAGAAATGATTGTGGTATGCAAACCCGAAGAAAGTATGGATTGGTACAATAAATTGTGGAAAAATACAGTGGATTTGTTCCGTTCATTAGACGTTCCTGTGCGCACCTTGGAATGCTGTTCAGGGGATTTGGCAGATTTAAAGGTCAAATCATGTGATGTGGAAGCTTGGTCGCCCCGTCAAAAGAAATATTTTGAAGTGGGTTCTTGTTCTACCTTGGGAGATGCACAAGCGCGCCGTTTGAGAATTCGGGTGGCAGGTAAAGATGGTAAAAAGTATTTCCCGCATACTCTGAATAATACTGTGATTGCTTCTCCGCGTGCTTTGATTGCTATCTTGGAAAACAATTTACAGGCCGATGGATCGGTGCTGATTCCAAAAGTTTTGCAACCTTATATGGGCGGTAAGACTGTATTGACACCTGTTAAGAAATAAATATTGACAAAAAATACAAAATATTATAAAATCCTTTCGTCTTTGCCAGATGAAAGGATTTATTATGACAGGTAATAAAAGCGGTTTAACTGATATAGATATTTCTATATTGAATTCCTATCAATATGCGAAAGGAAAAGTTTCAACTTTGCCAGAAGGAGTTAGGTTTATCGGTGGTGAACTGGATTTAAGAGCTTCATATGTTGATATGATTCCTGCTGGATTAAAGGGGATTGATGGTGTTTTTTTCCCCAATTTTCCAAGATTTATTGCGCCAGATTATACAGGGGAAGTTTATGTTGATAGAGGTAATGATGGTCTTTATCGCTTACCTGATTTAAAAAGTTATAAGGATCGCTATATTAGATGTCAAAAATTTGTGGAGATGCCTCGTTATTTTAATGGCGGATTGTGTACCTTACCAAATAATATGCATTTTTTTAAAGGGGAAAACGGATATTGTTTGGATTTAAGAAAAACTTCCATCAAGTATGCATCTACAATTTCAGGTATTTCAAGAATTATTTGTGAACATCCTCTTGAGTTTTTTAGACCTGATTTTCCTAAAAAGATTTCCCGTCATAATGGTGTTCAGCTGCCTCATCAAAAAACAAAAATCAAAGAATAAAAAAGGATTTTTCTTATGACACAATATTTATCTAAATTTACTTATGGTGAAAAATTTGAACGTTTACCCGAAAGAATGGAGTTTGATGGGCATGGAGGATTAAGGTTAGAAGGAACAAAAGTTGATATGGTACCTGCGGGATTGAAAGGGATTACTTTTATTTATTTTACGAAAAAGCCTCGTTATATTTCACCGGATTTTGATGGTATAGTTGTGTGCTATGATCCGCAAAGGACTCACCATGCGCTTGATATGGATAAAATGGAAATTGAAACAGCAAAGGCGCGATATACTGCCAATCGTGAAAAAGTTGAAAAAGCACGTTATATAAAAGAAGAAGATGGTACTTTATCACTTTGTTCTTTGCCAAATGATATGCATGTTTACCATAAATCTTATGAATGTGGGTATGTTTTGGATTTAACGCGTACCGCTGTTTCTGAAAAACAAAATTTGGGTGGTTTTCATGATATCATTTTATATCCAAAGAAGCCAGTTCAACAAGAATTGCCACTCATTTTTCCAAAGAAAGTTGCTCAACATAGAAGACCGCAAATGGTTCATCAAAAGCCAAAAACTTACGATAATTAAAGGTTCTGAACTTTATTTTTAAAATAATTGTTGAACATGGTTTAAGATGTTTTTGATAAATTCCTGGCAAGCGGGTGAGATATATTGGTGCCATAATCCTAATCCAGACCAGCCTTTTAAAGCAAATCCCCATAAATAGCCGATCAGCAATAAATTAGATCCAGGGATAAAGAGCATTGAAAAAAGGTATCCTGCCTTTTTAAAATCTGTTTGTTCAGAATGGATTTGAGTAAAGTTTGCCGCAATATGAAAACCAACTATTACACCAAAACCGATGATATACCATTGTTCAAATTGGCCATGTCGTCCCAAAAGTAGATCTATCAACATCCAAAGCAGGGGAAAAGTGGGGAAAAAGTAGGGGGCAATAGTAATCAACCAGTTGCCTTTCCCCTCATAGGTAAATGAGCCTCCCTTATCTTGCTCAATGCTCATACCTTTGGGTTTATGAAAAGTCAAAATGGCAGCCAACATATGTGTTGCCTCATGCCCAAATATTGTCAGTGCACTACCGCTTAGTCCAGGAACTAAGGACCATAAAAAGACTGTTCCTATCACGGGCAGTAAAAAATAAACAGCCAAGTCCACCGAGAATGTATGCGAAATAAAAGACAAAAGAGCCTTAAATAATGGAAAACAAAAAAAAGCGCATAAAGTTGCTAATGGATATTTGATAATTTTTAAAAACCAATTGATGGCATCTTGCATTTTACTCTCCTTTTGTGCTAGAATAAACCGAATTTTTAAAAAAAGCAAAGGATTTTTTATGTTGTTGGGAACAGTGTTTGGATTATTAATCTTGGTTTTAATCTTATGCGTTGTTGTGTTGATAAAATTATCACATTTGAATCGACCTATTCAAAGTCAAAATAATTTAACTGATTTGGCACAATTAATGCATACAGATGCCAAAGATTTACGCACAGAATTGGGACAAAATTTATTAAATTTTAATGAAACAATTCGTAAAGTTTTAGAGGAACGCTTAGAAAATATGCGTGCCACTGTGGATGAAAAATTGCAAGGAACATTGAATAAACGAATCAGTGAATCTTTTTCCTTGGTTTCAGAACGTTTGGAACAGGTTCATAAAGGACTAGGAGAAATGCAAAGTTTGGCCACTGACGTTGGTGGATTAAAAAGAGTTTTGACCAATGTAAAATCACGTGGTACATGGGGGGAAGTTCAATTAGGAGCTTTATTGGAACAAATTTTAACACCTGAACAATTTGTCAAAAATGCCCATATTAAGGAGGGGGCTGAAGTCGTGGAATTTGCGGTAAAACTGCCCGATGGTGATGTATTGATTCCGATTGATTCCAAATTCCCAATAGAGGATTATGAGCGTTTAATGAGTGCCGCAGAAAGTGGACAACCGGAAATGGTTGAGCAGGCGGCATCAGAATTGGAAAAAAGTATTAAGGTCCAAGCTAAAAAAATTCAAGAAAAATACATAATGCCACCAAAAACAACTGATTTTGCAATTATGTTTTTGCCGACAGAAGGACTTTACGCTGAGGTTATGAAACGTGCTGGTTTGGTATCCACTATTCAAAATAAAAATCGTGTTTGTATTGCTGGTCCAAGTACTTTAGGTGCATTTTTGAACAGCTTACAAATGGGCTTTAGAACTTTGGCTATCCAAAAGAGATCAGGGGAGGTATGGCAAGTTTTGAATGCAGTGAGGGGAGAATTTGAAAAGTATGCACAATGGGTGGAAAAAGTAAAAAAGAATGTTGAACAAACATCAAAAGTATTGGATGAAGCTGAAACGAGGACAAGGGCTGTTAATCGCCGATTACGGGGAGTTGAAAATTACCTACAAAAAGATTCAGATTCAAAGCTTAATGATGTGTCACATCAGATGATAGAATAACAGCAGGAAAAAATTCCCGCTGTTTTTTATTTAAAACTATTGAAGGTATGACAAACAGGGCAAACCGCATGCCATGTGGGCGATTTATAATCACATGTTTCACAATGCCATGCCGTTTCATCTTCTTCTGTTTCTGGAGCCTTCGCCTCCCATTCGCGTGCTTGATCTTCATGCTGCCATGCATCTCTTTCAACACGGGCTTGCATCAAAGCAACCTGTTTGGTTAAAGAGTATGTCTGTAAATATTCATCCAAATACTTTTTTGCTTCAACAGGCATTTGAGTGTTCAAATATACATCAGCCATTGCTAATAATGATAGTCTTTCATGTGGATTAGATGATACCAAATCCTTAATGGCGTGTTGTTGTCCTTTTGCATCTTGGGAAACTAGCAATTCTTTATAGGCAACATAAATGGGCCAACAAGGTGTTTTTTCCCATAACCTTTTGAAAATTTTGCCAGCTTTTTTAGTGTTGGCCCTTGCGTAGCCAATAACGATTGCTGGATTTGTTGGATCCAATTTATATGCTGCACTTACATCACCTTTGGAAAACAGGCAGGCAGCAAAGCGTTTATTGTAATCCTCTTTTGTTAAAATGCGTTTCATATTTTTTAAATATATCACGGCATTATCCCAATCATTTTCTTGTACACATAATTGAAAATAGGCCTGCAGTGCCCATGATGTTTTCTTCTTTTTTTCTGGCATGCTGTCCAACAAAGTACGCATCTGCTGTAAATCTCCACCAGTATTTGCAGCACGAAACAATCCGCGAATTCCCCCCATTGTCGTTTGTGGAAATTCCGTCATTTTGGCAAAGGCTTCTTCATCAGGCAATAATAAACAACGAATCATCCAGTATATGTAATCATTAGATCCATACAGGCGCTGACTTTTCTTCAAAATATCTGGAAATGCTTCCACCTCTTGATTTGTTAAAGCTAACAAGACGGTCAATAACAAATCATGCTTTTTCTGTTCAACAACGATTTTATGATGCTTACGCCAACGCTTGAACAGATAAAAAGGATAAAGAATAAGATGCCAAAAAAATAGTACAGCAAAAAATATACCTACAAAAGTAAAAATGGAACCATAAATACGGTAATGTGTAAATTGTAACGTCAACATTGTCTCCGGATTTTGAATAAAGAACCCTAAAGCAAATGTGATTGCCGATAAAAGAAAGTATTTAATCATTTTCAGCTCCTTTTTCAAAAGAATTTAAATTTTCCAACTGCTCTTTAAATTGAACTATTCTGTCAGCAATTTTTTGTGTTTGTTTCAAACTATTTTTCCAATTATCAGGCATTTGTTCCAGTAATTTAATAATTTGGGTTGGTTGCTGATCTATGATAGCTTGCTCAATTTGATCCAAAACAGCTCTTGGTGTATTACCTGAGGCATTCATATCTTGAACATCAAACAGCAAATCTGGCAATACTTTCAAGTATTCTGTATACGAAACTTTGTTATTTCGTACTTGATTGAATAATAAGTATTTCTTTTCTTTTCTGAATGTATTTAAAAGATTATCCCATGGTAAAGAACTTTTAGATACGCAAAAATTTTTTAAATTTTGATATAATTCAGTATAATCCGAACGATCTTCTAATTCTTTAATAAGATCTTGACAATCTTTGCCATTTAAAAAATCATCCCACGTATAAGATGATAATTTACCTTTTACCTCCACCACAGGCTGTACGGAAGACTCTGTTTTAGCCTCTTGCACAGTAGTATTTTGTTGCTGCTCTGCCGGCATATCCTGTGCAACAGTTGGTGTGAAATAACAGCAACATCCACAAATGATTGCCAATTTTCCTACGTTTTTTATATTTAGCATTTTCCCCCCTTAATTTTTAATTATTCTTCATCATTTTGATACACTGAAAAATATTTTTGAATAGCTGTATTGTTGATTTTTACATGAAAGTCAGCAGCATAACTTTGTTGAAGTGCATTCAACAGGTCTGCTGTATACATTCTTCGTGCACTATCCTTTTCTTGTTGTGAAAGCGTTGTTGTATTTTGAATGATCTGATTAACCACAATAATCCATGTACCATTTTGGTAGGGATAAGATTGTACATTTTGATAACCTTGTTTTTGGGCAAATAATGAGGGTAACAGCTCAATAGGTACATGTTTAGAATTTGTTTGTTCAACTGTTTCCCACATGGGGTAATATTTTCCCCAACTTTGCGATTGACTTATTTGTCCTGTCACTTTCTTGACCAATTCTGGTAATTTTTCTTTGCGTTGTTCTGTTGACCATAACTCTATAACTTGATTTTTCACTGTGTTATATGGTTTGGGTGAAATAGGCGTAATTTTTTCAACTTCAGCCACTAAGAAACCATTAGAATATTCCACAATACTAGATGATTCTTTTTCGGATAAAGTAAAAATTTCTTGTAAAATTGGATTTTCAGTTAACCTGTTATCTGCTATATTCCCATTTTTATTGCGACCGCTGATATCTATGGTTAAAGTTACGGGCAAAGGCAATTGCAACCTTTGGGCGGCCTCTTTCAAAGGAATACCTTCACCTAATAAATCCTCTAGGCTCTGAATGCTTTGATACATCAAATCATATGCTTTATCTTTTTCTCCTTTAAAGTTGTTGGGTAATATGGATAAAAGCTGAATTGTGCGATATTCTGGATTCATAAATTCTTCTTGATATGCCTCATAATATTCCTTTAATGTTGTTTCATCTGGATGATCAATTTGAATATCTTTTAGTGCTAAAAAGACAGCCGTAATTTCTCTTTTTTCTTTTTGACTGTTGGCCATCAAGTCGATAAGTTGTCCATTGTCAGGTTCGATTTTTGATAAAGCATGTGATAAATGTTGTTGTGTGAGTTCTTGTTTTAACTTTTCAGATAGTTGTGTCTGATTCATTTTCAATTGGCTCATATATGCATAAAATAAATTTGTATCAAAAGTACCTAAGTTATTTTGAAATAACGGATATCTTTCAACATACTTTCGAACGGCTTCATCAGAGGCTGTTAACCCAATCCTATCAGCAATTTTTTGCGTAATTTTTTCTTGAACTAACTGTTGAATAACCTGATTCAATAGGCCCATTTGTATGGCTTTTGAGGTTGAAATATTTTGTCCAGTTAAAGTTGAAATTTTATAGCGTTCTTGATTAAGTTGATTATTAATTTGATCAATGGAAATTACATCTGAACCAACTGTAATGGCCTCATGATCCTTTACAGAAAAACTATTGGATAAACCTCCAAGTCCCCAAAAAACCATCATGCTGATGGCTAAAGAAGCACAAATTATTTTTGCAACCCAGCTATTTCCAATCTTGTTAAAGAACGTAATCATGTGAATATCCTTTCTATCACGACTTATCTTAAACAAAAATAAGTGAAAAAGCAAGCACTTTTTATTTTTCTTGATTTTTTGTCAAAGCTGTGGTATGAATGTTCAAAAATTTTTGGGGGGGGAAGATGGCAAATTTATCAGCTTATGAGATTAAAGTTTTACAGTGTGGTCAATTAAAAGGGGATCCTTTTTCTGTTTTAGGTATGCATGAGGGCAGTGCTGGTGAAGGATTAGTTATTCGGACTGTTCAACCGCAAGCCAAAGAGGTATTTGTTTTGAATGAAAATGGAGAAAATTTAGGACAAATGAATCGTGTGGGGCAGGGGATATTTCAATTGGATCTTGTTGATAAAAAAGAGTTTTTCCCCTATCAATTCAAAATTAAACTCTATGATGATAAGACCTATGAAGTGGAGGATCCTTATCGTTTTTGGCCTGTATTATCGGATTTGGATCTGTATTTATATGGGGAAGGCCAACATTGGCAAATATACGAAAAATTAGGGGCGCATTTGATAAAGCATCAAGGAGTGGATGGTGTTTTTTTTGCTGTATGGGCACCTAATGCCTCTCGTGTAAGTGTTGTGGGCAATTTTAACGGATGGGATGGTCGACGCCATTTGATGCGTCCACGTGGTAGCAGTGGTATTTGGGAACTGTTTATCCCCGGCCTTAAAGAATGGGATATTTATAAATATGAGCTTTTGGATAAAGAAGGGCGCTTGCTGCCACTAAAATCTGATCCCTTTGCGTTCGCATCGGAATTGCGTCCAAAATCAGGGAGTTTGGTCTATGATAATTCCACTTATCAATGGCATGATGAAAGTTGGATGAAAAAACGTTCCGAAAACATTCAATCACGCGATAAGCCAATCAGTATTTATGAGGTCCATTTGGGGTCTTGGAAACGTAAAAATGATAATCAATATATGAGCTATTTAGATTTAGCAAAAGAATTACCTGAGTATGTTAAACAAATGGGATATACACATGTGGAATTCTTGCCTGTATCCGAGTTTCCTTTTGATGGTAGTTGGGGATATCAGGTGATTGGTATGTATGCACCGACCAGTCGTTATGGAACACCCGGAGATTTTAAATATTTAATTGATTGCTTACATCAAGCAGGAATAGGGGTTATTATAGATTGGGTCCCAGGACATTTTCCTAAAGATGCTTTTGGACTAATCAATTTTGATGGGACAGCTCTTTATGAACACGCAGATCCGCGCAAAGGTGAGCACAAAGATTGGGGAACAAAAATTTATAATTATGGGCGTAATGAAGTTTCCAACTTTTTATTGGCGAATGCGCTTTATTGGTTACGTATATTTCATGTGGATGGTTTGCGTGTTGATGCTGTTGCCAGCATGCTTTATTTGGATTATTCTCGTAAGCGTGGAGAGTGGATTCCCAATCAATATGGAGGGCATGAAAACTTGGAAGCTATTCAATTTTTACGTCGTCTAAACGAACTTGTTTATGGGGAAAATTCTGGTGCCATTACTATTGCAGAAGAATCAACTGCATGGCCGATGGTGTCTCGCCCCGTTTATGTAGGGGGGCTGGGTTTTGGATACAAATGGAATATGGGATGGATGCACGATACTTTAAATTATATGTCCCAAAATCCAATTTACCGTAAATTCCATCAAAATGAATTGACTTTCAGTTTTTTGTATGCTTTCACGGAAAACTTTGTTTTGCCCCTGTCGCATGATGAGGTAGTACATGGGAAAGGTACTATTTTGAATCGTATGCCCGGTGATGAATGGCAAAAATTTGCGAATTTGCGTGCCTATTATGGTTATATGTATATGCACCCGGGAAAGAAACTTTTGTTTATGGGACAAGAATGGGGGGCAACGAAAGAGTGGAACTATATGACTGGATTGCAATGGGATTTATTACAATATCCAGTCCATAGCGGTGTTCAAAAACTGGTTAAAGATTTGAATCATTTTTATAAAACACATCCTGAACTTTATGAATTAGATGAGGAAGGGGCTGGTTTTGAATGGATTAATGGTTCTGATACTGAAAATTCATGCCTGACTTTTATGCGAAAAAATAAAAAGGGGGATACACTAGTGGTGGCCATGAATTTAACACCAGTTCCGCGTTATGATTATAAAATTGGCGTTAATCAATCGGGAAGGTATTGTGAAGTTTTAAATACTGATTTGTCTGTTTATGGAGGTAGCAATGTACATAATTTGGATGAAATTCAATCCATAGAGCCTGGTTGGGACTTTAAAAAATATCAGATCAGAGTTGTATTACCACCACTTTCCATGGTGTGTTTTCAATTAAAAAAGTAGTTATTCAAATGTATAGCCATCAAATGACAATTTTGTAATCAAAAGCTGACGACAAAGTCCTGTTTTTCGTCCTCCAGCTAATTGCTTTGAAATTTGTCCTGGTGTAATGGCTGATTCAAAGCGTTGATAGCTTAATTTCCCTGTGCCATTCCAATACATTAAATATCCTTCAATATGGGCAATATCACCCGCTTTTAAAATATCAATACCTCTCTGAATATTAAGATTTGCGGCAACAGAATGATTGTTATTGATGTCAGAATGAGCATCTTTAAAGATTTCTTTGTTACAAGTTTGGTAACCTGTATAGGTTGTCCATAATAATCTGTATTCGTGTTCAAAGGAAAAACATTGAGGGTTTTGTCCACTTAATCCTGTAGCTGTTGATATATCTTGAGGAACAACAGCATCATAAAGGGCTGCACCTTCATGGGAACGATACCAAGTTCCCAAGCTGGAGTAACGATCTATATACACAATGCGCGTCGTTGTTTCAAAACGCTTAATAGTCTGAACCTCAATATTGTACCCATTGATATTTAAGGGAATAACTTTTTGTTCGGGGATATCTATAAAAGAATCATGTTCGCTGATTTGTAAGATTTGCTTGTTTGGTTTGCCATAAAGTTTTTGATAAATTGGTCTTTTTAAAAAACAATTACTTACATAAAAAAACAATATTCCTCCGGCTATTGCTTTTAACATAAAGCCAGGTGATATTTGACAAAGTATCCAAATTTGTCTTAAATATTTCAACATAAGATTGTATTATCAGAAAAAATGATTAAAAAGCAAGATTTTCTTTGCAAAATTTAAAAAAATAAATTATATTTATGCGTGGGAGATAAAATGAATTTAGAGGTTTTACCTGGATTGCCATATCCCTTAGGGGCAAATTACGATGGAAAAGGTGTTAATTTCGCCTTGTTTTCTGCACATGCAACCCGTGTTCAATTGTGCCTCTTTGATGCAAATGGTCAAAATGAAAGACGCATTGATTTACCCCGTTACACGGATGAGGTTTGGCATGGTTACATTAAAAGTTTGCAGTGGGGACAAAGATATGCTTATCGGGTTTATGGACCCTATGAACCGGAAAAAGGGTTACGCTTTAATCCGAATAAATTATTGTTGGATCCTTATGCTAAAAAATTGACAGGTCCTATTATGGCGCATAATTCTCAATTGGGGTATAATTTGAAATCAGACAAGGCCGACTTATCGTACTCTAAATTGAATGACGCAAATTATGTACCAAAATGTGTTGTTGTGGATGATAATTATTTCCAGTGGAAAGATTCACAAAAACCAAAGCACAATTGGGATGAGGAAGTAATTTACGAAACGCATGTAAAGGGGTTTACTGCTTTAAATCCAGATGTTGATAAAGCATTTCGTGGTACTTTTAAGGGACTTTCTCAACCTAAAGTGATTGAGTACTTAAAATCGTTACAAATTTCGGCGGTTGAACTGTTACCCATTGCAACGTTTATGACACCAGGGCATTTGACACAAAAGAGATTAACAAATTATTGGGGATACGATCCAGTTTTGTTCATGTGCCCATATACCCCTTACATGTTTAATGGCAGTACATCAGAATTAAAAATGGCTGTGCATACCTTGCACGAAGCGGGGATAGAAGTTATTTTAGATGTTGTTTTTAATCACACAGCAGAAGGAAATCAGTTGGGACCAACACTTTGCTATCGAGGGATAGATAATACGGTTTATTATCGTATTAATTCCGAAAATCCGCGTTATTATAACGATACAACAGGGTGTGGCGCCAGCTTTAACCTTGGACATCCTAGAGTTTTGCAGTTGGTGATGGATTCACTCAGGTATTGGGCGGATAATATGCAAATTGATGGCTTTCGTTTTGATTTGGCAACGACTTTGGCGCGTGATGATGCCAATACCTTTACACAAAACAGTGATTTTTTGGGAGTTGTGCAGCAAGATCCTGTTTTGCAGCGTTTGAAATTGATTGCTGAACCATGGGACTTGGGAAATGGCGGTTATCAAGTAGGTGGTTTTCGTCCAGGATGGGCTGAGTGGAATGATAAATTCCGTGATACAGTACGTCGTTTTTGGAGAGGAGATGAAGGCCAAGCATCTGATTTTGCAAAACGCATAACAGCCTCATCTGATTTGTATCAGCGTAATGGGCGTAAACCTTGGGAATCTATTAATTTTATAACAGCGCATGATGGTTTTTCATTGGCAGATCTTGTTTCTTATAACCAAAAACATAATGAGGCCAACAAGGAAAATAACCATGATGGTGCGGATAACAATTATTCTTGGAACAGTTCTGTGGAAGGAAAAACAAACGATAAATCAATTTTAAAAAATCGTGAGCAAAGAGCACGTTCCATGATGGCATCACTTTTACTATCTTTTGGTACGCCAATGCTTAGGGCTGGCGATGAAATACTACAATCACACAATGGTAATAATAATCTTTATGCTCAGGATAATGCGCTTTCTTGGATTGATTGGACTCACCTTGCACCAGCAGGTGGCAGGATGCTAGATTTTGTGCGACAATTGATGTCTTTTCGCCGGGCTCATCCAATTATGTCTTACTTCGACTTTTTTAAACCCGAAACATTTGAATGGTTTAAACCGAATGGAGAATTGATGAAAACTGAAGATTGGGCAAACTATGTGCGTAGTCTTTCATATCGCATTCGCCAAAAATCGGGTGATTTATTCTTTATATTTAATGCCTACTGTGAGGATATTCAATGGATTTTACCACAAACTAGGCGTGGTTATCATTGGCAGATTTCCTTAAATAGTTCACTGCAAGATATTGAAAATATTGATGAAAAAATTATTGTTCCAGCATGGAGTGTGCTTGTTTTTGAAGAAGTAAAATAAAAATTAAAAAAAATATAAAAAATGATTGACATTTTAAAATACTTCGCATATAATATCCCCCATTGAGTGCGTAGCTCAGCTGGTAGAGCACCTGACTTTTAATCAGGTGGCCGAGGGTTCGAATCCCTCCGCGCTCACCATTTTGAACAAGTCGCCTGAAAAGGCGACTTTTTCTTTTATTTACAAGCTTTTAAGCTGGTTCGATTGGAACAAAGCCAAAAAGTGCCTCTTTTCATCAACAATCGAACTCATCATCTTGAAAGTGCTTGATTTTATTACATTTCACATTTTTAGCGCTTTTTGACAGCCTCTGAAACACTCGAACTTTTAGAGGTGATTTTTTAAATCTTTTTTGTCTTTTTCAAAAAATTTAAAAATCCTTTGATATAAGGTTCTGGAACGTTGAAAGGTATTTGTATACTCTTACCATATAACTTAAAACTCATTCCTGTTTTATGATTTTTAATATAAGCTTGCGTAAGATCTAAAGTATAAATTTCCTCTGTAATAGCTTGACCATAAACCACTGTTTTTACATCTGAGCTATATCTTTCTAGTGGAAATTTTTTCCCTTCTGAATCATAGGCGTATTCAAAAAATGACCAACCATGATTGTTGAGATATTGGAAAATTAGTGAAATTTTTGTGTTAGAGTTTTTGGTTTCCGATAGAAAACGGTAATTGATTGATTTATTGCTATCGAAGAGCTTATGCTCTGCACCTTCAGTCGTCCAACTGGAAGATACCCATTCAGCTTTACAAGTTGTTGTTTTTGAAAAATTATCCTCTTCGCATAAAATGGTATTTTCTGCACTTTCTTCATTTGTAAGATAATCTGGAATCGTGCTTGTGCATCCAACAAGAACAAACGATAAGATGAGTGATGTTAGATATTTTTTCATATTTGCTCCTTTTTGCCTAAATATTATCTTATAGCAGGATAAAATGCAATATATTTTGTTATGATAATAAAAAAATTTCGAATTATCTATAATGATGCCCAAAAAGAACAGAATGTCGCTTTATATTGACTTTTGGACAAAAATAAGCTATAAAAAACTACATAACAATAAGAGGAAACAAATGGACAAAAACGAGTATTTAGAAAAATGTATGTCAGTTGCTAATGTGTTAGCCAAAATTATCAATGGGATGGATGTATCTCGTGAAGAACGATTGAAGGCGTTTTTAGACGCTGTTGAAGTTTTGAATTACGAAAAATCACTCAAATAGCTCGCGTTCGGCAAGATACCCCTCACCATCTCAAAAGCCTTATTTTTCAGGCTTTTCATAAAAAGACTCCTGTTAAACACAAGGGGTCTTTTAATTTTACGAAATCTAATAAAATCAATAACTTACAAAATCAAGACATACTCAAAAAAGCCATTATCGCAGATACCCTCAAAAAGTGTGATGCAAAGTGTGATGCATTTTGGAAAAATTCTCAACTTTTTTCACCGAAATTTCATATTTGGCTTCGTAAAAATGTATTCTATATTGTTTTCAACAAAATGGATACGCGCAATTAAAATTTACATTTTCACCAATAAAAAAGGACTTGCTAAACAGAAGTCCTTTTGGTATTTTTAATCGTCTAACGCATTTTGGTGCGAGACATTTGATAAATTTTTGCAACTTCTTGCAGGCGTTGAACCTCTGATGGAGTTACAGAGATTTTTTGTGGTAACAATTTGGCCATGTTTTCGCTGTAATTTTCCATAAATTTAAGCGTTGCTTTTTCATCAGATCCAGTTGCTTCATATTTTAAAGCATCAGGCATAAAACGACGTTTAAAAGCTTGCATTGTCGCGGGCATATTTTCAGTGTCATATCCAATTATTTGTAATAATTCTTTCGGATTAGAGGAGGGAACTCGTTCGTTTCCTTTTTCTGGATACAATCCAATACCTTCTTTTGACAATTCCATCCATGGGAATAAACGACCAGGATCCGCTTTACCCACAGGATTGATGTCGCTGTGTCCAATGACGTTGTGTGGTGGAATATGGTGACGTGCAATGATACTATTACATAAAGGAATTAAACTGTTCATCGCGGCATCTGTATAATGTGTGGCTGCCCCAAATGTTGGATTTTCAATTTCAATTCCGATGGAATGGGCATTCATATTGTTTTCCCGACCGCCAACTTTATCCCAAAAGGCGGGGTAGGCGTGATAGGCACGTTTACTTTCGTCCACACATTGCAAAATGGTACCATCTTTATGAATCACATAGTGAGCACTTAATCCGCGTCTGTCTAAAACATTTTCAATATCTGGTTCACACGAACAATGTAAAACCAAATGATCAATTTCAATGGGGGCACCGGTGCCTTTATTAATTCTCTCATTAAAATGATCAATTTTCTTTTCAGGATCATTGATTAAAGGGTGTTGAATGATTTGAATACCACGCATAAATAGATCGTCAGCAGGAACATTCATTTGATGATTTAAATGAAAAAAAGACGAAAACATAAAATACTCCTTTTTAATCTGTAGGAAGTATTATAGCATAAAAACACACTTTTGTCAATAAATGTTGACAAAATATTTTTCAAAGAAGTTCTTTATTTTCCAAGTCCATTTAGATTTGTCATTATTGCTGCTGCAACAATATCTTTTGTGGCTCCTTTGGCTAATTTTCCTGCCGTCTTACCAACAATTCCATCACCAAGAACTTTTTCTGTTCCTTTTTGAGCAACTGAACCTACAACATCACCTGCTGTATCAGCAACGGCTTTTTCAACATTATGTATTCCTTTTGAAGCATCAGTTGCAGTTTTTACCCACGTATTATTCAAACCTTTTGATAAAGCATCACTTCCTTTATTTGATGCATCCTCTATTGTATTTGTTAGATTTGGCATTTGAGGGATGTTTGGGGGAGAATAGAGGCTTTCTTGTTCTGAGTTTTTGGCCTTTTGATTTTCATTTTTGGAATCATTCGTGTCTTGAAATTCGCTTTGTGCAGAATTTTCTCCATGAATTTCCATCTCATGAGCCACTTCATCGATTCTGTCTTCCAATTTACCAGCAGTTACACTCAATTGTTCCGAACCTAAACCAGCATGAACCAAATCATCTGAAAGATTGTGATGTTTGGCTAGTTTTTCCTGAAAATCCTTAACAGTTTTTAAATTTGTATCCCTTTTTTCTTTAGTAATTTTATGGGGATCCTGTGTCATAATGGCATCATAAACTTCTAATATTTCACGCGCTTCATTAGCCGCTTGCGTAGCACTTTTTCCCGTGATATCTTCAATACTTTTCTGGGCGATTTGTTTTTGAGCATTTTCTTTGCTGATACCTTTTTCCTTTTGTAATTTTGTAATTTTTTCTTTTCTTTTAGAGTTTTCTGACATGAGCTTCTCCTTTATTTTTACCAAAATCTATATGTATGTAAGCAGAATAAAATTAAAAAGTCAATAATTTTTAATGAGCATCACGCCAATTATGACCAATACCAACCTCGGCGACTAAGGGGACAGAAAGATGAATCACTTTTTCCATATTTTCTTTGATTATTCTTTGGGCTTTTTCAATATCTTTTTCTGCCACTTCAAAAATCAGTTCATCATGCACTTGTAAGAGCATTGTGATATCTAAGCCAGAATCCTTTATAATTTTGTTGATACGAATCATGGCCATTTTGATGATATCAGCGGCACCTCCTTGAATAGGCGCATTTATAGCAGATCGATGTGCAAATTGACGTGTCGCAGTGTTATTAAGGCCTGTAATATAAATTCTTCGTCCTAGTGGTGTCTGAACATAGCCATGGGTATCCACAAATTGAATGGTGTGTTCCATATACCTTTTTATCTCAGGATATTGGCTAAAGTATGATTCAATATAACGATTAGCTTCAGTACGAGATATTCCTAAATTCCTAGCTAATCCAAAAGCTGAAATACCATAAATGATTCCAAAATTGACTGCTTTGGCTTGACGACGTTGATCTGGGGTAATTTCATTTAAAGGAACACCGAGGATCTGACTGGCAGTACGTGCATGAATATCTTCACCATGAATAAAAGATTCTTTTAATTTATGAACATTGGCAACATCCGCCATCAATCTCAATTCAATTTGGGAATAATCCGCAGAAAGTAGTTGATAACCAGATTTGGCGACAAAGGCTTGGCGAATATTTTTACCATCTTCAGATCGTATAGGAATGTTTTGTAAATTGGGGTTAGCTGAGGCTAAACGCCCAGTATTTGTATTTGTTAAAAAATAGGTCGTATGAATACGTGCATCTGATTGATTTCTTTGTAATAAATCATCAATATAGGTTGATTTTAATTTTGTCAAAGCACGATATTTTAAGATTAACTTTACCAATTCATCATCATTTTCTTCGGCCAATTTTTCCAAGACTTTGACATCTGTAATCCAATGTCCTGAACTTCCTTTTTTACCGCCAGCTAATCCCCTTTGTTCAAATAAAATAACACCTAATTGGGCAGGAGAATTAATATTGAAATCATTATTTGTAATAGAATGGATTTTATCGGATAACTCATTAATTTTTTGTGTTAGGATTTTATCCAAATTTTTTAGTTGTTCTGTATCTGTTAAAATACCTTCTTTTTCCATTTGAAATAGAATGGGAATCAGTGGAAGATCAATATTTTTATATATTTCCCACAGTCTCATTTCTTCTAATTTATTACGCAGAATAGGGGTAAGTTGGATTAGAATTGATGAAAAATATTCTTCTTTAAACTCTGACAAATGGCAATAATGCTGAATAATTTCGGATGGACTATTATTGCTCAGTCCATCCAAGTTATAGGCCATTAATTGAACATCATGATAGGGTTGAGACACAGACAGCCCCAAATTATCTAATAGATGCATGTTTGACTTTATGTCAAAAGCATACTTTACAATGGGAAGATTAAATAATTTTTGAATGGCTTTTAAGGTTTTTATATCTATGGTTTCTTTTGTAAAACCAAATAAATCTGAAGATCTTTGTGATTGTAATGACAAGTGAAAAAGTTGGTTTGTTTGGTACGATACATATAAATCAGTCAACTGATTATTTTGAGATTTAAGTGAAAAAGCAAAGCTTTTTTCGTCCATACAACATGAAATAATATTTTGAATTTCTTGTTCATTATTTATTTCTTGAATTGAAGCATCGGACGTAACAGGAACATTTGTTTGAAGAATAGATTGCGTAAATTTAGTATTTAATTTTTTTATTAAACTTGGAAAATTATTTTCTTGTAAAAAGGGTATGAGCTTATTGTGATCAATCTGTTGCCGATTAAAATCAGATAATTGCCAGTAAACAGGGACATGTTGGTCTAAGGAAACCAATTTCTTAGAAATGAAAACTTTTTCTTTATCTTGTATTAGTTTTTCTCTCTGTTTTTCAGATTTAATTTCATCTAAATGTGTGTATAGATTTTCAATGGTTCCAAAACGTTGAATAAGTGTCGCGGCAGTTTTAGGACCAATCCCACTGGCCCCAGGAACATTATCGGTGCTATCGCCCATCAAGGATTGAACCTCTATAACTTTACTCGGCAAAACACCAAATTTGTTGATAACATCTTGTTCTAACAGGTCCTTTTTTTTCATCGGATCATGTAAAACAACACCTTCTTGGATTAATTGCATGAGATCTTTATCTGCAGAAATAACACGTACATTTTGATGGTTTTCATGGGCGATACGAACATAAGTGGCAATAAGATCATCTGCTTCATAGCCTTCCATCTCAATCCACTTTACATTGAGTGCATCACAAGATGCTCGAATCAGTGAAAACTGGGGAATAAGCTCTGTTGGTGTGTCTAAGCGATTTGCTTTATATTCTGGATAAATTTTATTTCTAAAATTTTCTCTTTTGGCATCGAATACAACAACAATTTGTTGACATGCACTGTCTTGCAATAAGTTCATCATCATAGATGTAAAACCATAAACCGCATTCGTGGGGACACCATCATCACGGTGCATTAGGGGGAGCGCATAAAATGCCCGAAAAATATATCCAGAACCATCAATCAAACAAAGTGTTGGATTGGGGACGGACATTCTATTTTGTCTCTTTTTCTTCAGTTGACATATTGGCATATGCTTCTTGGCAGTGTTTTTGACAGTATGGTTTTCCTGTCACAGTTTGCTTTCCACAGAAACAAAAATCCTCATCCTTTGGATCACCAATCGGCCAACGACAGGTCGTTAATTTCAAATCCATTAATCCTATTTTTTCTAAAACTTTTTGTGGGATCTTTTTTTGTTTAACGTTCTCTAATTTAATGGGGGAGGGACGAACTTTCAAATTTAACCGATGTACTTTTCCAATGATAGAATTCTTTGACATCCCCAAAAATTTTGCAATCTCAGCCGTTGGCTTACCTGATTGCCACATTTTTTTTAATTTTTTTATTTTATCTTCCGTCCACACCATGAAAACTCCTTTTCTTTCTTGGTAGTATAATCTAAAAAAATATTTTTGTCAATCAGAATAAATTTCAGAATTTAGCATTACTTCAAATCCACTTTTTTTGAATATGTATGGTATCAATGAAAAATAGTTTCTTACCAAATCACTTTCACGACTTATAGATGGATTTTCCCCATTTTTATATTGTCGGTATATTTGGGCAATTTTATCTGTATATTCTGCAAAACTTTGTGCGGAGAGATAGCCTTCTTTTTTTAACTTTTCGCTAACTTGATCAGGATGATTTATCACGAGTTGAGTCATGTATATCTCAGAATTTTTTTTCAAGGATTCTTTTTGTTGTGGGGATAAAGAAGCGTATATTATATCTAGACCGTTTTTAAATTGAATCAATGATTCTGAAGGAACAAGGACATCGCCGTTCATAGGATTTTTTTTAAGAAAATTGGTAAAAAGTTGATGAGGATTGCCTTCTGAAGTCTCTGTATTCTTTTCACCCCACATCTCTGGTGCTAAAAAGTAGTAAAATTGGGCAGGTAAATATTCCAATAACTCTGGATCATTTTGGAATCTCTTGGCAATGCGCGTTGGGCGTTTTCCCTTCCATACTAAAACATCTGGATGTGTTTTGATTTTTTTGGGAATAGATTGTTTCTCTGACAGCATGGGAAATATATATTGACGTTGTTCAAATGGAGTTTGCAATAAGAATTCCAATAGTTCATCTTGATGTTTTACTAGTTCTTGGCGATGTTGTTTAGCACGTTCTCCAATATCTATTTCTTGGGCAAAAATTTTGTTTGAAAAAGCCAAAACAGTCATGAATAAAAAAAGTATTTTTCTCATTGTTCCTCCTTATTTTTATGCATTTTATGAACTAACGCTTGTCTGGGATACAGAATATACATGTCGGTACAAATGATACAAATAACTATTAACAAAAATAATGCCATCAAATAATAAAAGGGTAAAAATATTTGGAAAATGTATGATGATAAAAAGGTAAGAAACAACAGAAAAATAGAGCCAATTGTAATTTCGCCACAACGATAAAACCAGCAGATAATTGGGTTTGTTGATATTTTTTTAAAGCGTTTGAGTAAACGTGATAAGTCTAAAAAATAAATTTCAAGAGCTGATAAAATAAAGTAAATAAGTATAATGGTAAATGAGATACAAAAAAGGATTTCTTTCGTCATAGAAAATGGAATATTATTTTGATAAGGGGCTAAATCGTTTTGTTCTCCGGATAGCTGAATTTGTGTAAAAGCTGGTAGAATATGATTGTTTTTAAAAAAGATATTGCCTTGTTCGTCTGTATTGAAATCAAAATTTTGGGGGATTTCTAAATTGTTATTTCCCAATAAAAATTGAGGATTTTTAACACCTGTTTTTCCGTTTAAAATTATACCTGAAAAATTGTCTATTACTAAAGGCCACGAATTGGAAATCAATGGTAAAATAAAATTTTTGTCGTGTTTATAATACAGTACGTAATTCAATAAAATTTTGTGTAATCCAGGCTTTAAAGATTCAAAATTAAGTTGTGTATTTTCCTTGTTTAAACTTATGTATTTCCCATCAATTTGGATGCTCATAAAAGAAATATTTTGTTGAGAAAATAAGGGCCAAGATCTCAAGAGAGGCATATCTTCTGTGATAACAAATTGGATACTTTCTTGAATGCTTACTGAATCATTATCCATCGGTTGGATAATAAAATTCCAATCAGAGGTGTGATTGACATATTTTATCTCTTTTGTATGTCCAAAAAAATTTGTTGTGATAATACCTCTTTCCCTTGTTGAATCGTCTGGAAAAGAAGAGGTGTCATCTAAGTGTGGAACATAAGAATTATTGGGGATTTCCATTGAACCAAACAATTTAATTTTCATTTCATCCATCCAAGTCTCAGGTTGTGGTTTATCGGAAATACCTTGGATATACACTAAAGCCCCCCCCTTAAAATTTTTGGGTTTATTATTAAAAACAAGGTTGGGATTATTTTCTGAAAAAGTATCAATCGTTACTTCTTGGGCAAGAACTGGAAAAATAATTAAGCCAAAAATAATCAATAATTTCTTCATTTTTTGATCTTTTCATCTGATAAACAAACATTATATACAGGGCAATCAAAGCACTTTGGCTTTCTTGCAGTACAAATGTAACGTCCCAATAATACCATGGCTAACGCAAAAGTTGGTTTATATTTTGGTGGAACTATTTTTTCTAATTTATTTTGAACTTCGTGTGGCGTTTTCCCTGTACAAAATTTTAAGCGATGAGCCAAACGAAAAACATGAGTATCAACACCAATATAGGGGGCTTTATAGGCTACATTTAAAAAAACACTTGCTGTTTTTCGTCCAATTCCTGGTAACCCCGTTAATGTTTTAAAATCAGTTGGTATTTTTCCATTATAGTCATGAACTATTTTATCGGCTAAATTAACAATGGACTTTGTTTTATTATTAAAGTAGTTGACTGATCTGACCAAAGGGGTAATTCCTTCAATTCCTAATCTTAAAGTCTTTTCGGGAGTATTGGCAACTGCAAACAGATGAGGGGTTGTATTATTGACGTTTTTATCAGTTGATTGTGCGGATAAAATAATAGCCATCATCAATTCCCACTCGTTTGACCAATTAAGTTCGCACTTTGGGTGAGGATATGCTTGATTTAATGCTTCTATAAATTGTATACATTGTTTTTCGTTCATTAAAGACATCTAATTTTCCTCATCCAATGATTCAATGTTGATAGGCTGTCCTTGTTTATTTAAGGTTAATTTTTCAACTTTCATCTGTGCTTCGACTAATTTTTTTTCACACAGCTTTTTCAATTGAATGCCCTCTTCATAAACTTTAACAGCATCTTCCAATTTAGTTTGCCCCGATTCTAGTTGAGCAACAATTTTTTCTAATTTTTCAAGCGCCTCCTCAAAGGAGAGTTCCTTTATTTTTTCTGACATTTTTTACTCCTTTTTGTTGCACACTTTTTTTGACATCCTTCTGATTTAGTATGCTCAGAACAACAATGCTCCTGTGAAGTATGTTCACAGCAACAACAGTGAAGGTTATGAAGTGCAGATTTTGGATGAGGTTTAGTCTTCAACTCTAATTCTTTTGTAGCGAGTTGATTCATTAAATCCCACATCATCTCACGTGTATCCGATAACATTTGAATAGCTGTTATTTCTGATGCTTGAGCCTCTAGTTCATCTAATAATTTTTCCATTTTATCTTGTAATTTAAAAGCTTTTTGTCCTAAAATTTGCATCTCTTCCCATAATAACTTTGGGTTATTTGCAACCTTTACCATCATTTTTAAATTATGAATGTGGTGGGCCAACTCTGTTTCTTTTGTCATTTTACTCTCCTTTTTAAGCAGTATAAAACAAATTTATTTATTTTTCAATAAATAATTTCGTCCATTGGGCATAGGACCATTTAATACGTTTTTTTGTAAAAAATATCCCGTGAGTTTAAGGCCATTTTTTAAATCAGTTTCATCCGCTTGAGAATTTTGCCATAAAAAGTTAGGTAATTTTAAAAGTTTATCTTGATAGGGGAGTCCTTTTTCAAAACTGACAGCTCGGCCAGATTTCGGGGAAATAAAAGCCAAATTTTGTTTATTACCACCACCTGCACATTCTGATAAATCCAATCCAAAACCTAATTCACTCAGTAAATTAAGTTCAAAAAGAATATAATTCTTTACATAAAGTTCGCTTTCTAACGTATTGATTAAATTAAAAACAATTTTGTATAAATTTTCATACGATTGACGTTCTGGTAGGGTGCGATTTAAAATTTCACAAATGCTTTCTAAACAACTGAGACGTCCCCAATCATCCAAATAAAATCCAGCAAGGGATTTTAAATTTTCCAAGTAAAATGTACCCAGTTGATCGGATAATCTGGCTTTCCATCGGGCGTTAACAATATCTCCTTGTTGTGGTGACTTCTTACCTTTATAAAGTCCCAAATATCGCCCATTATTTTTTGTAAATAGTGAAACGACAAAGGATTTTTCTCCCAATTTTCTACTGGCTAAAACAATGGCATTTTCATACTTGATTTCAGACATTAAAATTTAGTCCCCAAGGATTATATTGTTGAATGTCATCATCCCAATTTTCACGAACCTTGACGAATAAAAATAAATTGACCTTTTTGCCTAATTGTTTTGTCATTTCCAAACGTGCAGCTTGCCCAATTTTTTTGATCATTTGACCATTTTTACCCAAAATTATTGATTTATGTGCCAACCGTGAAACAATGATATTTTGTTCAATGCGAATAGATTGAGATTGTTCTTTAAATAAAACAGGTTCAACAGCCAGTTGATAGGGAAGTTCTTGACGCAAATACAAAAATAATTTTTCACGTGTTATTTCAGCACAAAAAAGTCGATCTGGCAAATCTGTAAGTTCGTCATCAGAAAACAGCCAATGTCCATTTGGTGCGTGATCCAGTAAATAATCTTTTAATTCTTTGACGTTTTCCCCAGTGGTTGCTGATATGCAAAAAACAGATGTAATATTTTTATATTGATTCAGATTTTCTAATTGTGCGATTAAAGTATTTTTTTGAACTAAATCTACTTTATTTAAGACAAAAATAACAGGTTTATTTATTTTTTTCAGTATTTGTGAATCTTGTTCTGTCAGGCCTTTTTTGGCATCAACAACCAACATTTGTAAATCGGCATCTTCCGATTCTGTCCAAGCACAATCAATCATTGCCCGATCTAAACGGCGGTGAGGGGTAAAAATTCCTGGGGTATCAACCAAAACCAATTGTGTTTCTTTTTCCGTTAAAACTCCACGCACACGTGAACGTGTTGTTTGAACTTTTGGGGAAACAATACTGATTTTTTGTCCCACTAAGCGGTTGATGAGTGTGGATTTTCCCACGTTCGTTTGTCCAATAATCGCCACAAATGCAAATTTATGTGTCATGTTGTATTTCTTGTAATAATAAATAGGCTGCTTCTTGTTCTGCTTTTTTTATGGAGCCTCCCTTGGCCATTTTAACATAGGGACCTGATTCTACTTTCACTGTAAATTCAGGAGCGTGCGATTGACCATGTTGTTCAACAAGAGTGTAGATGGGTAAAACACCAAAGTTTTTTTGTGAATATTCTTGCAGGGCAGACTTCGAATCCTGTGGTGCGTGATCATAGGAAAGCATCAAAGGTTCCCAAATGGGTTGAACAAATTCTTTAGCAACCTCTAGTCCTTGATCCAAATAGAGAGCTCCTATGATGGATTCACAAACATCAGATAAAATAGATTTATTATGGCGAATACAGTGTGCGGCCTTTTCGGAAAAAGCCTCTAGCTTCCAACTTTTGGCGATTTTTGCCAATGTTTTGCCACAGGTAAGTGCCACAAAGCGTTTTGCTAATAATCCTTCTGCTTCATTTGGATAGGCGTTGTACAGCATCTCGGCAACAATAATGCCTAACACCCTGTCTCCTAAAAATTCTAATCGCTCATAGCCCGCTTTCTGTCCGGCTAAGGCCAAATGAGTTGCTTGATCAAATAAATCCTGATTTTTAAACAATGTGCGAATTTGCTCCATTGAAAAGCCTCCTATTTAATCTCGTTGAAAAAACGTTCAAAACGTAAAAATTCTTTCCAACGCCAAAATTGAAAAAACCAACCATCCCCGTTTGTTGAATAAAATAGTATGCGTGCCTTTCCTTCTAAATTTTCTGCAGGAACCAATCCAAAATAACGGCTGTCTGCTGAATTATCACGGTTGTCGCCCATCACGAAATAGAATCCTTCGGGAACGCTAATGGGAGAAGTATTATCATAATTTGCATTATCGCTGAGCTCATAGATATCATGTACAACCCCATTGGGCAGTGTTTCTGTGTAGCGGACGTACAATTGTTCGCCCACCTCAGTTGTCCAAGATTCACGTGATTTTTCTTCACGAGGAACGATTTGATTGTTAATGTATAAACGACCATCGCGCATTTGAATAGTATCTCCTGGTAACCCAATTAAACGTTTGATATAATCAGTGTTGTTTTCAGGTGGTTTTTTAAAGATAACAATATCACCACGTTTGGGCTGATTAAAAAATATGCGACCTTTCGGAATTAAAGGAATTGACAAGGGGAAAGAATGTTTTGAATAGCCATAATCAAATTTTGTAATAAAAAGATAATCGCCAATTAATAGGGTCGGGACCATTGAACTGGATGGGATATTATAGGGTTCAAAAAATAGGGAACGAATAGCCAATGCAGCCAAAATAGCCCAAAAAAAACCAGTCCATCCATCTTTTTTCTTTTTGTCGCTTTGGATGAGTTGTCGATTGAGTTCTTCAATTTTAAGCTGATGTTCTTTTTCCATTTTGCTTTGTTCGGTATCAAAAGGAGTTGAATCTTTTGATGTCAAAATTTCAGAAAGGGGAGTAGAAACGTTTTGCTGTGGGGAGGAGGGTGCTTCTTGAGTTCCCTGTATTGGGGTCGGGGTATCCTGTTGAGTGTTTATTGTATCGGGAAAGTCTTTTTGTGTTGTATTTTGATTTTCTTCCATTTTAAATCCTTTCTATTGACTGAACAATTTAGCATAAAATAAAAACCTTGTCCAGTAAAATTAAAAAGATTTTAAAAAATAAAGAAAATGTTTGACTTTAAGTTTGAAAAAATGTATCCTTATTCGTATATAAATAACTGAAAGGAATAATAATGGCAAGTGAAGAAAATTTGGGACATGAACAAAGACAAATACGCTTAGACAAATTAAGGAAACTGGAAGAAAAAGGCATTAATCCTTATCCTCATGACTTCAAACCGAATGCGACAAGTGTTTCTTTGTCTCAAAAGTATGCCAATTTATTGCCTGACACCCAAACTGAAGATGTTGTTATTGTGGCAGGACGTGTGCGTGCGATTCGTAATTCCGGTATGTTTATGGATATTTATGATGCGACTGGTAAGGTTCAAATTTACACTTCAAAGGAACATTCTGAATCAGCTGTTTTGGAAATGCTGGATATGATAGATATTGGGGATGTCATTGGTATAGAAGGTACTGTACGTCGTACAAAGCGGGGGGAATTATCAGTAAATACACAAAAAATTACAATGTTAGCAAAGGCGTTGTTACCTTTACCAGAAAAATTTCATGGTTTAACCGATACAGATACAAAATATCGCCATCGTGAGTTGGATATGATAATGACGCCTGAAACAATTCAGACGTTTATTAAACGTAGTAAGATATATGAATCCATTCGTCAATTATTAATTAAAAAAGGCTGTTTAGAGGTAGAAACTCCTATATTGCAGGCTGTAAAAGGAGGTGCAGCTGCAAAGCCCTTTATTACACATCATAATACACTGGATATGGATTTGTTTTTACGTGTAGCACCTGAATTATTTTTAAAACGATTGATTGTAGGGGGATTGCCAGGTGTCTTTGAATTTGCAAAAGATTTCCGTAATGAAGGGATGGATACAAGTCATAATCCTGAATTTACTTGTTTAGAGATGTATTTGCCCTATACAGATTATAACGATATGGCTGATTTATTTGAAGAGATTGTACGTAAGGCTTGTCAGGATGTAAATGGTACATTACAAATTGAATATGATGGTAAGAAATTTGATTTATCCAAGCCTTTTGAACGGGTGACTATGAATGATATGATTAAAAAGTATGTAGGGGTCGACTTTATGGCAATTCAATCGGATGATGAAGCTCGCAAAACGGCAGATAAATTGGGGGTTCATGTTGAACAAGATGATGATTGGGGACATTGCATGGCGGCAGTTTTTGAAGAAAAATGTGAAGAACATTTAATTCAGCCAACAATTGTAATGGATCATCCAAAATCTATGAATCCCTTATGTAAAACGCATCGTGATGAACCACGTTTGGTGGAACAATTTGAACCCTATATTAATGGCAAGGAAATGGGTAATGCTTATACGGAACTGACAAATCCATTGGATCAACGTGAACGTTTTGAGGAGCAGGTCGCCGCCCGTGAAGCTGGTGATGAAGAAGCCGATATGATGGATGATGATTTTGTGGAGGCTTTGGAACATGGTTTACCACCCACGGGGGGGATGGGTATCGGTATGGATAGGTTGGTGATGTTTTTAACTGGTAACACATCTATTCGTGATGTGATTGCTTTCCCCACAATGCGTAAAAAATAAGGAGGAAAAAATGAAAGAACTTTTTCAAAATTTAATGAATTTAGATAAGCCTGTTTTAACGGAAAAATTGGCCCCAATGTTATCACCTTTTGCCCGATTGATTTATGTTATTGGTTTGGTGATTATAACAATAGCAACTTTGGCGAGTTTAATTCTTTTATTTAAATTTGAAATATCAGCATTCCTAGTTTCACTGTTAGGAATTTGTGCTGAATTTGCTCTTGTTCGTATGTTTTGTGAGTATTTGGTGTCTGCAAAAAAGTAATAAAGAGTTCTCGTAGCTCAGATGGATAGAGCAACAGTTTCCTAAACTGTGGGCCGTGGGTTCGACTCCCGCCGAGAACACCAAAATTTTATAGGCAAATATGATTTGTCAAAGTATACAAGCGACAGCGGTTTGTTTTAAAAAAAAAGCGATTTTGATTCAAGGACCTTCAGGTGTTGGAAAAACTGCTTTAGCCCTGAGGATTATAGATCGTGGTGGAACGTTATTAGGTGATGATCTTGTTGATGTTTTTGTAAAAAAAGATACTCTCTATTGTAAAGGAAAGCAGAGATTAAAGGGGGTTGTTGAAATAAAAGGCTTAGGATTAGTCTGTGGTCTTAAAACGGCAAAAGCGTGCCCTGTTTTATGTGTGATTCGTCTTCATAATAAAAAAACAGATAGACTTCCTTCAGCCCACTACATAACGTTATGTAACAAAAAAATTCCTGTTTTTGATTTTTATGCTTGCGAAATGAACGATATTCAAGTATTATATGTTGTGGATATTTTAAAAGGACGTTATTCACTTTTAAAGGAGATGTAGATGTTGGGAGTTGTATTGGTTGCACACAATAATTTAGCTGAATCAATGAAATCTGTGGCCGAGCATGTTGTCGGTCCTTTACCTGATTTGATGTGTGTTTCGGTCAAACCAGATGACGACATTGAACTTAAAAGAAATGAAATAGCCCAAAAAATAGAACAAGCTGATAGGGGGAAAGGGGTTGTGTTATTAACAGATATGTTTGGGGGAACACCCTCTAATTTGGCGATATCTTTGATGCAAGAAGGTAAAGTAGAGGTTATTTCTGGGATGAATGTTCCGATGTTGGTTAAATTATTAAGGATACGCAAAAAAGCGTTGTCTGAGGTGATTCAAGAATCTGCAGAATCTGGTAAACACTACATAATGGTGGCATCTAATTTTTTGGGGAAGAAAAATGACAGTAAAAACAACAGTTAAAATTCAAAATGTGCGTGGATTACATGCGCGTGCAACGGCGGCTTTTGTGAAATTAGCGGATACATATTCCGATGAAATATATGTTACAAATTCAGAAGGGTTACGTGTTTCTGGAAAATCAATTATGGGGCTTTTAATGCTAGGAGCCCCTATGGGGTCTACTTTAACTCTTGAAGTTGAAGGTGAGGGAGGAAGCGAGATTTGTGATAAATTGGTGGATTTAGTCAATAATAAATTTGGGGAAGAAATATGAACGAAACAAGAAAAAAAACACTTGTCGGATTTCTATTATGCACCTTATTGGGAATATGGTTTGTTATGGCCCATAACACTTCTATGAAAGAGCAAAAAAAAGATGATTTTCTTCTTTATGCTTATTTTTCTAAAACGGATGGTTTGAATGTGGGAGCGCCTGTTCGTATGTCTGGTTTGCCAGTCGGACATGTTTTTTCCTTGGATTTTGGGGATAATTTTTTGGTTCGTTCTACCCTTTCTTTTGATAAAAAATTAAATTTACCAATAGATTCATCCGTTTCTATTGAAACAGATGGTATTTTGGGTTCGAAGCATATCGAATTAATTCCTGGAGCAGATGAAGAAGTATTTCATTCTGGGGACAATATTGCCTATACCCAAGATGCTTTACTGTTAGATGAATTATTAAATAAACTGAATGCCTATATGGCAAATAAAAAGGCCAACAAAGGAGTTAACCATGAAGAAGAATCCAATTGAAACAATTTTAGGTTTTTGTGTTTTAATTTTTGCGATTGTTTTTACAATTTATGTGGCAACAAAAGTTGATACGCATCAGGTTGAGGGCTACCATATTTTGGCAAATTTCTCAAAAGTAGGGGGACTTCAGGTTGGTTCTGATGTGATGATTTCTGGGATTAAGGTTGGTTCAGTTTTGAAAACAGAGCTAAATAATGAGGATTATACTGCAGATGTGACTTTAAGTATTAATTCAAAGATTAATTTACCTATCGATACAGTGGCTGGAATCTCAGATGCGGGTTTGATGGGAGATAAGTATGTGCGTTTAGAACCAGGGAAGAGCCGTGCGATTTTAAAAGATGGTGATAAAATTTTGAATACAAAAAATTATAAATCTTTGGAAGATAATGTTTCTGAATTTATATTTTTATCAACAAAGTAGGCAGATATGAAAAAAATAATATTTCTTTTATTATGGTGGATTGCGCCAGTAATGGCAGCAACGGTATCAGCTGATCGTGTGGTTCTACAAGGTATGGATAAGGTTACAGGTCGCGTGAGGGAATTATCTTTTCCTGTGGGTAGTAGTATGGATTTTGATGAATTGACAATTATGGTTGATAAATGTATGACAAAAACACCGGAAGAAACACCAGAAAATGCCGCTTTTTTGAGAATATCACAACATGGTAAAGAGATTTTCTCTGGGTGGATGTTCTCTTCTAACCCTGCTATATCGGCAATGGAAGATCCTGTTTATGATGTATGGGTTGTTGAATGCGCAAATGAATCACCTGCGTTAATTGAATCCATAACTGATGAGATTGAACAAATCACAGAATCAGAGGTTGAAGATTAAACAAATAAGCATCGCAATATTAGGTTAAACCACAAAACACTGTTTATTGTGGTTATTACGAAAATCAATTAAAAAAAGCCAATAACTGAATCAGTTTTTCGCGTAAATCTTTACGGTGAACAACCTGATCTATCATACCATGGTTTAATAAATATTCTGATTTTTGAAAATCTGGTGGTAATGTTTCATGAATAGTTTGTTCAATGACTCTGGATCCAGCAAAACCAATAATAGCACCAGGTTCAGCTAAAGTTATATCAGATAACATTGCAAAAGAAGCAGTAACACCGCCAGTTGTTGGATTCGTCAAAACCGTTATATAGGGGATTTTTTTCTTTTTTAATTCTTGTACAGCAATGGTTGTGCGTACCATTTGCATTAACGAAAGAATCCCTTCTTGCATACGCGCACCACCGCTTGCAGGCAATAAAATCAATGAGGCTTTTTGAATTTCTGCCAATTTTGCAGCTGTTATAATACCTTGACCAACAGCTGTTCCCATTGACCCACCCATAAAATCAAAATTAAAGACAGCCATTACAACCCTCTTACCGCCAATTGTCCCATGTGCAACAGAAATAGCTTCTTCTTGTTTTGTTTTTTTGCGTGCTTCTTTTAATCTATCTGTGTATTTTTTTACATCATGAAAGTGCAGAGGATCTTCTGAAACTTTAGGCAGTTGAATTAAGTTATATTGAGAATTATCAAAAAGTAATTCAAAACGTTCATGGGTGGGCAAACGAAAATGGTATTCACAATGCGGACAAACAAAATGCGATTTTGTCATTTCACTATGAAACAACATTGCCCCGCATTTAGAACACCTGTCCCAAAAATTATCAGGAATATCTTTACTAAGTCCTACTTTTTTTACTGTCGGACGAGATAAATTGGAAATCCAACTCATTTTTTACCATTTATAGCATTTACAATTGCTTTTCCAGCTTTAAAGTATGGAATCCTTTTTTCTGGAACAAAAACTTGCTCACCTGTTTTTGGATTACGTCCCATGCGCGATTTTCGTGTTCTCATTGAAAAAATTCCAAAATTTCTAAGCTCAACACGTCCTCCTTCTAATAAGGTTTGAATAATTTCATCAAAAATAGTTTCAACGACAACCTTAGCATTTTGGGTGCTCAGGTGCATTTCTTGGGCTAAACGTGTAATCAATTCAGATTTAATCATCATATACTCCTTTGTTATAAAAATAGTCTACGCATTTTTAACAGATTTGTCAAGTGGGGTTTTTATCTTACTAATAGCCTCAGCCCCAGAAACAATATCAATCAGTTCATCTGTAATTTGATTTTGTCGCATTTGTTGATAAAGCAACTCTAACTCATTGAGCTTTTCATCAATATTCTTTTCTGCTTGTTGCATATGTATCATACGAGTATAATGTTCTGATGCTAAAGAAGCTGTTAGAGCATGGGTTACAGATAGGGTAAAATATTCATGTATGAAAGCAGAAAAAAGTTCTTTATAATCAGCAGTTACCAAAGGCAAAGATCTGCCAGTCCATTTCTTTGTTTTTAAATTTTCAAGTATTCCTTTTTGAAAAGGAATCAACTGTTCTGCTTGAACTTTTAATCCAGTTGCTTGACGTGAAGTGTAAAAGAGCCAGACTGAATCAAAACCTTCATGAGAAACAGAATGGTGAATTTTTGCTAAAATAACATTGGATAAAGGTGAAATTTCTTTGATGGTATTAGAATTGTTATAACAGGCCAATTTAGGCGTTTCTTTTGGAAAATTAAAATGCGCTAAGCGTTTGCCGACTGTAATAACTTTGATCTGACTTTGAGGAAATTGATCGTATAAAGTATCTTGCATTTTTTTGATGACATCACGATTAAAACGACCTACTAATCCATTATCTGATCCTATAACGATGGCAAGTACTTTGTTCTTTTGTTTTGATATCTCAGGAACTTCAAATTGAAAATTTTCTTGAACAAAAAGACCTTGAAAAGCCAAATATAAATTTTCATTGCATTGCTTTAAAGATTTTAACGCTTTTTCAAATTGTCCCACAGAAACAGATGACAACATTTTCATTGTGCTGACGATACCGCGCAGGTCATTTGTTGTTTTAATGCGTTTATTTAATATTTCTTGACTCATTCCTTGGAAACCAATCCTTTTTTTATCAGGGCGTGTTCAAATGTCTTTAACAGAAGTTCTTTATCTTTTTCATTCAATTTTTCTTTTTTTTCTGTCCAAGCTGTTATCATGTGTGAAAAATTATTTTTTAAAATTTGATCAATCAACTCTTGTGCAGTGGATATTTTTTCTTCAGTAACATTATCCAGTAATCCATTATTCAATGCTAAAAAAATACCTATTTGGGTGCTTGCATCAAATAAAAGGTATTGACGTTGTTGCAAAACGGAACGTATTGTGCGTCCACGTTTTAAGCGTGCTAGCGTATCCCCTTCCATTTGGACTCCAAATTTGGAAAAAGATTCCAATTCTTCAAATTGAGAATAGAAAAGTTTTAATGGGGCTACCAAGGAACGATAAGCTGGTAATTGTGCACTACTTCCCACACGAGATACTGAACGACCAGTATCAATAGCAGGCATTTGCCCTTTTTGATATAATGCGTTTGATAGGTATATTTGTCCGTCTGTGATTGAAATAACATTTGTAGGAATATAGGCCGAAATATTTCCTGCTTCTGTGGCCACAATGGGGAGAGCCGTTAAAGATCCACCACCAAATTTAGGGCGCAAATGAGTAGCGCGTTCCAATAAACGTGAATGTAAATAAAAAATATCACCTGGATAGGCCTCGCGTCCAGGTGGCGTACGTAACAATAATGACATTTGTCGATAAGCTCTTGCATGTGCTGTCAAATCATCATAAACAACTAAAACATCTTTTCCTTTACTCATAAAATATTCACCAATAGAGGTGGCTGCGTAGGGGGCGATGTATTGTAAACCAGCTTCATCTTCACCACTAGCGATAACAACAACACTGTTTTTCAACATATCGTACTCATTTAATGTATTGATGACACGTGCAGTATCACTTAAGCGTTGACCAATGGCACAATATATGCAAATTACTCCAGAATTCTTTTGATTTAAAATGGTATCAACAGCAATAGCGGTTTTCCCAGTTTGTCTGTCGCCCAATATCAATTCACGTTGGCCACGACCAATTGGTGTAAAACAGTCAATGGCCTTTATACCAGTTTGTAGAGGGGTATTTACAGGTAAGCGTGCCATAATGGGAGGGGCCTCACGCTCAATAGGAAGGGTTTGTTTTGTGGCCAATATTCCTTTGTTATCCAACGGTTGTCCCAATGGATTGATAACGCGACCAAGCAATTCATTGCCAACAGGAATATCTAAAACTTTATGTGTTTGGGTGGCTCTATCACCCGCTTTGAGTGTATCAGCGTTTGTTAAAAAAATGACACCCGCTCCTTCATTGGATAAACTGTGAACCATACCAATGACACCATTTTTAAAACTTAATAGTTCATTGATTTTTGCATGGGTTAACCCAGAAACAATAGCTGTTCCAGCCGATAATGATTCAATGGAATTAACTTCCTTTATGCGTAATTGAAAAGAAGATTTGTTTAGTGCTTTGCTAACATTTTTTCGCGCGGCTTTGGCAATATTTTTTTGCATTGGCTCTCCTATTCTTCATGACTTAAAAGGTTGTCTAAAGCTTGTTGCATTTCATCCAAATAATTTTTTATTGTCCAATCAATGGCAATATCTTGAATGCGAATTTCAACTCCCATAACTAAAGAGGGAGCAACATTATATTGAATTTTTGTTTTGGGCGAAATTTGCAAATAAGAACGTAAAAAACGATTCATATCCCTGCGGTGTTTTTCATCTAAAGTTTTTGATGAATTTATATAAATAACTTTTTGATTTAAAAGTACTTTATTTAGTTCATTCTTTTCAGATTGTTTTAATTTTATTAATTTTTCATAAAACAAATTTAAAACACGTTCAATAGGGGTTGCTCCCGTTAAATCAGTGATGATGCGTCCAGCTATTTTCATAAAATCATGACTGATAAATTGTTCCAATTCTGTTTTTAAATTCTCGTTTTGTAACTTTATTTGTTCATTCAGTTGATGCTTTAATTGATTGGCTTCTTTTTTGATTTTTATCAAGTTATCTTTACGATTTTGAGCCAATTCTTTTGCAAGATCATTTCGTTGACTTTGTAAAGATTTTTCCAAAGCATTTTTTTCTATCTGCAAAGTTTGAAATTCAGATTCAGCTTGACGGTGTAGGTTGTTTGCTGATTCAATTTTTTCATTTATTTCAGACTGTCGTTTAGCAATAACATTAGTAATCGGTGCATATAAGAAGTGTTTTAGCAACCACACTAAAACGAGCAGGTTAATAATTTCTGCAAAAAAAGTAATCCAATCAATTTGCATCAAAATCCTTTATTTGCTAGCGTGTTCAATAACATAATTCCAAAATGGGTTGGCATACAAAATCAAAATCGTAATCACAAAAGCATAAATAGCGGTTGATTCTATCATTGCCATTGACACAAACAATGTGCGTGTAATGTTAGATGATTCATCAGGTTGCTGTGCCATTGAACGTAAAGCATTTGCCGCTACATTGGCTTCCCCAAGTGCCGGTCCAATACCACCAATTGCAATGCACAAAGCTGCCGCAATAATTGACATCGCTCCAATTAAAGTAATCGCATCCATATTCTATACTCCTTTTGTATCGGTTGATTGACTAGACTCTTTCGGGGCGACCGCCGATACATAAACAATCGCCAAGAGTGCAAAAATATATGCTTGAATCGTACCAGTTAAAAGACCAAGCATTTGCATGGGTAAAGGTACAATAAACGGGGCTAAAGTAATTAAAACACTGCTGATGACAACACCACTCAGCATATTTCCATATAAACGAAAAGCTAAGGAAAAGGTGGAAGAAAAATCACTGACAATATTCATGGGTAACATAATGGGGGTAGGTTCAATAAATTTTTTTAAATATCCTTTCAATCCAGCATTTTTAATACCATAATAAGGAATTGCAAAAAATACGCAACAAGCAAATGCCGTTGTTGTTGTTAAACTGGCTGTGGGTACCCTGAACCAAGGAATGATACTGAGTAAATTTGACATTGCAATAAATAAAAAGAAAGTACCGATAATAGGCAAATATTTAACGGGATTATCATTAGCAACATCTTTTATTTGTTTTTGAATACTCATCACAATCATTTCCATGATTATCTGTGTTTTACTGATTTCCCCATGTGTCTTTAAGTGATAAGTCAGCCATAAAGAAATACTCACTAAAACCAACATAACAATCCATGTATAAAATATGGTTGCATTGATGGGCAGGGGGCCCAAGTGAAAAATAATCAGCTGATCAATATTTTCTAACATGTTTTCCCCTTATTGTTTAAAAAAGGAACCAATATCGATCTTGTTCCTACAAAACCAACAAACAACCATAAAAATAAAGTAGGATTTTTTAAAATCAATAATATTGCAACAATCGCAAACAAGGTCAAACGCATAATGGACGACAAAAATAAAAACAGTCCTTTATTTTTTATTTTGGGTAAGTTTTGGGTGGTATACCACAGCAATGTAAAGTAGATTAGGCTTAAGATAATGCCAGATATAACAGCAATTCCTATCATGTTCGCAGAAAGATTTATATCAATCATTTTTCTTTCCTTTCTGAAGTTGATAGGATTTTTTGAGCCATATTGTGGCATTAATAAAACCAATAACAAAACCAACAATAATCAAATTAAATGACCATGAAAAATTAGTGGGATGATATTTATCCAATAGGCATCCGATAAAAATCCCCAGTACAACAGGAATAGCAATTTGCCAGCCATATATACTTAAAATAGCCACATTATAATTGATTTTAATCTGACTGCGTCTTTGGCGCTTATTTGCCTTTTGAATTAATTGGTTGGCTGTTTTATTCAATTGCCTTTGAAAATCAGACATGCCCTACCTCCGATGCATTCAAGGTTATCAAACCTTTTGTCAGGCCTAATTCCAAACGTGACATAGAAACCAAAAGTTCTTTTCTTTCTTGTTCCATTTGTTTAAAATCAAACGCAATTGTTTTTTTGAGTTTTTCCAAATCATCATCTTGAATAGCCACAGATGTTGAAATAGTAACTTCATCACCTTTTTTAACAACGACGCCTTTATCACAGGCTACAAAATAAGTCTTATCATTTGTTGTATATTGAACAATAGTTTGCTTTAATGTATCCACAAAATCAATGTGCTTAGGCAGTAAAGTAAAAAATCCATCCAATGCTTCAAAGTCCACCTTTGTAATTTCGGTGTCTACTTCAATTTGCATCGGTGTCAGGATTTTTAATCTCATAAATTACCCTTTCTTTTTTTAGCTTTTTGAATGGCCTCTTCAATTTTTCCAACCATAAAAAAGTCATCTTCTGTAAAATCTTTGAATTCACCTGATAAGATACGTTCGCATCCTGTAATAGTGTCCTCTAAGTCCACAGAACGCCCTTGCATGCCTGTAAATTGATTGGTCGTGAAAAATGGCTGAGTTAAAAAACGTTCCAATTTGCGTGCAGTTTGAACGATTTGTTGGTCTTTTTCGGGTAATTCATCAAAACCCAACATGGCGATAATGTCCTTTAATTCTTCATATTGGGCTAAGGTTTTGCGCACCTCTGTAGCTATTTTATAATGCCTGTCACCGACAATTAAAGGGGTTAGCATATTTGATCCTGATTCTAATGGATCTACAGCGGGATAAAGTCCTTGAGCAGCACGATTACGTGATAAAACAATTGTGGACGATAAGTGTGCAAACGTGTGGGTTGCAGAAGGATCTGTAAAATCATCTGCAGGCACATAAACTGCTTGAATGGATGTAATGGCAGCTTCTTTCGTGGAAGAAATACGTTCTTCCAAATCTGCTAAATCTGTTCCTAAGTTAGGTTGATATCCTACTCGGGAAGGAATTTGCCCCAAGGAGACAGATACTTCTGAACCAGCTTGAATAAAACGAAAGATATTATCAATCAATAAAAGAACATCACTTTTCTTTTCATCACGAAAGTATTCTGCCATTGTCAAAGCAGATAGCGGAACACGAAAACGTACGCCCGGTGGTTCGTTCATCTGTCCAAACACCATAACAGTTTTACCCAAAACCCCAGCTTGTTGCATCTCACGATAAAGATCTTCACCTTCGCGAGAACGTTCGCCAACACCAGCAAAAATACTAACGCCTTCATAACGGCCAACCATGTTGTTAATCATTTCGGTAATCAAAACTGTTTTACCAACACCAGCTCCTCCAAATAATCCTGCTTTACCACCACGTTCCATGGGGGCAAGCAAGTCAATGGCTTTAATCCCCGTCACAAAAATTTGACCGCTGACATTCAATTTAGAAATTGGTTGAGATTGGGCGTGAATGGGGCGTAATGGTACATTTTTTAATTCAGCTTTATCATCCATTGGATTTCCTAATACATTGAACATACGTCCCAAAACTTTATTTCCAACGGGCACTTCAATGGGGTGACCTAAGTCTTGAACAGACATTCCGCGTGCTAAACCTTGTGTGGAGCCCATCGCAAGTGTACGGACTGTATGTTCATTCGCATAGCTTTGAACCTCCAAAATTAAATCACCGACTTTTAGTGCATTAAACACTGAAGGCAGATTATTTTGAAAAGCAACCGAAACTATGCTTCCGGAAATAGAAACAATTTTTCCTGAATTATTTGACATGCTTTCTCCCCTTTCTCTAAAGGCTAAACTTTTTTTTTCTGAGTGTCAAGCGAAAAAAATATCTAAATTGACAAAAAGAGCTTTTGGGTGTATAATATTGTACACAGGAGAGGGAATGAAACTACATTTTACTTTTGGTAAAGATAGTGCAAAAGACGCATTTGAATCATGTGTGCGACTGTATGGACAGAGTCTGTTACACTCTGCATCAGCACACGTTGTTTTGGGGGGAGATGGAACGACATTGGATGCCCTGCGCTCTCAGGCAGAGCAGGGGGTTGATATACCTATTTTTGCGCTTAATTATGGAACATTGGGATGGCTGACAAATCATAAAGATTGGGAGGATTTGCCTGATCGAATTTTAAGGTCTAAACAACTTCCTATTACGCCTTTAAAAGCGGATATTACCACTTTTTTAAATGGAAAAAAAATCACGGCTTATGCTTTTAATGAATTTTCTTTCTTTCGTGGTCCTTCTATGCAGGCTGTGGATTTAAACGTTGTAACACCACAATGGCAACAAAATGTGCGAGGAGATGGTGTTATAGTATCAACCCCTTTAGGATCAAATGCTTATCTGAAATCAGCAGGGGGACCACAATTAATGCCAGGTGCTAGTGTGATGGCTATTCAAACAAATAATGCATTGCACCCATTTTCCAAAATTATCTCATCGGATGAAGCAGTCGGTTTTTCTGTCCATCAACATGAAAAAAGGCCGGTCCGAATTGAATGTGATTCTAAATTGGCAATAGATAATGTTTCACATGCCGTTGTAAGGGTGGCAAAAAATCGTGTTCAAACCCTTTTATTTGATAGAATAGAAAGAAAAAGAGATTAACTTTTTCAGCTTTTATAAAAAAATACTTGCAATTCAATTTTAAATTGTTTACACTGACGACATATGGGGGATTGTGCCCAATATGAAAGGGAAGAAAAATGCAAAAAAGTTTTTTATTTTCAACGATTTTATCTATAATAGCTGCTTTTTATGCCATGCCTTCTGAGGCATCATATTGTGCATGTGCTGGTCGTTGTTCAGCAGGTGCAAGTTGTAATTGTTCAACTGGCGCTTGTACAATTCCAGCCAGATATGCCTATGGTTATGTGGATACAGCAGCTCCTGTTGCGTATATCCCTCAGGCACAACCTGTGTATCGTGCTGCAACTCCTTATCGCACAACAGAGCCAACGCGGAAATATGCACCATTGCGTGCGGCACCGTATATGGCAGTGCGTGTTGGTATAGCCTCATTGGAAGGGGATGTAAAATATCATTCCAGTGTATCAAATACACCACACGAAGGTGGAAATTGGCAAAAAGATTTTGATGATGATGTTTTCTTTGGCTCATTAGCATTTGGTATGAAAAAAAATAATTGGCGTGCTGAATTGGAAGGGAGCTATTATACAGAAGCAGATAAAAGTATTGCTTTTTCATCCGCAAGTTTATATGGTTTTAATCCATTTAAGGCAAAATTGCAGGTAAGTACTTTGTTGCTCAATATTTTTTATGATATTCCAACAAATTCACGCTTTACACCGTTCATTGGTGCAGGTGTTGGGCTTTCTCGTATCAAGGGTAAATATGAAACAGTGGATACAGATGGACCTCATACTGAAAGCCACAACAAGACGAATTTAACATGGCAGATTGGGGCGGGAATTTCATATGCCCTCACAGGCACTGTAAATTTGGATTTGGCATATCGTTATACACATTATGGAAAAGCTAAATTACAATCTTATAGCGGATGTGATGTTGACGCTTCTGGTGGATTGGGTGATTATGTTTCTGATCATACGGAAGTTAAGGATTTAACATCTCATTCATTGTCTGCAGGGATCAGGTTTAGCTTTTAATTATTTTGATATGAAAGTGAACTAGAATGGATAAAAAAGATAGAAATTCTTTATTGATGGCTGCTGGTGGCGCAGCTATAGCTGGTGCTTCAATGTTGGTGGGCCAATCTCTTGCAGGTGTGGAAGTAACAAATGATATTTTGGAAGCTGCAAAAATTATTTTAGGTTTTATTCCGGGCGCATCTGCTGTTGTTTCTGCGATAGGTTTTGTTCAATTGGCCGTTAAATATGGTGGTAAAGCATATCAATTATTAAAGCAAAAATTTCAAGAAAAATATCATATTAGTGAAAAAGAAGCAGATAAAATGTTAAAATCACTGTCTAATGATACAAACTCTGCATCCAAGACAACCACCAAAGAAAGGGGGATGACAGATGTTATGAAAAAAGCCTATAACCGTGGCGCGCCAATAAATAATCAATCGCGACGCTCAGCCCGAAATCCATCATTACCCCATCAATTGAATGGTAAGCTATTTTCTTCTGAAAAACAATCCATTCGCTGATTGTCTTTTTACTTTCTTTCAATCGGTTTATATTTGATGCGATGTGGAGTGTCAGCATCAATGCCTAAACGACGTTTACGATCTGCTTCATATTCAGCGTAGTTGCCTTCAAACCAAACAACCTGGCTGTCGCCTTCGAAAGCGAGGATATGCGTTGCCAACCTATCCAAAAACCATCGATCATGGCTGGTAATAACAGCGCATCCAGGAAAGTCCATCAAGGCTTCTTCCAATGCCCGCAAAGTATCCACATCCAAATCATTGGTCGGTTCATCCAATAATAAGACATTGGCGCCGGACTTTAACATTTTGGCCATATGAACGCGATTGCGTTCCCCGCCGGAGAGCATCCCAATTTTCTTCTGTTGATCGGCTCCTTTAAAATTGAATTGAGCCACATATGCACGACTGGAAATTTCGCGTTTTCCCAAGGTTAGCATATCATTACCACCCGAAATTTCCTGCCATACTGTGTTATTGTCATTCAAGGAATCTCGACTTTGATCTACATACCCCAACTTTACTGTTTCTCCCACACGGAATGTGCCTGCATCAGGTGTTTCTTGACCCGTAATAATGCGCATCAAAGTTGTTTTTCCTGCACCATTGGGACCAATGACGCCGACGATACCACCGGCGGGCAGGTTAAAACTTAAATTATCAAATAACAACTTATCGCCGAAAGCTTTGCGTAAATTATCTGCTTTTAAAACTAAATCTCCCAAACGGGGACCGGCCGGAATAACAATCTGTGCAACGTCAGGTACTTTTTCATTGGATTTTTTTAGAAGTTCTTCATAGGCTGTGATACGTGCTTTAGACTTTGCCTGACGTGCTTTGGGGCTAGATCTCACCCATTCTAACTCTTCCTTCAAAGTTTTTTGACGTTTATCCTCGGCATTTTGTTCAATTTCTAATCGTTTTTCTTTTGCTTCCAACCATTTTGTATAGTTGCCTTCATAAGGAATACCTTCACCCCGATCCATTTCCAAAATCCACCCCGTTACATTATCCAAAAAATAACGATCATGTGTAATCATCACAACAGTATTGGGAAAATTTTTCAAATAAACTTGAAGCCATGCAACAGATTCTGCATCCAAATGGTTGGTAGGTTCATCCAACAACAGCATATCTGGTTTGGACAACAACAGGCGACACAAAGCGACCCGTCTTTTTTCTCCCCCAGATAATTTCGTCACATCAGCTTCAGCAGGTGGGCAACGCAAAGCATCCATTGCGATTTCTACATTTCTTTCAAAATCCCAACCGCCCACTGCATCAATTTTTTCTTGCAGTTCGGCTTGCTCGGCCAATAACTTATCCATATCGGCTTCGGGGTCAGCAAAGGCATTGTTCACTTCTTCCCAGCGTTTCATGAGATCGCGAATTTCACCCACACCATCCATAATGTTTTCAATGACATTTTTGGATGGATCTAGCTGTGGTTCTTGGGGAAGATAGCCCACTTTTACGCCTTCGGCAGGCCAAGCTTCGCCTGTAAAATTATCATCTAATCCTGCCATAATTTTCATCAATGTTGATTTACCTGCACCATTTGGCCCAATGACACCAATTTTTGCACCAGGAAAAAAACTCAACCAAATATGCTTTAAAACCTCTTTTCCCCCAGGAAAAGTTTTACATAAATCTTTCATCACATAAATATACTGATAAGCGGGCATCTTTGAATCCTTTGTTAAAGTTGAAAATTAGGGGATATTCTATCCAAAAAAGCCCCAAAAGTCAAGATTAAAATCTCTGTTAAAACGATCGGATATCGCCATTTTTAATGGTCCAAATTCTTTCAAAAATTTTATCAGCTTGTCTTTTCTTTTTGGGATCATCAACAATCTTGTTCCATTTTCTTAAGAGTTGACAGACTTCTTTTTGTTCTTTGGACATGGTTTCTGTTCTTTTTCTCATCGATACTTTCCGTCCTTATCTATTTTTTTGTGAAAATATCTTAAAATAAAATATTTTAGTATCAATTTGATATCACGCCATTTCAAAGTTCGATAATCAAAATCTTGATAAGGTTTAAAGTAAAAACGACGTTTGGCTTTATCAATGGGTTGTGAAAATATGTGGTCAAAAAATTCAAAGATTTTTTCGTCCGAATATTTTTCAAAAGTATCTGTCGTAAAGGTGGGTTCTTGCATTATCGACCAATAAAGTTCATCATTGGTATCAATCTCCTTCACACGAGCTATCAAAGTATCCATGTCAGGATAATCATGAGCATTGATAAACGCTTTTGGGTTAAAATCTTGGACAGCCAAAGTATCACCATAATAAATAGGAATACATCCACTGGCAAAAGCTTCCAGCAATTTTTCAGTTGTGTAGCCTGGTGTGTAAGTATTTTCAGCACATAAGCAAAACTTATATCCTTTTTGAAATTTCAGTTTATCCGGAACAGGTCCTCCCACTGAATTGCGCCACTTTCCACCTGAAGCCACTGTTTTATATGCAGAAAGAGCTTCAAACATTTTTTCACGCATACCATCTGTTTGGGTTGAATTGGAAATCACTGTTGCACAAAAAGAACGATTTAGAGCCTCTTCTTTGGAAAACATAGTTGTTTTTTCTTCGGCCAATTTCATGATGCCTTTTGAATATGCCCAAAGGGGAAGTCGCATATATCTATCATCGAAAGAAAGTGTAGCAAAACCAATGGCATAATCGCAATAGTTAAAGTTTGGGATTATGTTTTCGCCCGTCATAAAAATGCGAATACAATCATAGTTATGGTGCTCATTATCAGCGGGTGTATAAAAAACATAATCTGGGTTGTCTGAAACCTGTAAATCATATTTGCTTTCCAATAATTTTTTAAAAGGAAAAGCATCGGGGGTAAATTTTTCCCCAAATCCACAAAACTTAATTTTAATGGTTTGTGCCATTATTTAACTCCTTTATTTAAATACTGCCAACGCTTATTGGTTGATATATCCCAAATAATCATTCTGTTATTAAAAAGTAAGGAACCATGTACAATGGTTTCATTTAAATTAATAGTTTTGTCTAAAGCATATTTGCTATATTTAATGGCAATGTCAGTTAGTTGTTGTTGCGTTCTTTGAATAGCTAGATCAATTTTAGAAAAATCAAAAAGAGGATGTTTGTCTTTTTTCAAAAATTCAGTCAATGCTTTTTCATCTACAAAACTTTTTTTTAAAGGTTCATTTTCATCTAACTCTTTTTTAAATTTTTGAACCCATTCGCTTATTTTTGTTTTTTGATATTCTTTAAGAGTGGAGCTATCACGGATGGCTGTGTGTTTAATGTTCAAAGAGGGATCGATTGAAAGAAAATCCAAAGGTGATAATTTACCCCATTTAATACTGCTAGCATCTGTAGCAGGATAGATTTCTATTTGAGGTAGAGAATTTTTATACCATATGCCAAAACTGTATATCCAATCCAATCGATTGGATGGATATTTCCCTTGAACCACTTCATGAACAACGCAGTTATAGCCTTGATCATGGCGTTCATGTATGTAATCAGCACATTTTTGTAGATTTTTATCTAACCCGATATTTGAAAAGGCGATAGCTTCAACTGGTGTTGTTTCAGATTTTTTTTCACATCTAACAACGAGGTTTGAAATTTTATATTCCGTTATAATTGATTTCAAGGAAGAAGTTATATCTTTTTTCGTTAAATCTTCTTGTTCCCCCAAAAAGAGATTAATCAAAAAATAAGAAGTATCTTTGAAAATATCATATAAACGATATAGAGAATCGAACTTCTCACATCCCGTAAAATGGGGACATTTTTTTTCAATCTCTTTTTGGAAAATATAGGGCATTTAATTTTTCCCTGTTGAGCCTAAACCACCAACACCTCGCGTTGTATCGTTGGTATCAATTTTATCGACTTCAACTATTTGAGGACGGATAATAGGACAAACAATTGCCTGACAAATTCTATCGCCAGGATTGACCACAAAATCAGTGGGCCCCCAATTACTTAAAATTGTGATAAATTCACCCCTGAAACCATAATCATAAGTGCCAATGGAATTGACCAAGCCAATACCATTTCTGGCGGCCAATCCTGAACGGGGTCTGGTTTGAATTTCATAAGCATTATCTTCTGATTCTAATTTTAATTTAACACCGTTGGGAATCAGGGCATGAGTGCCAGCTTTCACAACCATTGGTTCTTTAATGGCAGCGCGCAAGTCAAAACCTGAATCATCTGCATGTTTATAGGCTAAAGGCCCCCAATTTTTATCGTAATTTTCCAAATATTCAACGATTAATCGCATAGTGTTTTCCTTCCTGTTAATGACACATGGAATGTAGCATAAAACACCTTCTTTTGCAAATAAAATTTTTCCTTGACAAATTTGCCTAAAAAGAGTATCAAAATAACGTTTTTAAAAAAGGAGAAAAAATGTTTAAAACACTTGATAATTTTGATTTTTCTGGAAAGACTGTTTTTATTCGTGCGGATTTGAATGTGCCCACCAAAGATGGTCAAATTTCTGATACAACACGTATTGATCGTTTTGTGCCGACTTTAAAGTATGTGATTGAACACGGTGGTAAGGCTGTGGTGGCCAGCCACTTTGGTCGTCCCAAAGGACAAAAAAATTCTGAATTTTCAATGGCCTTCTTGGCTCCTGCTTTGGAAAAAGCCAGTGGCTTGAAAGTTAAATTTATTGACGATTGTGTGGGGGAAGTGCGCGATACAGCCGTTCGCTCTATGCAAAATGGGGATGTGATTTTACTGGAAAACTTACGCTTTTATGTGGGGGAAGAAGCCAATGACCGTGAATTTGCCGAACAATTGGCTCATGGTATGGATATTTACATTAATGATGCCTTTTCAACAGCGCATCGCGCACATGCTTCGACCGAAGGAATGGCCCACTTGTTGCCACATGGGGCAGGGCGTTTGATGCAAGAAGAATTGGAAGCTTTAGATAAAGCTTTGGGTAATCCTGTCCATCCGGCTGTTGCTTTAGTGGGGGGCAGTAAAGTTTCCACGAAACTAGATTTACTGGGTAACTTGGTCAAAAAAGTGGATTATTTATTGATTGGTGGCGGTATGGCGCATACTTTCTTAGCTGCTCAAGGAATTCCAATGGGCGAAGGTTCATTGGTTGAACCAGACATGATTGATACAGCTAAAAATATCTTGGCCAATGCCGGCAATTGCAAAATCGTTTTGCCAACAGATTTAGTGTGGGCGGATGCCTTTGGTGAAGGTCAAGAAGCACACACATCTGATGCCGATAAAGTCCCAGCTGGTAAAGTGTTGATGGATATTGGTGAAAAATCTGTTCAGGCTTTTTGTGATGTGATCAAAAATGCCAAGACTTTGATTTGGAATGGTCCAGTGGGTTGTTTTGAAATCAAACCTTTTGACAAAGGAACAAATGAAATTGCCAAAGTGGTGGCTGAGCAGACAAAAGCTGGATTGTTGACCTCTGTCGCTGGTGGTGGAGACACTGTTTCTGCCCTTAAAAAGGCTGGTGTTAAGTCCGATATGACCTATGTATCAGCGGCGGGTGGTGCTTTTTTGGAATGGATGGAAGGAAAAACACTTCCTGGTGTTGCCATCTTGGAAAAATAAGTTAAACTGATTTAAAGCACCGTCATTTTTAGGCGGTGTTTTTTTATAAAAAATATCTTGACAGTTTTAAACATATTATTGTACAGTGTTTATGTAAAACAAAGGAGAAAAAATGAAAAAAATATTTTATACTCTAGCTTTATGCTTGCTTTTAACTGGTTGTTATACTCAGCGTTTTCCTATTTCAGCAAGAAATGTTTCATATGAACCTACACATTCGGAAATGAAAATTTTCTTATTATGGGGATTAGCATTGCAACCGCAATATACTGACCCTGCACAAATTTGTGGTGGTTTAAATAATGTTGCAGCCGTAGAAAGCAAGATGTCATTTTTAGATGGTGTTGTTAGTTTCTTTACATTTGGTATTATTTCACCTCAAACATCCAATGTGTATTGTTTGAATAATGGAGGTTATCAAACAAGATATCAACAAATGCCGACCAGTTTTGTATATCCAAATGGGCAAAATCAAAACTATCAGCCACAGTATAATGGCCAGTATCAAGGTGGATATACTCAACAAAGGTAAAAATAAAAAAACTCCTTATTACCTGATAAGGAGTTTTTTTTATGCCTCTTTATTGAATATTATCTTTACCAATATTTCGTCTTAAAAGTTTCAAGCCTATTTGATGGAAAGTTTTATTGCTACTAAAACAAAAATCTTTTAATACAACAGGGTGAATCCCGTGTTCAATTAAATCTAATGCCGTTTTATAAACACAAGCATCTGTATCAAATCCGCACAGATGAATTTCAGAAAAATTTTTCATTTCAGGTAAATATGAAGAATACCCGTTTTTATTAAAAATAATGGCTTTTTTTGCGGGGTTAAACGCTAAAGATTCATCAGCATAACCATTCCAATTTATTAGTTTTAGTAATGGACTGTTGCGATTTTTAAACTGGGAAATAAAAACATATTTATATTCAGCTTGAAGTTTTTCAATTTTTTGTGGAAGTTTGCTTTTTCCAACAGCTGATTTTTGAACATCAATAATTAGTAAGGCTGTTTTTTTTGTTGTCATATTATTTCTCTGGATAAACAATTGTTCCACAAGGGGCTGCTGTATCCGATCCAGTGCATGAGGGCAGGGAAACAGGTAATCCCATCGCACATCTTGCGCCCAAAAATCCATAACCAATTGCATTTAAATGTTCTGAAAAATGCAGTACATCATCAGCAACATAAATATTTTGTAATCGTTGTTGCAATGCAAGCATCAATGTTGAATTTTTACGTCCTGTTCCAATAAACATCCAATGTTCAATTGGAAATTCAAAAAATTTTGTACAAGCAATTATTTGTTCTACCATGAATTGAGTTAAGGTAGCGCAGCCATCTTCCAATGAAAGACCTTCCACTTGTTCCAAAAGAGTATCAAAATCATTTCTATGGATGGCCTTGGGTGGTTTTTTTGATAAGAAAGGATTTTCCATTAATACTTTTAAAACTTTTTTATCTACCTGACCTCGGGCAGCCAATAAACCTTCTTCATCTTGCGATTGTTGGCTGTGTCGTGTCATCCATTTTTCAAGTAGTGCAAAACCAACGCCAATATCGCAAGCTCCTAATTCACCATCTGGACCGATGTAGGTGAGTTTCAAAACGCCCCCCAATCCAACAATGCCCAGAGGTTTATTTAAATTTTTTGTCACCGCTTGCCAAAAAACAGATAAAAGAGGTGAGCCTGTTCCACCAAGATTTAAATCCGATTGGACGTAATGGCCAATGACCGGAAGATTAAAATGATGAGCAATTTTTTGTAAATTACCTAGCTCAATAGCATTTTTATCCTCCGTAGAAAGACGCGCAAAAATTCCAGATATGCTAATATAGTCAATCTTTTCATCATGCCATTTTTCTAAAGCCTCATTTAAAAGAGAAATAAAAAAATTACTCACATCTTCATCCATTTGAATAATCGCATCGGCATTAGAAAGTGTTTGATTATTAATATTCCAAAGTCGTTCCTTCAGTGCTTCATCAAAGGGGCGACTGAATGTTTGTGGAATTTCAAAAATATCCAAACCATCTGTTTTAACTAGTGCAAAGGTCACGTTTTGAACGGTACTTTCTGAATATAACGATAGGATTGTATTTTGTTTTAACATTCTTTTGAATTCCATTTTGTGGGAAGTTTTTCTTGTTCAGATTCAATTGTATCTTTCAGTTTTTTTAAAAAGGCACGTTTTTCCATTCCCGGTTGAATAGGGGGCAAAAAATGAACTTGTACAGTACCTGGATACTTCATGATCTTATTTTTGGGCCAAAAAACACCTGTGTTTAATGCTACAGGGACAACAGGGACTTTACAATGATCGTACAAAAAGGCAACACCTGGATGATATTCAGGTGATATTTCCTCTGGTTTCGTACGTGTTCCTTCAGGAAAAATAACTAAATTTAACCCTTTATTCAAATTTTTTTGTGCTTTTGATAGCATGATGCGCATTGTTTTGGCACCACCTGCGCGATCAATAGGAACACATCCCGTTTTAAGGGCATATAAACCAGCCAAAGGGATACACATCAGGGACCTTTTAAAAATATAAAAAACATTGGGAACCATTGTATGAAATAGTAAAGTTTCCATAGCAGATTGGTGCTTTGAAGCAACAATATATCCTTGTTTTTTGGGCAAATTTTCTAAGCCAGTAACTACAATTTTAATGCCAACAAACTTCAAAGACCAACGGACGCTTTTTGTCCAAAGAATGGGCACTATATACGCTTGTTTGTAATTCATTAACAAAACTGGAAGCATTATCACAAAATAAAATAAACTGATTCCCCATAATATTGGTAAAAATAGTATAGATTTAATTTTCTGCATCTTTTATCCTTTGATTAAATTTTTAACAAATGTAGCAATAAATTTATGATATTCTATAAACAGGTGCCAAGCATATTTTGTATGAAGCCACTCAGTTGATTCATTGAAATCTTTTGGAAAAATAGAGTGTGGAATTATTTTAATATTGGACTTAATCCCTTTCATCTCCAATAAACTGCGAGGCATATGATAAAAGCTAGTGACTAAAATGATGGATTTTACATTATGGTCCTGAGTCCATTGATTAATCTCCAGCGCATTTGTATGAGTATTTTGAGCCATGTATCCTAAATGAATTAGATTATATAAATCTTGCTCTTTAGAACCGAGTATATCCTGTACTTTTACGTCTTGATTTACTCCAGAAATAAAAAGTCTGTCTGCCCATTTTAATTCTAGTAATTTAACACCAGCCTGTATTCGATGGTCTTTTCCTCCTGTTAAAACAATGACAGCGTCTGTCTTTTGTAAAGGTATATATTTTAATGAAATAGTTACTAAGCAAAATAATAAAAACATTATAAGCCACACAGAAACTGAAATGGTAAATGTATATGAAATAAAAATGCGTTTAAAAAAATTCATTAGATAAATCTTTTCAAATATCCTAAAACAGATTTAAAAGTTGTTATAAAAGCAATAAAACTCATCAATAGTGGGTATCCTGCCAAAAAGAGCCATTGTTCCATATAAATACCTGTTGTAAAAATGCTATCTGACATACCTTCAAAACAATAAATTAACGCCACTAAAATTGGTGCAGCACAACAAAATCCTAAAAAACCACCAATGAGAGAACGCTTCAGGCTACGCCAAGCATATTTTGTCGTGATATAAAAGTCCTTTGCGCCCATCATATGGACCAATCGAATAATTGGTTCTTGAATTTTTAAACTTGCTCGGGTAGTATAACTAACGGTAAAAACAACAGTAAAAATAATTAAAATCAAAATAATTCCAATCAATTGTAAAATACGATGAGATAATTTTACCAATTGCGTCAACCAAATTCTATGACTGTCCAAGGATGCATTAGGTACCTGAATACTCAGATCCATCTTAAGTTGTTCTAAAAAAGGAGGATTTTTAGGATCAATAGCAACATCAATTAACTTTGGTAAGGGTAAGTCCATCAAATTGACATCAGCTCCTATCCATGGTGCCATCAGTTCACCCATTTGATTTTCATCCAAAACATTTGCTTCGCGTACACCGGGGGTTGTGCGAATGATAGAGAGGGCTTTTTCTATGTCTTCATTAACAGCTTCTGCACGAAAAACGCCATTATCGTCATAGGTATTTATTTGAATTGTTAAAGATTCAGATACACCCTGTTGCCAGCGATTAAGACAATTATATACGAATAATCCGCTACCACACAATAATGTCCCAATAAATACCATCAATAGGAAAATCCATGGGAAATAGAAACGCGTTGTTTCATCAGCAAACAAGAAAGCATTTTTATTGGCCATTTTTTTCTCCTTTTGTTAGTTTTGAAATATCAGAATTTCTTGGAATTGTCAAATGTACTTGTCCACCATGTAAATGGAGTCTTGGAAATCCAAATTTTTGGATAAGTCCTTCGTTGTGTGTTGCAACAACAATCGTAGTCCCCAACTTATTGAGTTCCAAAAATAAATAAAGTAATCGCTGAGCCATAGCATCATCCACATTTCCGGTCGGTTCGTCAGCTAAAAGTAAAGAAGGTTTATGAATGACAGCACGAGCAATTGCAACGCGTTGCTGTTCACCACCTGATAATTCTTCTGGATAGGCACGCATTTGTTTTTCCAAGCCAACCCAAGCCAAAAGTTCCGTAACGTGTTTGCGGATATCGCTTTCTTTTTCCCCAATAATGCGTAAGGGAAGAGCAACATTATCAAACGCATTTAAATGATTAAGCAAGCGATAATCTTGAAAAACAACCCCGATTTGACGACGAATTTGAGCTTTTTCTGAACGTTTTAAAGAGTCAACAGTTTGACCAAACAAGCGTACGCGCCCTTTTGTTGGCAGATGATCCATATACAAAAGACTAAGTAAAGAAGTTTTGCCTGCGCCACTTTCACCCGTGAGAAAATGAAAAGAACCAGGTGCCAATGAAAAATGTAAATCCTTTAAAACATCCGTTCCAATTTTATAACGAAAAGAAACACCGTTAAATTCAGCAATAACGGGTGAAATACTTTCATTTGGTGTCATTTTTTTGCTCCCTTTTTTAAAAATTGTTGCAACTTTTTTCAAAAAATGTATATACTATGTACACTATTTTTGAGAAAAGGGAAAGAAAAATGTTTGTTATTTGTCCAAAATGTTCTGCTAAATACCGGATTCCGAGTGAAATTACGCTGCAAGAAGGGCAAAAAATGCAATGTTCAGCTTGTAAGCATATTTTTGTTTATGAACAAATAAAAAACGAATCGTTTGAAACGGAAGTTGAAATTCCTAAAGATCCCGTGTTGCCTTCAGGAAATGTAGTAATTAAAGAGGAAAATATTCTTATCAAAAAATCTTTACCAGAAGTATTTAAACCAGTACAACCAATGTCGGTATCACAAGGTTCAAAAGTTTTTGTATGCGTATTTATTTTTATCCTTGTGTTATTTTTGTGTATGGCAATGTGGTTTGTTCGTGATATACTTAAGACAGATTACACGTCATTTAATTCAGATAACCACATACCAAGAGTTGGAACCGTTCCTAATTTGCCAGATTCAAAAGAAATTGAAATTCCTTTGTTTGAAAATGGAATTTCCGAAAGTAAAACCTCTAGCATAGAAGGTCTTGATAATTTTTTACACTTTCATTCAGTGCGTTTTCACAAGCAGGCAGAATCATTGTTGATTGAAGGTATTATACAAAATGATGCTAATTTTTCACAAAAATTACCTGAACGCATATATGCGACAGGTTACAATCAGCACGGCAAAGAGTTATTTCAAAAAGAGATTTTCTTATCCAATGATATTATTGAGCCTTATGGGCAAAAGGCATTTTTTGGAACATATTCACCGGCGCCCAACGGTGTACAATGGATAGAGGTTTCATGCAAAAAGTAATTTTTCTTTTGATTCTAGGAATGTCTTTTACTTGTAAGGCTGCTTGTCCCTTAGCAGATTCCTTTTTTGAAAAAGGTAGAACAGATATTGCGGTAGGTTTTTTAAATAGTTGTGCGCTGAATTATAATGATGATGAATCGCAAATGAAATTAGCCAAAGCATATGCAGATGGCGATTATAATTTGACTGTAAATCCCAGATATTCTCTTTATTATTATCAATTGGCAGCAGAAACAGGTAATGCAGAAGCACAACTGGCTTTGGCGCAAGCTCTCATCAAAGCAGATAAAACGTCCGAAAGTCGTAAAGATTTGCTTGATTATCGTTCTAAATTAAAAGTAACCTCTGATGAGACTGATAAAAATACTTTTAATGGAGATTTTATTCATCCATATGCTCTTTTGATGTTAGCAAGTGAATCCCCCAGCAAAAAATGGTATTATCCAAGTTTAGTGCGTAATGCGCCACCAAAAGCAGTTTCTCTATTTAAAAGTTATAAGATAAGTGACGAAAAGAAAAAAATAGCCTTGAGACAGGCATCTCAATTTAAAACACGAAAATTATTACAAACCGCGAAAGAGATTATGCCATCTGATGAGTATCAAACAATGGAAAAGAAGTTAAAAAATCCTCAAACACAAAATCAAGCACTGGATGAGCTGAAAATAAAAATGCAAGAATATATTGAACAAAAAAATAACATGCGGAAAACAAAATGAAAAAAAAATTATATATAAAAACTTTTGGCTGTCAAATGAACGTGTACGATTCTGCACGGATGCGTGATGCATTGATGGTTTTAGGGTACGCTGAAACAGATAAACCAGAATTTGCAGACGTGATTTTAATAAACACTTGTCACATTCGTGAAAAAGCGAGCGAAAAGCTTTTTTCTGAACTGGGGCGTCTGGGGCAAATCAAAAAGAAAAACGCCCTGATTGTTGTCGCGGGATGCGTAGTTCAGGCAGACGGTGCTGAAATTTTACGTCGTAGTCCTTTAATTGATATTGCTTTGGGGCCACAAAGCTATCACGAACTTCCCAAAATTTTAACCGAATATAATCGTCAAAAGGGACGTGCGATCAGGGCTGAATTTCCTGCTGAATCTAAATTTGATTTTTTACCCCGACCACAAAAAAGTTCAGCCAATGCGTTTTTGGCGATTCAAGAAGGATGTGATAATTTTTGTTCTTATTGTGTGGTACCTTATACACGTGGATGTGAATATTCTCGTCCATCAACTGAGATTTTAAAGGAAGCTAAAGAATTGGTTAAATTGGGTGCAAAAGAGATCATGCTATTGGGACAGAATGTGAATTCTTGGCATGGTGACCAGGGTAGGGACTTGGGGGATTTAATTCGTGATATGGCCAAAATTCGTGGGTTAAAGCGAATTCGTTATACAACATCCTATCCCAGTAAAATGACGCAAAATCTTATCAATACACATGCTGATACGAAAAAGTTGATGCCATATATTCATTTGCCAATTCAGTCAGGATCTGATAGAATTTTGAAAGCCATGAATCGACAATACACAGTGGCAGAATATGAAAAAATAATCGCGCAATTTCGTGCTGTACGCCCCGATATTGCCATTTCATCGGATTTTATTGTAGGCTTTCCAGGGGAAACAGAGGGAGATTTTGAACAAACCTTGGCATTAGTTGAACGCGTGAAATACGCTAGTTCTTTTTCTTTTAAATTTAGTGCGCGTCCTGGTACACCGGCTAGTTTGATGAAAAATCAAATTCCAGAGGATATAAAGACAAAACGTTTGATGAAACTTCAAAAACTGCTACAATCTCAGCAACGCGCCTTTAATGAAGCAACTGTTGATAAGGAATTGGATGTTTTGTTAATCGAACGTGGAAAAGAAAATGGACAGTTGTTGGGATATAGTCCCTATATGCAGGGAACGGTTGTAAAAGCGCCTCTGAATATGTTGGGTGAAATCGTCCGCGTTAAAATTATTGGTGCTTCTGCGACCGCTATCACAGGTAAGATTATTACTCAATAGGGATAAATAATATGCCTTTAAAAAAGGAATTTAACTCTACTTCAAAAAAATTGATGCGAGTGATGGCTTTAGCTTCTTTACTACAAGGTTGTTGTATATCTACTCCCACGCCAAAAATAAGATTTCCTGAATTTCCCGATAAAGAGCAAAAAAGTTTAGTACTAGATAATTTGACACCTGATGAAGAAAAATACATTTATTCTTTTATGCAGGATTACGCACAAAAAAGTCCATCAGCTAAAAAATTATTAGAAGAACTAGCTTGTCAAAATGCACATTTAAATTTTTTTAACTCAGAGTTAGGGGCTGGAGGCATTTTTCATGCGGGATTATCTGATGAAAATAATTTGGGATTAAACAGAGGTATAAAAGAAAAAGGTATTTCTTTAGCGGATACTTTTTTTCATGAAGCCGAACACGTTGTTCATTTAAAACAATCCCATAAAAACGGAATTAATGCGCACAGCTTTTCTTCATTAAATGATGTTTATATATACGCAACTTTATTGGAGGCCTTAGCCTATCGTAAAGCGGCGCTTTGTTGCGGAGAATATGCCCACAAATTATCACCAAAACAAATACTAAAAAATGCAGATGATGTTTTTAAAAAACGATTACATACAGGTAGTAAATATATGGAAGAACGTTTAACCTATGAACGTGATGCAATTGTGATGGCAAATTCTGAAACAAATACCTTACCCAATCAGATTTATTATAAAAAAAAGCCAGATTGGAATAAAATCGTTTCTATTTTAAGTCGTGATGAAGTAAAAAAAATGCCTTTACTACCTCAGCCAACCTTATTATTTTTGTCTGCTTGCCTATACCGAGAATTGGAAAAAAATCCTAATGCAGAATCATTGAATGATTTAGATATATCGTGCGTTTTAACCAATCGTTCTGCATTACAAAAAAATGAAAAAGAAATCAAAGCAATGGTGTCTAATTTATTGATAGAGGTATATGACTTATGCCAAAAATCTGATAAACCTCTTTCAGATAAGATGATGTATGCTTTTTTATATACTATTGGATGGCCCAACAAACAGCAACAGGAACAAATAGAACGGAAAATAATAGATTTTGAAACTATTCGTGATGAAAATTTGGCCAAATTTAAAACAGGGGAATTATTTGATCGAGCAATTTTATTACTTAATAGTAAGGAAATACAAGATCATCAGATTCCTAAATTTGAAATTTACCCAAAAGTCTTAAAATTTGAAAAAATGATTTTGCTTCCTGAGATAGGACAACAAAAAATAAATGCAAAACAATCAACCAGATAAAATCTTATGACAGACAAAATTAAAAAAACGATCAATAGGAGTATTTAATGAATAAAAAAATATCAGATTATTATATTCAATCATACGTTCCAAAAGAAAAATCGTCTCTTAAGAAAAAATTAAAAATATTATCCTTGTGGGGATTGGGAATAGGAAGTGCTTTTTGGGGATCACAGGTAGCTATTAATAAAATATTTAAAGAAAAAAATTCTACAGTCGTAGATATTCAAGAAGGCAAAATAGATTATCAATCATTGATTACTCAAACAACAGATGAAGAGGACAAAAATACTTTATTGCAGCTTATAAAATGGGCGGAAGAGATTCCATCGGGTAGAAACGTACTAAATGCGTTAAAAAAACACAAAACCCAGCTTTTTATGCTGAATTTAGTTGGTGATGAATATGGCGTTTCTTTTCCTGATTTATCAGGAGTTTGTCTAAATTCAGCTTTGCTCAATCAGGATGAAAATAGGTATTTGGCGTTTGCCGCATTTATTCATGAAGCTGAACACATTCGTGTGATGGGGCTATCGCATCAAAACGGGATAGGTTTAACCAGTTTCCAATCCTTAGATGACCAATATATTTTTGGAACGATAAATGAATCTCTGGCTGTACGTAAGAGTGTACAGGCTGTTCAAGAACTGATAAAAAAACACCCTGATTGGCCTTATGCGAAAAAATGGCAAGATTTATTGAATAGGGAATATGCTACAAAGGGAAATTTAAAGCACATTGCTGATTTAGCTTTTGAAAAGCGAATGGAAAATTTGACGGGACTAGGGGCTTCCTTACATTATGAAACACATATTCCACAAATCAAGGAAGAAATTCAAAATCAAAGAAAATTTCCTAAAAATCCTGATTGGAACCAAATTATCAAAATGATAACAGATAATGAGGTTAAAAGTGTATCTGTATTTCCTGTACCAAGTTTCTATATGGCACGAAGTATGATTTTCAACGAAATGGCAAAGCAAGAGGAAAATATTGGAAATTATACCCCTAAATTAAAAGACTTGGATTTAAGTTGTATTATTAAGAATAAAGCTAGCATGCTCAAAAAAGGTGATTTTTGTGATTGCATCTGTCGGGACATTGCCTATATGGCTGAGGAAATATATCAATATCACAAAAACGATAAAGATATAAAAGAATGGTTTTCTGAGTTACAAAAATTGATGCCCAAAAAACAAATTGAAAAAATAAAAAGCCCAAACAAGAATAATTTAAAATGGAATGATAAAGAATTAAATGATTTTTTATCCAAGCAAGACAATTTTGAATATTTAAAGAAAGCCCAAAAGTTATTATCTAGTGATAAGTTAAAAGTCGTAACTTCTAGTGAAGCAGCTTATTTTTACCTTCGCCAAAGACAAAATCTTTTTAAAATTTATGATGAACTCTTTTTTGAAAATGAAAATAGACAATTAATTTCACGAAAAAGGTCATCTGAGAATCATTAAAAACAATACTTGATTTTATTTGAAAACTAAGATATAGTTGAAATCAAGCAAAAGAAAGGATAAGCAATGAGTGAAGATTTAACCCTAAAAACAAAATTAAAACACATTAATCCGCGCACTGCCAATCAAAGTGCTTTTATTGAAGCAATGAATACCCATGATTTGACTTTTGGTATGGGGCCAGCAGGTACAGGAAAAACTTATTTGGCTGTGGCAAAAGCTGTGGCAGAAATGGAAGCCAAGAAAGTGGATAAAATTATATTGACGCGTCCAGCAGTAGAGGCTGGGGAAAACTTGGGATTTTTGCCTGGTGATTTAAAAGAAAAGATAGACCCGTATTTACGCCCACTTTATGATGCCCTTTATGAAATGTTGCCTCGTGATATAGTAGATAAAAAGATCCAAAATGGTGAAATTGAAATTGCGCCTTTGGCATATATGCGGGGGCGGACTTTATCCCATGCGGTTGTCATTTTGGATGAAGCGCAAAACACAACTCCAATGCAAATGAAAATGTTTTTAACTCGTCTGGGTGAGGGATCAAAAATGGTCGTTAATGGTGATTTGACCCAAACAGATTTGCCACGAGGAATGGAATCTGGATTAAAAGAAGCAGAACGTGTTTTGTCTAAAATAACTGAGGTGGCTTTCATCCAATTTGATGACCATGATGTCGTACGCCATGGTCTGGTATCCAAGATTGTAAATGCTTATGCGAAAGATAAAGAATGCAAGTAGACATACAAGTACAAAAATTTTGTTATTATCTGCGTATATGGTGTTTAAAATCCTTTTGTAAAAAAGTCATTCAAAATGCATGGATGGGGGATGAAAAAGCCGAAGTTTCTGTTGTTTTAGCAGATGATGGTTTTGTACAATCCCTAAATAAGCAGTATCGTCATAAAGATCAACCAACCAATGTCTTATCCTTTGAAAATGAAGGATTATTAGCGGGGGATATTGTAGTGGCCTATCAAACTACCTTGCGTGAATCAAAAGAAAAAGAAATTCCGTTCCATGCTCACTTGGCCCATCTACTTACCCATGGAGCATTACATTTACAAGGCTATGATCACTTGACAGATAAGCAGGCTGAAAAAATGGAAAAATTGGAAATTAAATTGTTAGCAAAATTGGGATATAGTAATTCTTATAAGGAATATTAAATGTTTAATAAAATCAAAGAGCTATTTGAAAAACATCCAGAAGAAGATGAAGTTATTGAAACCATTGAAGAAATTATGGATGAGCGTGAAGAACGCGGAGATGATGTTTTGGTTGAAAAAGATGAAATGCTTCTTTTGAAAAATATGTTTAAATTGCGTGATAAAAGGGCAAGTGATGTGGCATTGCCAAGAGCTGAAATTTCGGCCATCCCCCTGACTGCAAAGCCATCGGATATTAAAAAAATAATTTTGCGTGACAAATATACCCGCTTACCAGTTTATGATAAAACATTGGATAATATAGTTGGTGTTTTACATACAAAAGATTTACTATATACAGTTTTAAAAAACGAACCTTTAAATTTATTGAAAATTATGAATAAGCATGTTTGCTTTGTCGCCCCCAGCATGCGTGCTTTGGATTTACTGAGGGACATGCAGTCTAAAGGTATTCAACTGGCTGTTGTTATTGATGAATTTGGTGGAACTTTGGGATTAATCACTTTGGAAGATTTATTGGAAGAAATTGTGGGAGAAATTGAGGATGAGCATGACTTATTGGATAGTCCACCAGAATTAAAGAAAATATCCGATAAAGCCATTGAGGCAGATGCTCGTATAGAATTAGAACGTGTTGAAAAAATGATAGGACATTTTTTGACAAGTGATGATAAAGAGGCTGAAATAGATACAGTCGGTGGTTTAGTATTTTATACAGCGGGACGCTTGCCTTATAAAGGCGAGGTTATTACTCATCCATCAGGCATCAGATTTCAGGTTATTGATGTCGATACACGGCGTATAAAAAAAGTACGCATTACTCGATTTGAAAACCTGCGTAAAAAGAATACCAAAAATAAAAATCCATAATGGGTTATTAAAAGTATATATCATTGTATTTTAAAGATTATTTTTGCTTGTTTTATTCTTGACAAAACAAATCAAGATAAACATTTGTTATCTGTTTTCACAATAAACAAAGGAGGGAATATGAAAACAAAAGTTGATATGAAATCAGGAAATGATTGTTTGACGCGTGAGGAAAAAGATCTTTTAAAGGCAGAGATTCGTGGTGCATGGAGTGAATTTCCTTTAGAGATGAAACGCTATATTTATGAAACGAAAAAACAAAAATTACAGGTACTTTATATGATTCAAGATTGGGCAAAGAATAATGGACATCAGGTAATTGTTGATTTAATTTCGCGTCGCATTGCTCATAAAGAAGAAAAATTGAAAAAAATAAAAGAAGAAGTTGGTGAATAAATTTAAGAAAGGAAGAGCCATGAATAATCTATACAACAAAGAAAATTATGCTTTGGAAAATGGTCTTTTCCTTTCACCGCGTCAGGTGGCGGTGCTACAGGAACTGGCCAAAGGACAATCCAATAAACAAATAGCAAACACTCTCAATATCGCCGAACCGACAGTTAAAATGCATATTAGTGCATTATTAAGGGCTTTGGGGGCTCAAAATCGGGTGCAAATTTTGATCAAAGCAACCCAAAAAGGATTTATTTCATAAAAAAAGTTGTATTTATTTCATTTTTTTATTGACAAACGCTTGATTTGTGTTAAACTAGGTCCGATAAGGCCTAGTTTTTTTATGGAGGGTGCTGAATGGCTGATACTTTAGAGACGCTTTTAAATGACATTCAAATGGGCTACACAACCAACTTGATTCCTATGCTGGATAATCTTTCACCGGAAAAAATTATAGAACAGCTCGGACCTGGGGGATATGATGAGTTATTTAATGCGGCATTGGATTCTGGTAATGCTGATATGGTGAAGTTATTGTTACGTCGTTCCAATTTGATACAAGGTCCAATGGAAGCTTTTGTGGACTCTTTGAAAGATGGTGAAATAAAAACAGAACTTAGTAATTTTATTAGATCTGTCAACAGAACAAACTTGCAAAGTTATAAAGGTAAATGGAAGGAATGGCAAGCGGAACTAAAAAAAGCCAAACAAAAGGGCTATAATGATTTAGCAGATCGTCTTGAAAGACGGATGGAGTTTGAAAATAATCGTCGGTTAGAAAATGAAGGCAAACGTCCAGCTGGTATAAGTGAGAATCGCTGGTTCATGGATGAAAAGGCATGGATTATGGATGGCTTTGGTCGTATGGAATTTGATATGTATGGTCAAGATAATGCAGAAGCAATTATGGATGAGTTGCGAACAAATGGTATTCGTATAGACGATTATACGGCTCATATTAAAGATGCCAAAACAGATGCTTTAAATGATTATCGTATCTATGTAAATGCAGAGGATGTCGATAAGTTAAAAAACTTTTTACAACAAAAGCGAGATGATGTAATGAATCAAGAAACTTTGGAGACACTACGAGAACCCTTGAGTGATGATGAGTTTGAAAATGATGAACCATTAACACAAGCAAATGCTGTTCCTGTGGACATTTTGAATAAATTAAGAGGAGAAGTGGAAAATAAAGTAGTAACTCCTTCAAAATCAGATAAAAAAAAGATGCCTTTATGGATGCCAACAGGTATGATGCCTCGTTTTACAGAAGAACAAGTTGAAGATAATGTGGCGACACCTGAACAAGAAGCACAAAAACCTGAAGTCCAAAATGGACAAGCATTAGATAATGATTATTCTTTTATAAATCCTGATATGGAAGTGCAAGATTTTGATGGTTCAGGCAGTGCTCCGCAAAATAAGGTTGAAGCAAAAGTTAAGAAGGCTAAGAAGCCTGAAAATAGGAAAATGCCTTTATGGATGCCAACAGGTATGATGCCTCGTTTTACAGAAGAACAACTTGAAGACAATGTAGATCCAGGTAAACAAGGAACTCAACGACCTATTATCAAAAAGAGAAAACGGGTCATTGAGGAAGAAGCACAGACGATTGTCCAAGGTTCCAAAGCAAATGATAAAACATCAATTGAAAATAAGAACCCAAAGCAACAAGTTCAACAAGGAGAAGAAGAAATGGCAGATGAGAAAAAGATGGATAGTGTGATTAGTATCCCAGGAGAACGTGATGTTCGGGATAACGATTGGAAAAAAATCGTTCAAGAATTGAATATTCAGCCAAAAGATTCTGAGGAACAATCTGAATGGCTCCTCGATGCAGAAGCATTAGCAGAATCTAAAGAATCTTTCGTTGAACGGGCTAATGCATGGCCTTCTGATAAACATGATAATAGAAATATATATGTCGTTTCTCCTCATGATGGAGAAAAAAGTGAGGATTTTTATGGCCCGATGGCATATAGTGGTATTCGTAGTCCATTTCATCATGGAATTAAATTTCCTGAACTAACCAACAATGAAGACAGAGCTGATTTTGCAAAGTATACGCGTACAATACATAAATTTTTTACTAATGTTGATGAATTGAGATATACAGATAAAAAAGCTCAAACGAAAGCTTTCATTAATGCAACTATGTTGTTAGCGACAGTTTACGCACGTGCAGGAGATAAATTAACCGAGAAATTAGATTATACTCAATCTGATGATACACCAATGGATGAAATTTGTGGTTTAATTGGTAAAAAAGTTGATGGTACCGATATGACAGATGCAGAGCAAATTAAGTTTCTATCTAATTTAGCTGACAGATATGTAGCTCAAATAAATAGTCGTTCTGTTGAAAAAACAAAATCAACAGAAAAAACTGTTGTTAAATCCGAAGAAAAAGATGTCACTTCTAAAAGAAAAACGACAACAAAAGATGATATGACTTTTGCTGATCCAGATTCAGAAGGTATTGAGGCTTCTGCCAGTCCTGATGTTTCTCAACCTACTCAAACAACTGTTCAAGATGTGCCCCCTAAGAAGAAAACAACATTCCGTGATTTGAATAAGTTGGATGCGCATATGAGCCCTGGTGAAGTATTGGCACGTTTGGAAGATGTTGAGTTACCCAAGAATGATAATGGGCAAAAGGTGTTATTGGATGAAATAAAAAAACAATATCAACAAAAACAAGCCAATGCTGATTATGTGGTGCGGGGTTTAAATGGGCGTATTAATAATGGGGATATGTTGGCTTTTGCTCAACACATTGATAGTATTATTGATGATGGAGAACCAGATAACATTGATTTTGCTCAAGCACGTTCTGTTAAAATTCGCAGTTTAGAAAATTTAGATGCTCATTTGCAACTGGGGGAGGTGTTGGCTCGTTTGGAAGATGTGCGCGCCAAAACACAAAATTCTGATGAATCAGCCTTATTGGATTTAGTACGTGAAGAATATGAAAAGAAAAGAATTAATCCCAAGTATAAAATTGGTGCATTAAATGATTTAGTGGAAGATACGGCCGGTGTTAATTTGGCCGAACGCATTGATTTGACCATTGATGATGGTGAAATTGAAAATGTGGATCGTATGATTATGGAGCCTGTTAGTGTGGAAAAAGACAATGTGCGTATCCCAAGTCAACCTCAAGTAAAACGCAAATTGGGTATGAATAAGTTTCAAAGAATTGACATAGACCCAGATACCTTACCCAAGGCACCAAAATCGACTTCAAGAGTAGATGATGTTCCACCAACGGCAGATACAAGTGATTTGCCGCCTATTGTGGACGAGCAAGAAGATGTTGTTGTACGTCGTCGCGGTGGCAGACCTCAAATTGATGAAAATGATGAAGCAGATG
>DFFU01000001.1 GCA_002372315.1 Alphaproteobacteria bacterium UBA3768
CATTTCACCGAAACGCTGACCACCAAACTGGGCTTTACCACCCAAAGGTTGTTGCGTGACCAAACTGTAAGGTCCGATAGAACGGGCGTGAATTTTTTCATCCACCAAGTGGTGCAATTTCAACATGTACATATAACCAATGGTCACTTTTCTGTCAAAAGCCTCACCTGTACGACCATCGTACAATGTAACCTGACCAGATACTGGCAAACCAGCGCGTTTCAACATCGCATCAATATCTTCACCATGGGCACCATCAAAGACAGGCGTTGCAATGGGCAAACCATCTTTCAAATTAGCACTCATTTGCAACACTTCATCATCAGACATCTTGGCGATCTTCTTGGTATATTCTTTATCGCCATAAACGTCCTTTAATTCTTGACGCAAATCATCCATTTTGGCTTTGTTAGCTTGAACCTGCTTAACCATATTATTAATTTCCTTACCCAACTCATGGCAAGCATAACCCAAGTGTGTTTCCAAAATCTGACCCACATTCATACGTGAAGGCACACCCAAAGGATTCAACACGATATCCATTGGTGTCCCATCTTCAGTATAGGGCATATCTTCAATCGGCAACACGCGAGAGACCACACCCTTATTTCCGTGACGACCAGACATTTTGTCCCCCGGTTGCAATTTACGTTTGGCGGCAATAAAGACCTTGATCTTTTTCAATTCGCCAGGCAACATATCATCACCACGTTGCAATTTTGTGACGCGATCTTCAAAGTCAGACTGCAAATTTTTATCGGCTTCATCAAAAGTAGCAATCATTTGTTCTACTTCCTTCATCACCTGATCATCTTTGACATTGATTTTACGCAAAGCACTCATATTCAAATCAGCCAAATCTTTTTCAGCTAATTTATGACCAGCCTTAAATTTTTCGGCTTTGGTAATGGTTTGACCGTTCAATACGGCACGAATACGTGTTGCAAAATCGCCTTGTAAAATCGCCTTTTTATCATCACGATCTTTGGTCAGTTTTGCAATCTCAGCCTGTTCAATGGATAAGGCACGTTCATCTTTTTGAAGTCCCCGACGTGTAAAGACACGCACATCCACTACTGTACCAGAAATTCCAGGTGGCACACGCAAAGAACTATCACGTACATCAGCGGCCTTTTCACCAAAGATGGTACGCAAAAGTTTTTCTTCTGGTGTCATTACTGTTTCACCCTTCGGCGTTACTTTACCAACCAAAATATCGCCAGCTTTCACTTCGGCACCAATGTAAATCACACCCGTTTCATCCAAGTTACGCAAGGCTTCTTCACCCACGTTTGGAATATCGCGCGTCACTTCTTCTTGACCCAACTTAGTATCGCGAGCTGTCACTTCCAATTCTTCCAAGTGGATAGAAGTAAAGACATCATCACGGGCAATACGTTCGCTCACCAAAATAGAGTCTTCGTAGTTATAACCGTTCCAAGGCATAAAGGCCACCAAAATATTGCGGCCCAAAGCCAATTCACCCATTTCCGTACAAGGACCATCGGCAATAATATCGCCTTTTTCAACCTTTTCACCCACTTTGACAAGCGGTTTTTGGGTCATACAGGTTCCTGTATTGGAACGTTGGAATTTTTCCAAATTATAAATATCGACACCGCTGGCCGTTGCGGACAAATCTTCCGTCGCACGAATTACGATACGGGCCGCATCCACAGATTGGACAATACCTGTACGCAACGCGGACACAGCGGCCTTGGAATCTTTGGCCACTACGCGTTCCATACCTGTACCAACTAATGGGGATTCATTCTTTAACAAAGGCACAGCCTGCTTCTGCATGTTGGAACCCATCAAAGCGCGGTTCGCGTCATCGTTTTCCAAGAACGGAATGAGTCCTGCGGCCACAGAAACCACCTGACGTGGCGACACATCCATCAAATCCACATCATCTGGACGGGCTTGAACTACTTCACCGGCTTGACGCGCTGTCACAAATTCACCGGTCAAACAACCTTTAGCATCCAAAGTGGAATTTGCCTGAGCAATCGTATGGCGGGCTTCTTCCATCGCAGACATATAAACAACTTCGTCCGTAACTTTCTTATCCACAACTTTACGATAAGGTGTTTCAATAAAGCCGTACTCATTCACACGAGCATAGGTTGCCAATGAGTTAATCAAACCAATATTTTGACCTTCTGGGGATTCAATTGGGCAAATACGACCATAGTGTGTGGGATGCACGTCACGCACCTCCATACCGGCACGATCACGGGTTAAACCACCAGGTCCCAAAGCCGACAAACGACGTTTATGGGTAATTTCAGATAACGGGTTGTTTTGATCCATAAATTGGCTCAATTGGCTGGATGCAAAGAATTCACGCACTGCTGTGGCCAAGGGTTTCGCGTTCACTAAATCAGATGGCATCACAGTATCAATTTCCGTGGAAGTCATATGTTCACGCACCAACCTTTCCAAGCGCAATAAACCAATGCGGTATTGATTTTCCATTAATTCACCCACAGGACGCACACGACGGTTCCCTAAGTTATCAATATCATCAATATCACCATGACCGTCTTTGATTTCCACCAAAGTCTTAATGATTTTTAAAATATCTTCTTTACGAAGAACTCTCACAGATGGAGGAACTTCTTCATTGGTAAAGCCCAAGCGCATATTCATTTTGACGCGACCCACAGCAGACAAATCATAGCGTTCACTGTCAAAGAACAAAGCACGGAAGGTGGCATCTGCTGTTTCCACCACAGGCAATTCACCTGGATGCATAATCTTGTAAATTTCAATCAGTGCCTCTTCTCGTGAGGTGCACTTATCTGCTACCAAAGTGTTGCGAATATAAGGACCAATATTGGTATAATCAATATATAAAACAGGAATTTCTTTGACCTTCAATTCTTGCAATTTAGCCAAATCATCTTCGCTGAGTTCATCACCGGCTTCCATTAAAACTTCACCGGTCTTTTCATCAATCATATCCATCGCCACAAAACGTCCCAGCAAATCATTTTCATTGACTTGAATTTCTTTTAAGCCATCTTTTTGCAGTTTTTTAGCCATTGCAGGGGTCAATTTTTCTCCCTTCGCCAACACGACTTCACCATTTTCGGCATTCACCAAATCATAGGTTAACTTTGTTCCTTTCATGCGTTCCGCATTAAAAGCGGTCTTCCAACCTTTTTTATCACGAGTCAATGTCACGGTTTCATAAAAGTAGTTCAAAATTTCTTCTTTGCTCATCCCCATCACATCAGCGGGATCCAAAGCTTTACCTTTCTTGGCTGCCTCAGCACGTTTTTGTTCGGTATAAGCGCTATCCAAAGCATACAATAATGTTGTGACAGGCAACTTACGACGGCGGTCAATACGCACATCCACTAAGTCGCGCGCATCAAATTCAAAATCAATCCAAGAACCACGATATGGAATAATACGGGCAGAGAACAAAAATTTACCCGAAGAATGTGTTTCACCATTATCATGCCCAAAAAATACACCAGGAGAACGATGCATTTGGCTGACGACTACGCGTTCTGTTCCATTGACAACAAATGTCCCGCGATCTGTCATCATGGGTAAATCACCCATATAAACATCTTGCTCTTTAATATCACGAATCGTACGTGCTCCTGTTGCTTCATCCACATCCCACACCATCAAACGCAGGGTTGCACGTACAGGGGATGCAAAAGTCAAGTCACGCTTTAAACATTCATGAACATCAGATTTTGGTTGATCCAATTCATATTTTACAAATTCCAAATCTCCACGACCTGCAAAATCATGAATCGGGAAAACAGATTTAAAAACAGCCTGTAAACCAGTATCTTCACGCTTATCTGCTGGAATATCAGCCTGTAAAAATTGTTTATAAGAACTGATTTGAACATCAATCAAGTTTGGCATTTCCGCCACAGTTTCAATTTTACCAAAATTTTTGCGCACGCGGCGATGATTAATTTCAGATTTTAACATATATGCAACCCCATTTTTTATAAAACTCTTTTTGGTGGAAAGGCACCAAAGACCTATTTGTTTATTTTACGGGCAAAGAGTTGCCCCGAAAAAGAGCAACTCCTCCCTTATGGTTAAACTAACCTTATTTTAATTCAACCTTAGCACCAGCGGCTTCCAGTTGTTTCTTCATTTTTTCGGCGTCTTCTTTAGCAACACCTTTCTTTAATTCCTTAGGAGCACCGTCCACTAAGTCTTTGGCTTCTTTCAAACCTAAACCTGTAATGGCACGAACTTCCTTAATGACAGCAATCTTATTGGCGCCAGATTCGGCCAAAATTACGTCAAATTCGGTTTTTTCTTCGGCGGCACCAGCAGCAGCACCAGCAGCAGCAACAGCCACAGGAGCAGCAGCACTTACGCCCCATTTTTCTTCCAAAGCTTTTGCCAATTCGGCAGCTTCTAAAACTGTCAAAGCAGACAATTCATCAATCAATTTATTTAAATCAGTCATTTTTAATTTTCCTTTCTTATTTAACTGTTAAATTTAAGCAGCAGCTTGTTCCTTTTCGGAATAAGCCTTTGCCAATCTGGCCAATTGACCAGCAGGCGCTTGCAACAAACCAACCAATTTGCCACGCAAACCATCCAAAGATGGTAAAGCAGCCAATTGTTTTACTTTTGCAGCATCAATCTTTTCCCCATTCATGACACCACCGACAATTTCAAATTTATCGGAATCTTTGGCCATTTTCGCCACTGCGCGAGAAGCCGCAATTTCGTCTTCTGAATACGCAATGCCGGTTGGGCCTGTCAATAAATCCGCCAGGGATTCACAGGGAGTTCCTGCCAGAGCAAGTTTCGCCAAACGATTTTTGACAACTTTATAACCTGCGCCATCAGCACGAATCGCATTTCTTAAAGCCGTTGTTTGTTCCATGGTCAAACCATTGTTATGGACAATAACCACCAACTTGGACTTTTTGAAAACGTCAGATGCTTGCGCTATTACCTGTTGTTTTTCTTCACGTTTCACTTTTTTTACTCCGTTTTTAAGAGGTATAAGCCTCTTGGTTTCTACACAAGGTCGGGAAAATCCCTTCCTCACTCTACCCTGTCCAGAAACCGGTTAAAATCTTAAATAAGAATTTCGACCGTTCTGTCTATGTCGGCTGAGGTGATCCTCAATTAAGTTTATCCCGTGATAAACGCCCACAGTCTTGGACAGGCATTTTTTCGGCCTCACCCTTTCGGGCAAGGCCAAAACTCATTTACCCAAGAATCGTTGGAATAGATACCTTTACACCAACACCTTGAGTGGTACTCAAAGCCACCTGCAACAAGTACACACCTGACGAGGTAGCAGGTTTCAAACCCTGCAAGGCTTTGACAAAAGCACGAACGTTTTCAGCAATCTTATCAGCCGAAAAACTGGCTTTACCAATACCTGCATGTACAATGGCGGCCGCATCCACACGGAATTGAACCTGACCGGCTTTGGCGGCTTTTACCGCACCTGTCACGTCCATTGTTACTGTTCCCAATTTGGGATTTGGCATCAACCCTTTGGGTCCCAAAATTTTACCAACGCGACCAACCAAACCCATCATATCAGGGGTGGCAATCAAGCGTTGAAAATCAATTTTACCAGCCAAAATATCGTTCATCAAATCATCATCACCCACGATATCCGCACCGGCAGCTTTGGCTTCTGTTGCTTTTGGCCCTTTGGCAAACACAGCAACCTTTAAGGTTTTACCAGTTCCCGCAGGCAAAGTTACAGCGCCACGCACCATTTGATCAGATTGTTTTGGATCCACGCCCAATTTGACAGCAATATCCACTGTTTCATCAAATTTGGCGGTAGCTCCCGCTTTAATCATTTGAATCGCTTCGTCCAAAGAGTAAGCTTTCTTTTCAATACCTTCATAGGCTTTTTTCAATCTTTTTCCTGTCATTTTCTTACCCCACGACTTCAATACCCATAGAACGTGCCTGACCAGCCACCATTTCCATGGCCGCTTCTACTGTATGACAATTCAAGTCTGGCATTTTCTTTTCGGCGATTTCTTTAACTTGAGCTTTAGTGATTTTGCCGGCCTTTTCACGCCCAGGGGCATGACTGGCACTCTTCAAATTGGCCGCTTTTTTAATATAATAGCTGACCGGAGGCAACTTTGTCACAAAGCTGAATGTACGATCTTTATATGCCGTAATAATCACAGGAATAGGAGAACCTGGTTCTTCTTTCTGTGTTTTGGCATTAAAAGCCTTACAAAAATCCATAATATTTAAGCCTCTTTGACCCAAGGCAGGTCCCACTGGAGGGGACGGGTTGGCTTTACCAGCTTCAATTTGAAGCTTAATAAAACCCAATATTTCTTTTGCCATTTTATAACCTCATTTAGCATTTTGTTTTTTGGTTCATTCGGGTTTCCCCTTGAAGTTTTGTAGTCCGATGATGGCTCATCTACTACTAGAAAGATGGACACGAACCAATTTTGTCCACCCTCTTAAAAATTAATCACGTTCCTTCTGCCTGTTCCCACAAGCACATTGACCCTTTTTGTGTTTTCCACAACATACCTTACGTCCGCAAGCACACTTATGCTCTTTTTCAACTTTTTTGACCGAGTCAGACACGGCTTTTCCCTCAGCAAATTCGCCATTATCCCACATTTCTTCACCACTTTCTATATCATCAAAAAACATCTTATACCTTCTTCACCTGACCATAAGTCAATTCCACAGGAGTAGCACGTCCAAAAATAGACACCTGCAACTTCAAACGTTCTTTTTCAGCATCCACTTCCTGAATTTCACCAACAAAACTAGCAAAAGGCCCATCCATAATCTGAACCTGTTGTCCCACTTCATAAACACATGCAGCACGTGGTCTTGAAACGCCTTCTTCTACTTGATTTAAAATACGTTGCGCTTCAGCCTCTGTAATCGGGGTTGGTTTTTTTCCACCCAAGAACCCTGTTACCTTTGGTGTTTTTGCCACCAAATACCATGTATCGTCTGTCATTTCCATTTTCGCTAAGACATATCCAGGGAAAAATTTACGGGTTGATTCTTTTTTGGTCCCATTTTGTACAGAAACAACCTTTTCAGTTGGCACCAAAACTTCCGCCACTTTATCAGCCAACCCTTTCTTAACAGCCTGTTCTTTAATAAAATCCGCCACTTTTTGTTCAAAACCAGAATAAGCGTGAATGACGTACCAACGCATTTATTTTCCTCCGATAAAAAAGCCCACCATGCGAGCAAAAAACAAATCCACACATAATAAAAAGGCCGCTAACGCCACACTCACAATAATAACCATAAAAGTTCCCCGCAACGCATCTGCGCGCGAAGGCCACGCAATCTTAGATACTTCCTGCTTGACTTGCCTGATGAATTGTGCTGGAGATGTCATTTTATACGCCTTTCTATCCTTTATCCAAAACAAAGGTTGGGTTATTATAGCCGATATTCAAAACTTTGTCAATAGTTTTTTTTAAGATTTTCAAAGACACCGTTTTCGCCGAGCATTGCCCTGTAATTGATTTAAACCAGCCTCTACCGCGTCTTTCTTCAATGAGTCCAACAATCGGCTTTAATCGGTTATCTTATTTTTTGAACCCAGTGCCCACAACCACCTGTTATGCTTGTTTGGGGTATAAGCTTTAACTCCATATATATACCTGCGCTAATCGGTTGTGCGGGCGAACCTAAACTATTGTCCTTAACGAAAAACTCAAGGGTCTGCCCTGCAGGCAAGTAATATATCGTCCTTGTTTCGTCATCAGAAACAGGTTTTCCACCCCACTGCTCATTGCCTCCAATATGTATAAGCCATTGACCAACGGAACTATCTGGATAACTATTTACCGCGTTATCCTTCTCTTCATACTTGTGCGATCTAGCATAGTACCCCCCCATATTAACCGTTTTTTTAGTCAGACCTGTCGGACCCATCGTTTGATAAGTAATCGCTTTCCACTCATTTTCTATACACATCGTATCATTACCACTTGCTTTAACTGCAAAAGAATCATTTACATCTAAATGAGTGAATAAAACTTTATAATGACAATTACCACTAGTAATACTTTTACCAGTAGTGACGAACTTGTGGAGATCAGCATTTTGCCCCCCCCCTGCCCAGCTTATTGTTTCTGTCCGTTCGCCACAACATTGCCCTTGACGACACCACTGACCATCATTACAGCCTGCACCATCACTACAAACCTGACTTGGACACTGGGCATGGAACACACACTCAGAACAATTCCCCTCTTTATCAAGATAGGGCTTATCAGCAGGGCAACATTTGGGTGTACATGATATGGGGCCCTCTGGACAGGTCGCCCAAGTTTGGCCCGATGGACATTTACAATCCGTTATGCCATCATTGGCTTTCCCCGCAACGCCCCCTGTATTGCTGGTGGAAGTACCAGAATAGGCCGAGCAACTAATTGCTTCACAATATCCATTTATGCATAAACCGCTTTGGCAGCAGGCACCAACGAATTCATTATTGACACGACAATTATGCCCATTCGCTCCATCAGAGGGACAACAATAACCAATAAAACTACCATCTTCCTCCACACAGCCATGTTCACATATCATTTCCAAACAATCACCATTGGGAATGGGATCACCCACATTATATGTTGCCCCATCATACTTTATCCAACCGGCATGGGAAATAGCTGACATCCCCAATAGTCCCGTTAACGATAATGTCATCAATAATTTTGTTTTCATAATTCCCCCTATGCGCTTTAAATAGCAGTAGCATATCAACATTACAATTCCATGTCAAGAAAAAATTGCTTGCTTTTATTGATAAAAAATGCTATAAATTACGCATATCAAAAAAGTAGATGAAAGGATACACAATGACTTTACCTTTAATGCCAAAAGCAACAGCCGTTTGGTTGGTAGAAAATACAGCACTTACATTTAAACAGATTGGCGAATTTTGTGGTATGCATGCTTTGGAAATTCAAGCTATTGCAGATGGTGATGTGGCGGGACATATTATGGGACAGAATCCCATCACCACAGGTCAACTAACAGATGAGGAAATTAAACGTTGTGAAGCCGATGAAAATGCTTGTTTAACAATGGCTACACATCCTGAAATTGAAAAGTTACTATCAAAGGGGTCAAAATTTTTATCCACATCAAAGCGGATGGTTCGTCCTGCTGCCATTTTATGGCTGGTTAAAAATCATCCTGAACTTTCCAACAGTCAAATTATCAAGTTGGTGCGTTCAACAAAGCCAACAGTTGTGTCTATTCGCGAACGTACACACAAAAATTTAAATCAGATTCAAGCTCAAAATCCAGTGACTTTAGGCTTGTGTACAGAGGCTGATTTAAATGCCGCCGTTGCATTGGCCAATAAAAAGAAATAACATTTAAAAGGGGAGGACAAAATGGAAGAAAATGTGGTTAGTTCTGATGCTGGACAATTAAGCAAATTTGTGGAACGCATTGAACGTTTAGAAGAAGAAAAACGTGAGTTGGGAGCCGATATTCGCGAGGTGTATGCCGAAGCCAAAGGGGCGGGTTTTGATGTAAAGGTCTTACGTCAGGTTTTACGTTTACGCAAAATGGATCCTGCCGATCGTCAAGAAACGGAATTTTTGCGCGACGAATATAAAAAATTATTGGGTATGACAGAATAAATTTGACTCTCATAGCAATTATTCCTATTTTATAGAAGAAGGGGGATCACATGAAATATTCCATTTTGATACTTGTGCTTTTATATGCTTTTCAAGCATCTGCAGAAAAGTTATCTGGACAAATTTTGCGCGTACGTGATAACATTGCTTACATCCAAACAACCGATGGAAAAAAGATTCCCCTTATCTTGGATGATAACACCTATTATCGCAAAAAGAAAGTCTTAAAAAAAAGCAGGCGTACTGTTGAAGCTCCAGAGTATTATTTACCTTTGATGAGTAAAGGGGATCGCATCACTTTAACTTATGATCCTGAAACAGAGGACAAAACAACAGGCGCTATTAAAGCATCTGATATCTTAATTATTACAGATTAGATGCACTTATAAAAAGCAGTTGCAGGTGTTACCAAAGAACAGCTAAAGTACTTTTTGGTATCAAATTGTATTTTTCTTTTGGTCTGTGCGCATGACTCTTTAGCCAAATTTTCCACTTGTTCCATATTTGACCATAAAGGATTATAACAAATAGCCGCACGATCGGGCGTTGATTGCCCCACCATTGTAGGTTGACCTGCCTCATGACGCGCATCCACAAATGGTTCAAACTGAGCACACGCTGATATAAATAAGAAAGAAAAAATAAATACTTTTTTCATTTTTGTATATGCACCACCCGCTGCGGAAAAGGAATTTCAATGCCATTTTCTTTTAAGGCATTCCAAATAGCAAACATCAATGCACTTCGCACAGATAATCCTGCCGTTGCATCTTTGATATAGGCACGAACTTCAAATTGGACACTGTTATCCCCAAATTCCGTCAGGAAAACAGAAGGTGTCAGTGTTTTGGAAAGTCCCTCAACTCTTTGCGTACAATCTAATAAGATTTGGCGTACTTTTTCCATATCCGAATCATAGGAAACACCAACAGAAACAATAATGCGCCCCGATTTATTGGGTTTTGTGATATTCACAACATTACCCGACAAAATACTAGAATTTGGAATTAAAACGTGCGCTTTATCAAATGTTTCTAACTCAGTTGCACGAATACGAATATTTGTGACAATTCCCTCTTGTCCATCCACACGAATCCAATCCCCAACAGCAATGGGACGCTCAAATAGTAACAATAATCCCGAAATAAAATTATTGATAATGTTTTGCATACCGAACCCAATGCCCACAGATAAGGCCCCCAAAACAATGGCCAAATTTTGAAGTTTCAACCCCAGAAAAGAAAGTGTCCCCCACAGTGCGATAATCCAACCAATATATCCCACAAATTTAACCAAAGAATAAAAAGAGCCTTTATCCGACTGGGGATGTTTTTCCACCCAATGAATAATCATTTTCTTTAGGCAACGAAAAACATACAACACCAGTGACATGAAAACAAGAGCTTGTAAAATATTACTTAAACTGACGTTAGGCAACTCTAAACCTGGAAAAATCTTCTGAATAACTTGAGGATATTTCCACGCATAGTAAAGTGACAACAAAACAACAGCCCATATACTCACCTGAGCCAAAATAACGATTCCTTTACGAATTTTCGAATCTGGTTCCAAAAAAACAGGACGTTTCATATTCCCCCTCTTTCAAATTATGCAATTGTTTTTTCTTCTGCTTTTTGCAAAATGGTTTCCAATTGATTAATCGCCTCCACCTCAGAAATCTTCTGAACAACTGCATACTCAGGGGCTAATCTTGAAAAAGCCTTTTCATAAAATTGCTTTTCACTGTAATTTTGAGTTGCCAAAGAAGGATCATGATACAATTCACGCACAACTTCCGCCAGAGCAACAGGATCTCCCGACGCAATTTTATTTGTGTACTCCGCAGACCTTTTCGCCCATGGCTGACGACGCACCTTATTTTGCGATTTCAAAGTTGAAATAACGGTTTCCATTACAGCAGGAGAAGCAACAGACCTGAGCCCTTTATTCACCGCACTCTCACTTGGAATACGCATTGTAAACTTATCTTTTTCAAAATGGATCGCCAATAAATCCACATTCTTACCAGCAATAGAAGCATTTTGTCGCTCTCTCACTTGCCCCACCCCATGCGCAGGATAAACAACAAAATCGCCAGGATTAAAAGTAAAATCTTTACTCATTTCTTTTCATTCCTTTCGTTTTGTTCAAGATGAGCACATTGTAGCATATTTTTATTTTTTTTTCCAGTAAAAAATACAAAAATCCTTTTTTTATTATATACACACAAATATCTCTTGACCTTTCTTTAAAAAGGGAATATATTTTCGTTCATCGTTATAGAAAAAGGGGAGAATCTAGATGATAAAAAAATTTGCAAAAAAAATCACAAAAGAACCCAAAAAAGGGCATGATATTGTAGTGGCACCAGTGAATTTACCCGTAAAGATTGAATCCAAAAAAGAGTCTTTATCGTTTTCTGGGCTTGTTGGTTGGACAACATTAACGATTGGGGCAATCATAGTCATTGGCGCTATTACGTATAAAACAACAACACTTTATCAAATGGCACAGCCCAAACCAATACCCTGTATCAGCTGTGCAAAAGTTATTTTTCATGCTCCTGAACCAGCACCTGTTATTGAACCTGAGCCCATTCCAGAAAATGTTGTTGCTTTGGTGGGAGATGAACGAATCACAATTGAACAGGTACAAGAATTTGTAAATGATATCCCCCAATTAAAAGAAGTGCCCTTTGAACAGGTCTATCCCAAAATGTTGGACTTGGTCATCAATAATAAGTTGGTGGAGATGGGGGCCACAGAAATGGGAATTCCTGAACATCCCGAAATCAAAAAAATGATTCGTGTGGCCAAAGACCAAATCATCACACAAGCCTATTTAACCCAGCTATTGGATAAGTCAATCACAGAAAAGGATTTACAGGATTTATATGCTGAACAGGTCAAAGCTTTTCAACCAAAAGATGAAATTCGTGCGCGCCATATTTTGTTGGGAACAGAGGAGCAGGCGAGAAATACTTTGATTCAATTGCAGGCAGGTGCTGATTTTGCAGCGCTAGCCAATCAAAAATCATTGGATAAAAATGCCCCTGATGGCGAATTGGGATATTTTACAAAAGAAATGATGATTCCTGAATTTGCTGAGGCCGTGTTTAAAATGCAAAAGGGTGAATTATCAGCCCCTGTGCAAACCGCTTTTGGGTGGCATATTGTTCAAGTTTTGGATCGCCGTCAAACAGAGCCCCCCTCATTTGAATCCCAAAAAGATCAGTTACGTCAAACTGCTATGGAACGCAAGTTGCCCCAAATCCTGTTAAAAGAAAGGTTGCGACGGGATGTCAAAATATTGCGCCCTAAAGCAGATGGGACACCTTCGGAATAAAAATTATCCCCCTTTTACGGGGGATTTTTAAAATGAAATTATCAAGGCTCCATCTGAATTTTCATGTATTTTCGGGTGGTATTTCAACATTGCTTTTTTTAACTTTTGATCTACATTCAAAAGACTAATCTCCCCACCTGGTGCAACCTTACATTGCCCTACATAATATTGGATTTCATTGGGTATCTGTAATAAAGAATCACAACTTTGGATACCTTGAATACCATTACCACCATTTATAGCCATAGAAATAATTTGAACTTGTGAGACATAATTCAATAACTCATTACTGCGATACTTATTCATCGCTGACGAATAGCCGAAAGTCATACCTGTCGCTATTATAAATATTACCGCTGAGTAATTGAGTAATCCCCATATACCAAAGACATATTTTGCAATTTTACAGGGCTGAAACTCATCCCCATGTCCATCGGTATGAATTGTAAAAATATTTATAACAGCCCAAAATTCCGTCAAAACACTCCCAATGAAAAAAGTCAAAAGTGTGATCAATAGTTGAGTTAATCCCCTTTTCCAACGGCCCACATAAAAGTTATGTATTCCAAAATACCCCAAGAAAAAAGCCAATAACACATACGCTAATTGACTTTTATTCCCATAAGAATTTTCAGGGTTTAAAATTTTGTTTTTTTTACGTTCAAAATCTTCTTCTGAAATGATTCCTTGTCTTTTTAAATCAAAAAGTTTTTCTAAATCTTCTAAGTTACTCATATTTCCTCCTTTTCTGCATGTTGCGTTATAGCACACATTATTTATAAAGACAAGAAAAAAGGCATTGAATTGAATCAATGCCCTTACTGTTATTTTTTGGAACCTTTTTTGGTACCGCAGCCACAATCTTGATTTTCTGCCATTGCAATCACCCCCTTTCTTTTTTTTAAAAGGGATTTCATTTTTTGCTTGTCAATTCAACTTTCGTTTGCTATTATAAAATCATGAAAAAAATATTTTTTATTTTTGTTTTGTTGTTATCGGGATGTGCCTATAGAAATCCTTTAGATTCTGCAGATTTTCGTTTTCAAACCCTAAATACGCCACCCTATGTTATTTCCAGTTGGTACCGTATCAGTGAGCAAGGCCAGCCTTTAACTGTGTATGTTGAAAAAACTGTTTTGGATGAACAGGTTCGTCATGAAGCTGTACAGGATCCATCCCCCAATGTTGCCTATGTGGCACGCCCTTGTCAATATTTTCAAACAGATATATGTCATAAACCTGTTTCTATTGGCAATTCAAATAAGGCCATTAACCAAGCAATTCGTCAACTACAAAAAAAAGCCGCAACAGATGAAATTAAAATAAAGGGGATGTAATGATTTGGATTTTGGCAGATGATCGGGCAGGCAATGTCAACCAACTGTTAGGCATTGCCGAAGCATTGAATGTGCCTTTTGAACGCAAGGATATACAGTATAATAAATGGGTAAGACTGCCCAATTTTTTACGCGGCTCTACTTTTATTGGTATTACTAAAGACTCCAGACAAAATTTAAAAGCCCCTTGGCCACAGGTTGTATTAAGTGCGGGACGTCGTTCTTTTCCTGTGGCATCTGCCATTCGGCGCTTATCTGGTGGAAAAACAAAAGTTGTACAACTTATGAATCCTGGTAAATGGGAAGAAAAAAAATGCGATTTATTGATCTTACCAGAACATGATCAACATGAAAAAGCGTGCAATATTATGCAGGTTTTAGGAACGCCTCATCGTGTTACAGAAAAAAAATTGACCCTAGAAAAAAAACATTGGCAACCTCTTTTTAACAACTATCCATCAGCACGTTTGGGATTGATTATCGGTGGTGCAACAAAGGATCATCCTTTTACTATACAGGCAGCACAACAATTGGTGGATGAAGTCAAAAAAATGAAAGCCAAAAGTTTGTTGATTACAACTTCACGTCGTACTCCAAAAGAAGTGGTTGAACTGTTGGAAAAACAATTACCGGAGCCCAAGTTTTTTTATAAGTTTGGCGATAAAAGTGAAAATCCGTATTTTGGAATTCTTTCAATGGCAGATCAAATTATAGTGACAGGTGATTCTATGTCCATGTGCAGTGAATGTTGTGCCACAGCTAAGCCCGTTTTTATTTTTGCGTCTCATGAAATGATTGGGGCAAAGCATGCCCGTTTTCATCAATCTTTATATGAAAAAGGTTATGCGGCTCCTTTGGGGAATAAGGAAGTAAAACCCAAAGTTCGACTTAATCCAGCCCTAAAAATTGCTCAACGAATCAGAAAGGAGTTTTTATGAAAGTTGTTTTATCTCAAATTGATACAAAAGAAGCCCTCAATAAACTCTATACTGCTTGTCGGACGTGCTATAATGCGGGTAAACCCGAAGATATGTACGCAAATGTGAACGAAACGCCCGATGAAAATAAAATCAAACTTTTATCGGCGGTGATTCGTTCGGGGCATCATTCTGTGTTGGAACATCAAACGCTGACCTTTTTTATCAGCGGTGTATCGCGCGCTTTAACGCATCAATTGGTGCGCCACAGAATTGCCAGTTATTCCCAGCAAAGCCAACGTTATTGTGAATTTAAAGACGGCAAGTTTGACTATGTTGTGCCGAATAAAATTCAAAATAATCCTGAGGCTTTTAAAATTTTTGATGAATTGATGCAAAAAGATGCCGAGGTTTATGAAAAATTGATTCAATTGGGATTACCAGCCGAAGATGCCCGTTCCGTATTGCCACAGGCATGTTGTTCCAATATTGTGGTCAGTATGAACATTCGTTCATTTATGCACTTTTGCAACGAAAGATTATGTACTTGTGCCCAGCTGGAAATTCGCCAATTAGCGCAAGAAATGGCCAAATCAGCAGGTGAAGCACTACCTTTCTTAAGACCCTATTTTGTACCAAAATGCGAAATGTTAGGATATTGTAATGAACCCGATAAGCGTTCTTGTCATCGTCGTCCTACCTTTGATACATTCATCAGAAAAGAAAATTAAAAAAGGTCCAATTTTTAATATCATAATTTTTACTCTTGAAATGCAAAGATTCTTATACTTTACATGAACAAGATTTTCAAATTTTAAAACAAAAACCACCGCCTCAATAGGCAGTGGTTTGTTGCATCTGATTTACATTTACACGTCCAAATTGGCCACATTCAAGGCATTTTCTTGAATAAAGTCGCGACGTGGTTCCACCACATCCCCCATCAAAGTAGAAAACACTTGTTCGGCTTGATCTTGGTGTGTAATTTTTACCTGCAATAACCGACGATTATTCGGATCCAAAGTTGTTTCCCATAATTGTTCTGGATTCATTTCACCCAAACCTTTATAGCGGTTGATAGCCACACCTTTTTTACCCACTTTAAATACAGCCTCAGCCAAAGAAACAGGACCTTGAATCGTAAATTCTTCATCCTTTACACGCAAAACAGAAGGCTTGGCGTAAAATTCTTTGAGCTCAGCTGCCATCTTATCCAATTGACGCGCTTCCGTACAATTCATCAAAGTTTCATCCACAGTATGAGATTCTGTAACCCCACGTAAAGTCCGCGTAAAAACAAATTCGTTCTTTTCATTCATAGCACATTTCCACCCACGTTCATATTCGGGTTCCATCATATCCAACCTTTGCGCAAATGTATCGTCATAGGCGGTATTACCCCCAAACATCCCCATTATTGCCATTTGAGCAATAATACGATAGGGCACATGACGGGACATTGCCAAAATTAAATTACGTGCTACACGGGCCTGTTCCACACGTTGAACCAAGTCAGCCCCCGCGATTTGTGTGCCATCAGCCAATTGTAACACAGCCCCATCCGTACCCGAAGAAATTAAATATTCTTCCATCGCGGCATCATCTTTCAAATAAGTTTCAGAATTTCCACGTTTCGCACGATAGAGTGGTGGTTGAGCAATATACACATAACCCCGTTCAATCAATTCTGGCATTTGACGGAAAAAGAAGGTCATTAACAATGTCCGAATATGCGCACCATCCACATCAGCATCGGTCATGAAAATAATTTTGTGATAACGGCATTTATCGGCATTAAAATCATCACGCCCAATACCTGTTCCCAGCGCTGTCACAATCGTACCAATTTCGGCCGAAGAAAGCATACGATCAAAACGCGCGCGCTCCACATTTAAAATCTTACCACGCAAAGGTAAAATGGCTTGATGCGCCCGATCGCGACCTTGTTTTGCCGAACCACCAGCGGAGTCCCCCTCAACGATAAAGACTTCTGAATCGGCAGGATCTTTACTTTGACAATCGGCCAATTTTCCAGGCAATGATGCCATATCCAGCGCCCCTTTACGACGAGTCAATTCTCTGGCTTTACGTGCTGCTTCACGCGCGGCAGCTGCTTCCACCACTTTACCAATCACAGTACGTGCTTCGGTCGGATGTTCTTCAAACCATTGTTCCAATTTATCCCCGACAATACCTTCCACCACAGGACGCACCTCACTGGATACCAACTTATCTTTCGTCTGAGATGAAAATTTCGGGTCAGGCACTTTTACGGATAGCACTACCGTCAAACCTTCACGCATATCTTCGCCCGCCAAATCCACTTTTTCTTTTTTGGCAATACCGCTGGCAACTGCATAGTTATTGACCGTACGGGTCAAAGCACCACGCAAGCCCGCCAAATGTGTACCACCATCACGTTGTGGAATATTATTTGTGAAACACAAGCATGTTTCATGATAAGAATCTGTCCACTCCAGCGCAACCTCCACAGTAATTCCATCTTTTTCACCCTTTAAAAAGAATGGTTCACCATGCAAAGAATTTTTGGACGTATCCAAGTATTTGACAAATTCTTTAATACCACCTTCATATTCCATATCCACTTCTTTGGCTTCACTTTCGCGTTCATCACGCAAGCGCAAATGAACCCCCGAATTCAAAAAGGCCAATTCACGCATACGATGTTCCAAAGTATCAAAGTTGAATACCGTTTGCGTAAAAATTTCCGCTGACGGATGGAAGGTAACCTTTGTCCCATGCTTACCATTGGCCTCACCCACTTCCACCAAATGCTTAACCGTATTACCATTTTCAAAGCGGGCATAGTATTCCTTATCATTACGCCAAACGGTTAAATCCAACCAATCGGAAAGTGCATTCACGCAAGACACACCCACGCCATGCAGACCACCTGAAACCTTATAAGAGTTATTGTCAAACTTACCGCCTGCATGCAATTGGGTCATAATCACTTCGGCTGCCGACACCCCTTCTTCCTTATGGGTATCCACAGGCATACCACGCCCATCGTCAATAATAGTGGCAGACCCATCCCCATTTAAAATGACATCCACGCGTGTGCAGTAGCCCGCCAAAGCTTCATCAATAGAATTATCCAAAACTTCATACACCATGTGGTGAAGTCCCGTACCATCATCCGTATCACCAATATACATACCGGGACGTTTACGCACTGCCTCTAATCCATGCAAAACCTTAATTGAATCAGCATTATATTTTGCTTCTGCTTCCAAAATTTCGTCTGTCATTTTGTTACTCCTTTTTTATCTCTTTTTTGCCATCAGGCAACCTTTAAAATCTGTTGATTATCTTGTACATCAAATTGGCAAATTTGTCCAGTAAAATCTGAAAAAATTTCACGATCTGTGGTGGTCATAAACACCTGCGCTGGGCGGGTCAGTAAAATTTCAAATAACGTATTACGCCGATTTTTATCCAAATGCGCTGCCACTTCGTCCAATAACAAGACAGGACATTGGTTTTGTTCCACCATTTGCGCCCGCATTTCGGCCAAAATGATACTCAGCAATAAAGCCTTTTGTTCACCTGTAGAACACAAATCTGCTGAACGATTTTGTTGCTTATGAATCACAACAAAATCAGCGGTATGTGGTCCCGTTAAATTACCACCCTCAGCACAAATTTTGCGTGCGTTTTTTAAATGCCCCGCAAACATATCTTCCACCAACACAGCCCGTTGTGAAATCAGTGCCTGTTCCAACATCCCAGTCAATTGAATTTCTGCCGCAGGGAAAGACACATCTTCTGTCACATCCAAAAAGCTGGCCAAACGCGATACGATATCTAAGCGACTGGCCGCAATAGCAATCCCATTTTCCACTAACTGACTTTCCAATCCGTTCAGCCAAGCATTATCCATTCGTCCTTCGCGCAACAGACACAACCATTGTTTCAAGGCTGCGCTGTAGTCGGCCAAACGATTGGCATGGTTGGGATCAAAAGCTTGTACAATGCGATCCAAAAAACGACGACGTGCATTGGGATCCCCACAAAACAAACGATCTTGCGCTGGTGTCAGCCACAAACAACGAAATACATCTGCCAAATCTGATTGCTTTGTGGTTGTCTTACCATCAATGCGAATTTGGCGCCGTTCATGTCCCGCCACCATACCCGTACCAATTTTATGACTACCTGTAGGGGTATAAATATCCGCCACAATGCTCCATAAAGGATAGACATTATCGCCCATATGTCGCGCCAAATCAGAAAGGCGTGCTGCACGCAATCCACGTCCTGCTGTCAAATAGGAAATAGCCTCCAATACATTTGTCTTTCCCACACCATTGGCACCACACAACGCCACTGGCTCTCCCGAATGCCCTAAGGACAAATCCAGTGTCGGGTAAGAACGAAAATTCGTTAAGCGCAGACGTTCCAACCCCGTCTTCATATACAACCTTTACACACGCATCGGCATTAAAACATACAGAGTATCTGTATCTTTAACATCTTGTAAAATCACAGGAGACACCCCATCCTCAAAGTGCATTTCGGCTTTTTCACCTTTGATTTGCGATAAAATATCCAACAAATAGCGGAAATTAAATCCAATTTCAATTTCATCACCAGAGTATTGAATATCCACTTCGTCCTCAGCCGAACCTTCATCAGTGGCCGCCGCCGAAACAAGCAATAAATTTTCCTTGATATTCAAACGAATGCCTCGTGATTTTTCTGACACCACCGAAACACGTTCAATCACATCCGAAAAAGCCTTTGTTTTTGCTGTCATTGTACGGGAATTGTTGATCGGAATCACCTTTTCATAATCAGGATATGTTCCATCAATTAAACGCGAGGAAAGTTCCACATTTGCCAACGCAAAACGAATTTGATTCGCAGATAATGACAAAGTAACATCCCCAGAATTTTCAGCCAGTAGCTTGGTAATTTCCCCAATTGTTTTACGTGGAATAATAACCCCCGGCATATCTTTGGCTCCATCTGGTAAAGCATGCTTGGTACACGCCAAACGATGTCCATCGGTTGCCACAGCAATCATGTGTTCCTCTTTGGTATGCAAATAAATACCGTTTAAGTTATAACGTGTTTCTTCCACAGAAACCGCAAAACCCGTTTTGGTAATCATCGCAGACAAATCCGCTGTTGGCAGAACAAAAGAAAAAGGTGCCTCTTCCTTAGCCATTGTTGGAAAATTATCCGCCGGTAAACTGGCCAGTGCAAATCTTGAACGACCACAGGATAAACTCACTTGAGCCGTTGCATCACTAAAAGCCAAAGTCAACTGACCATCTTCGGGTAAGCGACGCACAATATCATACAGCTTATGCGCTGGAATTGTTATAGATCCTGGTTCCATTACTTGAGCTGGAACTTTTTCCGAAATTTCAATTTCGTTATCCGTAGCACGCAACAAAATCCCCTCTTCTTGGGTTTCCAACAATACATTGGATAAAATGGGTATTGTTTGTCGTCTTTCTACAATACTTTGAGCATGCGCCAATGCCTTTAATAAATCAGCTTGAGCAATTGTAATTTTAAACATCTTCAAATCCTTTCATTTATTCTATTTTCTGATATTTCGGAATATAGCGAATTTTAGCACAAAAAGCCACAAAAAAATTGATTTTTTGGACTTTTTTATTTTTTTCTTTTATTTTTTTCCAAAAAAGGCTATATAAATGCTATTGATTGAGGAGAAAATGACTTATCATCAATTAAAAACTGATGAAACTTTTTTAGCGGGAAGCCTTACAACAAAAGATTGTCCCATTTGTTCTTGTCGCCAAATTATTGGACAAGATCGGGCGCTGGCAGCCCTTAACTTTGGTATTCAACTAAAAGATAAAAATGCACACTTATTTTGCTTGGGTGCCAAAGGGGTTGGGCGTACCAGTTTAACCTTGGATATTGTTCGCCAGTATGCGTCCACACAACCCACCCCAAAAGATTGGATATATGTGATGAATTTTGATAATTCCTTACATCCTATTGCTTTTGCTTTAGAGTCAGGACAAGCCCCCCTTTTTCAAAAACAAGTTCAACAATTACGGGAAAATTTAAAAAAAGGATTAAAATATGCCTTTAATAACGATCATTACCGATTGCAATTCAATCAAATTCAGCAACAAATTCAAATTGAAAAGCAAAATCGCTTTCAAAATATAGCTAAGCAAATCAATACCGAATCTGTCGCATTGGTTCACACCCCAGATGGATTAGGGCTTAATCCCGTTGTTGATGGCAAAATCATAAATGCAGATGCCTTTAATAACCTACCTGTTTCTGTGCGTGCCCCTGTTATGAAACAAATGGAAAAAGCGCGTCAAAAACTTTTGTTGTTGATTCAAACAATTCCTCATCAGGACACACAAAAATCCCTAATTGAAAACTTAATTCACACCACCTTATGCCAAGTGGCAAAATGTTTTGATCCTTTAATTCAAAAATACAAAAAAGCAGATGTGGTCACGTTTTTAAATCAAGCAAAAAATTATTTCATTCAAAATGGTTCGGGATTTATCAATAATCCCGCCAATGAGCTTTGGACTTTTTTGGATGTAAATGTATTGACAACGCACAGCCCAAATTCTGGAGCACCTGTCATTCACCTAAATAATCTGACTTTTGCAGGCCTGTTTGGCAAAGTGGAACGCGAACAAAAATCTGGTTCTATGCTGTATAACCATATGATGATTCAAGCGGGCGCACTGCACCAAGCCAATGGTGGTTTTTTGGTAATAGAGGCCAAAGACATCCCCATGGAACAATCTGTTTGGCACACCTTAAAACAAACCCTTTTTAATCATAAAATTCACATGGATGTTCCTCAGGAAGAAAGAAACATTGTTTCATTGCGTGCATTATTACCAATGGATATTCCTTTGGATACCAAAGTCATTTTGGTGGGCAGCCTAAAATTATACTATGATTTATTGGATAAAGAAGAGGATTTTACGGCCCTTTTTAAATTACCTGTACGATTTGATGAATTGTTACCCAGAAACCACGAAACAGAAAAAGTTTATGCGGGCATTTTAACAGATTTTTCAAATCAAAACCATTTAAAACCTTTGACGTTATCCGCCTTAAATCAGTTATTAGCTTATGCATCACGTTTAGCATTCAACCAAAACTTTTTAACTTGCCACTTTGTACGTTTACATGATACGATCAGAGAGGCTGACTTTTTAGCCAAAGGTAATAACATCACTCAATCGGATATTTTAAATGCTTTACAAAATGCCCATCAACGCACCAATACCTTGTGGCAAAATTGGGTCAATGATTTGAAAAATCAAACAATTCAGTTGGATTTATCAGGCAAAAAAGTAGGACAAATAAATGCTTTAACCATCAATGGATTTCAGGATTTTTCCTTTGGACATCCAGCCAAAATTACTTGTCAGGCACATTTGGGATCTGGCAAAATTGAAGATGTTGAAAACCAAATTGGTTCTGGTGGAAAAATTCATAGTAAAGGTATTTTTATTTTAAGTTCTTATTTAATGGCTCAATATGGATTTGAAGAGCCTTTTTGCTGGGATGCTTCTATTGTATGGGAACAACTTTATCATGGGGTAGAAGGCGATTCGGCCAGCATGGCACAACTCTGTGTTTTAATGTCGGCTATTGCAAATATCCCACTAAAACAATCAATTGCTTTGACTGGATCTGTCAATCAAATGGGGCAAGCACAATCTGTTGGTTCAATTAACCTAAAAGTGGAAGGCTTTTTTGATACGTGTCAAGCAATGGGACTGACAGACAATCAAGGAGTAATTATTCCCGAAGTATGTATCCACGATCTCATGTTGGATGAAAGAGTACAAAAAGCTGTTCAAGAAAATAAATTTCATATCTACACCATTCAAAATGTTATGGACGCAATGGAAATTTTAACGGATTTAAAATCATCCACCATTCATCAAAAGATGAAACAGGCGTGGCATAAAGCTTACTTAAAAATGAAGAACCGACACTAATATGCGTTTAGTTTAATCATGCAAGCGCGCAGAGCATCATGGATAGGGATGTAGTATGAAAAGCTAGTTTCATTGGTATTTCGGCCATCATGAATACCCAAGACTTGCCCCAAATCATTCAATAAAGGGGCACCCGCATAACCTGTTGTTGTGGGAATGGATGTTTGAATAAAATGTTGGGATTTTTGGGATTGATAACGCCCTGCGCTTACCGTACCACGGGCCAGAGTTGAACGTGCCTGAAAATCTGATGGATTTCCAATCGTAAAAACTTCACTCAGATCTTTTAAAAGTACTTCATCCGCTACATCTAAATAAGGATGATTAGTTACTTCCAAATACAACAAAGCAATCCCCAATCTTTCATTGCGGCGGACTACATGCGCTGTTTGACGACTGCCTTGATTATCTATGATAGCCACCTTTTCAGCATGTCCAACCGCTTTAAGATTTGTCAAAATATATCCGTCTGGCGCAATAAAAAATCCAGTCGCATCATCACCCACCTGTACAACAGATCGTTTCAAAGTACTTATACGTTCATAAATAGGATCGGACCTTACCTTCTTAATTTTTAAAGAAAGGACAGACTGTTGCTTTTCTTTGGCAATTAAATCTCGCACATTTACCTGATCTTCAAGTAAGCGTATAAAAGCCTCTTGTCGCCCTAAATTATCCGATGCATCCTCTAAGGCGCGCAATAAAATCAACTTATTACCATCTTGGGTCGGTTTTTCAACAACACCTTTTCCTTCACTTTCAAAGGTTGCTATCACTTCATCTTTTAGTTTATCATAGACTTCCCATTTTACCCGTATACTGGCATTACCCGCAACTATGTTCACATCTTTAAAATATAATACATTAAACACATTACAAATATTGGATTTAATATCAACAATATGCGCAGATAGTAAAAGTTCTGCACGTCGGTGCTCTCGTTCCCGCCGGAAAGAACTTTTCGTATGACTAACCACATCATAACCTAATTCTTTTAAGGGAGACTCTACAAACGTAGCTGCCTCACTATCCCAACCCCCAAAAACACTCTCACCTGTGGACCATTCTGCTGTTGAGGCCGAAAGGCGATTTTTGACACTGACATTACACGCATCCATTAAACTGATGTGCACTTCATCAAAACTCCAACGCCAATAAGGATACGCTACATACGTGGTACCTCGCTTCAACTCTATGCTTGCTGAATCATAGGCTATCGGGCGAGTTCTGTGAACGTGAACTGCTTTGCGATCTTCAAGCGCATCTATTTCCGTCAACGGCAATGCCATTTGACAACCACATAATATAAAAAACAATATTATTCCACTCTTCTTCATTTCTATCAACATACTTGAGTATATCAGCTTTATATCCCTTTTGCAATATTTCTCTGCATCAAATCGCAAGAAATATGCACTATTTTAGAGGGGTAATTTTTGTTTTGCTACTTTTGCTTTTTGATTGTAAAACGATGGCTTTCGTCCAGAAAGTTAAGCAAGACATTGTCCGGAACTGTATCGTTCAGCAAAATGCTAATCCAGTTCTTTTTGTTCATGTGATAGGCGGGATAAAATCCTTTTTCTTTATGCAGTTCCTTGATTTTTTCAGGATCAAGTTTGATATTCATAACTTCCACTTCCCCGGTCAATTTCTTATCCAGCTTTTGCACATTGAGGGCCATTACAAGCGCATACCACTTGCCATTGGTCGGATTTTTGAACACACCAAAGGTGGGATATTCTGGCCATGGAAACTCGGGTTTATCCCCATACTTGTTGTAAATTTCATCAGCCAAACGATTGGTCTGAGGAAATATAAACACATTTTCATGACAACACTTTTCCTTGATGTCTTTCAGGATTTCTATGTACGCATTTCTGACTTCGGCCGCAAAGCCGTCCATGCTCTCTACGCGCAGGGGTAAGTATTCATCCTCTGTGGCAATTTCATAAACAGTCCCCGAAACGTGTCCAGCGCTATCAATGCGAATGACAGCCTTAAAGTTCCCATTCATAAAGTTTGTCTTATAAATCCATCCGGATTCTGTTTGCGTAAAACCATAGGCAGAAATCTTTTCAAAATCCAAATTCACGCGTTTAAAAACAGAATCTTCAAGGACTGTGTTCATCTTTTAGGCCTTGTTCAGGCTTGCCAAACGCTTACCCATATCATAGGCTTTTGCCATATCCTTTGGGAATTGTTCGTCCCGAACTTTGGCCTTGTGGGTTTCATCAAACAGGTCGCAATCGTATTTGGCATAGTCAATAAATTGGTAGGTATCAAAGGCATACAATGTTTCCGCATATCCAAACACATGACGCAAGGATTCTTCATTTTCATTCAAAATAGTGCGATAACTGCTGTTGTTGAAATGACTTTCCGGCGCATTCATCGTCATAATCATCCCAACCGGCAAAGTGCGTGTCAAAACTCGTTTCAATCCGCCATGTTCTTTATCCACCATATAGGTATGGGCAGGAAACATAAACCGTTCCATAAATGAGCGAAGCATCCCCGTCGGATAGGAATGGTAAACAGGTGATCCCAAAATAACGGCATCTGCGTTCAGGCACTTTTCCAAAACAGGTGTTAAGGCATCTTTATAAAAGCAAAGACCTTTTATATCTGCCCCTTTACGTTTACACATCAAGCAACTGATACACCCTTTATATAGCATATCATACAGGTGAACAATTTCCACTTCTGCACCTGCATTTTCCGCTCCTCTTGCTGCTTCCTTTAACAGTTTGGCTGTATTAAAGTTCTTTCTGGGACTACCGTTAATAATCATTACTTTTGTCATTGTTTTCTCCTTATGCGGCATCAAATTTATCTGGTCCGTCCTCGCCACCAAAGGCAAAAGGTTCGGTCATAAATCCATTTTCATAAAACTTTACGGCTTGAATCTTCATTTTATATCCTTTTTGTTGTTTATATTTTATTTTGTGCCAGTATTTCTTGAAGTGTTTGGGCTGATTTTTGCAGGCTGGTTCTCTCGTTTTTATTGAGTTGAATAGGAACCAAACATTCAACGCCATCTTTACCGACGATAGCTGGCATGCTGAGTGAAATACCACTAATCCCAAAATCCCCTTTCATTAAGGAGGAAACCGATAAAATTGATTTTTCATCTCTGACGATTGCTTCACATATTCTTTTAACCGCCATAGCGACACCGTAATAGGTTGCCTTTTTCTTTTCTATAATTTCATAAGCACTGTTTTTAACGTTTTCTGCAATTGTCCTCATGGCTTCATCATGATTAAAATATCCTCTCATCTCACAAAAATTATGAAGAGGAATACCTGAAACATTGGCAGATGACCAGGCGGCAATTTCGCTGTCACCATGCTCACCGATGATAAAGGCATGAATACTTCTGGAATCAACATCTAAATGATTGCCCAATTCGTATTTCAACCTTGCTGTATCCAACACCGTTCCCGAGCCAAATACTTTATTTTCAGGTAATTCTGAAAGCTTGATTGCAACTGTTGTTAAAATATCAACGGGATTTGCAACAATCAGCAATATACCCTTAAATTTTCGCTTCTTGATTTCAGGAAGGATGGATTTAAAAATAGATATGTTTTTCTTGACTAAATCAAGTCTTGTTTCACCTGGTTTTTGATTTGCTCCGGCCGTTATGATAATTAAGCCAGCATCATTGATATCATCATAATCACCGGCATAAATTTTAACCGGTTTGGCAAAAGAAACACCATGGCTGATATCCAAGGCTTCTCCTTCGGCTTTATTTTTATCAGCATCAATCAATACGATTTCAGAAAAAAGTCCAGATTGCATCAAGGCAAAAGAACACGCCGCACCAACAAAACCACAGCCGATAACGACAACTTTTCGGATATTGGTACAATTTAAGCTTTTCTCTTCCTTTTTCTTGTTGCAAACTTTCATTTTTCATCCTTTTTATTATTTATATTTGTTCCTTGCACCTATTATTAAACTATGGCTGTCAATATACAAGGAGTTGAATCTTTTTGCAACCAATTTATAAAAAGATGGCAGGGTGACCAGCCGGATTTTTTCTGCTTTGCTCTCATTTTTTAACAGGTCATTAAGAATGTCAAACTATACTATCTCTGACTTTAAGATGAAAGTCTTTAATATTGGGTTGATTTGCTATTTCTAACCATTCGGTATTAATTTCACAAACGGTTGCCCCATCCTTTACTATTTTGTTCACATAGGCATTTTTCACATCAGTCCTATATGTAGTACAACTCAATTCATCCCCAAGATATGATTCTTTACAGTATTTCACAGATAAACTTTTCAACGCATGACTTTCCCGAAAATCATCAGGGATAGTCATTTCTGCTAAATTAATATAACTTTTATTGTTGACATGATTGTTAAAATCAATATCTCTGAAATTTGTTTTATGGGAAGCATATGTCACAGGTTCTGTTGTGTTGCCTAAAACAAATTTTTTATGTTCCCCTATGGTTAGTTCGGTATCAAGAGACATTTTATCAGCGACAAAGTCAGTAAGTGCTGGCCGTCTTGTTTTCCCATTCAATAAAAACCAACAACAATTTCCCTTAGCAAATGCTTTATCATTATATTTCAGTTCAAAGTCTGTATAGATTTTTAATTTTGTAATTTCTGACACCCAAATACTGGCTTCTATTTCTTCCGACCAAAAAGGTAGAGCATCTACAATTTTGAAGTTGATATCTGAGATAACCCAATACAAATCATCCTTTAATATATCAAAAGCACCTATGCGTTTTGATGTTAAATACCGCGCAAAAACATCTTGAAAATACATTAAAATTTCAACGGGTTTTAATCTGTAATGAGCATCCATGCAATCATTTGTGATGGTATATTTTTGTTTAAATCTGGACATTTTTCTTTCCTTTGTGTTTTAACATATATATTAAAATAAAGGATGATTTTAAAGGATAACGTTTGAATTTTACAAAAATATCACAAAACCGTCATATAAACTTCACTGAAGTGTCATGCTAGCTGACAAATGTCAACGGCAAATGCATCCAAAAAAATGCCCACTTACCAAAAGGCTGTTCGCAACTTATTTACTTAAACCCAAGGGTCTTAAAATGCCAATCATCCCATCTGCGGCAATATCATTGGTGATTTTACCATCTTTATTGAAATAATAAAAATTCATAACGGTTGTTTTGATTTTCTTGCCGGTTGGAGGAACGCCCATAAACTCGCCATCATGGGTTGCCGTTAAAGTCCAACGAACAGCGACCTTTTGTTCGTCAGCCACCATTTCTTCCAACTTCCATTGTACGTCAGAAAAAGATTTTCTCATCCAATGAACAACAGATAAATATCCTTTGCCACCATATAATGGTTCAGGACTAGCAGGAGTATAAAATGGTGCATCTGTGGCAACCAATTCTTCGGCCAACGCTTCATCCGCTGTGTTTATCATCGTTTCAAAGCGATACATCGCTTGTTTATTTCGTTCGATACTATTATCCGATTGTTTTTCACAGGCAACAAGACACAATAAAGCAAAGCACAAACAAAGCAAATGTTTCATATAATTTCCTTTCACCTTTTGTGATTATTCCCGATTAGAATATACAAGGAACTGAATCTTTTTGCAATGAATTTATAAAAAGATGGCAGGGTGACCAGCCGGATTTTTTCTGTTTTGCTAAAAAAATGGCGCGGCTTGCGACCCCGCATACGAAAACTCGCCAGGAAGGACCCATGACTAACCAGCCATGAAGTTGAAGAAAACGATTCTCAAATAAGCAAAAAAATTTAATAAAAAAACCACCAAATGGTGGCTTTTTAAAGTTGAAATAGTCATCAACGTTCTCTACGTTGTCTGCGAAGCTGACTCAACAGGGCCTTCCTTTGAGCAACTGGATGCTTTGATACTTCTTTCAATATATCCTCTTCATCCAGCGATTTTAAAATTGAATCAATATTGGGTCCTTTAGAGCATGGTATTTTTCTTTGACTGGGCATTACACCTGCACAAGGTGTATAAGAACCAACATCATCCGTATTAAAATCTTCAGCAAGTCTAAATCTACTCATTTTTATATCCTCAAAAAAATAAGGCCTTGATAATCAAGGCATTAATTTGAATCTGGTGGAGGTAAGGAGGGTCGAACTCCTGACCTTTGCAATGCCATTGCAACGCTCTACCAACTGAGCTATACCCCCAAAGGTCATGCGCCTTATTATACACATTTTTATTTAAATTGCAAGAAAAAAATACACATACATGAATATTTGCCTTTTTCATCTTTTTATGTTATAGTCCTTACAATCAAAAACAAAGGGTTAAAATGAACAAAAACCATATCATAGTCTGTGCAGGCGTTATTGATTATCAAGGAAAAATTTTAATTGCACAAAGGCGCAGAGATAAATCTTTGGGCGGACTGTGGGAATTTCCCGGCGGTAAAATTGAAGCGGGCGAAACCCATGAACAAACACTGATACGTGAAATTCATGAAGAGTTTGATATTGAGATACAAGTAGGAAAATTTTTAACCAAAATCACCCATGAATACCCAAATTTTATTTTAACAATGTATGTGTATCGGGCAAGTTGGGATGGTCAAGGAAACATTCGTATTTGCGATCACGAAGAATATCGCTTTGTCAAATTGGAAGAAATTGATGGGTTTGAAATGCCTGCCGCGGATGAACCTGTTTTAAAATTTTTAAAGGACCATAAAAATGAAATCTAAGGTGCCTCAGATGGCCATTTGCTATGACTTTGACGGAACCTTATCACCTGGCAGTATGCAAGAATATGATTTTATGCGAGCGTTGGGGGAGGATCCTACAGAGTTTTGGCATAAATCACACTTACAGGCCAAAAATCAGCAAGCCGATAATATTGCCAGTTATATGCAGTTAATGTTGGCTGAATGTAAAAAAAAGGGAATCGCCCCTACCCGTCAAAAGTTTCGTTCTTTCGGTAAAAGAATCCCTCTGTATAATGGGGTATCCACATGGTTTGAACGCACCCGTCGATACGCCCAAAAAAAAGGCATTCAATTAAATCATTACATCATATCATCTGGTTTAAAGGAAATGATAGAGGGGACTACTGTTGCCAAAAACTTTAAAAATATTTTTGCTTGTTCTTTCATGTATGATAAAAAAGGAATTGCAATTTGGCCTGCCATTATGCTCAACTATACCAGTAAAACTCAGTTTCTGTTTCGCATCAATAAGGGCTGTGAAGACATTACCGATAATACTTATATCAATCAATATGTTCCTCATCAAAACAGGCCTGTTCCTTTTCAAAATATGATATATATAGGTGATGGTGAAACAGATATTCCCTGCATGAAAATGGTGCATCAAAACGGGGGACATTCAGTGGCTGTATACAACCCCACCAATAAGCAACCTTCGAAAGTCAGTCTGGATTTAATACGTGATCGACGTGTGAATATCGCATTACCAGCCGATTATAGGGCCAAAAAAACTTTGGAAAAGTATATTTTTGCTGTTATTGATAAGGTGGCTGCCGACACCCAAATTGAACGTTATGAAAAAATAAAGGAGAAATAATGCCCAAAATTTCTGTAATTGTTCCTGTTTATAATGTGGAAAAATATCTCTCAGATTGTTTAGATTCCATCATTAATCAGACTTTTCATGATATTGAAATTATCTGTGTAAATGATGGTTCAACAGACAGTTCCCCCTCCATTTTATCAAAATACAGTGCCAAAGATTCTCGTATTCAAATTATCAATCAAGAAAATCGTGGACTTTCGGGGGCGCGTAATTCTGGTATTAAGATTGCAACGGGTGAATATACTTGTTTTGTGGATTCAGATGACAGAATCCCCGTTTATGCTTTACAAACTCTTTTACAAATTGCTGAATCTTCCCAAAGTCCTATCGTAATGAGTGAACGAAAATTGAATCAACCCCCATCTGAAACCCCAGAACCACATTGGCAAATCCATACAAATGTGATGGCTGATTTTGTAAAAAATCGACACATTTTTTCATCCGCATGGAATAAACTATATCGAACTGATTTGATTAAAAATCATTCCTTTATAGAGGGGATTTACTTTGAAGATTGGCCTTTTTTAACCACATTGATGGGTCAAATCAACCAATTTGCCACCACAGAGATTCCCTGTTATATTTATCGCGAAGATAATACATCCATCACACGCAGTTCTTTTAATACCAAAAAAGTAGATAGTTATATCACTGGAATTCATTTTGTCTATGAAAATTTTCAAAATAAACCCGACCTCATTTGGGCACAAAAAAGAATGGCCATAGCAACAAAAATGTTAATCAATAAGGTCTATCATACACAGGATAAGAGTTTATACCGCTATACAGTGGCACAATTAGATACGTTATTCAAACAAAAGATTTTGTTCAAACGACATATCCCTTTGAAAAGTTTGCTTCGTTTTTGGCTGATGAAAAAATAAGAAAAAGCCCCAAATTATATGGGGCTTTTGGATTTCATTTCTATTTACCAATTACGGCTCAATAATTCAAAATAAGCGCGTGGATGAGCACAGGCTGGGCACAATTCGGGTGCTTCCTTACCTTTGTGGACATAACCACAGTTACGACAACGCCATTCTGTTTCAGAAATTTTTTCAAAAACCTCTCCTTTTGTTAAATTTTCTGCCAAAGCTTTATAGCGTTCTTCATGGAATTTTTCAGCCACGCAAACGGCACGCCAAACAGCCGCAATATCCGCAAAGCCTTCTTTTTCTGCAACATCCGCCATAGCAGGATACATATCTGCCCATTCATGATGCTCACCCGTAGCAGCAGCCATCAAATTTTCGGCTGTTGTCCCTATTGTTCCTGCGGGAAAAGCCCCTTCAATAGTCAAATCACCACCTTCCAAAAACTTAAAAAAGCGCTTGGCGTGTTCCTTTTCTTGATCTGCTGTTTCTGTAAAAATAGCCGCAATTTGCTCATACCCTTCTTTTTTGGCTTTGGAAGCAAAATAGGTATAACGATTGCGCGCTTGGGATTCACCCGCAAACGAAAGTAATAAGTTTTTCTCTGTCTGTGTTCCTTTTAATGATGTCATTTTTTCTCCTTTGTTAAAGTATAAATCAATTTACGTATTTATTGATTAAAAGTCAAGATTTAATCTTTCTTTTTGCGATCCATCTTTTTTGTTAAATACCATTTGGCATCTGATGGTTGATGATCTTGCACCATTATTTTTGGATCCGTCATAAACCACTTTACCTCCACTTTACGATCTGTGCGCGATTTATATGTTCCATTACTAGAATGCTGACGTTTTTTGACCTTACGATCATAGGCACGTAAAGAGGTAATATCTTGCAAAACCTGTGCCTGCCCCATTGCAAACGTTGGATCCACCAATTCCCATTGCTTTTCAATCCATACGGCATTCCACGCATGTGGATTTAATTGACATAAGCTCTTATCTCCTTTGGGTGCCAAACACCCATGAATGACTCTTGAATCAATATCGGCTTTTTTTAACATCTCTGCATACAGTTGCGCAATATCCTTACAGACCCCCAAACGTGTTGAGATAATGTCACCTTGTTCGGGGATTTTTCTTGATAAATCTCGCCGTGATTTTAAATCATTATCAACCTGACGATAATAAAAATCATCATAATCTATATTGTGAACAATCCATGTCAAAATAGCATAGGCTTTTTCTTCATCCTTTTGATATTTTTTTGTGATGTAATGTACCACTTTATCCAATTGTCCGTGATTTTTAATCTCAGGAGCACGTTGAACATAACTATCTATGCTACCATAACCTGCACCCCAGACAGAGCAAGCCCACAACAAAATGAAAAGACCTAAAAAATTCCTCATATACTCCCTTTACAAAAGGGGATGTTAAAGCGTTTTGGAATAAAAATCAACCCCTTAGCATCAAATCTGTTAAACGACGGGCAAAATCAGCCGCATCGGGCAAGGGCTCACCCTCGGCCACCAAAGTCTGATCAAACAATAATTTGATGTAGTCATCAGGCTTTTCCATATCCGCTAATTTATGAATCAGCGGGTGGCGTGGGTTGATTTGCAAAATGCGCGTGCTTTCAAAGGCTGTTTTTTGCCCATGCGCCCGCATTAATCTTTCCATATGTAAACTCATCTGTCCCATACCTGTGGTCAGTGCCATCGGTGAAGACACCAACTGTTCCCCTGATTCCACGGATTGCACCTGCTTATCCAAAACCTCTTTTGTTTTGGCAATCAATTTATCCAATTTATCCTTAGCAAGCATTTCACCTTGCGGTTTCTTGGTTTTCAGTTTATCCAATTCAGATCCCGCATGTTGAATGGCACAAAAACGTTTGCCTGCATATTCAGGATATGTATTCGTCCAAAATTCATCAATAGGATCTGTCAGCAACAACACTTCAACCCCACGCGCAGCAAAGCTTTCCAATTGTGGATGATGGCGCAAAATATCTAAATCATTACCCGTAATGAAATAGATCTTTTCTTGTTCTTTTGGCATACGCCCAATATACTCATCCAAGGTCGTCAGATTTGCATCATGCGTGGAATAAAAACGACAAAGTTTTGCCACTTCTTCACGATTTTCACTGGGCTCATACAGACCTTCTTTTAACACAGCCCCAAAGCCTTTCCAAAAGTGTGCATATTCTTCAGTTTTTTCGGCACGCTTTGCTAAAGCAGATAAAATCTTTTTTGTCAGCCCCTGTTTAATCTTTGTCAGAACAGGCGTTTGCTGCAACATTTCACGGCTGACGTTCAACGGCAAATCCTTTGTATCAATAACACCCGTCATAAAGCGCAACCAATAGGGCATAATATCCGGAATATCATTGGAAATAAAGACTTGATTCACATATAAACTGACATTAGTAGGTTTGTCAGGTTGGAATAAAGTATGCGGAGGCTCTGTTGGGATAAACATCAACGCCGTATAATCAATCACGCCTTCCACGTGTAAATGTAAGGTTTCCCAAGGTTCATCAAAGGCCTTTGACACCGATTGATAAAAATCTTTATATTGCGCGGGGGTAATTTCGGATTTTGGACGCGTCCAAAGGGCTGATCCTGCATTAATTTTTTCTTCTTTTTTATCCTCAGTCAAATAAATTGGGAAAGGAACAAAATCACTGTATTGTTTAATCAAATGGCGCAAACGGAAAGTATCCAAAAATTCTTTTTCATCTTTTTTCAAATACAAAATCACAGATGTACCATTGGGGGCATCTTTATCTTCCTCAATCGTATAAGATCCAGCGCCTTCACTTTCCCATACCCATCCTTTTTCATCACCAGCTTTGCGGGTACGCACCCGAACTTTATCGGCCACCATAAAACTGGCGTAGAAACCTACACCAAATTGACCAATCAAAGCCATATCTTTTTGCTTATCACCCGATAAAGATTTAAAAAATTCGGCCGATCCGGAACGCGCGATCGTACCCAAGTGATTCACCAAATCATCATGATTCATCCCAATACCATTATCCGTGATGGTTAAACTACCGGCTTTTTTATCAGGGGTAATCGTCAGGCGAAATTCACCATTTTTACCCACCAACTCGGGATGAGTCAACCCCGTATAGCGCAATTTTTCACATGCATCAGCCCCATTGGAAATCAATTCACGCAAAAATATTTCTTTATCTGAATAAAGCGAATGAATCACAATATCCAAAACTTTGGCGACTTCCGCCTGAAATTCAATTTTTTCTTGAGTCATAATCTATCCTTTCACATATTTATGTATTCCATATAGTTTTTTTTAAAGAAAGTGCAACCCTATACCCCCAAAAAATATTTTGTCAATTTTTCTTTACAAAATAGACTTTTTATGCTACAATAAAAAACCATAACTTACAAAAAGGGAAAAAATGAACACTTCATCAAATTTACCAACAGACTTATGTACATCTTTGAATGGCAGTCTTGTGGCTGTAAAAATTTTAAGCACCTCAAACCGCGCTAAGGATGCCAATTTATTACAAGACATCATTACTAATTTACATTCAAAACGCGCTCAATTTCCACAATATGAGCGCATTATTTCACAAACAATTTTTAAGATTCTTAACACAGTTATGCACAATCCATCTGAGCTGATGCACAGAAAGGCGCATATTTCAACGATTTGCGGTTTTATAAAATATCCCACAAAAGATTTTTATGTCTTGAAAGAATTGACAAAACAAATCCTTTCAATGGAAAATCCCCAAAATATGTTCTCCTTATTCCAATCTTTTTTAATACGAGCAGTGAATACATATCTTGATGAAAATTTCTCTTCCAAGGATTCCAACTTTCAATTAGCCAACCAATTAGCAGCTCTTATGAAAGTGCTTTCTCCGTTATCAAAAACACAATTTGATAAAAATATTCTGCATGACTGTGCTAATACACTAGAGGCCACTCACCCCTCTTTTAAAGGGATAAAACAGCTTTACCCTGCATACAAGCCAAAAAAACATAATCATGTTGCTATCAAGGAACCTGTGGAAATTTTTACCCGCATTAAAAATACCGCGTATCGGGGAAAAACTATGGATTGGGAAGATTAGCGAAAAGGTCTTGACTTTTTTTTATAAATCACTAAAATACTTTTCCATTACACGTAAAAAAGGATAAAAAAATGACTGCTAAAATTATTGTATTTGCCAACGAAAAAGGGGGAACAGGAAAATCAACCTTGGCCATGCACACCATCGTGGCTTTATTGCGTTCGGGAAAAAAGGTGGCTTCTTTTGATTTGGATCCAGATCAACAAAGTTTAACACGCTATATTGAAAATCGCAAAACATTTATCAAAGAAAAAGGGGCCCAATTACCTTTGCCAGTGCACACCTGTTGGACAAAAGATGTTGCTAATATTTACACTCTACGGGGTCAATTGGATAAACTTAAAGATGAAGTAGATGCTATTGTTTTGGATACGCCGGGTTCTCACACCCCTTTGGGCATGGAAGCTATGACACTGGCGGATGTATTGGTGACTCCAATGAATGATTCTTTGGTGGACTTGGATATTTTGGCTTTGGTTGATGGTGAAACTTTAAAAATTCAAGGTCCCAGCCATTTTGCACAAACTGTTTGGTCAACTCGTCAACAGCGTATGTTGGAACGTAAACCTTCTATCAATTGGTTGGTTGTACGCAATCGTATGTTGTTTAATAAATCCAAAAATTCCCAAACCATGTCTATCTTATTAAACGCTTTAGCACGCCGTATTCACTTTGAACTAGTGGGTGTTGTTTCCGAACGCGTTGTTTTTCGTGAATTATTCTTGAAGGGCTTAACAATGTTGGATTTCAAGGAAAGTGCCGTTAAACTACAAAACACCGTTTCTTCTAATACTGCTCGTCAAGAATTAGGTGCTTTAGTAAATAAAATTTGGGGAGCGGACTTGAATTTAAATCCAATTAGTGCTATACAAAAATAAACACTAACCCAAGGGGGATTCGTGGATATTTTTACTGTGGAAACTAAGCCATATCTGGACCAGTCTTTTGGTACTTCTGGGCTCAGGCGCAAAAGTGATATTTTTCGCCAAGAAAATTATTTGGAAAATATTGTTCAATCTATTTTTGATTCTTTACAAGGATTTGAAGGACAAACCCTTGTTATCGGTGGCGATGGCCGCTATGGCAATAATGAGGCCATTCAAAAAATTATCAAAATGGCTATTGCCAACCAATTTGGACATATCATTGTAGGACAAAATGGATTACTATCAACCCCAGCCACATCGCATGTCATCACACTGAATCAAGCTTTTGGTGGCATTATCCTGACGGCTAGTCATAATCCTGCAGGGAAAAATGGAGATTTTGGCATCAAGTATAATATCGCAACGGGTGGTCCTGCACCAGAATCACTGACAAATATTTTTATTCAAAAAATGCATCAAATTGATCGTTATTGGATGATCCATACCAATGATATTGATTTGTCAAATGTGGGAGAACAAACCATTGGTTCGTCAATTGTGGAAGTTATTGATCCTGTATATGATTATACCCATTACATGGAACAAATTTTTGATTTTAACGCCATTCGGAAGTTATTTCAGAAAGGTTTTAAAATGACCTATGACGCCATGAATGCTGTTACAGGTCCTTATGCCAAACATATTTTTGAAGAGGTTTTAGGGGCCCAAGAAGGATCCGTAATTCGTGGAACACCCATTCCAGATTTTGGAGGGATTCATCCCGAACCGAATCTAACCTATGCCAAAGAGTTAGTTGATTTGGCTTATTCCCCAAGTGCACCAGACTTGTGTGCTGCCTCAGATGGCGATGGGGATCGATATATGATTTTGGGAAAATCATTTTTTGTAAACCCCGCAGACAGTTTGGCTATCTTAGCTGAAAATATGGAAAAAATTCCTTTTTATAAAGGACGTTTTTATGGTGCAGCGCGTTCTATGCCAACGGGTGGAGCAGTTGATTTGGTTTGTCAAAGATTAAAAAAAGACTGTTATCAAACACCAACAGGATGGAAATTTTTTGGTTCCCTTTTGGAAAATCAAAAAATTAGCCTATGTGGCGAAGAAAGTTTTGGCGCAGGCTCTTTCCACGTTATGGAAAAAGATGGTATCTGGGCCATTTTATGCTGGCTGAATATCATGGCAGACACCCAAAAAACGCCCGAAGAATTGGTCCGAAATATGTGGAAAAGGTACGGACGTATTTATAATCAAACGATTAATTATGACACAGATTCAGCCGAAAAAGCAAAACATTTAATTGATTCTTTAAGTGCAAAATTGGTTAGCCTGCCTCAAAAAAATATAAAAAATTTGACAATTACTGAAGCGCATTTATTTGATTATACAGATCCTGTTACAAAGGCTCAATCTACCAATCAGGGGGTTCTGATTCAATTTGGCCCCAATGATCAAGCCATGATTCGTCTTTCCGGCACAGTAAGTTCTGGTGCAACAGTTAAAGTTTATCTACATCATAAGGATACCCAAACAGACTTAGCAACAGAAAAAGCACTGGCTACTTTATCCGAAGCAACACAAGATATTTTAAATATCCCAAAATATCTTGGTAAAAATGTACGTATTACAAAGACCTAACGCTTAAAAAAGTCCGGAATACTTTCTTCCCCTGTTTCTGGAAATTCTGTTCTTACAGGCTCTTGTTTGATTTCTGGTTTTGATTTTTTACCCGTAAACAGTATATCTATAAGACTTGGTTTTCCACCCTTAACAGGCTTTACATTGGCAGAAGTTTTCACCCCATTCATATCTATACCCGTTTTAACGCTTGTCTTACTGTGCACAGGTGTAATTGGGGGAAGAATTGGTGCAGAATCACTAAATAGATTTTTTTGAATCTTAACACTATCTGCAGAAACTTCTGTTTCCAAATCCTTTACATTGGGATAAAATGTATCTGGTACAGGAGAAACCCCCAAAGTGTCTGTTTGAATTAATTCAGGCTCATCTATTTTCTCTCCTGATACGGGTTCTGTTGTCGTAATTTCAATCGTCGTCGTATCTATTGTTACAGACGGTTGAGGCGAAATTGTATTCACAGGTGTTATATTTGGCATAGATACGGGCCTTAATTCGGCTTTACCTAAACCTGTTGCAACAATAGATACTTGGATAGATCCTGCTAAAGCCTCATTGACAGAGGATCCCATTTTAATCATCGCATTTTCATCGGCTTGCGATGTTATTTTTTGCATAATACTATCCACTTCTTCAAGCGTAACATCCAACCCACCTGTTATGTTTACCAAAATGCTTTTTGCACCCTTAATAGAACAATCATCCAACAAAGGATTTGTCAATGCTTGATCAGCGGCTTTTTCTGCACGATTTTCACCATTGGCAATACCTGTTCCCATAATTGCACGTCCCATTGTTGTTAAAACTGTACGAACATCCGCAAAATCCAAGTTAATCATACCCGGATTCATAACTAAATCTGTAATGCTACGCACCCCTTGACACAAAACATCATCAGACATTTTAAAAGCATCCGCCAGAGTGGTTCCAGGTGGTGCAATTCTGAATAAATTTTGATTGGGCACAATAATCATTGTATCTACATATTTTTGTAATTCTTCAATTCCTCTTTTGGCCACATTCATCCGACGTTCACGTTCAAAATTAAAAGGCGTTGAAACAACAGCTACCGTCAAAATACCCATTTCTTTGGCATATTTGGCTACAACAGGTATAGCCCCTGTTCCTGTGCCTCCCCCCATACCAGCAGTTAAAAACAACAAATGCAAATCCTTAATACTCTCTTTAATTTTATCAGCGGACTCCTCAGCTGATTGACGACCTATTTCTGGATCAGAACCAGCCCCTAAACCTTTCGTAATTTCCTCACCCAATTGAATTTTATCGGCAACTAAGGATTTGGCCAAAACCTGTGCATCTGTATTTGCCACAAAAAAAGCGCACCCATTGACACCACTTCTGACCATATTGTTGACGGCATTACCACCAGCCCCGCCAATACCAATCACACCTAAATTCGGCGTCAAAAGAACCTTTGGTGGCGGTGTCGCTAAATTAATATTTAATTCACTTTTTTGAATTATGATAGATTCTGTTTTATCCATTTTATGACCTTTCCTAATAAACTTTTTGATGAGTTTGTTGGTTGAAACTGCTCAAAAACCTTGTCTTGTTTCTTTTTAAGTGCATACACCAACAAACCGACACATACATTAAATGTACACAAATCACAATCAGTTGGCAAGTTTTTTATTTCCTTTACGCGTCCCAAACGTGGAATCCCGCCTAAAAAAGCGCCTATTTTTTCTTTCATTCCAGCTAATCCTGAGCCTCCACCTGCCAAAACGAAACGCTTTGCAACAGAGGTAAAAGTCGTATCTTTTTCTAATTCGGATTTTAATTTTTCCAAAATTTGCTCTAATCTAGGCACAATAATAGCAATTAAATCTGATCGGCGTTTATTGGTATTGTTAACTGTTTCCTCCTCCCCCAGAACTGGAACAATTAGAGGTTCCATTTCATCCCGTGGAGATAAATAGGCTGCCCCCTTTAAAATTTTTAATCTTTGGGCATTGGAAAAATTTGTATTTAAATTTTGGGCAATATCACGTGTTATTTGATCCCCACCACTTTGAATAACTCCTAATTGTACAGGACACCCCCCCACAAAGACGACATATGAAGTTGTCCCTGCCCCAAAATCAATAACTGTTGAACCTATTTCTTTTTCATCGTCTGTCAGTACAGATAACCCCGAAGCATACGGGGTTGCCACTTTCATCTGAACAGCCACATGACAACGATCCAAAACTGTCAATAAATTCATATTTTGCGTTTCGGGCATTGTAATCATATGAACATGTGCGCCCAGTGTAGAGGCAAAGATACCCCTCGGATCTGTTGAACCTTGATCCTTGTCCACAACATATCCTAAAGGAAAAGCATGTAAAACTTCTTCACCCACTGGAACAAATTGCGTGATAATATTGTCCACCAAATGTTGTACATCTGAATCAGAAATGGGTCGTCCAGCCGTTATAGGAACTTCGTGGTAAACATGCAGTGAATGCATATGCGTTGAAGATACATTTACGATAACAGATTCTATAGATTGACCTGATTTTTCTTCTGCTTGATGAATGGCTTCACCAATACAGGCCGTTGCCTCTTCTAAATTCCATATAGCCCCAGCTTGAATTCCACGACTCGGAACACAAGAAGCTGCCACAATAACAGGTGCCTGATTATCCGTCAAGCGCACCACCATACAGGCAATTTTTCCAGACCCTATATCCAATAAATTTAAATATGTTTTTTTGTGAAATCGCTTTTTCATTTTTTCACCTTTTTGCTTTTCACTTCTTTCAATGGACGAATTATAATTCTACCTTTTGACCGCATATCAATTGTGGCTATATCCTTTTTCAATAATCTATCCTTTTTATTCTTTTGATCTAAATGCGCCAAAGCATAAGCGACATTTGTTTGAGGTAAAATAATTTCCATTCCCTTTTCTGCATCCCTTAAACGCAAATTCCATCGCCTATTTTCGACACGCTGTGCCGAACGAACAAAACGAGAAATTTCTGGAACCTTATCCAAATCCGCCAATAATTCCAACACGTGATTTGGTGCATCTTCACCTACAACTAAAATCAAATCCTCGGATAAATAACGCTTATCATCAATTGGGTGCGCCTCCTCATCCAATAAAAAATATTTACCTTTATTTTGCCAACGTGCAATTGGTGTTTTTTCAAAAATAGTAATTTTCAACTTGTTGGGCAATTTACGTTCAATAACCGCTTGACGCACCCATGGCAATTTTTCCAATCTTTGTTTCTTAGCCTCAAAATCAATATGATTCATTTGTTGATGCGGAACAATATGCAATACATTTAAAATCTCCTCACGTGATGTTCGCTTATGCCCAACCAACATCACGTCTTCTGGCGTACCTAAGCGCCACTCAGCACGATTTTGAATATATTCCCATCCCGTTTTACACCACTGACGTACAATTTCTCCCCACGGGGATATGTATGCTCCAACACAGAGCAATACCAAAAGAATTCCTCCCAACAGTTTCGTCAAAAAAGCTGAGCCTGCTTTCTTTTTTAATCGCATCTCGCCTCCTGAACTAAACAATTAACCAATTTTTCATAGCTTATATGTTTTAATTTAGCCATATCCGGCACCAATGAAGTGGGTGTCATACCTGGATTTGTATTGATTTCCAAAAAGTAAACTTGCCCAGATTCAGACAAACGAAAATCACTACGCGTCACCCCTCGACACCCCAAAAGATGATGCATTTTTTCGGCATATGCATACAATTTTTGTTTTTGAATTTTGCTAACAGGTGCTGGAATTAAATGATCTACCGCCCCCGTGGCATATTTGTTTTGATAATCATACCATCCTTTTTTGGGTTTTAATTCAATGCTCCCCAAAACTTTACCATCCAAAACAGCCACAGACAATTCTCGTCCTGCGATATATTTTTCCACCAACAATTTTTGATTTTGTGGCCAATCAGTTAAGGCGTTTTTTCTGTCTGATTCTGTCAAGATTATTTTCACCCCACAAGAAGAACCTTCGTTATTTGGTTTTACCACCAAAGGCAATCTCATTTTTTCAAATTCTCTGGATGTTTTTAATCCACCTTGAGCAACTAAAACCCCCGCCTGAGCAGCCAACTTTCGTGTCATTTGTTTATCCATACCAATGGCAGATGCCAAAACTCCCGAATGTGTATAGGGAATTTTCAAAGCATTTAATACACCCTGAACGCCACCGTCTTCCCCAAATTTTCCATGTAATGCATTAAATACCACATCAGGCTCAAAATCCATCAACTTCTTTACCCATTGGGACAGATTATCCACCACATCAATGGCTTTGGATTGATAGCCTAATTTTTGCAAAGCACCCATAACCCCTTGTCCAGAGGATAGAGAAATTTCTCTTTCCGAAGAAATTCCCCCCATTAAAACAGCCACTTTTTTTACCGTCTGCCCAAACATTGAATCTCCATTTCTAAATAAACACCTTGTTTCGCAAGCACTTGTTGTTGTACCCACAAAACAAAATCCTCTAACTGATTACCACTGGCCCCACGATTGATTAAAAAATTCGCATGAACCGATGACATTTCAGCCCCATTTTCTTTATACCCTTTTAATCCACTTTTTTCAAGTAAAAAACCTGCACTTTGACCAACAGGATTTTTAAAAGTAGATCCCGCTGTTCGTACTCCTTGGGGTTGAGTGGCCTTACGACGCATATGATAATCATCCATAACACTTTGAATTTGTGCTTTTTTTTCTTTTCCTGATGCTTTCAAAACAGCACCTGTAAAAATCATATTTGAAAGAGGATTATGTCGATATCCCCAGTTTGAAAAATCTGTATATTTTTTTTCTTGTCCATCAAAAGAAAGAGTTCTCATTTCAACCAAACAATCTTTTATGCTTCGTCCAAAAGCACCCGCATTAGAAAAAAGCCCCCCACCTAAGGTTCCTGGGATATCCGCCATAAATTCAAATCCAGAAAGTTCGTTTTCCAGAGCCACTTTGGCAATTTGTGATAACCGTGTCCCTGCCCCACAAATTAAAGTATCTCCTTGTACATTTATTTTTTGGAACTCTTTACCCAATTTTAAAACAACTCCCTCTATTCCACCATCACGAATTAAAATATTACTGCCTGCTCCCAAAAGAATGATGGGTTGCTTGTTTGTTTTTAAAAATTCTTTCAATTCAATAAAAGTATCTACAATACCAAAATAATCTGCATTTCCCCCTACCCCTAACCAGGTATATTTTGCCAACGGATAATTTGGTGTCAGCATCAGAGTCATTTTTTAAGTGCCTCCAACAATTCGGGAATATGACGCGTTAATGATCCGGCGTTTAAACAAATCACTGTATCATCTGAATGAACATAATTGGATACATCTTTGGCAAAATCAGTTTCGGATGTTTTAAAAACATTTGAACGAACTTTTTGCATCTCTGATACAAATTTTTCAGAGGTAATCCCTTCTATGGGGGCATCACCAGCTGAATAAACATCCGTCACAAACAAAGCATCTGCCCCATTAAAAGCGTCCATAAAATCTGTCCATAAATTTTGAAAACGTGTGTACCGATGAGGTTGAAACACCGCCACTAACCGTCCAGAAATATGTTCTTTAAGAGCCGAGATAGAGGCTTTAATTTCGCTGGGGTGATGTCCATAATCATCATAAACAAATACACCTCTTTCTGTTCCACGTAAAGTCAGACGCCTTTCAATACCTTGAAATTCATCCAAAGCCTTTTGAATATCAGATTGTTTGACACCTACCACGTAGGTTGCGGCAATAGCAGCTAACGTATTTAAAATGTTGTGTTGCCCCATCAAAGAAAAAGAAATATCCTGATATTTCAAAGTGTTATTTTTATCCCGAATCATTACATCAAATGTCGTTTTCATGTTTTCTGTACGTACATTTTCAACCCGTACATCCGCACTATTTGAAAAACCGTAGGTCAAAATGCGTCGACCTTTAATTTCGGGTAAAATTTCCCGAATCACAGGATCATCTGCGCAAACAATACATGCGCCATAAAAAGCTGTTTGCGACAAAAAAGTTTGAAATGCCAATTTTTCCCGATCAAATGTTTTGTAATAATCCAAATGCTCTGGCTCTATATTTGTTACAACAGAAATTGTTGTGGGTAATTTTAAAAAAGAACCATCCGATTCATCTGCTTCTGCCACTAACCAGTTTCCTTGCCCTACAGCCGCATTAGATTTTTGTTGAACCAAAATTCCCCCAATAATATAACTGGGATCAATACCTGCAGACAACAAAATTTGTGCAATTAATGATGAAGTTGTCGTTTTACCATGTGATCCTGCCACACAAATACTTTTTTTAAAACGCAACAGTTCAGCCAACATTTCACTGCGATGTCCAACGGGTATTCCTCGTTTTTTAGCTTCCAATAATTCCACATTATCTGAATGAATTGCTGATGAAATCACGACACTATCACATCCATTTAAATTGTCTGTTCTATGCCCAATAAAGACAGGAATACCCATTTGCTGCAAGCGGCGCGTATTGGCATTTTCTTTGTCATTTGAACCTTGCACTTTCACCCCCAAAGTAGGAAGCATTTCGGCAATGGCACTCATACCTATGCCACCAATACCAATAAAATGCACACAATTTAAAGGAAAAAGTTTCATTTTTTATCTCCATTCAAAATCGGATATATTAATTCTACCATCTTTTGGGCAACATCTGGATGCGCCAAGGCAGCACTTGCTTTTGCCGCGGTTTTTAACTCTGGCAAATTTAAAATCAATTCTTGCAAACGTTTACTTAAAGCATCTGCATCAAAATCTTTTTCCACAACTAACCATCCAGCGCCACTTTCGGCAAACTGACGTGCATTTTCAAATTGATGATTATCCGCTGAAGTCGGCAGTGGTATATAAATACCAGGTCTGCCCACAATCGCCAACTCCGCCAAGGTGGAGGATCCAGCACGCCCTATAACCAAATTCGAACGCGCCAATAGTTCTGGCATATTATCAAAAAAGGATTGAACCGTAGTGGCATAAAAACCTGCATCTTGATATAACTTTTGTAAATCGTCCACATCTTCAGGGCGTGCCTGTTGAGTAATGATCATCTGTGCCCTAATAGAATCAGGTAAATTGAGTAATGCTTTGGGGAGTTCTCTACTCAAAAAACGTGCCCCCTGAGATCCTCCCGTTATTAATAAGTGAAACACTTCCTTTTCGGGGTAAGGTGTGTTTATTTTTTCCAAAATAGCATCACGTACTGGTTGCCCAACCTGGTGTGTAGATATTCCTGGAGGTACCCGTTTGGTGTCCGCAAAAGCAGTGGCGATAAGTTTTACTCTAGGTGCTAACAAACGATTGGCACGTCCTAAAACTGCATTCTGCTCATGCACAATCGTAGGAATATGCAAAAATTGAGCCATTCTGACCGCAGGTAAAGAAGCATATCCCCCCACACCTATCACCAAATCAGGCCTGTGTAAAAGCATATAAAATATAGATTGAACTGCTCCCCATCCCAAAATAAATAAAGCCCCAACTTTTCCCAAAAAAGAGCGTCCTGTCACAGAGGTTGCCGAAATAATTTTCGTTGGAATTTCTGTTAATTTTCGAAAACTTGCGCCACGTTTATCTGTCACAAAAGTAATATCATAACCCGCCTGCAATAATCCTTTTGCAATTGCTTCCGCTGGAAAAATATGTCCGCCTGTACCACCTGTTGTAATAATAATTTTTTTCATTCAAGCCCCCTTGAAAAAGTATGCCCATGTGTGAGCGCCAAAATAAAACCAAAAGCAAGTGCCACTGAAACCAATGACGAACCGCCGTACGAAATAAAAGGTAAAGTCATTCCTTTGGTGGGAATCATATTCAACGTAGATAATATATTCACCAAAGACTGTATGGTAATTTGGGTCATCAAACCACCCACTGCTACCTGAACAAAAAAATTATTTTCTCGACGTATTAATATACAAGAACGAATCATTATAAAAGCAAATGTTAAAACAATCAACGCTGTAATAATAAAACCAAATTCTTCGGCAGATACTGCCATAATAAAATCAGTGTGCGCATCAGGTAATTCATACTTGACACTTCCTTCACCAGGGCCTTTTCCAAACCAACCTGCATTTTTGAGTGTTTCCAAAGACTTTTCTACCTGATAAGACATCCCGTCCTCTGAATTAAAAAATTTCAAAACACGATTACGTACGTGATCAAATGCAAAAAAAGCTGTACATATAAATCCAGATACACCGAATATCAAAAAGCACACCAACCACATGGATATTCCAGATAAAAAAAGTTCTACAGCAAAAATTGATAAAACGGTTAAGGTCATCCCTATATCGGGTTGAAAAACCAACAAACAACACACAATCGCACAAATTCCCCAAGCAATCCATCCATCAAAAGTATGTCTAATCAATCGGCCACGTGCTAATAACCATCCACAAACAACTGCAAAAGTTGGCTTTACAAATTCGGACGGTTGTACACTGACCCCAAAAATTTTAATCCAACGACGTGCCCCCTTTACCTCTGCCCCCATAAAAACAAACACCATTCCTATAATCGCCATGATAAGCGCTATAAAAGCAATCCGTCGAACCCATTTCAGTGGCAAAAGCGCTGTTCCCATCAAAACACCAAAGGCAATCGGTACAAAAAACATATGTTTAACAATATAATGCAGCCAATCATAATGATTGCGCGCCGCCACTGCAGGGCTGGCCGCTAAAGTGAGAAAGACCCCACAAAAAAGCAAAACAAATGCGGCATACATAATCCCCTTATCCAAACTTCGTGTTTGTTCCATAACCTTTTTGGAAATGTCAGAAAATCGAATCATTTTACCTCAATTTCAACGTGGATAAAGCCAATAAAGCCAGCAAAATAGAAACTATCCAAAAACGAACAACAACGGTTGTTTCACTCCATCCCATTTTTTCAAAATGATGGTGTATTGGAGCCATCAAAAACACCCGCTTATGCCGTAATTTATAAGATCCTACTTGAATAATATCTGATAACGCTTCCACAACAAAAATTCCCCCCGCAAGTGCCAAAATCAATTCATGTTTGGTCGCAACAGCTATGGCTCCCAAAAATCCACCTAAAGCCAAAGAACCAGTATCCCCCATAAAAACTTTTGCAGGGTGCGCATTAAACCATAAAAAGCCCAAAGTTGCCCCTATCAAAGCACCACACATGATGGCCATTTCCCCTGCACCACCAATATAATGAATTTGCAAATAGTTTGTAAAGTCTGTACGTCCTGTCAAATAAGCAATCACCATAAATACCAAAGTACACATGATCACAGGCAAACTCACCAAACCATCCAATCCATCTGTCAAATTGACTGCATTGGAAGATCCCACAATAACAACCATTGCAAAAATAATATAAAACATTCCCAAATCAATAAATACATTTTTAAAAAAAGGAATAGCTATGCTAGTGCCCATTTGACCATCTGATAAATGCATTAAAGCACCACAGGTTATAAAAGCCACTATAAACTGCAGAGCCAGTTTTGTTTTGCCCGCAATACCATCAGATGAATGACGTGTCAACTTGGTATAATCATCCCAATACCCCGTCAAACCTGTCCCCAAAAAAGCAAACATCAAAACCCAAATATAAGGACTGGCCAAATTAACCCACAAAAGTGTAGCAATTGTACCTGTTGCTAAAATCATCAAACCACCCATTGTAGGGGTGCCCGCTTTGGATAGATGTGTTTCGGGTCCACATTTACGAATAGGCTGTTCAGCCTGTTTATTTTTAAGCCACAGAATTAATTTTGGCATGAAAAATAAAGTTAAAATAAAGGCTGTTAAAAGCGCTCCCCCTGTTCGAAAGGATTGATATTTAAATAAGTTTAAAAAAGAAAAATTTCCTTTAAAAAAAGACAACCAATAAAGCATTTATATTCCTTTCAAATGATTTACCAACCGATAAAGTCCCGTACCATGTGAGGATTTGACATAAAGCACATCTTGATCCCTTAATTGAGGCATCAAAACAGACAACATTTCATCAACTGTCATAGTCCATGCACCTTTTTGGGTATCTGGTAATAAATCAAAAACAGCTTTCATCAATGTTCCCACAGCGAAAACTTTATCTACATTGTGCGCTAAAACTTCCAATAAGTCAAGATGTCTTTGTTGGGCTTGTTCCCCCAATTCCAACATATCCCCCAAAACAACAACTTTTCGTCCCTGATAAAAAGACAAAGATTCTAATCCTGCCTGCATACTAGCAGGATTGGCATTATAGGCATCATCAATCAAAGTTATCTTTTTATTTTCCACTTCAATTTGTTGAGCAAAGCCCCTGCCTATCGTAGGGGTTAAATTTTGTAAAATCTGAGTGGCTTGAACAGTACTTGCCCCCAATGCATCCACAGCCCCTAATACAGCCAAAGAATCCAAAGCATAATGCTGCCCCATAAACTGTAATTTATAATCCAAATTTTCACCATGAAATAAGACTTTAACCGACATATTTTTCCCAAATACTTTGGCCTCTACTAACTTTAAATCAGCCTTTTCATGATACCCAAAAGTTAAAATGTGTTTGATGTGAGATTGATGAGCAATATTTGAAAGTAAATCTGCACAATTTGTATCTTTATTAAATATAATAGTACCATTTTTATCTTGAAAATCTAAAATATGGGCTTTTTCAGTAGCTGTTATATCCAGTGTCTTAAAAAATTCTGAGTGGGCTGGATGAATACTGGTGATAATACTGACATTGGGTCGAACTAAATCTGAAAGATGATGCATTTCACCCACATGACTAATCCCCATTTCAATGACAGCATACTGACAATCAGCTGGCATATTTACCAACATCAAAGCCACCCCTAAATCATTATTTAGGTTGGCTTCTGTCATAAAAGTTTTTCCTTGAGCCTTTAAACATGCACCCAACATTTCTTTTGTGGTTGTTTTACCCGAACTCCCTGTTATACCCACTACTTGTGCTTCACTGCGCATACGAGCATAGCGTGCCAAAGACTCCAAAGCCTTTTGGGTATCTGGTACAACAATTTGTTTTTCTTTAAAAATATCTGAAATTTCATGGTTTACCAAACATGCTGAAGCCCCTTTTTCTAACGCATCTTTGACAAATTCATGTCCATCACGTGCCCCCCCTGTTAAAGCCACAAATAAATCACCCAGTTGAACTTCTTTTGAATTAAAAACAACGCGCCATGCTTTGACATTTTTATTCACGGGTACATTGAGTGCTTGTTGTAATTCAATATTATTCCACAAACATTTTTCATTATCCCCTTTGATAAAAAGCGCAGATTCTATCCGATCGGAAAAAGGATACATCACTCCTTGAATTTCTTGACCGCTTTCGTGCCCTTTTCCCGCCAAAACCAATACATCACCAGGCTGCAAAGTATTGATGGCATGCATAATGGCTTTGGATCGGGTCAATTCTTCATGACCTTTTTGGGGGCAAGTTGCTAAAATTTCTTTTCTAATGGTACTGGGCTCTTCCGAACGTGGATTATCGTCTGTTACAAAAACCTGATCGGCCAGCTTTTCGGCAATTGCACCCATTTGGGAACGTTTTCCCTTGTCCCGATCCCCACCACAACCAAATAAACAAATCAATCGATTTTTGGTATGAGGACGTAAGGACTTTAAAACTTGTTCCAAACCATCTGGCGTATGCGCATAATCCACAAATACACTTGCCCCATTTTTAAGGCTTCCCATGTATTCTAATCTTCCTGCTGGGGCTTTAATCAGATTGATAACGGAGTAAAGCTCATCCCAAGATTTACCCATGCTCATACATAAACCAATAGCCGCCATCAAATTCATCGCTTGAAAATCACCAAATATACCAATATCCAAAGGATAATTTTTACTTTCATGTTGAATAACCAAATGTTGCCCAGTTGCCGTAGGTACTTGTTGCATCAATTGTAAAGTTTCCCCCTTAACACCATAGGAAATTATACGCTGTCCACGTGCATCACATAAAGATTTTAATTCTTTATATTCAGGGATATCCGCATTTAACACAGCCACACCATCTGTATTTAAAATTTCCGTGAAAAGTTTCTTTTTAGCACTAAAATAATTTTCCACAGATTTGTGATAATCCAAATGATCGCGGGTTAAATTTGTAAAAGCAGCCCCACAAAGCATATGCCCTAGCAATCGCCCTTGATCTAACCCATGACTAGAAGCCTCCATGGCCACAACTTCAACACCTTGTGATTGCAATTCATTGAGTTTTTGCGCCAAAGGTTTAGGTGGTAATGTCGTCATATGCCCCTCTATATGTCCGCCAAAACCATCTTGGCCAATCGTACCCAAACTCACCGCCTTTGTACCTAATAAATTCATGAATTGTTGCACAAAATAAACAGTGGAAGTTTTTCCATTTGTCCCCGTCACAGCCACCTTTTTGATTTTTTCAGATGGCCATTTTTCAACACAGGCTTTTGCATAACTGCGACGGACATCTGATACAACCTCCACAGGAACAGAACAATCTATTTGATGATCAGCTACAATTTTTTTTGCACCTTTTTGAATAGCCTCATTCACAAAATCCGCCCCATCTACATGAACACCTTTAATGGCATAAAAAATATCACCTGATTGCACTTCTTTAACATTATCCGTTAAACTCATTTTAATGTCCTTTCTTACTTTCATTATAACGATCTATGGCTCGCGTAATATAAGCAGGTTGTTTCCATTCAGGAACAGGTATCACTCCCAAATAAGGGGCAATTTCACCAATAATCTGTAATCCTGTGGCTTTCGCATTCCATCCAGCCGTATTAAACATATGAGTTTCTTTAACTTTTTTTGGGTCATCATAAGAAACCAATACAATATATTGGGGATTATTCATTGGAAAGGCGCCTACAAAAGTCGTTCTAAGTGATCCTTCTACGTAGCGCCCATTAGCCAATGCCTGTCTTGAACCTGTTTTTCCTCCCACAGCATAAAGCGCCACGGGACTATTTTTATCCAATTCATAATTCACAACAGCCCACATCAAGTGGCGCATTGTTTGAGATACATTTTCGTCAATCACTCGTGTTTCTATTTGATCCTTATTACCCCCTTTTATAAAGGTTGGCACATGGTAAATTCCCCCATTTGCCAAAGATGCCACTGCTGCAATTAAATGCAGAGGAGTTACGGATATACCATACCCGTATGCCAAACGTGATGATTCAACTTCATTCCATTTATCCTTTTTTATATATTGTGGTTGTCCTCTTTCGGGCAAGGCAATAGGTAGTTTTTCATAAAATCCAAAACGACCGAAAAATTCTTTTTGTCTTTCCCATCCAATTTTTAATCCCATCAAAGCCGAACCAATATTGGACGAATACATTAAAATTTCTGTCACACTCAAGGGTCTATTTTTACCACGATAATCTTCAATGGCTTTTGCCCCCTTTAATTTTAAAGGTTTTGATGCATCAAAAATATCATCAATTTTAATAACCTTACTTTCCAACCCTAAAGCCGTATTAAACAATTTAAAAATGGATCCAAATTCATATGTGCCCAAAGTGACTTGATTAAAACGCTCTTTTCCCGTCTTTTTAGCGGGAATATTGGGGTTATAATCTGGCAAAGAAACAGAGGCCAACACTTCTCCATTATTGATATCCATTACGATAGCAAGCGCCCCCTGTGCTTTAAATTTTTCAATTCCTTGTATTAAGGCATTATAGACCATTTCTTGAACTGAAACATCCAAAGACAGTTGAATGTCGCTGTCTTGTAAATGCTGGTCATAGGCCTTTTCAATACCCGAAATACCAATATTATCAATATCAACTCCCCCCAAAATATGAGATATTAAATTTCTGTGTGGGTAGGTGCGATACTCACCAGGAAACTCAGATAAAAAAGGATATCCTAAATAATTGATATTATTCCTTTCAGCGGGTGATAATTTGCGTTTAATATATTTAAATCCAGCTGAACTGGTAATAGCAGAATAAACATCTTTTTCTTCTACATTATTTAAAGCTAGAGCAATATTATGAGCTATTTCTTTGGGATCCCCTTTGACTAAATCTGGGTTGACTGATAAATCCGTAGAAGGCATACTGCTGGCCAATAAAACACCATTTCTATCCAGTATATTATAGCGCTTTAATGAAAAAGAAGACCCCATAGGTCTTGTATAATCACGGCCATGGTAATCCATAATTGTTAATTGAAACAAGCGCCCCAAAATCAAACAATAAGCTATCATAAAAAATCCACCAACCCATAAACAACGCAGTGCTGCTGACTTTAATCTAACCCTTGTAGTCATATCTAAATAGCGCCATTTATCCATTTTTTTCAGTGGAATTTCTTGGCAAGTTTCATAAAAAGTACTCTTTTCACGTTTAAAAATCATTATCATCCTCTTTAAATTCTGGCTTTTTTGGAGGAATTGGAACAGGCTTTTCCGCCAATTGATGAATATGAATAATTTGCTCTGCACGAATAGGTTTGGCACGAATTTGCTTTGCTTGTATTCTTAAATCTTCTGGATTCGTTAATGATGCCCAGTCTGTCTTTAATCCATGCATTTCTTTTTGATTTTGTGTTATATCACTATAAATCTTCTTTAATTGTTTTTCTTTATCTAAAACATGGTACTTTAAAGAAAATGTTAAAATGCCCGAAAGCAGTGCCAAGACAAAACAAATTAAATTTACATATCTTTGCTTCATGATACCTCCGTCCGAATGGCCCAACGAAGTTTGGCTGAATGTGCCCTGGGATTATTTTTTAATTCTGTATCATCCGCCACTACAATTTCTTTTTCAGGTACAATAAAAGGTTTATTAATAACAACTTTATCTTGTATATATTTGTTTTTGTGCTGACGGGAAACTGCATTTTCTTTTAAAAATTCTTTAATAATCCGATCTTCCAAAGAATGAAAAGACACCACCACTAAACGCCCTTGAGGCTTTAAAATTTTCAAACTGGCATTTAAAGCACTTTTCAACTCCTCCAGTTCATCATTCACACAAATACGCAACGCTTGAAAAGAACGCATGGCACTATCAGATCCATCTTTGGGTCTAGGCATTACCGAATGAATGACTTCCGCCAATTTTTGGGTCGTTGTGATAGGACGATTTTCAATAATTGCCTTTGCAATACGACGACTCTGCTTTTCTTCACCATAGGTATAAAGAATATCCGCTAATTCTTTTTCTGAATAAGAATTAACAATATCGGCAGCACTTTGCCCAACACCACTCATGCGCATATCCAAAGGTCCTGACAAGCGAAAAGAAAATCCCCTTTCTGGCCCATCAATTTGCATAGAAGAAACCCCTATATCCAAAACAAAACCATCCACAGGATTTGTTACATATTCGGCTACACGTGAAAAACAATCAGGAATAAAAGAAAATCTATCACCAAATTCAGATTTCACCTTATCAGCAATGGACTGTACTGTCGGATCGCGATCAAAAGCAATGACTTGATTTTCAGGATGCGCATTCAATATGGCTCGTGTATATCCCCCTGCCCCAAAGGTTCCATCTACAAAAACACCGCCCTGACAATCTAATCTTGTCAGGACCGCATCTAACAAAACCGGAATATGCATCTGCACCATCCAAAAATCCTTTGTTATGTGCAACCTAGCACACTTTTACATAAAAAGCAATGTATACTATGGGATTTTACATAAAAAAATCCCCGCCATTTCTGACGGGGAAATTTTTAAAGCAATCACTTATGCTTTTTTGGCTTTCACAGCAGCTTGGGCTGCGGCAAGTCTTGCCAAAGGAACGCGGTATGGTGAGCAGGACACACCATTCAAGTACTGATTCAAGTACATAATGGAGTTCGCATCCCCACCGTGTTCACCACAAATGCTGAGGTAAATATTTGGATTGGTAGCTTTACCATCCTTGCAAGCCATCGCAATCAATTTACCCACACCTGTTGCATCCAAGGATTGGAATGGATCACGATCGTAGATACCTTTTGTCACATATTGTGGCAAGAAAGATCCGGCGTCATCACGGCTCATCCCCAATGTTGTTTGAGTTAAGTCATTTGTTCCAAATTCAAAGAAGTCGGCGAGTTCTGCAATTTCACCAGCCAACAAAGCAGCACGGGGCAATTCAATCATTGTACCAACAGTGTATTCCACTTTTTTGCCTTTTTCAGCAAAGACAGCGGCAGCTGTTTCGTCAATGGTCTTTTTGCAGATTTCCAACTCTTTGCGTGAAGAAATCAAAGGAACTTCAATTTCAGGCAACACCTTCACGCCAGCATCGGCCACTTGGATAGCGGCTTCAATAATGGCACGTGTTTGCATTTCACAAATTTCAGGATAGACGACAGCCAAACGGCATCCACGTAAACCCAACATGGGGTTAGCTTCGTGTAAGGATGCTGTACGGGCCACGATTTCTTCTACCGTTACACCCATTTGTTCAGCCAAAGCTTCTTGTTCAGCCTTTTTATTGGGCAAGAATTCATGCAATGGCGGATCCAACAAACGAATTGTCACAGGCAGACCATCCATAATCTTGAACAAAGACACAAAATCTTCGCGTTGGAAGGGCAACAATTTTGCCAAAGCGGCACGACGGCCAGCTTCATCTTTTGCCAAAATCATTTCACGCATGTGGTTAATACGGCTTGGATCAAAGAACATGTGTTCTGTACGGCACAAACCGATACCTTCGGCACCAAAGTCTTTAGCTGTTTGAGCATCTAATGGTGTTTCGGCATTGGCACGAACCTTCAATGTGCGGATTTCATCCACCCATTTCATAAATTCACCAAAGTCGCCAGCCATTTCGGGCTTCACTAATGGTAATTCACCAGCCATTACTTGACCTGTGGTTCCATCAATGGAGAGCATATCGCCCGCC
>DFFU01000024.1 GCA_002372315.1 Alphaproteobacteria bacterium UBA3768
TATCAAGATAGGGCGTTTCAGCAGGACAACATTTGGGTGTACATGATATGGCACCCTCTGGACAGGTCGCCCATTCTTGACCCGATGGACAACAATGTTCTGATGTACAATTACCCGAAGAACATTGACAATTATAGGAACAAGTGTTTCCATTACCCGTTTTACCTTTGACATTACCATCGTCAACACACGTTCCATTGGAGGTATCACAAATTTTACACTGTGATTCAGAACATGACGGAGTGCATTGTTTTATGCATCCATTTGTTGAATCCCACGTAAATCCCGATGGACATTTACAATCCGTTTGATCATCGTTGGCTTTCCCCGCAACGCCCCCTGTATTGCTGGTGGAAGTACCAGAATACGCCGAGCAACTGATGAGCTCACATTTAGAATTGTTCCAAAATTTACCACTATCGCAAACACACTTAGAGGAAGTACACATCAAACCTGTTGTTGCCGAATTTTGACATCCACAATTTGCGTGACACGCATTATTATATGTTGGCAATGATGTTGGACAGCAGTACCCCGAAGTAGTGCAGTTTTCCGAGTCGCATTCGCAATCATCAGAACAAGTTTGTCCGTCAAAAGCCGCATGGTATGAATCATTATTTTCACAACTTCCGTTAATACATTCTTGACACGCGCCACATCCAAAATCACATTCGGGATTTTCCGGATCTGGATCATCATCAGAGCCTGAGCCTCCTCCCGAACCTGAACCTTTACAAGAACCATCTTCCCAGTTTTGCTCTGCAGGACATTTACACTTTGGTTGACTTGGATGAGATCCCCCTGTGTATAGTGTAGATGTGCCAGCAGGGCAATTTGCATCATTCCCATCAAAATGCCACGAACCTGAATCGTTTGTAAGTATATCAAAATGGTATGTGATGATATTGTTCCCATCACAATCAGCATCTATATACTTAAACCCAACCAACTTATTTGCATCCTCACTTCTTAACCTATTACAAACGTCATCGCTGATGTTTGTTACCTGTATCCAAAATTCGGGTTCACCACTAACAGTGTCATTTTGTACCGTTAATGTGCTGTTAAAGGGGGCATTATTATCTATACGTTCTTCTGCACTCTTTGAATATTTTAATTTAGATAAGCGACGTTCGTCTCTTAAGGCTATAACACGCTCTGCAATCGCTTTGGATTTTGTTCGGGTTTCTGCCGTGCGCCACAAACTTATGCTACCCAGCATTATCAAAATACTTATTACCAAAACAAGAATAAGTTCAGTTAGAGTACGACCACGCTCACCTGAATAACTATTTGAATTATAATGATTGCTTTGTTTTTTGGTGTTGGGGGTAATTGTATATTCATGCGCAAGCATAGACTTCTCCTTTTCTTCTTTCTAGCACAAATAAGAAATCAAGTCAAGGCTAATGATTTGGATATAGCTCTAATAATTCAATGGGAAAGAAAGAAAATATAAAGATTTTTAATAATCTAATAAGCTGTTTTCTGCATAACACAAAGATAGAAACCATCTGTGTGTGTGCGAGCGGGTGAATAACGTTTTTCCAAAACAATTTTATAGTTGGGATGAGTCTGTAAAAAATTTTCCACCTGCTTTTCATTTTCATCTGTTGTCAATGAACATGTTGCATAGGACAACTTTCCGCCAAGTTTGACATACGCTTGTGCACGATTTAAAATTTCGCTTTGTGTTCGTGTAATGTGCTTTAATTGCTTTTCCGTTAAATGCCAACGCATATGGGGGCATCTACGCCAAGTGCCACAACCCGAACAGGGCGCATCTACCAACACATGATCAAATTTTTTATCAGGTTTTGGCAAAGAAGTTGTGATTTGAATAATTTTAATTTGAGCGCGTGTGGCACGTTTAACTAATTCAAATAATTTTTTGGGTGTAATATCATAGGCTTGAATCAATCCTTTATTTTGCATAATTTGGGCCAAAATGAGGGATTTTCCCCCTGCACCTGCGCAAAAATCAAAAACAGAATCCCCACTTTTTACCCCGATATCCATTGAAAGTAGTTGTGCGCCCTCATCTTGAATTTCAATACATCCCTTTTTCCATATGGACGTATTTTTTAAATTGGCATAGTTTTTTAAAATAATACCATAAGGAGATTGCGTGCATGGTTCAACGTTCAAACCTTCTTTTTTCATCTCAGATAGGGTTATATCTCTATTGTCTAGCGCCCGTAAAATAATGTCTGGTTTTTCTAATAAGGCAGGCAATTCACTTTCAGGAGTGGGTATATGGGATAAAAACCATTCATGAATTTCCCACTGAATATAATAGGGGGCAGCCGATACATCAGGGAGGCCATTTTCTATAAATTTTTGAACACGTTCTTGCCAATTGTTTTCAGGATAGGCCCATTGTAATCGCGCATAGGCACGTACCACCCCCCAAGCCTTATCCAAAAAATCCACTTTATCTAAATTCTTATGGTGCGATAAATAATCGTTTATGATATCGCCTATGACCGCTGCTTTGCGATCCATCTTATTCATCAAATCAGCAATAAAGTTGATTTCCCGTTCATTCATTGTAATTTATTCATGAAGCCAGACATGTCCTTTTTTAAGAGCAAGGGCGTATTTTCGGCTATTTTTTCAAACAAACAGTTTAAAATATTCTGATCTTCTTGAGAAGGTTTTCCCAACACATAATCAGCCGTATCTATCATTTTATTTTTACCAATACCAATGCGCACACGCATATAGTCTGGGCCAATATGACTATCTATATTTTTGATACCATTATGCCCACCACTGCCACCGGCAATTTTAACTTTTACCTTACCTACGGGTAAATCCAAATCATCATGAAGAACAATCACATTTTCGGCGGGAATTTTATAAAAAGTCATAACGCTTTGTACAGATTCACCCGATAAATTCATGTAAGTCTCTGGTTTTAGGATTAAGCATTTTTCTCCTTCTATATTTCCCCGCGCCACTTGACCTTTATGTTCAGATTTAAAAGCATCAAAGCAAAAGCGGCGGACAATTTCGTCCACCGCCTGATAACCCATATTGTGGCGAGTTTTTGCATATTCCGTACCCGGATTGCCCAAGCCCACCAACAATTTCATTATTTTTTCTCCTCAGTCTTTGATGCATCCGCTGCAGGTGCTGTTGCATCCGCTGCTGGGGCTGCTGCATCCGCTGCTGGAGCTGTTGCAGCAGGAGTTGTTTCCTTAATTTCTTCTTGAGGTGTTACCACAGAAGCCACAGTAAAGTCTTCTTTTGCGGATAACTTCACACCTTCTGGCAACTGAATGTCAAAAGCGTTAAAGGTATCTCCAATTTCAGCCTTAGACAAATCCAAAGTAAAGGATTCAGGAATGTTGTCAGGTGTACATTTTACTTCAACTGTACGATGCACGATGTTTAACACACCACCCTTCTTAAAGCCAGGGGCGACATCTTCACCAATAAATTGCAAAGGAATATCCAAAGTCAATATAGATGTCTTGGAAATTCTTAAAAAGTCGGCATGAATGGGGCGATTGGACACAGGATGTTTTTGAATATCTTGGCACAAAACCAAATGTTTATCTTTGCCATCCACATTGATTTCATATTGACGAGTCCAAAGACCTTTTTTATTCATTTCAGCCACTAAAAACTTTTCTTCAATGGCAATCATTTCGGGGGCTAATTTATCCCCATAAACCACGGCAGGAACAAACCCCTTAAGACGAATTGCCCGAGAGGCCCCCTTACCAGCTTTTTCACGCTTTGTAGCGTTTAAAGATACTGTTTTCATTTATAATCCTTTTGTTAAAATTTAAAAAGTTTTCCCTCCAGGGGTGAAAAACTTTATCTGTGTCCCGTGACACAAACAACTTTATTATACACAATTTTTTTTGTTTTTTCAATAAAAATTTTACGCTTTACTTTTAAAGTGCTGGATTTTTAATATGTTTTTTGCTAATGTTTTTGCAAAAGGAGAAGAATATGCACTATACAACGATTACAATTTCGGGACAATTGGGTAGTGGAAAATCCACAATCACAAAACTTTTATCGGATAAATTGGGTTGGGCAAATTATTCAACGGGGTATGTTCAACGCTTGATTGCCAAAAAATATGGTATATCGACATTGGAATTAAATCAACGCGCTATATCGGATAAAACCATTGATGAAGAAATTGATGCTGTATTTAAAAATCCCCCTTGGAAAAATCAGCCTTGCGTGGTGGATAGTCGTTTGGCTTTTCACTTTATGCCTAATTCATTTAAGGTGTGTTTGCGTGTGGACCCGAAGGTTGCAGCCGAACGTGTGTTTAAGGCAAATCGCGCTACAGAACGTTATTCCTCAGTTGAACAAGCACAAGATTATTTGCAAAAACGTCGCCAATATGAACAGGCTCATTTTATGAAAAATTATGGGTTGAATATCGATCAGGATAACTTATTTGATTTAATTATTGATACCACCCATCAAACACCAGATGAAATTTGCCAAAAAATTATTTCAGCACTTTAATCTCTGCTTCTTTGGTGTTTGGAACGAACACGCATCATCATATCCATCATATGATTGAGTTGGTTCCGCCGAATAAAATCATTTTGTTCAGCTGTTTTTTCATATTCTCTGTCTGCTTCATACAGTAACGCACGAAAATTTTTCAGCATATTTTGATCTTGTGGTAAACTTTTAAATTGATTTAAAAAATTTTTGAGCCGTGCTGGATTTTCCAAAATAGATACCAACATACCTTTTTCGGATGCATCTACCACCTGAAATAAATTGCTGAGTAAAGTCCGAGTCATGCCATCCATAGGTGGATCTGTATCGTCACCTACCATATTTAACAATTTAATAAAAGTTTGTGTTTCCTGAGAAAGATAGCGTTTCTGACTTTCTTGGTGTAATCGTAAAACTTCTGTAAACAAAGAAACAGGGGTAATTCTTTTTTGGGGTGAAAAGTGTAATTGAAAACCTTCTTTTGAAAGAGTATCAACGATAAAACGTTGATCATTGGACTTCATCTGTAAAAAAGCATTTTTTAAATCTGCAATTCGATTTTGCTGTGTATCCAAAAGTCCAAGTCCTGTTTTGATGGTGTCTTGTTTTTCACCCAAACAAAAAGCACATTTTTGAACCCGACGTGCCATGGTCATTGCTAAAAAAGTTTCATACTGATTGCAGTAAAAGGGCATTGTGTTCGGTAAAAAAGACCTTACCGCCAAAAAAGGACAATTTACAGGACATAAAACTTCTTTTTCTTTTTGCATATTTTGACTGTGCCACAGTTTTATAAAAAAAGCAATCCCAAAAATTATTTAAAAAGTGTAAAATTTATGTTGCTTTTTTGTAAAATAAAGTTTATAAGGAAATAAAAAAGTCTGTTTTTACAATTAAAAAGGAGGATAAAATGGATAAAAGATGTGGCGTTTTGATTGCCTGTATTTTATTGGGGGGATGCATTGGGCATGAAACAAATTTTCAAGCGTCTCAGGAAGAACGGGATGCGATGCTTTTGAATAAGCGTATGAAAGAAGGGTGTCAATTTGTTCGCGACCAAGATGCCTATCGCGAATGCTTATTGAATACCTATTACTCCCAATATCCAAAGGGTTATAGAACAGCTGAGTTATCTGATGGTGAGCCAATTGCTATTGTCAGTGAGGCGAGAGCTTCGTCCTGCACTGGTACTCAAAATCAAAGAATGGTCAATCAGGTTGCCCCATTGCCTTCTGTTGGTCCTCAGATTATTCCTTATTCTACAAGAGAAGTGACTACAACAGATTCTGTTTATACGCACGATTATGTGATGCCTCAGGCAACAGTTGTTAAAACGCAAGAGGTCGTTGCTCAAGTTCCTGTGGAACAGCCTTTGCCTGTGGTGCAACCGGTGGTAATGCCACAACCTGTGCAGACTCCTATTCCTCAACAAGATCCTACTTGGTGGGAGAACTATCAACAAAATCGGACAGCGCCAGTGGTATCAAAGCCAGTTTGTCCGTGTCCGGATCCCAATGATCCTTGTCCACAATGCTTTGAAAAATAAAAAGTTTGTTAAATAATCAAAAAAGGAGAAAAAAATGAAAAAAATTTTATTATCAGCAACATGCGCTTTATTGTTAGCAGCTTGTTCATCTGTTCAAAATGGGGCCGATATTTATGGTAATGGTCAAGGTGGATGGAATGACAATGTAAATATTTCTGATTTAGATGCGACAGCCAATACAAAGGCTTTTCACAAAGAGACACCAGATGCCGTTTATTTCAGATTGAACAGCTCTGCTTTGGATGCTCAATCAAAAGCAGATTTAAAGGCTCAGGCTGAATGGTTAAAAGCACATCCAAAGGCTTTGGCCGTGGTAGAAGGTCGTTGTGATGAGCGTGGTACTCGTGAATATAACTTAGCCTTAGGTGATCGCCGTGCGAACATTGCGCGTAACTATTTAATTTCTCAAGGGGTTGAAGCTCAACGCATTCGGACAATTTCTTATGGTAAGGATAAGCCCGTTGTTTTGGGATCGGATGAGGAATCTTGGGCCAAAAATCGTTCGGCAACAACCGTTGCTTACTAAAAAAACTTGACTTTTTTCCCCTGATGGTTATGCTACTCATCAGGGGCGTTTTTATGAGGGAAGATAGTATGCGTTTGAAAAAAATATGTTTTGTGATGTGTTTTATGTCTTGTATCGCTCAGGCGGATCCACAAATAGAAATGATGCAGGATAAGCTGGATCGGTTAGAGGCTGAATTAGCTTTGGTACAACGTAAAATTTATCAACAACCTTCTGCCCAAAATCAACGCATTGAAAAGCCCACGAACATAGATGAGTTTTACGCCCAGATTGACAATCAAAATCAGGTTATTCAAGATTTAACTTCTCAAGTTGAAGAATTATCTCACCATTTGGATACATTGTCTGATCAATTGAAACGAATGCAACAAGATACTGATTTTCGCTTTAATAATCTGAATGAAAATAAAATTCCAAAAGAAGATGACAGAGTATCCAAAGCCATTGAAAATAAGGTGTCCGACAAGGAAGCCTATGAAAATGCATATAATCTGTTAAAAGAGGGACAATATGAGCAGGCCGAACAGTCTTTTTTATCATTTATGGAAAAATATTCAGATTCCACCTTATTGGGTAATGCCAATTATTGGTTGGGCGAAAGTTATTACGCACGTCAACAGTGGCCAGAGGCAGCGGGATTATTTGCAGATGGATTTACCAAATATAAGGATAACGTCAAGGCACCAGACAGTATGTTTAAATTAGGCTTAACAATGAAGCAGATGGATAAAACAAAAGAAGCATGCACTGCTTTTAAAAATCTGACCAAAGAATTTAAAAATTTGTCGGATAATTTGAAAAAACGCTCAGACCAGGAAATCAAGGAACTCAAATGTCCCTGATTGAAAAAAATTTAGCGCTGTTATTGAAAAAATATTTGCCCGAAAACACACAAAAGATTGCGGTGGCTGTGTCAGGAGGAGCTGACAGCTTGTGTTTGACGCATTTGCTGTGTAAGTGGTGCGCAAAAAAACAAATTCAACTATATGCATTTACAGTCAATCATGGTTTGCGTCCTGAAGCAAAACATGAAGCTGAATCTGTGCATGATTTATTGACCACATGGGGGGTGAATCATCAAATACTTTTATGGCGGGGGAAAAAGCCCAAAACACACATAGAAGAAAAAGCACGTCAAGTGCGTTATGATTTGATGTACCAAGCCTGCAAAAAAAATAAAATTCAATACTTATTTTTGGCACACCATGCACAGGATCAATCTGAGACCTTCTTTACGCGCTTGGCGCATGGCAGTGGCGTGGATGGCCTATCTGCGATGGATGAGATATCTTCTTTTAAAAATATTTTTTTAATGCGCCCATTATTATCTGAAAATAAATCCACCATTGTTGATTACCTCAACAAAAATCACATTCAATGGTTTGAAGATCAAATGAATCAGGATTTGAACTATGAGCGTGTGCGTTGGCGCCAAAGACAAAAAACACTCTCAGAATGGGGAATAACACCTAAAGTTATAAATACTTTGACCCAAAGAATTCAATCGGCAAAATATGCACTTTCTTTTTATACGGAAAATTTCATTAAGAACAATGTTTTTTTGTCTCCTGTGGGATACGTTTTTATTCAAAAATTGGCATGGGATATGATTCCATCTGCTATTCAAATTCGTGTGCTTCAAAAAATATTACCTATTTTATCGGGTAATGATCGTTTTGTTTCTTTGGAAGGCATTGAAAATTTATTATCCGAAAGACGGAATAATTTTACTTTTGCTGGATGCCAGTTTGTAAAAAATGTTAAAGGACTTTATATTGCTAAGGAATATCGGACAATGCTTCCAAATAAGATTTTAATACCACAAAAAATAAATATTTGGGGCCCCTTTGATATCATTGTGCCCCGAAAAATGAAAATAGTTCCTTTACCCAGAAATAAGTACTTCAAAAACATACCAGCCCTGATTCAAAAAGGTTTTCCTTATTTGGAAGGAAAAATATATTATTCCATTGATTTGGAAGGATTTTGTGGAATCTATATTGGGGGAATGCCTGTTATGACACAAAAAGAACTTGAAAAAAAAGCACATTTGGACTATAAAAGAGGCGAACAAAAAATTTATATTCATTTTAACCCAAGGAAAAATAATGCATAAGAAAGTATTTAATAAAAGTTTTTTTATTTGGCTTACTTTATTTTTTGTATTGGCTGTTGTGGCAAATTTCAGCTATACTCCTACTGATAACCGAAACATACAGGAATTAGGTTATAGTGAGTTTTTGACCAAAACAAAAGCTGGTGAAATACAATCAGCTACGATCCAAGGACAAAATGTCGTTGGAAAAACAAAAGAGGGTAAAGATTTTAGAACTTATCTGCCAAATGATTCCGGAATTATACCTTTGCTCACCGAAAATAAAGTGGAATTAAAGGCTGAACCTGTGCCAGAAAAGGGGGAATCTTGGGGTGAGATTTTACTTTCATGGCTGCCGATGCTTTTATTTTTGGGCTTCTGGATTATTATGATGAAACAGATGGCTGCTAGTAATGGAAAGGCTTTAAGTTTCGGTAAATCCAAAGCGCGTCTCTTAACGGGTAAGGATTCTGTGACCTTTAAGGATGTGGCGGGCATTGAAGAGGCAAAACAGGAATTGCAGGAAATTGTGGAATTTTTAAAGGCTCCTGCTAAATTTCAGCGTTTGGGTGGTAAAATTCCCAAAGGTGTTTTATTGGTAGGGCCTCCAGGAACAGGTAAAACATTGTTGGCCAAGGCGATTGCAGGTGAAGCAGGTGTGCCATTTTATTCCATTTCAGGTTCTGACTTTGTGGAAATGTTTGTGGGGGTAGGCGCTTCCCGTGTACGTGATATGTTTGAACAGGCTAAAAAGACCAGTCCATGCATCGTCTTTGTGGATGAAATTGATGCAGTGGGACGCCACCGTGGCGCAGGCCTTGGCGGTGGTAATGACGAACGTGAACAAACATTGAATCAATTGTTGGTTGAAATGGATGGTTTTGAAGTAAATTCCGGTATTATTTTAATTGCAGCAACCAATCGTCCTGATGTACTGGATCCTGCTTTACTGCGTCCAGGCCGCTTTGATCGACAGGTGGTTGTGAATAATCCCGACGTCAAAGGGCGTGAAGAAATTTTGCGTGTCCACGTGCGTAAAGTTCCAATGGCGCAAGATGTTGATTTAAAAATCTTGGCACGTGGGACGCCAGGATTTTCAGGGGCTGATTTAGCCAACCTGGTGAATGAAGCGGCTTTACTGGCAGCCCGTCGCAATCAAACAATGGTAACGATGACTGATTTTGAGGATGCTAAAGATAAAGTCATGATGGGTACAGAGCGTCGCAGCCTTATGATGGATGAAAAAGAAAAGAAGATGACAGCCTATCACGAAGCAGGGCATGCGATTGTATCACTTCATTTGCCTGAATCAGATCCGCTTCATAAGGTGACTATTATTCCACGTGGTCGTGCGCTGGGCGTAACGATGCAATTACCCGAAAAAGATAAGTATTCACAGAGTAAAACTTATTTGCAGTCGCGCCTTTCTATTTTATTTGCGGGACGTGTAGCTGAAGAGATGATATTTGGTAAAGAAAAGGTATCCACAGGAGCCAGTAACGATTTACAGGTGGCCACGACAATTGCGCGTAAAATGGTATCAGAATGGGGCATGAGTCCACTGGGACCAATTGCCTTTGAAGAACCCGAATCGGATGTCTTTTTGGGATACAGCATAGCTAAACGCAAAAATATGGCTGATCATACGGCTTTACAGGTTGATAAAGCGATTTCTGATTTAATTTTGACTGCCTATAAACGCACACAAAATATTCTGCGTACGAATAAAAAAGAATTGGATATTTTGGCAAAAGGTTTGATAGATTATGAAACTTTATCGGGTGATGAAGTACGTGATTTAATCAAAGGTAAAAAAATTCGTCAAGATGAAAAGAAAAAATCAAATATTAAGGTTCGTGCAACATTGCCTGATGTGACCGAAAAAGTGTAATTTTTTCTTGCTTTTTTTACTACAATTGTTTAAGCTATAATTATGTCAGATACTTTGGAACAACAGGTGGATAAAAACTTAAATCTTTCGGGCAAAAAGCGAGATAAGTTTTTGCGTGAGGCTGTTGCTTTACGTGCCAATATTGCATTACGCAAAAAACAGCAAAAGGAAAGAAAAAAATGTATGCCTTTAAGATAACTGGTGGACAAAAGTTGTCAGGAAGTGTTGAAATTCAATCGGCAAAAAATGCAATTTTACCGCTGATGATTTGTACGCTTCTGACACCTGAATCGATTATTTTGCACAAAGTATCAATGCTGGCTGATGTTAAAACATTAATGCAGTTACTGGAATCTTTGGGTACAAAAATTACTATGAATGGGGACACAATGATTTTGCAAACCCCAGAGATTAAAACAACGGTTGCGTCCTATGATTATATTTCAAAAATGCGCGCTGGTTTTTGGGTATTGGGTCCGCTTTTGGCACGAATGAAACAAGCTTCTGTTTCTTTACCGGGGGGGTGTGCAATAGGTGCACGAGCTCTGGATATTTATTTTTCAGCTTTAACAGCGATGGGCGCAACTATTGAAAATGATAATGGCTATATTAAGGCTTCAGGCCAATTACAGGGTGCAGATGTGAATTGTTGGCGCGTAACGGTAGGGGGAACACATAATACAATTATGGCGGCTAGTCTTGCGCAAGGCACAACAATAATTCATAATGCTGCGTTAGAACCTGAGGTAATGGATTTGATTCAAATGCTCACTCAAATGGGGGCAAAATTTGAAGGTGTCGGAACACGTGATTTAATCATACAGGGTGTGGACAAATTGCATGGTGCTGAATATACGCCAGTTCCAGATCGCATTGAAACAATGACCTTTATATCGGCGGCAACGATTACAAAATCACATATCTTTTTAAAAAATGCACAATTAGATTTATGTGAATCCGAATTGGGTGTTTTTCATGCAGGAAAAGTAAAATTGACACAAATTGATACTGGGGTAGATGTGGATGCTACAATGGCTGAATTGGTCGGATTACCGATTACAACAGGACCCTATCCTGAATTTGCAACAGATAACCAGTCCCTTATGTGTGCAATACTTTCTTTAGCCAAAGGGGAAAGCATTATCAATGAAAAAATGCACGATAATCGCTTTATGCATGTGCCAGAACTTGTTCGTATGGGGGCTAATATTCGTTTGATAGATAATACCCATGCGATTATTACTGGCGTGGATCAATTAAAAGGGGCGACTGTTATGGCTTCGGATCTGCGCGGCGGGGCTGCTTTGGTTGTAGCGGCATTGGCGGCGCAAGGTTATTCCACAATTCAGCGTGTCTATCATATTGATCGTGGTTATTATCATTTGGAAGAAAAACTGAAAAAACTAGGTGCTGATATTGAACGCCTTTGGTTGGATTAAACAGATTTTACCACCAACGTATGTTGATCGGGATCATAGAAAAAAGCCAATTTCCCCTCCATCAGTTTTTTGACTTTTTGCCCAAAAATTTTATAGCGCCACCCTTTCATAAAAGGGACATTTTCGTGGCCTTTGGCATAATGGGCTAAATCATCACTTGTGGCGACTAAATAAGGGGCTACAAGTTCTTGTTCGCAGACAACATTCAGCAGTAATTTTAAAGCTTCCATCCAACTTTTTTGCGCTGGTGTCAAATTGATCTTTTCGGGTAAGTGCCACTCTAAGGAGCTTTCTTTTGCAACTTTTTCTAATGTTTCCAATAGGCTTTTTCCTAAATCAGATTTAGAAAATCCATTGGAAATAGTACGTAAAATTTCTAATTCCTCTGCATTTTGGGGGCATGAAGCGGCAATTTCTAAAACAGCTTCATCAGTTAAAATGTGTTTTCTGGGGCGATCCTTTTCTTGTGCCATTTTTTCGCGCCACTCACATAATCTTGCACATAAATGAATATTTTCTTTTTTCTTAAAAGGTACATGCATTTTTGCCATAATATGAATGATATCGGCTTCGTAAAGGTTAGGGGATGTTAAATGTTGCATTTCCTCCTGAATCCAATCTAATCGATTGGCGACACAAATTTCATCCATCATTTTTTGATAAATATCCTGTAATTCAATCACATCATGCCGAGCATATTTTTCTTGCTCTTTACTGAGTGGGCGATGTGACCAGTCTGTGATACGCATACCTTTATCCAATTCAACTCCCACGTAATCTTTAACCAATTGTTGGTAACTTACATTATCGCCATATCCACATACCATGGCCCCCACTTGTGTGTCAAAGATAGGTTCAGGCATTTGATGCATCAAATGGTAAAAAATTTCAATATCTTGACGACATGCATGAAAAACTTTGATGATATTTTTATTTTTTAAAATATCAAAAAAAGCGTTCAGGTCTATATTTTCTGCCAAAGCATCAATGACCCAAGCCTTTTTATTCGTTCCCACTTGAATCAGACACAACTGTGGATAATACGTTTTTTCACGAATAAATTCTGTATCTACGGTCACAAAGCGTGCGACTTTTAATTTTGCACATAAAGCATTCAATTTTTCAGTTGTTTTTATAATCATAATTCCCTTATACGCTTTTTTTGCTTGCGATGCAACGAAAATTTTGCTATAATAAGGGCATGGAAGTTTTATGGAATACTGCAGCAATACAAATTTATAAAGCACTAGATGGTCAGGTTCGATTGGTTGGTGGATGTATCCGTGACTATCTGTGCCGTCGCCCCATACATGATCGGGATATGGCGACGCCTTTGACGCCAGATATTGTTGAAAAGAAATTATCAGAGGCGGGGATAGACTTCATCTCAATTGGTAAGACACATGGGACAATTACCGCTAAAATTGCTGGTCGTCCGTATGAGATTACAACTTTACGCAAAGATGATAAAACAGATGGACGCCATGCAATTGTCAGTTGGACAACATCTTATAAGACAGATGCTATGCGTCGTGATTTTACGGTCAATGCTTTTTCGGCAGATATAAAAAACAAAATTTTTGATTATACGACAGGGCGCAGTGATTTAGCACAAGGTTTGATTCGTTTTATTGGTGACCCCGAAAAAAGAATTATGGAAGATTACCTCAGAATTTTGCGTTATTTCCGCTTTTGGTCAACGATCAGTACATTGCCGATTGATGAAAAGGTATTGGCTTTATGTGCCAAGCATGCTGATGGTTTAAATCAATTATCGGATGATCGTTTACGTGATGAAATATACCGTATTATTATGACACCAAAGGCTGAGGAAGCTTTATCGGCCATGAAAAAATCGGGAATATTAACAAAACGTATTTTGGAAATTCCTTTTTCTAAAAAACAAATGGAAGAACTTAAAAAAAATTCAATTTCAAAAAAACTTAAAAAATTGGGTTTTAACGTATAAGGGGGGAAAATATGAAAAATCAATTCAAATATTGTGAATCTGGTCGTACAATGTTGGAAATGTTGGGTGTTTTGGGCATTATGGGTATTATTATGTATGGTGCTGTTGCGGGGATTAATTATGGTATGAGCACCTATAAAATCAACCAAACCTACAATGAAATTCAAGAAGCCATACAGGGTATCCAAGACCTATATTCATGGAGTCGATCATACGACGGAATAACAATAGGAACACTTTGTGATAATGATATTTTTGCGAACTGTACTACCGGTGATAGTACTGTCACAAATGCCTTTGGTGGAGCGATTCAGGTGCAAGAAGATGGAAGCTCATTTAAACTGACATACAGCATTTCGGACGACGCCTCACTCAATCGTTTGATGGAAATGGAATGGGGAACAATTAAATGTACCCAAAGTTCTAGTAGTCTTATTTGCCAGCCAAATGACGACACTTAATCATTCAATAGCTGTTGGACCATTTGACGATTTTGTTCTTTAAACCGTGACAGTTTTAAAAGGGCGAACAGTTGTGCTTGTTCATAAAGAGGCAACGCACCTGTATCCAACAAAAGATCTTCATTATGTTTTAGGTACATTTTAATGAAAAAACCTTGTGCCTCTCCACCATTATCCAAAAATGTATTGATGGCATCCACATAAAACCATTCATGTCCTAAATTTAAAATCTGTTCTTGATTTGTTTCCCATTCTTTTTTTAATGATGCGATTAATTCTTTGGGTAAAACCATGGGACTATAACCCCCAATGTGATTGGCGGGATTTTTTGGCTTTTCAATTAAACGATTATTGGTTAAAATGGAATTATTGGATACATCTTCTTTTTCAACACCAGTAATTAAAATTTGATGTTCATCTGCCATAAAAGCTTCTAACAAGCCCTTTAAGTGTGAATTATTTTCATCTTTAGATACGATAATATCATCTGGGAAAATAAATACCATATGGCGATTATGGGACACAGTGCTAGCACAATATAAAACTTGAGCCGTGCCAACAGGTTTATCCTGAATCACAAATTTTAAATCTGTGTCATCAGGTAAAAAGGTGGATTGTAAAACTTCGGCGATTTCTGTCCTATTTTTATTTTTTAATTTTTCGGCTGTTTTATTATCACGTGCCAAAGCTTTTTTAAAGGCTTCTATTGTTTCATTGTCTGAACAAACCAAAGTGATATGTCGTCCTCCAACACGGATAATTTCCCCCAATACATAATCAATTAAGCGGATATCACCAAAAGGCATTAAAGATTTATGGGCAATTCCCTTGGAATGGGGATAGTTACGGGTACTTAATCCCCCGCAGGCCAAAACAAATTCTACATTATCGTACATTTATACCTCCTTGATTTGAATAATACTAAATTGGCGAGCAGGATTTTTTGGATCCCGCCGATAACTGTTATAGTTGAAATCCGTATAAGTATCCGTTCCATCTGTTTGAATATTTTCTACACCACTATGGCGCAAACGCATTTGTAAATAAGCATCAAAGTCAAATAAGATTTTGTTATTTTCTTCGGTAAAAAAGTGTTGATGAATAGGGGGAAATAAAGCCTTCATTTCTGGGGAAACCTCAAAGCTTTGAATTTGCAGGTGAGGGCCTATGGCAGCCACAATATTTTTGGGTTCTGAACCATGCATTTGCATTAAATGAACCGTGTTTTCAATCAATCCTTGTACGGCACTTTTCCACCCCGCATGAATGGCAGCCACTATATGTTTTTGTGTATCTGCCAACAAAATAGGACCACAATCAGCTGTACGAACAGTTAAAGGCAAGGCTGATTTATCTGTGACAATTGCATCTGAATCCAGCCAATCGGATGGCTTTTCATCTAACCAAATACAATCGGCAAAATGTGGCTGTTTCATGCAGATAGTATCCATTATTTGTGCGGATTCTTTGGCATCATAAAAGGTTGCATTTAACCACTTTAAATCTTGAAAAACAGGTTTCATTTGCTTTTTCCCTTTAACTTTTGGGCGCGACGCGCCAATCTTGCGTGTTCATATTTTAATACCAAATAATAACTGAGTGAGCCAAAAACAATCGCCCAAGGAACGCATCCCACCGCCATGCCGACACCCCAATCTTGCATCAAAAGTTTGCCAGAGGCCATTATTTTTTCCCAAAAAGTATAATCTGCAAAAAAAACAGCTTTCATCGTGTCCTTTAAATCTGCATAGCCTGTAATATGGCGATTCATCACCCATTGGCCAGTTACATAAAAACCGTAATAAATGGGGATCATTGTAAACACGTTTGTAATCCAAGTATAGGCAAGTGCTAAAGGTAAAGAAAATGACCACTTAAAAACTTTTTTGGCAATGAGCCATGTCATCAATACCAAATACATTTGAATGCCAACCAATGGCGTCATGGCCCATGCTGTTCCCACAGCAACACCACTGGCCTTATATTCGGGTGGATGAGGAGAACGTAATAAAGGAATAACCAACCTATATCTTAGAATACGTATTAAACCATGCCATATGGAAGTTTTCTTTTTCATAATCTTTTTTCTAACCTTTTTAAAATAGATCTAGGGGAGGCGTAATTTAACAATAATATTCCCAAAAAAATCATGGGTAAACATAAAACTTGTCCCATCGTTGCGTATTCAAAAATGAAGCCCAATTGAATATCTGGTTCACGAAAAAATTCTAAACCAAAACGCATAATGCCGTAAAGCAATAAAAACATTCCCGAAAAAAAACCTTTTCTCTGACGATACTTTGGAAAAAACCACCATAAGGTGTTTAATACAGCAAACATAAAGAAGCCTTCACAGGCTGCTTCATACAGTTGACTGGGATGTCTGGGTTCTGAGCCACCTTGTGGAAAAATCATAACCCAAGGAACGGCGTGGCTCACACGTCCAAATAGTTCACCATTTACAAAATTGGCCAGTCTTCCCAAAAATAATCCAATGGGGGCAACACAGGCCAAAATGTCCCCCATTGTCAAAATACTGATTTGTCGCTTTTGGGCAAATAAAATAGTTGCCACAATGACGCCCAGTAATCCGCCATGAAAGGACATACCCCCTTCCCAAACAGCAAATATTTTCAAAGGATATTCACAGAAGTAACGTAAGTTATAAAAAAGGACATATCCTAATCTTCCTCCCGCAACAATCCCAATGGTTGCCCACATTAAAAAGTCATCTATTTTGAGGGGGGTAAAAGTACTGTGTGAATATACAGACATTCTTCTGGCCAATCCCCACGCTCCCAGTATGCCAAAGATGTAAGCAAGAGAATACCAACGCACAGCAAAAAAGCCCCATTGAAATAGGACAGGATCAATTTGCGGAAAAGGAATACCTGAATACATTTATCTCTCTTTCTGGATAAACAACTAGCCTAAATTTAAAAAAAAGTCAAGTCTTGCATTTTTGTTATGACTTTGCTATGATAACAACCACAAAAAAGGAGTTTTGATGACGAACTTTTCTAATTTGTCTGTTATTGGATGTGGTCGCTGGGGTGGTTTTTTGGGCTATTATTGTGCCAAATATAAAAATTCAAATGTTTTGTTTTTGGGTGTGTCCCAAGATCCTGCGTATCAATCTTTGATAAAAACGGGTAACAATGGGTATGTGACAATGCCCGAAAATGTGTCCTATACAACAGATATGGCTGAATGTTTGAAAAATGATTTTATTATTATTTCAATTGGTTGTCAAGGCTTTCGTGGCCTGTGCAAACAATTGGCAGGATATGATTTAAGAGGGAAAACTTTTTTGTTGGCCATGAAAGGGTTAGAGGAAAAAACAGCTTTGCGAATGAGTGAGATTTTTTATCAAGAAATATCAGAACCAACGGCTCGTGTGGCGTGTCTAATGGGACCTGGTCATGTTCAAGATTATATTCAACAAATTCCCAGTTGTGTTGTTGTGGATAGTGATGATGAAAATGCCATTCATGAAATTGCGGATTACCTAAACAGTTCTTTGATACGCACCTATTATGGAACAGATCTAATTGGAAATGAAGTTGGGGCAGCCATGAAAAATGTAATTGGTTTGGCAGCGGGCATTTTGGATGGTTTGGGTTGGTCTGGACTTAAGGGGGCTTTGATGGCACGTGCACCAGTGGAAGTTGGACGTTTGATTGAATACTTTGGTGGAAATCCCAAAAGTGCTTATGGTTTAGCGCATTTGGGAGATTATGAGGCAACACTTTTTTCACTCTATAGTCATAATCGTGCCTATGGGGAAAGTTTGGTCAAAGGCCCCAAATTCGATAAATTGGCTGAGGGAGTACCTACCTTAGCAGCGGTTTATGCTTTACGCGACAAGGTGGATATGCCCATTTGTCGATCACTTTATCGTGTGGTTTATGAAAATCAGGATCCAAAAGCAGCCGTTGAACACCTTTTTCGTCGTGAAAATAAAGTAGAATTTACAGAATAAAATATGTAAATTTTATTCTTGACAAAGGGAAATAGGGCGTATAAAGTGAAACCAGAGGAAGAGAGAAACGGGATGAGAATGTGTGAAAATATAATCCAAAATAAAGAGTTCAAAAGTGGCGAAAGTCTTGATTTTGTATACACACGCACGCACACATCTAAGTATTGCCAAGAAAAAATCGCCATTGGCGAATTAAACCGTTGTTATGTTGACAGCGGTTTAATTGTATGTACTAAAGGGGGAAATCTATGAAAACAAAATTATTGATGACATTATCGTTAACGGGACTATTGGGGATGTCAGCTATTTCCCATGCCGGTGGGATAAAGTATGGGGCAACATATAATGTGGGTGATCCCATTCCCAATGGTGATTGTATGGAAATGATGTGTGAACATGGCTGTGTGGAGGAAGATGGTAGTTTTATTGGTCATTGTTGTCCTTCATCAGGTGCAGACGGGGAAAGTTGTAATACCGATGGTATTTCAATAGATGCCTGTTGTAACAGTAGTTTTTGTATTGATGGTAAATGCGGTTGTAAAAAGAACAGTGATTGTGATGAAGATTTACTGTGTGATAAAGACAATCACACTTGTATTTGTCCGAAAGAAACGATCCTTTATACAAAAACGGATAATTCCCTTGGGTGCTGTAATACGAATACACATAAACTAAACGATATAGAAAACAGCAAAAAAAAGGCGTGTTGCCCAATTGAAACACCATTTTGGGATGCAAAACGGCAAAAATGTGTGGAATGTTTGACTGATGGGGATTGTGTCGCCCCAAAAATATGTCAATCCGGTACATGTGTTTGCCCTCCAGAAAAACCTTTTTGGAATGCAACGTTAAAAGAGTGTGTGAGGTGTCCTTATGCTGAAGGAGATATTGTTTTTGAAAAAACTAAGACGGGCAGTTATACCTTTAACTTTTCCTGTGATGGAATGTATCTGATAAAACTCAGGGGTGCCTGTGGTGGCAGTTGGGCTGCTTCACATAATGGTGGTACCAATGTGGGTACGACGGCAACCGGTGGTGCCGGTGGTGGATTCCAAATGCAAAAATTATATCGAAAAGGTGAAAACATTTCTCTCACCCTTGGTGAAGGTGGTCGTGCTGGAGGTAGCGAAGATAGATATGGAACGGCTGGTGCAGGAACTGATACTTCTATTGAGGGAATGGTTGTTTGTACAAGTGGTCAGGGCGGAAAAGTAACAGCACAAAACAGCGGAAACGGGGGGGCTGGCGGTACTTGTAATGTTTTGGCTGGAAAAGGGACTGTATATTCTGGTGGAAAAGGTTCTATTGGGCAAGGCCGACACTCAAAAAGATATGTCATTGTGCCAGGCGGTACTTCTCAAATAAAAAATTGTTCTTCAAGTAAGGCCGGTTGGTGTGGTGAATGCTATGGACGAAAAGGGGAAGATGGCTATATTTCGATTCAATATTTGGGGGAAGAATAACACATACTTTAAAATTGGATCAAATATTCAGAATTTATCCTTGACAATGTCCTATAAATCTGATATAATTCCACCCATTCCCTGAGAATGTGGAGTGGGCGGAAAAAACCATCCATTCACGCTTTTATAATTCGGTAAAAGACTATCGGGGGCAACTTAAATAAAGGAAAAAAATGTCTAAAAGACTACAATCAAAATTTAAAATTGAACGCCGTTTGGGCGCCAATTTGTCGGGTAGAGCAAAATCTTCTTTCAATAAACGCAATTATGGTCCTGGCCAACACGGTGCAGAACGTAAAAAATTGACGGACTATGGTACTCAGTTGCATGCCAAACAAAAATTCAAAGGTGTGTATGGGAATATTTCCGAAAAGCAATTGCGCAAGTATTATGCTGAAGCTATTCGTCGTAAGGGCGATAGTTCCGAAAACTTGGTGGGAATTTTGGAAACCCGTTTGGACAGCGTTGTCTATCGTTTGAAATTTGTGAATTCAGTTTATGCGGCACGTCAGTTTGTGAACCATGGTCATGTGACCGTGAATGGCAAACGCGTGAACATTCCATCTTATTTGGTCAAACCTGGTGATGAAATCGCCGTACGTCCCAAGGCCAAAGAAATGGCAGTTGTTATTGAAGCTTTGGCGGCCACAGATCGTAATGTGCCAGACTACATGACTTTGGATGAAAAAGCCATGAAGGGAACATTTGTGCGTGTGCCAACTTTTGCGGAAATTCCATATGCTTCTCAAATGGAACCCAATTTGGTTATCGAATTCTATTCTCGGTAATCGGGAAACCTTTAAAGAAAATCGCCCTTATTACAGGGCGATTTTTTTGATATCCAAAATCAAATCGGGTGTACTGGGAACAATTTTTTTTAATCGCATCCATGCTAATTGTGTTTTATGTGGATTTTTATCAGTACCTATCAAGCCAAAGATTTTGTCGGGATATTGACTTAAAAAGGAGGCTGTTTTTTCCAAAAATAAATTTTCACTTTGAAAAAATAAAAAGGTTTTATCGGCCCAGTTTAACCAAATATTTTGTAATTGAAAATTTTGCGAACTGATGGCCACAATCATTCGGTCATAATGTTCCTCATAGACTTGTAAATCAGAAATGAATTGCAATTTAAACCAATCAGGTGTTTGCGCCAAAGAATAATTTGCTTTTCCACCTAATACAGCCAATCTATGCATTTTTTTGATGGCCTTTGGAATGGCGCCTTTGTCTTGTAGTACTTGGTCTAAATCAGGATTTGAGGTCACACCATTTCCTAAATCGCCATCAATACATAAAATACGTTGTTCTTGATGTTGTAAAAAAAAAGCCAATTTTTCTGTTTCTTGATAAACAGGCGATTGATCCACAGTTGTCATTAAAATTTTTTTACTTTGAAGGCGGGGAATAATTTTAAAATCATTATTAACGAAGGGCATCAGAATTGGACCTTTTTATTGATAATTAAATTTTTGGCAATATCAAGGATCTTTTGGCGTGCCTCTTGGCATTCCATCAGTGTGCCAGGCATTTGACGGCATTTATCGGATAGTTCTGCCCAAGCGTCAACAGGTAAATTTTTTGCAAATTTTTGATGGAACCTTAATGGGGCAATTTGTAAAGTCAGTATAGCTGTTTTTTTATCTATATACTGCAGTAATATTTGAAAATTTGTATCGGACAAATCAGCTAAATCATCCAAATCTAAAGTACTCAAATGAATTTGTTGGGCACTTTGTGGATTTTGTTGTTTTATAGAATCAAATATTGCTTCTTTTTGGTACAACTTATCCAAAATTTCACCAGATTTTTGATGACTATCGGATATAATATTTTTTGTTAAATGCCATAAAAACATCTCACTGCGTGTCAATAAATTTTTATAGGCGTGGTAATTTAAATTTTCTAGATGTTCCATATGTAACATAACTTGAGCCACATATTCTGATGGCATTAAATTGGTAATTTTTTGTGATAATTCAGTTGGAAAACGATATAAGATAAAGGCACTTACTTCGGCGCTGATACCAGATAAAGCATTGCTTAATCGGATAATGGGAATTTGGATTGCTTTTTGCCATAGTTTTTCATTAGGGTGAACAGAGGATACTTGGGAATTGATGTTTGCTTTTTGATACAGAAAAATTAAAAGTCCCACAAATAAAATGACAACAAGGGATAAGATACCCGCAATGCGAATCAATGTAATTCGGGCAATCCCAAAACTCCAAAATGGGACCTGAACAAAAGGAATTATACGGATACTTAAAGTATCACCTTGATTAAAATCAATGCCCACAGCACTTTCCACTAAATTCCACAAATCGTTTTGTATGCTCTGATTGTTCTGATTGACAACAATACTGATATGTTGTGTTTTTAAGGCTGGTCCTTGATAGTGGGTCGTTTTTGTAATTTGCTGATTGGTGGGGGACAGTTCTTTTGTGACAATTGTTTGGTTGATTTGCTGTAATTGAACTTGGGCCATTGTTTGAATATTGCCAGCCCCCACGACAGGTTCCAATAAATTGTTCAAGTTTTTTTGAATTTGCTCCGCATACTCTTGTTGTAAATCAAATAAGGATTTTTCATTTTGATTTTGGAACAAATAAAGACACCATCCGCACACAAAAAAAATGCCCGTTAAAAGTAGAATCCTTAATGTATGAATGGCTTTTTGAAGCATATCCTACCTTTTTTATAGTTTCCCTTTGGGAAAATTCTACGTTTTTTTATTCAAAGAGTCAAGAATTATTTTGCTTTTTCAAAAGCCTTATGCTATAATTTATCATATGAAGTGGGATATACATCAGTTTGAAACATTGGAAAGTACAAATATGACGGCGCGCGCCTGTCCACCGGGAACGGTTGTGATGGCTGAGATGCAAACGGCCGGTCGTGGGCGTTATGGGCGTACATGGCAAAGTCCGAAAGGTAATTTATATATGTCTTTAGTGTTGCCAGATTTGGGTAAAAATACATCCTATGTTGCTTTTTTAACAGCGGTGGCTGTAGTAGATAGTTTGCCAGAATTTAATGTCTCATTGAAATGGCCCAATGATGTATTGCTAGATGGAAAAAAATTGGCGGGCATTTTGGTGGAACGTGCTACAGATAAAGTTATTGTAGGTATAGGGGCCAATATTATTTCAAATCCCACAGAAAATGTATTGTATCCGACCACAAGTTTAGAGGGACGTTTACGCCCCATGACTTTGGCTAAACGTATTTTATTGCAATATAATACGCTTTTAGAATTATTGGATAAAAAAGGTTTTAAGCCCATTCGGGCACGTTGGTTGTCTGCTGCAAAAGGCATTGGACAACCCATGAGTGTTCATTTAGCTGATAGTGAGGCGTGTGGTATTTTTAAAGGTATCAGTGCAACGGGTGCCTTATTACTTAAGGAAAAACATCATACTCGTAAAATTACAGTGGGGGATGTTTTTTTAATTTAGATGAAAGATAAGAATATGCAAGATAATCAAGAAGAAATCAATTTTCCGAAAGATAAGTTGTTGTTTGTGCCTATCGGTGGTGCAACAGGTGTCGGAATGAATTGTTATGCTTACGGATATAAAGGTAAATGGTTGATTGTGGATTTAGGAATCGGTTTTCCTGGGGATGACTTACCGGGGGTGGATTGTTTAATTCCGGATGTTTCTTTTTTACGTGAGCATCAAGCGGATATTGTGGGATTAGTGATTACACATGCCCACGAAGATCACATTGGAGCCATTGGTTATTTATGGCGTGATTTACACTGTCCTATTTATTGCACGGCTTTTGCTAAAGAGTTGATTGAAAATAAACTGAATGAAGAAGGTCTATTGGGGCGTGTAGAAATTTTTCAAGTACCCCAAGGTGGCATTGTGGATTTAAAACCTTTTTCGGTGGAATTTATTTCAATGACGCACTCTATTCCTGAACCTAATGCGCTGGCTATTCGTACGAAAGCGGGCTTGGTTGTACATACGGGGGATTGGCGTTTTGAATCCAAAAAAAGTGAAAGTACTACTGATTATGATACCTTAAAAGCGCTGGGGAAAGAAGGGGTTTTGGCCTGTGTTTGTACTTCCACAAACACATCAGAAGAAAAAGTCAATGCTTCCGAAAATGATGTACGCGATTCACTTACCAAACTCATAGCCCAATATCCTGATAATCAAGTGGCTGTTGGTTGTTTTGCGAGCAATGTCAAGCGCATGGAAAGTATTTATCAAGCGGCCAAAGCCAATGGCCGTGATGTTTGCTTATTGGGGCGCAGTTTGTGGCGTGTGGATGCAGCAGCCAGAGCGTGCGGCTATTTCAAAGATATCCCTGAATTTTTGTCCGAAGATGAAGCATTGGATAAGCCCCACAATAAAGTACTTTATATTTGCACGGGATCACAGGGGGAACGCCATTCAGCACTTTCAAATTTGGCAGCCCTTGCACCTAATCCTCATGGAGTGATTTTTGGTAAAGATGATGTGATTATTTTTTCGTCCAGCGTAATTCCCGGCAATGAAAAAGCCATTGATTTATTACAAAGAAAATTACAGACAAAGGGCATTAAAATTATTACTGAAAGAAATGCATTAGTACATATTTCTGGTCATTATGCTGGGGATGATTTGAAAAAAATGTATGAAATGCTCAAACCTCATATTGTTTTGCCTATTCATGGGGATACCTTGAATTTGAATTGCCATGCTGAAATGGCCATTGAGATGGGGATTCCTTATGCCTTCAATTTAAATGATGGTCAAATGTTAGTCTTGAAAGACGAACCCGAAATTTTAACACAAATTCCCAGTGGTATTTTGGCCGTGGATGGTCATCAAATCATTCCTTTAAATGCTCAAGTGCTTAAAAAACGCCGTAAGATGATGGATGAAGGAACAGCTGTTTTAACGTTGGTTGTGAATTCTGATTTGAATATGATGGCAGAACCACAATTATCTACTTTTGGACTCATTGATGAAAATGAAGATTTGAAAAACGAATTGAAAAATAATATCATCACAGCTTTAAACGAAATTGCACCAGAGCGTCGTTCAGAGGATAATTTGGTAAAAGACGTGATGCGTCATACGATCCGCAGCTTTTTAAATGAAAAATTCGGGAAAAAACCCTTGATGGATGTTCATTTAATTCGCATTTGATTTAAAAACGTAAATGTGATCGCCTTCTAAAATCAATTGATTTTCATTTAATTTAAATTTTTGAATTGTTCGTAAAGATTTGAAATAATCAGATTCAAACTCCATGTGGGGTAAGGGGCCAGCCATCATGGTTTGCCCCTGTAAATTGAAAGAGATACTATTGTCATTGATCTCATAAACGCCAAAATAATGATTCACAGCTTTACCATAAAATCGCCCATCTGAGTCCAGTTTTAAAGTCAGAATCATTGGGGATTCAGGTTGAATCAGATGATAATCCTGTCCCACGGGTGTCAATTCTTTTTCTTTACACCCAGATAACAGCACCAACAAAATACACAGCACATAACGCATGCAAATGGTGTAGCTTTAATTTAATTAAAAGTCAAACAAAAAAAAGCCCCAAAAAGTTGGGGCTTTTGAATTTTTATTTAATTACTCATAAATCTTTGGGCCTTTTTGTAAGCGGAGCAATAAATTTTCATCCACACCCAAAGTTTTTAAAGCCTTATCGTGTTCAGCATATCCTTTCTTATTTTCTTCTTCCAGAAGTTGTTCCGCTTTTTCCTGCTCTACTTCAGGTAATGATTCCACAAAATCTGGCATATCCGGATAAAATTTCATAGATTCCGCCAACATTTGGGCATCACTTGCATATTCTTTTAATTCAATATTTTGGAGTGATAATTCAGCCGCATCTTTTTGAAAGTAAGCGGCATGAGATGCCATATCCTTACTTTCTTGACGTGCTTTATCCAAAGCTGATCTTGTTTTCATAGCGTCATGACCAAACAATGCACTGAGTGCTGTCAATCCTATAACAGCGGCATACGCTACATGATTTTTCCTACGCAAAGAATGATTTTCATCCACTAATTTAACTGGATTTAAATGGTTAGATTCCTTCATAATTTCCTCCTATGCAACAGGTAGATTATACACCTAAAATATTTTTTTGTCAATTTATTTTCTTCCAAAGAGTTTTTCAATATCATTTAAGCGTAAAGTGATGTATGTTGGACGCCCGTGAATGCATTGTCCCGAAGTACCGCATTTTTCCATTTGTCGCAAAAGAGCATTCATTTCATCAATGGACAAGACGCGACCTGCGCGCACAGAACCATGACAGGCCATTTTTGCACAAATATCCTTCATCTTATCTTTTAATAAAACAGTATCGTCAAAGCTTTTCAGTGTTTCAGCCAAATCCTGAATGGTTTTAACTAAATCAGTTTTGTCCATTAAAGCGGGGATTTCACGTACAGCAATACTATCTGTCCCAAAAGCATCCAACACCCATCCCATGGATTTTAATTCTTCAGCGCGTGTCATTAAAAGCGAAACTTCTTCGGGTTTTAAATCAATAATTTCTGGCACTAAAAGGAGCTGTGTTTGTGGTTTTTCACCCAAATTTTTCATCATTTTTTCATAGGTTAAACGCTCATGTGCGGCATGTTGATCCACAATTAAAATACCATCAGCCGTCTGAGAAATAATATAAGTTTTATGCAATTGCGCCTTTGCTAAGCCCATGGGTGGAAAGGTTGTTTCTTTTGATGTTTCAGATTCGGGTGAACTTTGTGTTTTGACGGAAAAACTATCCGATAATTGAAAACTTTTTTGTTCTGGAACAGTTGGCATTGCGTAATGGGGACGATAAACCGTATAATGATTCAATTTTGGTTCAGATTCTGTGCTTCCCAAAGCGCCTATACTTAAAGTGGTGGCTGTTCGTTGGCCATGTTCTGCTAATACATTTCGGATACTGGCCACCATCAGCCCCCGAATAGCACCCGCATTTTGAAAACGAACCTCTGTTTTGGCAGGTGATACATTAACATCCACCAAATGATTGGGAACGGATAAGAAAAGTGCTAAGACTGGATGACCATCACTTCCATGTCCCATCAGACCTTGATAGGCGCCTCGTATCGCCCCCAATAAAACTTTGTCTTTGACATGACGCCCATTGACATACAAATATTGCTCATTGGATGTAGCGCGTGTATAAGTGGGTAATCCAACAAAACCTGATAACTTAATTCCATCATGTTCAGTTTGAAGGGGTAGGGCATTTTCTTTAAATTGATGTCCAATCACCATGGCGACACGATCAAATAAACTGTTTGTAGCAGGATAATTTAATAACTTTTTATTTTCATTTTCCAGTGAAAAACTAATTTCAGGATAACACATCGCCAATCGATCCACAATTTCACGTATTGCCATTTGCTCGCTTTGATCTGATTTTAAAAACTTCAATCTAGCAGGTGTATTATAGAATAAATCTTTGACTTCAATTTTTGTCCCATTAGCACAAGGGGCAGGGGTTGGATTTTGCTTTATACCACCATCTACTTGAATTTGCCATCCTGATTCAGATTCTTTTGTACGGGAGGTGATTGTCATATGACTGACTGAAGCAATAGAAGGCAGCGCTTCCCCACGAAATCCCAAAAAGTTGATATTCATTAAATCATCATCGGGTAGTTTGCTGGTGGCATGTCTTTCTAGGGCTAAAGAAATTTCTTCTTGGTCCATACCCTTGCCATTATCCATCACTGCGAAGTAAGTTTTTCCCCCTTGTTCAATTTTGATGTCAATACGGTCTGAACCTGCATCTATCGCATTTTCCATCAATTCTTTAATGGCACTAGCGGGACGCTCTACCACTTCACCGGCTGCAATTTGATTGATCAGATTTTGGGGTAAAATACGCAACATTATTCATCCTTTGATAGGTGCTATTTTACCCAAATTTATCAAGATAAGCAATAAAAAAACTTTACAAAATAAAAAATGATGCTATAATGATTTGTATCAAAAGGAGAATATAGTGAAAAAAGCAGAGTTAGTTTTGGATCCTTTTTTTTGGGAAAATATGGTGCGTGATTTAATGGCGCACAATGCGGCAAAGATTTTGCCTGAAATTATTCGGGAATGTGGCGATACCATAGAAAGAATGAGTATGCAGGAACGACTGTTCTTCCTGAAGCTTTTAGCAACAGCAGATGGTCGATTAAATCCAATTCAAATGGTAAAAGTCAAAAAAACATTAAAGGACACACTAGAATCCTCAGCACCGGATTTAATGCCCGCTTCGGAACGTGCGAAATGTTTGCGTTATTTTAATCGTGTATTTACTCAATATCAAAAATTAGAAGAAAAATATGCCCAAGAAAAGGGGAAAAAGGATTATGACGTAATTGATCGTGAACGTTTTGGGACTATTTTAAAGCAAGCACGTCGTGTTGGATTTTCCGATAAAGATATACATGGGTTTGCTGTCAGTATGGCGAGTATGAAAGTTTTTCCTGTGCGTCCCAAAGGGCAGGGGGATAAGCGTTTAAATACTTCTATTCAGTGGCGCTATCCACGTATTTTTCAAAAAAAGAAGACGCGTTAGTTTATGATGAATATAAATCTTCTAAAGGCCAACGGGGACGGGCCCGAAAATCAAAATTATCGGTAAGTCCAGCTTTTAAACGCTGTAATCCAGCCCAAGCAATCATGACACCATTATCAGTACAAAGTTTTACAGGAGGCGCCGAAAAACGCATTTTGTTTTTTTGTGCGACGTCATTTAACATTTGGCGTACGGCTGTGTTGGCAGCAACCCCACCACCCACGACTAAATCTTTGGCACTTGGAAAATCTTTTTTGAAAATTTTTAAAGCATGTGTCAGGCGATCACGCATTTGGGAAACGACAGCTAATTGAAAGCTAGCGCACATATCATTTTGAAATTCTGGGGTAATGTTTGATTGTTTGTCCACCATGACACGGACGGCTGTTTTAAGACCAGAAAATGAAAAATCACAGTTATTGCGTCCTTTCATTGGAATTGGTAATTGAAAAGCTTTTGCGTTTCCAAGGGCTGCACGTTTTTCCAAATTGGGACCGCCAGGATAACCAATATTCAACATCTTTGCAACTTTATCAAAGGCTTCACCGGCGGAATCATCAATTGTGGCACCTAATTTTTTATATTGTCCTATGCCCATCACCTCTAATAATTGGCAATGACCACCAGAAGTCAAAAGCAATAAATAAGGAAATTCAACATTATTGGTAAGACTGGCAGTTAAAGCGTGGCCCTCCAAGTGATTGACCGCCATAAAGGGTAAATGGTGGCAAAAGGCAATCGTTTTAGCTGTCATCACGCCCACTAAAACGCCACCGATTAAACCAGGTCCTGCGGCCACAGCTACTCCTGATAAATCAGTAAATTTTAATCCCGCTTGATTCATACATTCTTTGACCAATAAATCACATTTTTCTAAATGGGCACGGGCGGCAATTTCTGGAACAACTCCCCCAAAACGACGATGCTCATCATACTGTGACCAAACAACAGATGCTAAAATCTTACGCCTATCATTCACCAAAGCACAAGCGGTTTCATCACAACTGGATTCAAT
>DFFU01000005.1 GCA_002372315.1 Alphaproteobacteria bacterium UBA3768
CGGTTTCATCACAACTGGATTCAATACCAAGAACTATTTTTGTCATGGAAAGATTATACATTTTTTTATTTAAAGAGTCAATCAGATATTCTGTTTTAAGTTGCCTGAATGTGTTTGTATGATATTTTCACCAAGTTGAACCTTTTGAATTATTTCCTGTACCTGTGAAGGAGTATAGTTCTTATTGATAAAATCAATTCGATAAAAATCAGATGGAATTTGCGGACGCATTTTTCCCATATAAAATGCTTTATTTGAAATCAAAGTTAAACAACAATCTTTTATTTGAGCAAAATAAGTCTCATGCCCTTTTTGAAGTGGTAAAGTACACGCTTCTTTTGTGCAATGGCTACATTTATTTTTAATACAGTTTGCGCTGGTGAATAATGGGATATCCTGATACACAATAGCCACTGTTGATAAGGCAGAATATGTGGACACTTTTGCCATATTTTCAATTGTATCTTCAATGGGGAGTGTAATACGATTTGCTCCCAAATTCTTTGCCATTTGAATAGCCTCTGTATTCATACAATAAAGAGACGAATCAAAACTTAAATCAATTCCTTTTGATGGTAAAAATGACAATCCACTTATGTTGGCAATTTCCCATTTTCTGTACCCAAAATTCAATAATTTTTGAATTAAATTTTGATAAGCTTCTGTACCCCGAATAATCATTGGCAGAGCTAATCGTACCCGATTTTTTGGAAAACTTTTCAATTTTTTTAAATCTGTTTTTGGAGAAAGTTGTAGGATGATTTCAGCAAAATTTTTTAAATCAACACCCTCCAAACAATCCATATTATCTGTTTTAATCAGCCATGCACTATTTTTAATCTCACGTGCTTGAGGAGGGGGTAATTGTATGGATTCTTGTTCTACCTGAATTTGTGTATATAAATCACGGCGTAGTTGATTCAGTATTGAAACAGGCACAAAAACATTGTCTTTATTTTCAATTTTGATAATGGGTAAAAAGTTGGTATCTTTGTATTTTTCAAAAACCTTCCTCACACTATCGTGCATTTTTTCAATATTTTGTGCGCTTTCAAAATATCCCTTTAATACAACTTTTTTGTTTCGGGCCTCTGCGGTAATTTTATTTTTTGTAAGTACAATTTGAACTTTTATTTCTGGACGAATTTTGTACTCGTTGGGTTTTGGCCTATCATAGTGATAGGCACATTTGACCGCCCCGCTAGATGCCAAATAAATATTTGTGCCTTTGTTGATAAATGGGCTATGGGGTGGTAATTGAACTTGTACTTTTTGATTGGCCTTGACATCAAAAATACGTCGTCCGTTTAATAAGATTTCCTGTACCGAAAAACCAAAAGGCCTTTCTTGTCCAGGGATGTCTAATTGTAAACCATCAAATCGGCTGAAAGCATGTTTTGGAGTGAAGGTTAAATATTGCTTTAAAACGTTTTCCACTTGGCCGATAGGTAAGCCTCTGTGCCCCACAAAATCTTTATCAATAATATCCTGATTCTTGCCCAGCACATGAAAGGTTGTCCAAGGGCGCGAAAAAATTTGCTTGATATTTTCTGCGCGAATGGGGTCGGCTTTACCCGTATCCAAGATACGCCGGTAATAATCCACTACGGCTGCGACATATAAATCTTTTTTCTTGCGTCCTTCAATTTTTAAAGAACAGATGGGTAGTTTCAATACATTTTCGCCTAGGGCCAAATCTTTCATTGAAAAGAAATGTCCGTCTTTTGATCCCATCTTAAAACAGGCACGACACGGATAAGCACACTTGCCACGGTTGGCACTGCGCCCTGATTCCATGGAAGAAAATAAACACAAGCCACTATAAGCATAACACAGTGCCCCATGAACAAAAACTTCAATTTCTAAATCAGGAATGGAGGCAATTTTTTCAATTTCGGGCAAGGTCAATTCTCGTGCCAAGACCACACGTGTAAACCCCAATTTTTTAAGGGTTAGGGCACCCTCTATATTGTGGACAGCCATTTGTGTGCTAGCGTGCATGGATAAATTCGGATAATGTTCTTTGATGATATATGCAACACCAAAATCTTGTAAAATGATACCATCTACTTGACAGGCAGAACACACATCCAATGTCTTTATCAGCTCATTTAATTCATTTTCTTGAATCAAAGTATTGACTGTTACATACACTTTACGTCCCAAATGGTGCGCATAGGCTGTAAACTCATTTAATTCTTCGGGGGAAAAGTTGGTTGCACTGGCGCGAGCAGAAAAAGATTTTAATCCCAGATACACAGCATCTGCCCCATAATACAAGGCTGCATATCCAGCATCTAAATCACCAGCGGGTGCTAAAAGTTCATGTTTTTGCATGACTTTATTATATATCAAAAACCCAAAAAAGTCAATTTATGAAAAAGGGCCTTTAAAAGGCCCCTTTTTTATAACAATCCGTTCCAATGGTGGGCGGCCAAAATTGGCGCAATTACCAAAGATACAATAATCATCAATTTGATGAGAATGTTTAAGGCAGGACCGGAGGTATCTTTGAACGGGTCTCCAACGGTATCGCCCACAACGGTCGCCTTATGCGGTGCTGTTCCTTTACCACCAAATTTACCACATTCAATATACTTTTTGGCGTTATCCCAAGCCCCACCCGCATTGGACATCAAAAGTGCCAAGAAAACACCCACGACTGTGGCACCCAATAACATGCCACCTAACGCTTCGCGCCCAAGCAATAAGCCAACAACTAATGGTGCGGCAATGGCCAATACACCTGGCATAATCATTTCATGCAAAGCGGCGGTTGTGGCAATTGTTACACAACGTTCTGTATTGGGTTGAACTCCTTCTGCGCCTTCCAATAAGCCCTTGATAGTGCGGAATTGATGGCGAACCTCTTTGACAATGGAATAGGCAGCCTTACCCACAGATTGCATTGTCATAGCGGCGGCGAGCATTGGAACACACCCACCAATGAAAGTTCCAATAATCACCATCGGATTAACCAAGTCAATGCGATCCAAGTCGGCCGCTTGAATAAAGGCCACAAATAACGCTAATGCAGTGAGTGCTGCCGAACCAATAGCAAAACCTTTACCAATGGCCGCTGTTGTATTACCTAACGAATCCAAATGATCTGTGATTTCGCGCGTTTCTGGACCCAAGTGCGACATTTCAGCAATTCCACCCGCGTTATCAGCAATAGGACCATAGGCATCCACCGTCATTGTAACACCAACGGTGGCGAGCATTCCCACCGCGGAAATACCGATACCATAAATACCTGCTGCATAGTAAGCGATAAAGGTGGCAATACAAATACAAATCACGGGCAACACGGTACTGGCCATACCGACAGCTAGCCCAGAGATAATCACTGTGGCGGCACCAGTACGACTTTGATGTGCAATTTTACGTACCGGAAAACCTGAAGTATAGTATTCGGCAAATAAGCCGATTAAAGTTCCAACGACCAATCCCGATAAAACGGACCAAAATAGACGCATTGGTAAATGCATTCCCAAAACTAAGCCCAATGTCAAAAGGATAAATAGCCCACCTGCACTTAACGTTGTGGCACGCAGAGCTGTGGATGGTTTTAAGCTTTTGAAAAAGTGCATTGATCCCACCCCAATTAATGATGAAATCATACCAATAACAGCCAAAAATAAAGGCAATTGCAATAACGTCATACGG
>DFFU01000027.1 GCA_002372315.1 Alphaproteobacteria bacterium UBA3768
TTGTCATAGTAGTCCGACCAGTTGTATATGTACTACCTCTAGTACCTGGACTAACAGGACCACCGCTCATTCTGTAGGTCGTCATCGTATTAGTACTCCCCCCGGTAACAGGACCACCGCTCATTCTGTAGGTCGTCATTGTATTAGTACTCCCCCCGGTAACAGGGCCACCACCTATTGTATAAGTTGTCATAGTAGAACCTGTCCTTCTTGTATTAATAGAATATGTACTCCAAGAATATGACACTCCAATAGAAGATGGAATATTGGGACCTGTATAAGTAGGATGCGTACTCCAAGAATACGGCGTACTAATGGAAGATGGCGTACTGATGCTAGGATGCGTACTCCAAGAATACGGCGTACTGATGGAATATGGCGTACTGATGCTAGGATGCGTACTCCAAGAATACGGCGTACTGATGGAATATGGCGTACTGATGGAATATGGCGTACTGATGGAATACGGTGTACTAATGGAAAATGGCGTACTGATCAGAGTAGTGAATGTTGTTTGTGGACCACAACACAGGCCTTCTGCACAGGAATGTACTTCTGTTGTCCCCGCTGGACAACACAAGGCCCATACATCCAACGCAAAGTATGAAGATACCGCTAACGCCACAGTTCCCCAAATCAAAGCTGTTTTCATATCAGGAAGTTTCTCCCCTTTAAATTGATCCTGACCCATCAACTACCTCCATTCAATTTCCTTGGAAAGGAGTATACCCACATTTTCTTTTAAATGCAAGTACTATTTCAAAAAAATATTTTTTAATTTTCATAGTAATATTTTCCATCTGCTTGTCGTTTAAAATTCTCTTGTCCCCACGCATCCCACAATATGATCAATTTTTCTTTATCAAATTTCAAAATTGAAGCGTAATCCTTTCGATTATCTGGCAATACACGGTATAAGCGGTGAGAACTAATCTGAATCAAATCAGATGCCCATCCTGTGTGAACAACAGGGATTGTTTTTTGCTCAAAATTTTCGGGTTTATAATTCGAAAAAGTTGAATCATATTCCAAAATATTAACCCCATCCACCAACTGAATTTTATCCTTTATTTTCTTAACCTTCTTATCCACTGCAGACACAGAATTGATTTTTTCCATCAACTGGCTATCTAAAACAAAGAAATAATCTTTGAAATCTGGGGCAATATACCCAGATAAAATCTGTTGACGAACTGTGTCAACCATCTCTGCTGCTTTTGGATTCGGTCTGTTCAAAAATCCATAATTGACATTTTTATGGTACTTGATAGCCCAACGCCAAGCCATTTCATAATCTTTGTAATCAAACACAAATACGTTTGGATACTTGTGTGCAAGTTCATCCCACAAGGGAGATTGCAGGAAAACAACACCTTCTGGTTTATTATTTTCTCTAAAGAAGGTTACTTTTGCCAAGTACAAAGGCGATAAATCCCAAATTTGAATTACCAAAAGCACCGGCAAAATATAAAATGCCTTTTGATTCAAAACTTTCCCTGCTGTTTTCACAAGGAAATAGACAAGTAAATACCAAATTGGCCAAAAGAATCGTCCAGAATATCTGAACGTATCACCTAGCCAAGTAATATATTTTCCTGGATCATAATCAATCAGTGCAATTTTCATAAAGCGAATCTGAGGAGAAACAGCGAATAAAACCAATCCCAATAAACTCAAAGCAAGCAACCAATGTGCGCGCAAATTTTCTCGGCGAAACAAATCCTTAACATGGAAAAATAAGCCACAAAATAGGATAAATACCCCTAACCCGATGTAGTTATCTCCATCCCAATCTAATTCACCCAAAGGAGATGGGCATTTAAAAAAACGTGGACTTCCCCACCTTGGACAAATTGGTGCAGACAAGTCCATGGCAAAATCGCGCCATCCACCTGAATCTAATTTTTGACCCGTCGCTAACATTCCCAACATATAAAACCAAAACAGTGAAACTAATGCCAAAAAGATACACCCTTTCAGAACAGTCTTAAACTGTATCTGTTTTTCCACATACCACTTGTTATAAATCAACAACATAAAGAAAACTGCTTGCATTGGTAAAAAATAAGGACAAGTCAAAAAGCCCAAAGAGAATAAAAGAGCCATATAAAACCATTCTTTTTTCCCCAGTCGATTATTCATCCACATTAAAATAGCAAACAGCAAAACAAAGTGCGGCATTAAATTAATATGAACAAAAACACGATTTAACATAATTGGAGAAGACACAAAAAATAATGATCCGATAACCACAAGCCATTTATTTTTGAAAGCATGTCTGAAAATTAGTACAGATACGTAAGCTTGTAAAATATAAGATATCAATGTCCAAATACCAACAAATTGAGCCTCTGGTGATAAACCGAAAAATTTATATAGAACTTTAAAAATTAATGAAAGTAATGGTCCTCCATCCGTACCATGAACTGAAATACCATATGGATAAGCCAAGTTTTGGTGTGTAAAAAGTGGCCAACGCCATTCATCTAAACGATAAAGAACACTGCCCATATAGCTGACAGAAAAATCGCCCGCTGTACTTGTATAATAAGTATTATTAAATAAAAGAATGTCGGTTCCAAACATTGCAAAAAAGGCCGCAACTGTGATAAGAACAGTAAATAATATGTCCCAATTGTGATATGCCCAAAATAGTATTTTATTGATCAATTTTAAAATATAATCTTGAGAAAGTTTTGTATTGAACTGTTCCATTTTCAATCCTCTTCTAAAGTACTTTCGCTTATTAAATAAAGCGGACGTTTTCTGACTGTTACAGAGATATTACCAATATATTCACCCAAAATTCCAAGACTTAACATCTGAATCCCAGAAAATAACATCAAGATAGATAACATAATATCTGTTCCGCTAATATTAGCGTTATCCCCAAAATATAATCCCAAAATTGTCAACAATGCTATCCCAGCCCCTACAATCATCAAAATACCCAAAAAAGTAATAAAATGTAATGGCTTTAAACTAAAACAAATCATAGCTGTTACCGCCAAAATGAGCATTTTTTTTAAGGTATAACGACTGGCACCACCATATTGGCGTTTTTGTTCATCATAATAAACAGGGCATTGTCGAAAACCAAGATAGCTTACAGCCCCCCTTAAAAAGGGACTTGCTTCAAAGGATTGATTAAGAGCATCCACCGCTTTACGACTCATTAACCTGAAATCAGTTCCCATATCTGATTTTGTTCCTATCAGCCACTTAAAAAAACAGTGAAATAAGTATGACGACAAGCGTTTAAAAAAACCTAGGTGAATAGATTTCTGACGGATTGCATAAACAATGTCATAACCTTGATGCCATTTTGCCAACATCTTAGGGATTACAGAAATAGGATGCTGCATATCAGCATCCAAAGAAATAACACAAGCGCCACGTGCTTTTTCATAGCCCGCATAGAGAGCCGCCTGAGCCCCAAAATTTCGCGACAGTGAAATCAAATGGATTGACGGATTTTTATCATGAAACTCCATAACTACCTCAGCTGTCCGATCGGAACTACCATCATTAATAACAATAATTTCATATTTACCCTCAGATTGCAACTGCGCAACTAATTGGGGGATAAACACAGACAAACTCTCTTGTTCATTGTAAGCCGGAATAATGACAGAAATCATACTATCCATTTATCATTTTCTCCTGTTATCTTCTGTGATTTTTGTATGCTAAATCATTATGCAAAAGATGTCAAGAAAAAATTCACCAGATATTCATATTTTACACAGTTATATCCTAGATTTTGAATTACCAAGAAAAAGAAATATTTTTTCGGTAAACATTGTCTTATTTCACAAAAATAGAGTTGTTTTTAGTCATTTTTAAAAATCGCTTGACAAGACAAGTAAAATAAATTAGCATCACCTCCTGAAAAAAAAGTAGCACACCGAAGAAATTACCTTAAAATTTGTTCCAAAATTTTTCAATATTTTGAGTTGGTCGTTTTTCGGTTTTGCTTGCTAGGGTTCAGTAAAAATAAAATGACGCAGAATACTCTTTTAATCAAACCAGCCTTTCATTTTAAGGAGAACGAATGATTATTCAAAAATTTATAAAAGGCCCTTTGGGAAATAATAACTATGTTGTCATAGATGAAGAATCTCATGAAGCCATCATTATTGATTGCACTCAAAATCCACAAGACATGTTAGACTTTATCAATTCCAAGAGTGCCAAATTAAAGTATATTTTATTGACACATGGACACTTTGATCATATCTTAGGTTTAAATGAACTATCAGATGATATTATTCAAAAAGCGTATGTACATGAGAATGATAAATTTTTGTTAGATAATATCAATGAATTTATGGATTTTATTCATTTTCCACACGTTATTGCCCCCAAAATCAATCATTTTTTTAATGAAAAAACACCTCTATTTTTAGGCAAAAATCCCATTCAAATCATTTCAACACCTGGTCATACACCAGGGTGTGTCTGTTTTTTAATAGATGATAATTTATTTTCAGGAGATACCCTTTTTTATCATAGTCGCGGACGAACAGATATGCCCAAAAGCAGTGAAAAAGAATTACTCAATAGCCTTAAAAAACTTTTCAGTATGCTACCTGAAGGCACTTATGTTTTTCCTGGTCATGGCCAAAAAACAACCATTGCCCAAGAAAAAATTCTTTATCATTTTTAAAAAATACTTGACTATCTTTTTTAATTAAAGTAATCTTGAAGAAAAGGGGGAGAGAATGTCATCCAAAGAGTTATTGTTTCAGCTCTACAAAAAGTTTTATGAGCAGCGTACAGTGTTAGCAGGAACTCCTACTTTGACAATTGATATTACCAGTCGTTCCCCTGAATCCTTTGATGAAAACAAAGCCAATCAAGAGCTAACGGATTTAGTTTCCTATATGCTCGCATCAAAGGATATACGCAAATTGCCATGGAATGATGCTCTTAATTTAGTTGAAAAATACTATTCTACACAACCCCAATGGCAAAAATTATTGTTGGATTACTTTTTTTATGCATTAGAAAAAGAAAAAGAAAGTATCACCAAACAGCAAATGAATTTTTTTCAAGATGTTTTAAGGCAAATTGAAACGGATGAGGGAAATAAAGCAAAATAGTTTTTTCTTGATTTATGAAACAAAAAGGACTATTACTTAAGGTAACTAGGAGTTTTTGATGTGTAAAGGCATATTTAATTTAAAAAGAGGATTCCATTGGAATCTATTGAGATATTGTTTGTTATCAATATTGGTATTTTGTGCTGATTTTTCCTATGCTGGTGGCAGTATTTTTGGAGGTGGAAAGCATAAGCAAGCCAACCCCTATGGTGTTTATTCCATCGGCATCCACATATGTTCATCCCTAGAATGTCCACCTATACGCATTGTAGAAGGGCTTTGTACAGGCGAACATATGGAAAAACGTTGGGGTGTGTGCATTTGTGATGAAGGATTTATTGCAAAGGGAAGTGAGTGTGTCATCAATGATAAGCAATCCATTGATGGATGGATAAAAAATGAAAACGATAATTGTGAATCAGGCAGCCACTCTGGTGTATGCACAGTGTGTCTGTCTGTTGAAAACACAGTTTCAAGTGAAGGAGTTAATGAATTTTGGGCTGACTCTAATGCTCTTTGCAAGGCTAATGAAATGTGTGGGGAAGGTGTATGTCACCCTTTAAAAGGAAGTGGCTGCGTCAAAAACAGCGATTGCATCAACAAAAAAACAATCTCTGGTGACGAATGTAAAGACAATAGATGCTATTGTAACTATGGGAATAGTTACAAAGAAATAACCCCTCCAACAGAGACAGGAACATGTGCTTTAAATAATAAGCATATTGAATTTTTTTATGGTGATGATCATGTTCGTCGAATTGCTGTTCAAACTGATCAAGATTTATGGAGTAGTAAGAATTATTGTGAATCACTTAAAATGCGTTTAATGACGTGGAATGAATTAAATTGCACTCTCAACGAAAAAGCAAAAACAGTTGTTTTAAATTATCAAAACGGCACACACTTAAAAGATGCATTTAACACAATATATAGCGAATCTACATCTGGTTTCTTCCGTGTGATGGGATACACAACAGAATATGCTTTAGTACGTATAGGCCCAACAATTATGGATATATATTCAGAATCATCCATTCCCTATTTCTTTTGCCGATAAACTTATTTGCTTTTTAAATATCCAATAACGGCGGTGACAGAAGCGGGCGTGATGCCGCGCATACGACTCATTGCACCAATGGTAGCTGGGCGCGTTTGTTGCAGTCGTTCCACAATTTCATTGGACAATCCCCCTACTCGTGCGTAATCAAAATCTTCAGGAATTTGCAGTGCTTCCTCTTTCTTAAAGGCGGCAATATCTTGCGCTTGACGGGCAAGATACCCCTGATAAATGCCCTCAATTTCCAATTGTTCAGCTATATCGGATGAGATTTTTTCAAGTTCGGGGAATACGTGCACAACATCTGCCCACTTCACATTGGGATAAGCCAGCAAGTCCAAAGGTTTGCGATTATGTCCATCCACATTGACTTGAAAGCCTAACTCCTTTAATTGCTTTGGTGTTTTATGCAGGTTTTTGACAAAAGCGCGAGCCTTTTCCAGTGCCCGTTTTTTGGTGTGGAAAACTTTTGCACGTTCTGCCCCTACACAACCAATCTTTATTCCAATCTCTGTTAGGCGTAAATCCGCATTATCCGCCCGCATGGTCAGGCGATATTCAGCGCGCGAGGTAAAAAGACGGTAGGGCTCATCCACACCCAAAGTTGTTATGTCATCGATCATCACACCTAAATAACTGTCTGCACGATCCATGATAAGCTTTTTGCGCTTGCCGATAGCTTTCAGGCCTGCATTCACACCGGCTAAGAGCCCTTGCCCTGCGGCTTCTTCATAACCCGTTGTGCCATTGATTTGACCTGCTAAAAATAGATTTGGTACTTTTTTTGTTTCCAGCGTCAATTTCAATTCTCTGGGATCTACATAGTCATATTCAATAGCGTAGGCATATCGCAGGATTTTGACTTTTTCTAGCCCTGGAATAGAATGGATAAAGGCATCTTGAACATCCTTCGGAACACTGGTTGAAATACCGTTAGGGTAAATGCTGTTTCCATCACGCGTTTCTGGTTCCAAAAAAATATGATGGCTATCTCGCCCCTTAAAACGCACCAATTTTGTTTCAATACTTGGGCAATAACGGGGGCCAACTGATTGAATTTGTCCATCAAAAAGTGGTGCCCGATCCAAGTTATCCAAAATAATTTTATGCGTTTCGGGGGTCGTATGTGTAATCCAGCAAGGGATTTGTTCGGGATTGAAATCCTGCGTCATAAAGGAAAAAGGTTTAGGTGGATTATCACCATCTTGTCTCTGGCACTTTGACCAATCAATCGTATTTTTATCCAGGCGAGCTGGAGTACCCGTTTTGAGACGTCCCATGGTGAGGCCGACTTTCTTAAGGGCAGGTGTAATACCATAACAGGCAGGTTCACCAAAACGACCACCTTTTGTTTGCTCCCTTCCAATGTGCATGACGCCGTTGAGGAAGGTGCCTGTTGTTAAGACAACACATTTGGCATGAATATTTTTTCCATCCACCACAACGCCCGAGATTTTTTCGTTTTCAAAAATAAGGTCTTCAGCAGAGCCTTCCATTAGTGTCAGGTTGGGGTAATGAGCCAATTCTTTCTGCATATACTTCATGTAAAGAGTTTTATCGGCTTGAGCGCGGGGACCTTGGACAGCAGGGCCTTTACTGGCGTTCAGCATACGAAATTGAAGACCTGCTTTATCTATGATACGCCCCATCACGCCATCTAGCGCATCAATTTCACGCACAAGGGTGCCTTTGCCGAGGCCACCTATTGCAGGATTACAGGACATATCACCGATGGTTTTGATGTGATGGGTCACGAGCAAAGTTTTCGCGCCCACACGCGCGGAGGCCGTCGCTGCCTCACACCCAGCATGTCCGCCACCCACAACGATAACGTCATACCCCTTTTGCATCTTATGCTAAACTCCGTTCTTGTTGTTTTAAAAGGGATATTTCTTGTTTTAACTTTTTTTCATGCTTTGTCAATACCGAATGTGCTACTACGTCTGTGACTGCTGTAGATATGCCTGTCCAAAAAGCAACCTCCCCAATTTTTGATTTAGGAGAATAACAAAAAACACCCAAAGCTGCCATATAAAGCAATAATGATGCACAAGAACTTTTAAATTGGAGATTATGATTTTTTATTAACTTTTGATTGACAGAAATTTGTTGTTGATAATTATCCCGTTGCTTTTCCAATTTCTGTCTTTTTTGTTCTATTTGATTCAAAGAGATAAAACCACCCTCTGGAGTTTGAATAAAAATATCAATTTGTGGTGTTTTCTTTTCTTGTTTTGTGGGTAAATAGTACATGATTATTCCTTTCCTTAAAGAATTATTATACACCATTTACCCAAATAAATCAATTATTTTCCTATGCAAAAATCGCGGAAGATGACGTCCAAGAGTTCCTCCACATCTATGCGCCCTGTGATGCGACCAAGAGCGCGGGCGGCCAAACGCAAATCTTCGGTTTTGAGTTCCAATTCAGGGGCGGATAAGGCGTCCTGTAAATGCGCAACACATTCAGTAAGTGCCACACGGTAGCGTTCACGGGTAAGAACAGCACCACCCGAAAAATAATCCATTAAAATCTGCTTTATTTCATCCCAAAGGGCTGTAATGCCAGCACCTGTTTTTGCAGAGATAAAATGCGTTTTTTGTGGTATATTCTTTTTCATTAAATCTGATTTATTCCAAATAGTTATTAGACGCTTTTTATCTAAAGATTTAGGTAAATTTTTACTATTAGGATAGTCTTTTGCGTCTTGAATTGACAGAATTAAATCCGCCTGCTCTGCACGTTTTACTGCACGACGAATACCTTCAGCCTCAATTTCTTCTTCAGAATCACGAAGCCCTGCTGTATCTGCCAAAATAACAGGGAATCCCGCAACATCCAAATGAGCTTCCACAATATCACGCGTGGTACCAGCCGTTTGCGACACAATAGCAACTTCGCGTTTAGTAAGGGCATTAATAAGCGAGGATTTGCCCACATTGGGCACACCCAAAATTGCAATTTGAAAACCTTCTCGCAGGCGTTCACCACGTCTATCGTCCGAAAGGTGATTGGAAATTTTTTGAATCAAATCATGAATATCGTGGTTGATTTCCTGTTCTTTCTCGGGCGGAATTTCTTCCTCTGGAAAGTCAATAAAGGCTTCCGCATACGCCAAGTGATGCACCAGTTGTTTGCGCCAACTTTCATAAAGCTGACCCAAATTACCATCCAGTTGCGCAAGGGCTTGTTTACGTTGTTCTTCTGTTTCCGCATGCACCAAATCCAACAGGCCTTCCGCTTCCGTTAAATCCATTTTACCGTTGATAACAGCACGGCGAGAATATTCGCCCCGTTCAGCCGGGCGAAGCCCTGAAATTTCAGAAAGTGCCTGCATAATGGCCTGAATAACACCGCGTCCACCATGGACTTGAAGTTCGGCAACATCCTCACCCGTAAAACTGTGAGGAGCTTTAAAATACAAAATAAGGCCTTTATCCAAAGTTTTATCGCCCGATTTTATGGGACGAAAATAGGCATAGTTTGGTTTTGGATTTTTTAAATCACAGAATCTTTTCAAAACAGTTAAAACCTGAGGCCCCGACACACGAATGACTGCAACACCGGCCGTTCCAAGACCCGAGGCCAAAGCATAAATCGTATCGCCCGATTGGTACATTATAGATCCTCCAACACACGATAAACTTCACCACGCAACTCGGCCAACCCCTGCCCTGTTTCTGAACTGGTCATCAACATTTCCGGATAACAGGCCACATGTTCTTTTCCCTTTTCAAAAGTCTTTTGAAAAACATCATCCAATTCTGACTTTTTCAACTTATCCGCTTTGGTTAGAACAATGTAATAACTGACACCCGATCGATCCAACATTTTCATAATATCTTCGTCTACTTTTTTGAGACCATGACGGGCATCAATCAGTAAAAAGACGCGTTTAAGTTGTTGGCGACCGCGCAGATAATCATGAATTAAACGAGTCCACATTTCAACCATTTTTTTAGGTGCAGCGGCATAACCATATCCCGGCAAATCCACCAAAAAGAATTGCTGTCCCACTTGAAAGAAGTTTACTTCTTGCGTACGTCCAGGAGTATTACTAGCGCGCGCAATGGGCTTACTTGTCAAAGAATTTATCAAAGAAGATTTTCCAACGTTAGAGCGCCCTGCAAAGGCAATTTCAGGCAAACGAAAAGTTGGTAATTCGGACTCTGTCCTTACCCCACGGGTAAAAACAACTTCTTGTTCAAAAAGTGCTTTTCCTTTGGTTTCAAACGCCATTATTTCACTTTCTTCATAATATAACGTTGCTGAAAAATAGACAGGATATTACTCCACGTCCAATATAAAATCAAACCAACCGCAAATTGCCCCATCATAAACGTAAATATAATTGGCATGAATTTGAACATATTGGCTTGAGCCTTATCTACGGTAGCGGGCTGAGGTGTCAATTTTTGTTGAATATACATCGTAATCCCCATCAAAATCGGCATAACCCCCAAATTTAAAAATGATGGAATCTCCCAAGGTACTAAACCAAACAAAGTAAACACTGAGCTAGGGTCTGGTGCAGATAAATCTTGAATCCAACCAAAAAAGGGTGCTTGTCGCATTTGGATGGAAACAGATAAAACCTTGTAAAGTGCAAAAAATACAGGAATTTGAATCAACATCGGCAAGCACCCACCTGCTGGATTGATTTTTTCTCGTTTATAAAGTGCCATCATTTCTTGTTGCAAACGCAGACGATCATCCTTATAACGTTCTTGAATTGATTTAATTTGTGGTTGAATCTTTTTCATCTGAGCCATTGAAACATATGACTTAGTCGCCACAGGCAACAATAATAATCGCAACAATGTGGCAAACAACAAAATTGCTATCCCCATATTTCCCACTAATGCATACAGCCATTGCAAAAAGTAGAGAAATGGCTTTGTTAAAAAATAGAACCATCCAAAATCAATTGTCAAATCAAATTTAGGAATATTATAAAGGGTCATATAGTCATTGATCAAGTTTAAGTTTTTAGCACCAGCGAAAATACGCGTCGTTCGTGTAATAGATTGTTCGCCCCCTAAGGTCATTGGATTCGTTTGAAAGGTTGCCTGATACATATCTTGATTAAGAGCATTTGTCAATTGTACCTGTTCATCACTTTGGGGAATCAAAATCGTTTGCCAGTACTTATCCGTTATTCCCATCCAAGTATCCTTAGTATGGTATGAAATTGTTTCTTTTTCAATTTTAGAATAATTATTTTCCTGTAACCGATTATCAGCCAATTCAACAAACCCCGTGTGGACAACTGAACGTTCTGTGGGAATTGTTTGTGGAGAACGATTAATTTGTCCCGTCAGCTGAATCACAAAAGGTTGCTTGGATGTATTGGATACAGTATCTGTAACCGTCAACATATAATGATCATCCAAAGAAATCGTTCGCATCAGGGATAAGTCACGACTTTTAGCACCGAATACCAATGGAGTTTCAGGGGTTAATTCAGATCCTGATTGCAAAATCATAGGAATTTTTTGCCCTGCAACAATCCAATAAAGATCCACAAAGTAATTATCAGATAATAGTTGAACATTTGGACTATCCTCGGCTAAGTTTTCTTTATATTGTGTCAATGTCCAATGGCGAATTGTTGAACCATCCGCATCAATCTGCCCCGAAATAAATCCATTTCGCACGGGAAAGGTTTTTGTTTCATTTTTACCTTTTTTTGGGGGCACAGCTGGAACAGGCAGTGTTGGTACTGCAGGTTCCGATATAACTTGTTGTTCCTGTACAATCTCTGGCTCTTGTTTAGGTCGATTAAATGACTGAAAACAAAATAAAACAACCATAATTAAAACAAGAGCCCCAAACATATTTTTTTCTTCGGATTTAATTTGCTTTGGATTTTGCATGATATTCCTTTCATTTTTGGGCTATTTTATACAAATTATCCCCAAAAATCAAGCCATTTTCTAAAAAAGAAAATACTTTTACTTTTTTATTGCATAAAATAAAAAAATCACTTAAAATAGTTTCAGATAAGGAGACAAACATGCATACATTTAGAAAATATACAATTACCAACACCAGATATTTTCTTTATAAATCAGTATGTTATAATAAATTTTCACGTTCGTGTTACTCGGCGGGGATGCCTTCCTATGCCTACGAATCTGGTCGTTCTATGATAGAGATGCTGGGAGTGCTGGCAATCATCGGGGTATTATCTGTGGGTGGTGTTGCGGGCTATACATCCACCATGAACAAACACAAAGCCAATGAGCTGCTGAATGAGGCCAGTAAACGCGCAGTTGTATGCATGGCGCAAATAGAGGCCGGCAATAGCCCATCAGTATCGGATTTTGGCCCCTTTGATGGATATAGCTTTACCGTTGCCCCCAATCCCGCCAATGCGAATCAGTTCCAATTGACGCTATCGGGGAAAACCATTCCCGAAGCGGTATGCAACAATATGGAAAACACGGTGGGCAATTCCACCCCAGTGCGTGACATTGTTGCTGATTGCAATAATGCAAGTAATATGGTTTTAACCTATAATAATGACATGAGTGCAACCACTAATTATGACGAAAGTCAATCAGTATGCGAAAGTGCAGGAGGAAATTGGGTATGTCCCCGCATAATATCAGAGATTTTGAAAGCTAAAGATGAAGGTATGGATGATGATGAAATAGATGCCCTTCTATCATCCAGATTTGATTTAACACTTGCAGATCTAAAATGTGCCTGTGAATTAGGTACAATTGAACAGTATGTAGAGTGTCCAGATGTTGGAAGTTGCATTCACTACGGTCCAAATGAAAATGCAAGTTGCGCTGGGGGTTTTCGCTCAACTTACTGCATAACTTGTCCGAAAGAGTATGAATTAGTTACCTATCCCAAAGGCGAATTTGGTACTTCAGTTATGTGTTTGGATAGTCCACAAAAAGCTTGTGCTAAGAATCCTTACCTAGATGGTTATGATGGTTGTGTTGAATGCCCAGAGGGGCAATCACCCTACTGTTATGTGCATGAGGATGTATATGCTGTTGGTCAATGTATATGCGTGGAAAATACATAGATCCTTTTTCATTTGCCCAAAAGGATCAACAACTATCACGACATAAAAATTACCTGTTGGATAGAACTTTATCCACCCAGGATTGATAATCTGAACGCAGAGCAATACGTCCAAAATCTGGAACAGGAATCGTGGTTGTTTCGCCTTCTTTAATACGATTTAAGGCGGGGTCAAAACATTTTTTATTGATAAATTTATGTAATGATTTATCAATTAAACATAAATTTGAAATTTTATTATTGCCACCACCAGATAAAGGAACAATGTGATGAATATCATACCCATGGGGGATCAATCCCCGCGCTGCTCGTGCCAAATTTATTTGTTTAGCATAGGGATTCAACTTACCCGAACGATAAAGCCATAAGACAAATACTCGGTTCAACCTTTTATGATCGAATTCTTTGCGCATTTGGTGCGTATATTCTTTACTTTGTTTTGTAAAAATAACTGGCATTCTACCCCGCTTTCAAAGTCATTATAGCTTTTTCGCGTTCAAAAAGATACAATAATATGCGTAAATTTTTATTTTTTTCCAAATGTGGATCGTTTTGTAAAATTTTTTGTGCCTGTTCTGCGGCCAATTCTAACCAATTTTGATCCTCAGGCAACTGAGCTAAACGATATTGTTGAAAACCACTTTGACGCAACCCCAAAACTTCCCCAGCTCCTCGCATTTGTAAATCTTTATTGGATATTTCAAAGCCGTTATCCGATCTGCGTAGAATATCCAATCTTTCCTTACCATTTTCACCCAAGCGACCATGCAATAGGACACAAAAAGAAGATTGATTTCCCCTGCCCACACGGCCTCGCAATTGGTGTAATGTAGCCAATCCAAATCTTTCGGCGTGTTCCACAATCATGATACTAGCATTGGGAACATCTACACCTACCTCTATTACTGTGGTTGAAACCAAAATACGGATTTTTCCCATCTGGAAATCGTGCATGACAGATTCTTTTTCGTCTGCTTTCATTTTACCATGTATTAAACCAACAAAGTCCCCAAATTCTTTTTTAAGCTCATGATATCTTTTTTCTGCCGCCATTAAATCCGATTTTTCAGATTCAGAAACCAAAGGACAAACCCAATATACTTGCGCCGTTGTTTCTTTTAATTTCTCAACTAATTGTGGAATTTTACCCAACGTCATCACACGGGTTAAAATACTTTGACGCCCCTTAGGTTTTTCATCCAAAACAGAAATATCCATATCGCCATAGGTTGTCATCGCCAAAGAACGTGGAATGGGCGTAGCACTCATCACTAGCAAATTACATCCCTTTTGTTTTTGAATTAAATCCAAACGTTGATTGACTCCAAATCGATGTTGCTCATCCACAATCGCCAAACCCAATTTTTGAAACTGAACATTGTCCTCTATCAAGGCGTGCGTTCCAATTAAAAATTGAATTTTCCCTTGCACTAAATTATTCAAAATTGCCTTACGTACTTTACCTTTTTCTTTGGCTGTTAAAAGGGCCACTTGTACCCCTGATTTAGCCAACAATTTTTGAATTTTTCCATAATGTTGACGCGCCAAAATATCCGTAGGTGCCATCAGGGCTACTTGATGGTTATTTGCTATCACATGCAGAGCCGATAAAACTGCCACAATCGTTTTTCCAGACCCTACATCACCTTGCAGTAATCGATTCATGGGAAAAGGGGCTGATAAATCATCACTTATTTCATATAAAACTTTTTGTTGTGCTTTCGTCAATTGGAATGGTAAATTTAATTTAATTGTATTTTTTAAAGGACACCCTATGCCCATCTGCTGTTGATGGTACTGACGAATAAGTTTTAATGATAATTGGTGGGCTAATAACTCATCATAGATCAATCTTTGACGCGCAGGATTGTTACGACTGCAATCAGATATCATTTTGGGATGATGGGCACAAAATAAAGACTGTTTCCAAGAAAGAAAATGATTTTTGTGGATTACTTCTTCATCCAACCATTCGGGTAGTTCTGGAATTTTTTGCCATACATTTTCCATTAAACGCGTCAAAGTGGCACTTGTTTTACCCTCAGTCATGGGGTAAATAATTTGGTATTCAGGAATTTTATCCGATAAAAGAGCTATTCCATCTGGATGTATTATTTCGTAATAATTCTCCTTTTCATGCAGGGTACCTGCCACAAAAATTTTACTTTCAATAGGAAATTTAGAAGTCATTGACGCTAAATGATAGTGAAAAAATATCAAATCAACACGTCCAAAATCTGCCTGACAAATAATGCGTAGAGGCAATCTTTTGATTTTAGGAACCACATATTCTTTTACAGAAAGCCGCGTACGAATTGGCTCATCCAATGGTGGATTTTTATCAAAAAAAATCCTGTGTTTAACACTGGCAGGTAAATGCCAAAGCATATCTATCACACATCCACTACCACATAAATATTTCAACCAGCGCGCTGTTTTATCGCCAATACCTTTGATAGATTTTAATTCTTCAAACAGGGGTAATAAAATTTCTGGTCTCATTTAGTCTTTTTTAATTGTGCTGGTGGACGCTTTGTTTTTAAAAAAGTTCCATCTGATAATTTCACAGAACCATCGCTATATACAACAGATTTAAAAATAGGCATATTTTCGAAACGGTGTAAAACCTCTTTACAATTCATTTTTGGGGTATTTTTTTGCTTACGCATTGCGGTTGATTTTTCCTCAGCATATCGACGATAGCCGGCAATTTCTTCTTCATCAGAATGACTGTTTAGGGCAATTAGCCGTGCTGAAATCAATTCAAAATCTGCTATTTTTTTGCTATTTTCCTTACAGGTTTCGGCCAAACCAGCCATTGTACCAAGCATAGCAGCATCTTCCAAGGCTGATGCACCAGCAGCAAAAACTGAAAAGGAAAAAGTACATATAAATAAAACTAATAAATAATTTTTCATACGAACTCCTTGTATCGCTATTTAAGGTTAATTTAAAAAAAAATTCAAGAAAAAAGAGTTGAACTTTACAAAAAAATACATTACACTCTATAAAAAAAGGGACCTTAGATGAAAAAAAAGAACCCCATATCCGAAACACCAAAAGATAAAGATCAGTTGGAGGCTTATCCCAGCCGAAAACAGGTATCCGCCTTTCCAGAAAGGCGTTTCATTAAAATGAATCGTATTTTGGTTATTTTTGCGCTCATTAACCTAGCATGTATGTTTGCAGGAGCCGGCATTTTCATCTATTCAGCCCAAAGAGTTAGCGCACGTGTTCAAAACAATCAAGGTTTAATGCTTTTTCAATTAGACAGAGAAGAAAAAGTATTAAATCAAGCTGAGTATATGCAAAGATCCATGCCTGCACGACAATTTATTACTGAAAATTTTTTACGACATTATATTACCGAAAGAAATGCTTTAAATGATAAAACACTCTACGAAGCACAAAACCTTTTAAATGACCAAAGTTTCGTCATACGATCATCACTCAAGTCAATGAGAGAATCAGCACGAAAAGGCTTGGAATCTTTGCTTAATGAGACCATTGGTCAAAATAAAGTTCGTGATGTACACATCTATAATTTACACCCTTATTATGGTAGTTTATGGACTGCTGTCATAGAAACATTTGACTTTCCAAAACAGGACTCTGCACTTCCTGTTTGTAATTGTTTTAACAACACCTCAGAATGTTTAAAATGCAAATATGAAAATACCCTGTTGCGTCAACGGAGACGTATTTGGATTAGAGTCATTTATAGCAAAAATAACGAAGATAAATGGGTAAGAGATACGGCCGAAAAAATTACAAAAACATCTATGGATAATCCTTTTGGGATTGTTATTATAGGTTATTATGTGGGATATATGCCGAAGGATCCACAAAATCTTGATTGGGATCTACCCTCTGAATTAAGAAAAAATTAAATTTTTTCTAAGTCCGATTTCAGTTGCTTTAAATCCTCTGGGATAGGTGCTTCAAACAACATTTGTTTTTGAGTAATAGGATGTATAAAGCCCAACAATCCCGCATGTAAGGCTTGACGTGGAAAAAATCGAATATTCTCAGGAGCAGTTTTTGGAGCAGAACCATATAATTCATCACCAATTAAAGGATGTTTTATAGAAGTCATATGTACACGAATTTGATGTGTACGCCCCGTTTCCAAATGACATTTAATATGGCTAGCCAAGATACCATAAGCATTGATGCGTTCAAAATGTGTCACAGCAGGCTTACCCCCCACTTTCACAATAGTCATTTTTTGACGATTTACAGAACTGCGACCAATATTGCCCTCTATACGACCTGATTCCGGTGTCAATCCCCACACAAAAGCATCATAAATACGCTGAATGGAGTGGACTTCAAATTGTTTAGCAAGTCCCACATGCGCTCTATCGTTTTTTGCAACAACCAATAATCCAGAAGTATCTTTATCAATACGATGCACTATCCCGGGGCGTTTTACACCATTGATCCCCGAAAGTGAATCGCCACAATGGTAAAGTAATGCATTCACCAGTGTTCCGGTCCAATTACCTGCACCAGGATGAACCACTAAACCGGCAGGTTTATTGACAACCAATAAATCATTATCTTCATAAATAATATCTAAAGGAATATTTTCAGGTTCTGGATCAGGTTCGGTTGGTTCAGGTGGGATAATGGTATAAGTAGCACCAGATATCACTTTATCATCAGGTGAAAGGGAAAGATTTTCCTGCCCCACAATTTGTACAGCCCCCGCTTCAATTAAATGAATAAACTGATTGCGAGAATAGTCGGGAAAGCTGTCCGCCAAAAACTTATCCAAACGTGTTTTGGGCAGATTTTCAGGAGCTGTAATTGTCAAATTTTCACTCATCTTTCTGCCTTAAATCCCAATAAAATTTCGTGCATCACATAATGATATGCTTCTTGATCTTTATCAAATTTGGGATAACGAATACCACCCATTTTTTGATAAAAATTAATACCTTTCACATTGCCATCCAACGCATAGACACAAAAACTGGCACCTTGGATCTTTTCTTTAAAATTATTGAATAAGATCGTCCCAACACCCTTTCTTTGAAAATCGGGATGGATATAAAATGCATATATTTCATATTCATACGGTATGTTATTATCCCGTGTTTTGCCACCAAACAAATATCCAATTATGCCTGTTTCATTTTCGGCCACCAAACAAATTTTAAATTCCAAAATTTGATTTCCAAATCGTTCGATACGTTTTTCTGTAACAGTGAGTACATCCAATAATTCATCAGGAACAAGCCCCCTATAAGTTGTTTTCCACCCCAATACGTTGATAGTGGCTAAATCTTTGGCATCTTCTTTTTGAGCTGAGCGGATTTTAAGCATGTGTTTTCCCCTTAAATCCCAACATAAGATCGTGCATCATAACACCATAAGTTTCGCTATCACTATCATATTTAGGATAACGTACCCCCCCTATTTTATGATAAAAATTAAGAGCACATGTGTTGCCATCCAGTGCATAAACACAAAAGGCTGCCCCTTTAATTCTTTTCCTAAAAGCCTTTACCAAAGCACAACCAACCCCAGAACGTTGGCAATCGGGATGTACATAAAGTGCATAAAGTTCATAAGTATATGGAACATTAGGTTCTCGGGATTTTCCGCCCGATAGATAGCCCACAACACCATTTTCGTTTTCAGCAACCATATAAATTTCAGCATTTTGGATCACTTTTTTCCACCCTTCAACACGTTCTTCAGTGACAGCCAAACTATCCAAAATTTGATCAGGCATTAAACCACGATAAGTTTTTTTCCAACCCAACGTATTAATGGTGGCAATATCAAAAGCATCTTCGGGTGTTGCTGGGCGAATTTTAAGCATTTCTATTCCCTCTCATTTTGAGTTTTTATCCAAACACGGCGTTCAATGTGGCTGTCCAATTTAAGATCTGGATCTCTGTGTCCGCCAACTTCATTCATCACACTTGTCATAGCCCTATCAGAGGCATGATTTTCTGCATTACAACTGAGCATAACCTCATCCAATCCCAACTGATTATGACACCAATTCAAGACTAATTTCAATCCTTGTTTTACATAGCCTTTACCACGTTCAGAAGGAATAATTTGATAGGCAATATGTCCACCTCGTATTTTTAAAAAATCATTTAAATAATGGCGAATATTATAAAAACCAATAAATTTATCATCATCGAATAAAAATAATGTTGTTGATGGAACTTTACCGTCAGGTTGCTGAGATTCTCGTTTTTGTTGCCAATCCTCTAGATAACCATCAAAATCATTTTCCATATACTTGATTAAAGTTTCTGTTTGGCCAATATCATAAGGAGTCGGGCTAACCTTTAATTCAGCCAATCCTGCTTTCATTTTTTGTAAATTTTCTTTTGTGGGTTCAAGCAATTTTAACACTTTATTTCTCCTAATTGGAATTAAACCACAAAATTTTTATTCCGTCAATCCCAAAAATCCCCGAACCGATTTTAACGGTCGGGGAAATCGGAAAACCTTTTGGCAATTAAGCCTTTACTTCAGAATCTTTTTCTTCAGCAATACGGGCTTTTTTACCAAACAATTGACGCAAGTAATAAAGCTTACTGCGTTTCACTTGACCACGACGCACCACTTTGATTTCCACGATATTGGGAGAATATAATGGGAACACACGTTCCACACCTTCCCCAAAGGAAATTTTGCGCACAGTAAAGGTAGAGGCAGCACCATCATTGTGACGGGCAATACACACACCTTCATAGGCCTGATTACGCGTATTTTTTTCTTCCACGATTCGGCAAAGAACACGCAAGGTATCCCCTGCTTTAAAATCAGGAATCTTTTTATCTAACTTGGCAATTTGTTCTGCTTTCAAGTCTTGAATAATTTTCTTGGTCATCTTTCATCTCTCCTTTCGTTTATGTTAATGAATAGACCCGATGCATCAAAATAAGAAAAACTAATTTCGCCGCTAATAACGCGTCTTAATAACTTTTTCTGTATTTTGGTTCATTTTATTTTCCTTTCTTTAAATTGGTCAGATATTTTTCATACAAGTCTGGCCGTCTTGTTTTTGTTAAGAGTTCAGATTGTTCATGTCGCCATTGTTTGATTTTGGCATGATGTCCACTGGTTAGCACTTCCGGCACCAAACGATTTTCCCAGTTTTGTGGCTTTGTATATTGCGGATATTCCAATAGGCCATTGGAAAAACTTTCCTCTTGAATAGATTCGGCATTTCCCAACACACCATCAATTAAACGCACGGTGGCATCCAACATAGTCAACAGAGCCGGTTCACCACCTGATAACACAAAATCACCCACGCTGATTTCTTGAATGGACCATTTTTCTAAAACACGTTCATCCACGCCTTCAAAACGTCCACATACAAAAGTCAACTCTGGGGTTTGAGCCCATTTTTGAGCGGTTGTTTGACAAAAGGTTTCACCCCGTGGGGACAGATAATAAATCTGGCCTTGGGGATTCACAGATGTTAAAGCTTTATCCAAAATATCTGGACGCATAATCATACCAGCACCCCCACCAAAAGGCGTATCATCAACAGATTTATAATGGTTGTCCGAAAAATCACGGATATTCACGACATTCAATTCCCATTTTTTTTCTGCCAATGCCTTACCCACCAATGAGTAGCCCAAGCACCCAGGAAACATTTCAGGATAAAGTGTTAAAACATTGACTTTCATTTTAACCTCTCCTTCATATCTTCGGGTAAAACAATTTGAATTTTTTTGTTTGCAATATCTACCTTTGGGAAATTCGCTTTGGAAAAAGAAAGTTCCAAAGTTTGTCCTTGAATAGTTTTGATTTGCAAAATATCGCCTGCCCCATAATTCAGTACACGCAATACTTTTCCAAATTCCAAATCGTTTTGATAAACAGCCACCCCAACCAAATCACAATGATAGAATTCATTTTCCTTTGTTTTGGGTAGGTTTTCACGTTTTGTATAAAGTTCCAACCCTTTGAAGTTTTCAGCCGTTGTGCGATCAGTAATACCTTTCATCGCAACCAACCAACATTCCTTTTGATGTCCAACCAATGTGGCTTCAAAGTGTTTTTTGCCATCCTTATCGGTCAAGGGATTGAGTCCCTTAAAATCAGACATGTTCACCAAATAAGGCTTGACCTTCATCACACCTTTAATTCCATGAACATTCACAATTTGACCGACTGCAATCAGCGACATATTAAATCCTTATTCAGCTTTTGGTTCTTCAGCAGGTTGTTCTGCAGGAGCTTCGGCTGGTTGTTCAGCAGCAGCTTTGGCTGCTTCAGCTTCGGCCTTAGCGGCTTCTTCAGCGGCGGCTTTAGCTTCTGCTTCAGCCTTCATACGTTCTTGAGCCTTCGCTTTAGGAGCAGACTTTTTCGGTGTTTCACGAACAGCTGGCTTATCACACAAACCTAACAAGGCGAACAATTTTTGTACGCGTTCGGTGATTTCGGCCCCTTGAGCCATCCACTTTTTGGCTGCTTCCACATTGACACGCAAAGCATCTTTGCTATCCTTAGGAAGTAAAGGATTATAAAATCCTAATTCTTCAATATAACGTCCATCACGACGACAACGCTTATCTGCCACAACGATTTTGTGAACAGGGCGTTTTTTGGCGCCACCACGGGCTAAACGAATTCTAACTGACATATTTCCTTTTCCTTTCTGTTGTAGTTAGACATTAAACGGAGGAAATCCTCCGCCATTACCAGGCATTCCTTTAAGCATACTACTCATTTGCTTAAATCTAGAGAGCATTCCCAAAGGTCCAATCTTTTTAAACTTTTTCATCACATCAGCCATTTGCTCATAACCTTTGAGCAATTTATTGACATCTTCTACTTTTACACCAGCACCACTGGCAATGCGCAGTTTACGACTGGCTTTTATAATTTCAGGATTTTCACGTTCTTTTGCCGTCATTGATAAAATAATGGCTTTTTGACGTTTAATCAAGCGATTATCAATTTTAGATTCATCTAAATTTCCAATCAACTTTGCAGGCATCATCTTAATTAAAGATTTCATATCGCCTAATTTTTCCATCTGTTCAAATTGTTTGAGTAAATCATTTAAATCAAAATGACCACTCATCATTTGCATGGCTTGCTGTTCAATATCTTCTTGATTCGTTTTTTCAATGGCTGTTTCCACCAAACCCACAATATCACCCATACCCAAGATACGATCGGCCACGCGCTTAGCATCAAACGCTTCAATAGCATCCGCTTTTTCACCCACACCCAAAAATTGGATTGGCATTCCTGTTACAGTACGCATAGAAAGCGCTGCACCACCACGTGCATCACCATCCACTCGGGTTAAAATCACACCACTTACGCCAACTTTTTCTTTAAACTCTTTGGCCACATTCACCGCATCCTGACCCATTAAAGAATCCACAACCAGAAAAGTTTCCTGCGGATTTGATAAATCACGAATTCGGGCTACTTCCTGCATCATTTCATCATCAATATGCAAGCGTCCTGCCGTATCCAAAATCAAAATCTCATAAAGGCCAAGTTTGGCTTCTTTTAAAGCGCGTTCGGTAATTTGTAAAGGCTTTTCACCTGCCACAATTGAAAGCACATCCAAACCATAACTTTTACCCAAATCAGCCAACTGTTCCTGAGCTGCAGGACGATAGGTATCAAGACTGGCTAACAAGACTTTTTTTCCTAATTTTTTCAGTTTCAGTGCTAACTTTGCCGAAGAAGTTGTTTTACCAGATCCTTGCAAGCCCACCATTAAATAAACATTTTGTGTATTAGGTTGAAACTTTAAATCTTGTGGTTTTCCCAACAAATCCACCAACTCATCATGAACAATTTTAATAACCATTTGAGCAGGTTGAACGGAACGAACGACTTCTTGACCTACAGCCTTTTCTTTCACACGATTGATAAAGTCTTTAGCAACTGGCAAAGCAACATCAGCTTCCAACAACGCAATTCGAATTTCACGCGCTGTTTCTTCCATAACAGATTCCGTAATAAGCCCACGCCCCGAAAGCTTGTTAAAGATTTTAGTCAGCCGATCTGTTAAACCATTAAACAACGTTCAAAACTCCTTTATAACAGTTGCGCCCCGGTGAGCGAACCATCGCCGAACGGGGTATCTCCTTGGAGACTAAATTTCCTAGTCTTTTATTGGAATGAAAGCATTATAACATTTCAAAAAATAAAAGTCAAGAAAAATTTATAAGCTAAACATCCATACCTTTTGTAGATATTCCTCTTTTAGCATGCAATTGCTGATTTTGAGACTTTAATTGCGAACTTTGTTTCTTAAGGCTTTCAATTCTTTGACGTAATTGTTGATTTTCTTGACGTAACTCAGATAATTCTGCAGACATGACTCGTGCATCAGAACACATCTGCTGCATTTGATTCAACAAATCACGCATTGTTGGATAAACTGGACTTGATGTAGACTTTTTTTGCCGAGAAGATACATTGTTTTTTGATTCAGTAATAGTGGAGGATTTGGGCGTTTTCAACTTTGTTTTGGTGGGTCCATAACCTTCATCAGCAATATCAATTTTTTTGTTGTATTTGCGAGCATAACGATCGGAAACCTTACCAACTGGCAAACCATATTGATTTCCCAGTTGAAAAGGATTTTGACCTTCTTTACCTGCTAAATAATAAATTAAATCCATATATTGCACATTTGCACTCACTTGCCCCAAGGACTGCGCATCGCGAATATTATAAAACAAATCGCGTTGCTTAAATTGAGGAGGTAAATTTTTTAACATGAATGTAATATGCGCTACTAACCTATTCTTATTCTCACCACGAAATTCACTCCATAATAAAGGTTCTGGGCCATATTTCATCCCTTCTATAACCCGCCCATTATTTGTAATGGAGAAACCATCCAAATATGCGTGGTTCTTCTTTTTTAAAAATGGTCCCACAATACCATATAATTCCCTTGTTATTTCTGGTGTAATTTCTTTTGTCATATAAATGTTTAACGGATCTGTTCGCTGGATATGCCAAAAATCAACAATTTTATAAGCAGCATGATGTTTTCTTATAAAATCATCCAATTTCATGTATAATGTGGGCAATTTGGGATCATCTAAATTTATACTGACAGCAAATCGTTCCCGATAATATTCACCCTTTTGACGAGCACTATGCCACACAAAAATAGCATCTTCATCCAATTTTACGGGAAAATTATCTTGATCATGGACACGAATACCTTGGGGTACCATTTTTTTTAAATATTCAATATTCTTTTGGACATTTTTTTCATTCCAAATTTGAGGGATTTTTTTGCGCTTATTATACAGCGCATCAACCAAAGTACTCCATGTAAAATCTCCCCCAAACTCTGTGCAAATTTTTCTATGGATAGCTTCAAATTGTTCTTTTGTCATATGGGGATTCGGCTTAATTCCCAAACGTTTCGCAATTTGTAATAAGGTTTCCATCACACCACTCCTGATACATGTCACCAGTTAAAACTATTTTTAAAATAAATGCAAGGGGAAAAATAAAAAAAGCGCCGCAACGGAAGCAATACAAATTGGTGCGACCAAGAAGACTCGAACTTCCACGGATCTCTCCACAAGCACCTCAAGCTTGCGTGTCTACCAATTCCACCATGGTCGCAACAATTCTATCATAACAAATTTTTTTATAAAATGCAATATTTTTTATTGATGAGCTTGATAAAAACAATATTTCTGCCCATTTTCAAAAAAAGGAGGAAATAAAATGATTCAACTACACCCACTACCCTATGACTTTAAAGTGCTTGAACCTTATATTTCGCAAACAACTATCCAGTACCACTATGGTAAGCACCAAGCCAACTACGTTAAAACGACAGATGACCTGATCAACCAAACAGAAATGGCCAATATGGATTTAGAAAACTTGATTCTAACTGCATCTTGTGATACGGTCTTAACAAAACTATTCAACAACGCTGCCCAAGTTTGGAATCATCAATTTTATTGGAATTCATTGACCTCTGATAAAAAGAAACGAATAATTAGTCCGGCATTACAACAAGCTATTCACCGTGATTTTGGTTCTATAAATAACTGTTTAAATCAAATCGTAGAAGCAGGGATGAATCAATTTGGAAGCGGTTGGGTTTGGTTGATTGCCGAAAATGGCGTTTTAAAAATTATATCCACATCCAATGCTCAAACACCTTTAACTAGACATGGCATCAAGTCATTACTATGTATTGATGTATGGGAACATGCCTATTATTTAGATTACCAAAACAACCGCAAAGAGTATTTGACAAAAATAAGCCAAAACTTATTAAATTGGGAATTTGCTAACCAAAATTGGAAAAGTTGATAAATATGAATTTTTGTGATATACTATGATGATCTTTTAAAGAAAGGAAAAACAATGAAAGGTCATTTAGTTGGCTTTGAATCTATGGAAGATTTTGAAGAGTCCCCAATGAAACCATTTGAAATTATGGATAACAATGCTCGTTTTCAATCTGATTCCGGAATTGTAGACTATTTGAAAATGCTTGAACGAGAAAGCAAAGTACAAGAAAAAATAACCACAAAAAAAACAATCATCAGAACGTATTGGAGAACACGTTAGTTCTTGAGAAAATCTCCCGAAAATCGGGAGATTTTTTAATCCAATTTTCCACAACAATGTTTATATTTCTTACCAGAACCACAGGGACAAGGCGCATTGCGTGGAATATCGTTCAAAAAAGGCTTTTGAGTCTTCGGTTCAGGCAAATCCTCCATTTGTCCTTGAGAAACTTTCTGAGGCTGTTCTATTGGCGTTTGTCTTGGTTGAATCTTAATCTCAGAAAAACCCAATACCTTTGTCACATTTTCACGTAATTTTACCAACATTATTTCAAATAAAATAAAGGCTTCTTTTTTATATTCATATAATGGATTTTTTTGGGCATAGGCACGCAACCCAATAGACGTTTTCATAAAATCCAAACTCTTTAAATGTTCCTTCCATGCCATATCAACAGATTGAATTAATAACGTTTTTTCCAAATCATTACGGGAACTTTCGGGTAAAAATTCCATTTTCTTTTGCCATAACTCATCGGCCGCTTTCATAACACGATTCACTAAATCAGAAGATTGAATTCCCACTTCATTTTTCCAAGAGGCAAAGGGTAAATCCAAATTTGTCAAATTCAACACCTCATTATGGATATTTTCAGCATCCCAATCTTCTGGAGATGTCTTTTCAGGTGCCAAAGCATAAATCAAGTTTTCCAAACAATCACGACGCATATCACGCAGTACATCATGTACATTAGAACTTTCCAATAATTCACGACGCTGTTCATAAATGATTTTACGCTGATCATTCATCACATCATCATATTTTAAAACATTTTTACGTGTGGTAAAATGGTGCTCTTCTACTTTCTTTTGAGCATGCGCAATTGCCTTACTAATCCAAGGACTGTGAATATCTTGTCCATGTTTCAGCCCCATCTTTTTTAATATTAAGCCTATACGTTCTGAACCAAAAATACGCATCAAGTCATCTTCCAAGGAGACATAGAATCGTGATTGTCCAGGATCACCTTGACGTCCAGAACGGCCACGCAACTGATTATCTATGCGGCGACTTTCATGACGTTCTGATCCCAAAACATAAAGTCCTCCAGCCTTAAGGGCTATCTCTTTATTTCGTGCAATTTCAGCCTGAATTTTTTCCGCTAATTCTTTTTCATCTGCCTCTGGATGTTTTTCTTTTTCTTCTGCAAAACGCATTTCAAAGTTACCACCCAACTGAATATCTGTTCCACGACCTGCCATATTTGTAGCAATTGTAATTGCACCAGGAACACCCGCTTGAGCAATAATTTTAGCTTCTTGTTCGTGGTGGCGCGCATTTAAAACGTTAAATTTTAAATCCGTTTTCTTTTTTAATAAATCCGCCAAAATTTCGGATTTTTCAATACTGATTGTTCCCACCAAAATCGGTTGGTTGCGTTTATGCGCTGCTTCTATTTCTGAAATAATTGCATCATATTTTTCTTCGGCTGTACGGTAAATAATATCTTGTTCATCTTTACGCGCAAGAGGTTTATTTCCAGGAATTTCAATAACCTCTAATTTATAAATATCATCAAATTCTGCTGCCTCAGTCATGGCAGTTCCCGTCATACCCGCCAATTTAGGATACAAACGGAAATAATTTTGGAAAGTAATTGAGGCTAATGTTTGATTTTCAGGTTGAATTTCCACACCTTCTTTGGCTTCTAAGGCCTGATGCAAACCATCAGAATAGCGCCGACCATTCATAATACGCCCTGTAAACTCATCAATAATCATTACCTGATTGTCTTTGACAATGTAATCAACATCCTTTTGTAGCATAACATGGGCACGCAAACACTCTTCCACATAATGCACCAATGAAATATTGGCCGCATCATACAATCCTCCCACCAATAATTCAGCCTCATGCAAAGCATTTTCCACAAACTCTACGCCCAAATCTGTCAAAGTTACAACTTTAAATTTTTCATCTTTTTCATAGTGTTCAGGGCGGATATGTGTCATAACATCACTAACTTTACGATACAAATCAGACGAATCTTCCGCAGGACCAGATATAATCAATGGCGTCCGAGCCTCATCAATCAAAATTGAATCCACTTCATCTACAATGGCATAATTAAATGGGCGTTGAACCATCATATCCTTAGATAATGCCATATTATCACGCAAATAATCAAAGCCCAGCTGATTATTTGTTGCATAAGTTACATCCGAATTATAGGCTGCACGTCTTTGTTCAAAGTTCATTTGATCAATAACACACCCCACCGTTAATCCCAAAAAACGATAAATTTTACCCATCCACTCACTATCACGTTTGGCTAAGTAATCGTTCACAGTGACAACATGAACTCCCTTCCCAGTCAAAGCATTCAAATAGACAGGCAGTGTGGCCACCAAAGTTTTACCTTCACCTGTACGCATTTCGGCAATTTTGTTATCGAATAGAACCATTCCTCCCAATAATTGAACATCAAAAGGGCGCAACCCCAACGTACGTTTGGATGCTTCACGCACAGTCGCAAAAGCCTCTGGCAAAAGTGATTCCAATGCTTCACCTTGTTTTAATCTTTCACGATATTCGGCTGTTTTTGCAGTCAATTGAGCATCCGTCAGCTTTTCAAAATCAGCCTCCATCGCATTAATTTTTTGAACTGTTTTTTTAAATTTTCTGAGATAGCGTTCATTGGCCGAACGAAACAGGGCATTCAAAATCATACTTTTTCCTTTTGTCTATATTATATTATGTTATAGACATAGGCTTTTTTCATTCAAAAGTCAAGTTTTTGATACGATTTTTTTATTCTTTCATCAAAATCTGAGTAGCCTCATCCAAATCATCTGAAAAACCACACTCTTGCTTACCCGTAAATGGTAGTTTTGTATCAACTAATTGTTCGGCATAATATAGTATATCCGAACATTCTGATGGTGTAAATGTGAAGTGGTAAGGTTTTATTTGAGAAACAGGATCTTTGGCGTTTTGAGATGTTGTCTGTTGAACCGCACAGTATTGACGACAATTTTCATCAGGAGCCAAGCCAATAACATGCCGTGTCTTTCCTTCTTTCAATACAACGGCCGTTTTATGAATTTCAGTTATCCGCGCCCCATTTGGTAAAACAGTATCTTGCATCACAGAAAAATGACGTCCCTCTGCATCTTGCATCACTGCTCCTGATGGATTCAGTGCTATCAATCGATAGGGGTACTGGCTTGCCAATTTTTCTTTTCGTGCAACATCCACACAATTACAATCGTGATGCGTCAAGTTTGTATATTCACGCTGATTTGGTTCAAAAGAAGAGGACTGACATGAATAAATCTTTTCTTGCATCCACTTTTGAGCGTCTTGTGATTTAACCTTGTTTTGATAAACGAGATAGAACAATCCCAAATTCTCCTCAGCATTTTTACATCCCAAAAGAGCCGAACGCCATAAGTGTTCAAAAGATTTTTTCATATCCACCTTCTGACCAGATAATCCCAACATAGCGTACACGCCTATGATATTATTGGCCAACGCCCCCCGCTGAGTTGCCGCTTTTTCAATCAAGGGCCATCCTTTTGAATCATTATGGTATGTACTGTTAGGATCCAAATAAAGCACCCCTATTTTTTCGGCAATATGTCCTTTTTCATCCTGAGTTAGCATGGGACTTTTAAGGGCTTGAGTATAACTTTCAAAAGCCTCACGATACTTTTTTTGGGCATACATATTATCGGCCAAATAGATCAACGCAGGGCCATTCCCTCCGATTGCAGCCATCTGACACAATTTAACACCATCCGAAGTATTAGGATAACGAACACAAAGTTCATACATTGCTTGATAGGATTTATTACGCTGAGCCCAACTGGACCAATTAATTAATGCACGATGAGCATCATCAAATCCACATTGCGTGTATATCTGAGTATCTCGTTTTTTTTCTGCCTCTAAGAGAGCCTTTTGGCAAATATCACCCTCAGCCAAATTTTGGGCCATAAGAGGTGCATTAGACAATAACCAACAAAAAAACAATAAACTTTTAAAATGCATAGTATTTCCCCTTTTTGTCTTTTTAGCATGTTTTTTTTTAAATAACAAGAAAAAAATCTTGAAAAATAAAATAAAATAGTAGATAATATTTCTAACAAAGGATGTATTATGGGATTTAATTGTGGAATTGTGGGGTTACCCAATGTTGGGAAGTCAACTTTATTTAATGCGTTAACAGCTACTGTCAATGCGCAGGCTGCGAATTATCCGTTTTGCACAATTGAACCCAATATCGGTCGTGTCGCTGTACCCGATGAAAGGTTGGATACTTTGGCAAAAATTGATAGCGCTGCCAAGATTGTGCCAACTCAATTGGAATTTGTGGACATTGCGGGCTTGGTTAAAGGGGCAAGCCGTGGCGAAGGCTTGGGCAATCAGTTCTTGGGCAATATTCGTGAGGTAGATGCCATTATTCATGTGTTACGCTGTTTTGAAAACACAGATATTGTACATGTAGAAGGCTCCATTGATCCAGTACGTGATGCAGAAACGGTGGAAACCGAGTTAATGCTGGCAGACTTGGAAAGTTTGGAAAAACGCTTGGAAGGTGTTTCAAAAAAAGCAAAATCTGGAGATAAAGAAGCTAAATCATGGGTCGCCGTTATTGAACCAGCACTCAATATGTTGCGTGATGGAAAACCCGCTCGTTTAGCAAGACCAGATGATGCAGAAAGCTTAAAATTATTTAACCAATTAGCATTATTGACGGCAAAACCTGTTTTGTACGTTTGCAATGTGGATGATTCAGCCGCAGCAACTGGTAATGATTTTTCAAAGCGTGTTTTTGAAATGGCCCAAAAGCAAGGCAACTCAGCTGTCGTAATTTGTGCAGGTATTGAACAGGAAATTGCTCAACTGCCCACTGAAGAGCAACCAGAGTTCTTAGAAACATTAGGGTTAAAAGAAACAGGTCTTTCGCAAATCATTAAAGCAGGATATAAACTTTTGGGTTTGGAAACATTCTTTACATCTGGTCCAAAAGAAGCACACGCTTGGACTATGCGTAAAGGTATTTTGGCACCACAGGCCGCTGGTATTATTCATTCAGATTTTGAAAAAGGCTTTATTCGGGCAGAAGTTGTATCTTATAAAGATTATGTAGATCATAATGGTGAAAGTGGCGCAAGGGAAAAAGGATTACTTCGTCAAGAAGGTAAAAACTATGTCATGCAAGATGGGGATGTTGTACATTTCTTGTTTAGCACTTAAAAATAGACGAAAGGGGGAAAAATGGCAATTATATCATGGCGTGAACAGATGAGCTTAAACTATCCACCTTTGGATAGTGAACATCAGGCGTTTATGAAGGTGATCAATCAGGCCTCTGAGGATATCAAAAAACGTCACATAGAGGGCATGGAAAAAATGTTTCAGGCCTGTTATGATTATGTGCGTAACCATTTTTCACATGAAGAAGACATTATGGAACGTATTCATTATCCCGAAATGGAAGAACATATTGCCAGCCATCAACTATTTATCAAAAACATTTCCCAATTTCGTCAGGAATTTGAAACGGCTGATACTGTGGGTAAAAAGTTGGATGCTTCACAAAAAGCAATGGCTTTCTTGAGCGTGTGGTTTTTGGGACACCTTATCAGTCGTGATAAACCAATGAAACCCTATTTGGTACGATTACGCAACCTGCCCCCACGTATGAATTATTAAATTTATTCTGCTGGCAATTCGCGGCTCATCTGCGTTTTGGCTGTAATACCCAATATCTCTAAGCCGTTTTTCAGAACCTGTTGCACTGCCATAACGAGTGCTAAATTTTTACGTGTTTGTTCCATATTATTGGCATCCACAAAACGGTGACCACCTTTGGCACCCAAGGTCCAAATGCTATGAAATAAAGAGGCTATTTCATATAAATATCCCGCTAGCAAATGGGGAGCTTTATTTTGTGCAGATACTTCCACGATATGTGTTAATCCTAACATTTTTTGAATCAACTCCCGTTCTGTTTCATTGGCATTCGCATATAAATGCATATCCAAATCTTTTTCTGTTGGCATTACACCAAATATTTTTTCATAGGTATTTAAAACTGAATAAGTTCTGGCAGATGCATATTGGATATAGAATACGGGGTTATCTTTTGATTGTTCTTTTGTTTTAGCCAAATCAAAACTCATCTGACTATCAGCTGATTTTGTCAGCATAAACAAACGAAAAGCATCTGCATCAATTTCATCCAAAATATCATCCACTAAAACAAAATTACCAGCACGTTTTGACATACGGAAGGGTTTACCATCTTTTTGTAAACTCACAACTTGACATAAGGCAATATCCAAAGTCGCCTGAGCATTTGTCAAAGCCTTAACTGCAGCCTTCAAACGTTTCACATAACCACCGTGATCAGCCCCAAAGATATCCACCATTTGATGAAAACCACGATCAAATTTATTGACATGATAAGCAATATCAGATGTAAAATAAGTTTTGGAACCATCCGAACGTAAAATCACACGATCCCCATCATCTCCAAAATCTTTGGCACGGAAAAGCGTTTGTTCCACAGGTGCCCAATCTTCTGTTTCTTCACCCTTGGGTTTTGGAAGAATACCTTTATAAAGCAACCCCATATCCTGCATTTGTTGAACAGCTTTATCCACCGCCCCATCTTCTACTAATGATTTTTCAGAGGTAAAGACATCAAATTTGATACCCAATTTTGCAGCATCTGATTGAATCAATTTCAGCATCTGTTCAATAGATTTAGCTTTAAAATATTCTAACCAATCCGTTTTATCTAACCATTGATCACCATCCAAATCTTTAATGCTTTGAGCCACAGGAATGACATAATCACCAGGGTAGCGACCTTCAGGAATAGATTCACCTTTATGACGCCCGAATAATTCTTCATAGCGCCAATACACTGATTCAGCCAATACATCCACTTGTTTGCCGAAATCATTAACGTAGTATTCTTTGGTCACATCATAGCCGATTTTTGAAAGCAACCTTGCCACAGCATCCCCAAAAATTGCGCCACGACTATGCCCCACATGCAAAGGGCCTGTTGGATTAGCTGATAAAAACTCCACATTTATCTTTTCATTTTGGCCAATATTGGATGTGCCAAATTTATCTTTTTGATTAAAAATTTCAGCGAACGCTTTATCCCAAAAAGAACTACTCAAACGCATATTGATGAAACCAGGCCCAGCAATTTCAAGCGTTTTAAAACAATCTTCTTCTTTCAATTTTTCAACCAACTGTTCTGCCAGCACACGTGGATTTTGACGTAAATTTTTGGATAAAATCATGGCTGCATTCGTGGCAAAGTCCCCAAAAGATTTGTTAGCCGGTTTTTCCAAAGTCAGATGATTTTTTAAAAGTACTTTTGCACTTTCATCCAAAGACCAAACAGATTCAGCCAACGAAGCTATTTTTTCCTTTAAAAATTGATCCAAAATCATCTTTTTTCTCCTTTTGAAATTTGAGGCAAATTATACCAAAAAAGCCCTCTTTTGTCAACGCAGAAAATACGCAAATATTACAACTTTTCTAAGATCATTTGAACGGCTTCTGCCAAAACCTTAGGACAATTTTTCCAAAAATCATTATACATTTGTTCTTGCCCTTCCTCTCCCACCACATCAGAAATGATTCGAATAGAAGCAAAATCAATATGATTTAAGTAGCAAACTTGAGCTATAGCAGCACTTTCCATATCCACTGCCAAAGCCTCAGGGAAATTAGCTTTGATCTGATTTAAAACGTTTTTATCCGTCACAAATTGATCCCCTGTCACAAATAACCCTTTTTTAACGCCAGGAATGTCTAAATTTTCAAAGCGAGGTGTTTCAAAATAAAGGGGTAAATTTTGGACTTGACCTTTTAAATTACCTTCACCACACCAAACATCATGGTAAGCCACGCGTTCAGAAAGCACCATATCGCCTTGCTTTAAGGCAGAATCCAAACCACCAGCAACACCCACAGAAAAAATCAAATCCACACCTTGATCACATAACTTTTGTGCAGTCATTGCCGCATTCACTTTTCCCATGCCACATTTAACCAAATAGATGATCTTATCGCCGACATCGGCTTGGTTATTTTGAAAGTGGTATATATCTTTTAGGGCGTTAAATTCGCTTTCCATAGCGGTTATCAAAGCTATTTTCATTTTCTTTTCTCCAAAACTGTAACCAATTCCACATGGTTGGAATAGGTAAATTGATCCACTGGTGTTATGGGAAATAATTTCCAACCACCATTCATTAAAATTTTAATATCACGTGCAGCTGTTTTAGGGTTGCAGGATACCATAATAATCTTTCCGAAACCTACTTCCACCAACTGCTGACATTGCGCTAAGGCCCCTGCTCGTGGTGGGTCCATAACAATCAAATCAATCCCTTGTAATTCTTCAGCGAGCAGTGGGCGACGAAATAAATCCCTCACAACACCATTGGGCCCCAACCATGCCACTGCATCTGAAACATTATCATAACCTGTGGTTAAAATCCCCTTATCCAATAAAGGACGCGTAAAAGTACCAGATCCACAAAATAAATCCACCACTTTTTTTGCCCCTTGAGCTGCTGTTAAAACCAATTGGACTAGAGCCTTTTCTCCTTCTAAACTTGGCTGGGAAAAATTATCAGCTGAACCACCATAAAGCCCACGTTCAAAAATGGGCGTATCATTATAAACAACGCGCGCAATTTCAGGATACTGGTTCAGTCCCGTCAACAATTCCAATCTTTCCAAATTTGGCATACCCAATTTGTCACATATATGTATATCCAAACCAACATCTGTTAAGGCCACAAAAACATCCCCCAAAGTATTTAGTTTTTGAATAATAGATCGTAAAATTGGCAACAGGGCATTTATTTGAGGTACCAATAGTGGACAAGATTCAATTTCCACTATCTGGTGACTTTTGGCTTCATTAAATCCCAAATGCCCACGCGCAAAAGAAAAGCTCGCCCGACGACGTGTTCCAGTGGGAATTAAAATCAAAGGATTTAATTCAATATCCACCCCCACATCACGAAAACAATAGCGCACAAAATCTGATTTTTTTTGAATATATTCAGCTTCGGATAAATCCTGCCATACACAACCACCGCAACGATTAAAATAAAGACATTTTTCTTTTAACATGCTTTTATTATAAAAGATTTTAACAAAAATGTCAAAAAAGAATTTTACAAAGATTAGGCTTGACTTTAAGGATATTTTTCAGTACAGTTAGAATGGAGGTGTTCTATGGATAAAATTTTACAGCGTGGTCGTACAATGGTTGAAACCTTGTCAGTATTGGCAATTATAGGGGTTTTGTCTGTGACAGGTCTTCATGGTTTTAAGATGGCCATGCAGAAGCATAAGGACAACGAATTGCTGAACGAAATCAACAAATGCGCTTACAGTGTTGCCTCACAACTGTTTTTGGGTTCAAGTGCTAGTTTAAACGAATTTGCCAATAAATCCTTTGATGGGGTCAGCATTTCACCAGAAGTTTTGACTTGGGATAATGAATTTGGAATTCAAATTTCCAATGTTAGCAAACAAACGTGTCAAAATCTTTTCCTATCCTTCGGTAAAAATTCCATAGTGCGATGGATTGCAAAAGAGGGTGGAAGAACAAATATGCAGGCCAGCGCATGCGCCCAAACCAATAATTTGGTTATTGGATACAACAAAAATATGGAAAAAAGCAATGATTCTGCTTTTAAAACGGACTTTGCTGATAAACAATCATGCGAAAATGCACGAAAATCATGGTGTCCAAAACCCAGTTCTGATCCTGATATACCATCCACCACAGGCCTTTGTTATGATTCACAGTGCATGAAGTGCCAAGATTCGGGTAATATCACAGCTGCTGGCATGGATGGTATTGCCTGTACCTATCAGGGTATGCAAAGTAAATGTCAAGGTGGTGTTTGTTTGGATCCTGAGGCTGTTTCAAAAGAAGGTGATTCATGCGAAACCAATGCGGATTGTGGTAGCGTAGGCAGTGGCTATTATTGCCGATATAGCACCTTTTGTAGAAAAGATTCAAATTGTTGGAAAACAGTAGATGTGAGCGGTGGCGGAGATGGTAAATGTACAAAGGTTGGTAGTAAAAATTTTGCAACAACGCAAAGTTTAGGATATGTTGCACGCAGTTTTGATAAAATGAATTGGTGGTCTGCATATAATTGGTGTCAAGCACAAGGTATGCGATTGTTTGATTTCAACCGATTATACTGTTATAATGCTGGTGAAATGAATCAAAAGAATTCGGTATATTATTGTTATTCAGATTCAAACCAAAACAGTATGTCAGCTGAACTTTGGGAACTAAAACAAATTTGGGCAGGATCTGCTCAAGATCATTGGACAGACTATACCTATGTTGAAGATGGGGCTCAAGCACGTGTCATCACGTTAGCAACAAACAGCGCAACGTTTATAAGAAAATCACTTGATTTAAATTATAAGGCTTTATGCCAGCCCAAGTAAGATTTTTCTTGACGAATATGTGATTTTGTTCTATAATAGTTAACATCAAGCGTCCGCTTGAATTATTTCCCATTATTTTTGATGAAAGGTTATCCGATGCAATTGCAGGATCTAAAGAAAAAATCACCAACAGATTTATTGAAATATGCCGAAGAATTGGGTATTGAAAATGCTGCCAGTTTACGCACTCAAGACATGATGTATGCCATTTTAAAGCGTTTGGCAGAAACTGAAACCACCTTATTTGGTGAAGGTGTTTTACAGGTCATGCAAGATGGCTTTGGATTCTTGCGTTCCCCTGAGGCCAATTATTTGGCTGGTCCAGATGACATCTATGTGGCACCACAACATATCAAGCGCTATGGGTTGCGCACAGGCGATACTATCAGTGGTGAAATTGCGGCCCCCAAAAATAATGAAAAATACTTTTCTTTAACCAAAATCAATCAAGTCAATTTTGATGATCCAGAAAAATTACGCTATCGTGTGAATTTTGATGATTTAACACCTTTATACCCTGAAAAAGCCATCAAAATGGAACATGAAGCACCCGATAATAAGAAAAAGGATTTGACAGACAGAATTATAGATTTGATTTGTCCTCAAGGTTTTGGGCAACGTTCTTTGATTGTTGCACCCCCCAGAACAGGTAAGACGGTCATGTTACAAAATATTGCCCATGCCATAACGGCAAACTTTCCAAAGGCTCACTTGATTATGTTATTGATTGATGAACGCCCAGAAGAAGTGACAGATATGATTCGCTCAGTAAAAGGTGAAGTCATTTCATCCACTTTTGATGAACCCGCTGCACGCCATGTGCAGGTCGCTGAAATGGTTATTGAAAAGGCTAAACGTTTGGTTGAACATAAACAAGACGTAGTGATTTTGTTAGATTCTATCACACGCTTGGCACGTGCTTACAACACCGTTGTACCCAGTTCAGGAAAAGTCTTAACTGGCGGTGTGGATGCCAATGCTCTGCAAAAACCCAAGCGCTTTTTTGGTGCTGCCCGCAATATTGAAGAAGGTGGTTCTTTAACAATATTCGGCACCGCTTTGGTGGATACGGGGTCGCGTATGGATGAAGTGATTTTTGAAGAATTTAAAGGCACAGGAAATAGCGAAATCGTATTGGATCGTAAAGTATCTGATAAGCGCATTTTCCCTGCTATTGATGTAACCAAATCTGGCACACGTAAGGAAGAATTGTTGGTTGATAAGAATAAACTGCCCAAAATGTGGATGTTGCGCCGTATTTTGATTCCTATGGGTGTAACAGAATCCATGGAATTCTTGATGGAAAAATTAAAATTCACCAAAAATAATGATGATTTCTTTAACTCCATGAATCAATAGGAAAAATAAAGTTTTGTCCCAAAATATAACAATTGGAATTTAAAAACAATACTTTTTTGTTGGATTTTTTATGAATTATCTTGAAAAAGCATCCTTACTTAAAGAAAAGATTAAAAAGAATAAGGAAGATATTCAAAAAATACTTCAATCCTATACATCTGATAAACGGGAAAAATTGCTTTTTCTGCAATATCTCATTTCAATCCAAACAGGGAGAGTAAAGTTTTTACGCCCAAATGATACAAGGGACATCATTGATAGAGAAAGACAAATTTCAGAGTTTTCAAAGAAAATTTTTGAAGTAATACCAGATTCTAAACATTTGGTATTTCATGGAACTCCCATCTATAACACCGAAAAAATTTTAAAAAGTGGTCGTATTGTTTCTGGCAGAGATTTATGGGGTATTAAAACGAGTGGTGATCCTTTGGGGCAATTTTCAGTTACAACAAAAGAAAATATTCAAAATACAGTTATTGGACATTCTGATTTAGGCGCTTATACAGAATTTCTACCTGCGGGAACCATTTTTGTCCTTTATCCAAAGGATGAAGAAGAATATAAAATGGCACAAAAAAAAGGATATTTACACAATATAGATTTTAAAAGAAATCCAAACAGAATCCATTCTTTGGTGACAACATCAGAAAATTTAGATCGTATAAATAATTGGTTAAAAAAATACAAGTTGAATTACCATGTTTATGATTATGATGCTTTCATTGATTATTGGCAAAAACAAACAATTAATCCTCAAGCATTAAAAAAACAAAAAACAATTGATTAAAAAAAATTTTTATGCTATGCTGCTTTCAAGGAGTTTCCATGAAAGCACCCAAGATTTCCGTTTTAATGCCTGTTTATAAAACTAAGCCAGAATTTTTAAGGGCAACAATTCAAAGTATTTTAAATCAAACTTTTAAGGATTTTGAGTTTTTAATTTTGGATGATTGCCCCACGGATTCACGTGAAGAAATCGTTAAGGCGTTCAACGATAAACGTATAAAATATGTTAAAAACAAAAAAAATATGGGCATTACACCCAGCCGTAATAAATTGATACAGATGGCAAAGGGTAAATATCTGGCCGTGATGGATCATGATGATATATCTCTTGTCAAACGATTTGAAAAACAGGTAAAATTTTTGGATAGGCATCCAGAAATTGGTGTCGTAGGATGTCAATACCAAATACTACCTCGTATGCGTCAATCACGACTTCCAACAACCAATGAAGAAATTCAAATGGGATTAATGCAAGATTGTATGATTTTGCATCCTAGCTCTATGATACGGGCAAGCGTGTTAAAAGAATCCCCTTATCAAGCGGAGTTTTCCCCATCAGAAGACTATATGCTTTGGTGTAATTTAATCGGTAAAACAAAATTTTATAATTTACCCGAAACTTTATTTCACTATAACCTACATGAAACAAATACCAGTAAAACACAAAGTCAAAAGATGTTGGATACCGCACAAAAAATTCGAAAAGTCGTGCGTAGTAAACATCCGAATCTATGGTTAAAATTTCAAAAGAAAGCCCCTCATATCGTGAGAATGAAACTGTTTGGTATCATTCCTTTGGGAAAATTTGAACAATTTGGGAGCCAAAAAAAAGGCATTTTGAAATATCTGCCTTTTATCAAAACAAAAATAAAGTATAAATATTTATGAAAGGAATCATCATGAAGAACGAGTATGGACGAACCATGATTGAAATGTTGGGTGTTTTGTCTATTATTGGCATATTAACCATTGGTGGAATTATGGCTTTTCAAAATGGTCAAACACAAAATGAGGCCAATAAAATCAATGAATTGGTATCTATTGCTTCACTCAATGGTTTAACCAAAATGAAAGATTACGATAACACAAAAATATGGAAAGTTATTGGCAAGAAAAAAGCCGATTATAAATGTGTAGATTCATTAGTCGTCGAAGCAAACGGTCAAGTAAAAATAATCTTTTCCTCGGATTGCGACAAAGTCAAAAAAATACTGACAAGCCAATGGGGAAATCGCTGGAACAAATCAACTCATACTTACACCCCACCCGAAGATGATGACGACGTTTAAACTAATGAGGCGATTTTTTGAATCATATCACGCACACCCCTTAAACGCTTAGAGGTATCCTGCCAAGCACGAATGGCCAACACTTTTTGGTCAGGACGAATTTTCATCGTACCCACTTGGGATTTTATGTAATCAATCAATCCTGCTGGGTTTGGAAAAGTATTGTTGAAAAAGCTGATCGTTGCCCCTTTTTCACCCGCATCTAAGCGTTCAATGTGTGCTTTACGCGCCAACAATTTCAATTCCAAAGTTAAAAATAAGTTCTCTGTTTCAACCGGATAAAGACCAAAACGATCCTTTAATTCCGCACGCATAGCGTTGATTTCATCCATAGATTGAATATCCCCCATACGTCGGTATAAATCCATCCGCACATCCAATTCGGGAATATAAGTGGATGGAATCAACACGGGAAGCCCCACCGAAATTTGTGGTGAAAAATCTTCTTGAACAATTTTCGTTTTGTCCGCTTTTAAATTATGAACAGCCTCTGCCAACATTTTTTGATAAAGAGCAACCCCTATTTCACGGATATGCCCCGATTGTTCAGCACCAAGTAAGTTCCCTGCTCCACGGATATCCAAATCGTGGCTCGCCAACATAAAACCAGCGCCTAAACTATCCAATTTTTGCATCACTTCCAAACGCTTGCGTGCATTTTCGGATAAGCTTCCCGTTGTTGTTAAGTAAGCATAAGCCTTTTGCTTACCACGCCCTACACGCCCACGTAGCTGGTAAAGCGCTGCCAAACCAAACATATCCGCCCGATAAACAATCATCGTATTAACGCGCGGTAAATCCAAGCCTGATTCAATGATACTGGTAGCAATTAAAACATCATAAGCGCCTTCGGTAAAATCAGACATAATGTTTTCCAACTGTGTAGGTGGCATTTGCCCATGCGCTTGCACCATTTTTAAATCAGGCAATAATGCGTGCAAATCGTCATATACATCCGCCATATCTGAAATTCGTGGCACCACAACAAAGGTTTGTCCTCCACGAAAATGTTCGCGTAAAATTGCTTCTTTCATCACTACAGGATCAAAAGGCATGACATAGGTTTTAACCGCTAATCGGTCCACGGGTGGGGTCGCAATAACGGATAGATCGCGTACTCCCGATAATGACAATTGCAATGTACGTGGAATGGGGGTTGCGGTCAATGTTAAAACATGAACACCCTCTTGCAATTCCTTTAAGCGTTCTTTGTGTTTGACACCAAAATGTTGCTCTTCATCCACAATTACAAGACCTAAATTTTTAAAGCACATCGTTTTGGATAAAAGTGCATGTGTTCCCACAACAATATCTAAACTACCTTTTTCCAACTCATCTTTCACTTTTTTGGCATCACGTGCAGACACCAAACGGGAAAGTGAACCAATACGAATGGGAAAACCAGCAAAACGATCAATAAAATTTTGCGTGTGTTGACGCGCCAACAATGTCGTTGGAGTAATAACCGCCACTTGATATCCCGCCATCACGGATAAGAAGGCTGCACGCATGGCAACCTCTGTTTTTCCAAAGCCCACATCCCCACAAACCAAACGATCCATGGGTTTACCTGCCGATAAATCCGTTTCAATTTCCGCCACTGTACGCAACTGATCCTCTGTTTCGGTATAGGGAAAACGCGCACAAAATTCTTGATAAAGACCATGAGGCGCCAAAATTTTGGGCATTTTATGTAAAGCCCTTTGCCCTGCAATTTTCATCAATTGACCCGCCATTTGGAGTAAATCTTTTTGGACTTTGGTTTTGCGATTTGCAAAAGAAGGATTTCCAAGTCTATCCAGCGCGACTTCGCCCGAACCATAACGTGATAAAACATCTGTATTTTCAACAGGCACAAAAAGACGGGCATTTTCGGCATATTCCAAAAGCAGACAATCATGCGCAGCCCCTGCTACCTGCAAGGTTTCCAATCCCATAAACCGTCCAATACCATGTTGGATATGAACAACCAAATCGCCCTTAGAAAGTGTAGAAATATCTGCAATAAAATCTTGAACCTTACGACGCTTAGGAACGCTTTGTAAACGTTCCCCAAACATATCTGTTTCGGTTAAAATCAAGAAATCATCTGTTTGAAAGCCTGTTTCAAAAGGAGCCACCCAAATGCTTGGAGCCTTTTTTAGGGCTGATTTAAAATCGTCCGCCAATGATAAAGTTAAATCTTTTTCCTTAAATAGAGCCTTTAGACGATCTGATGCTCCTTCAGTCAGAGTGGTTAAAATCACTTTCTTACGTGATGAACGAACAAAATCTGCTATTTCCAAAAATAAATCTTTATCTTTTTGAATCCGCACATCCACAAAATCACGTGTTGCACGTGCTCCTTGATCTTGGAATTTTTCACTTTGAAAGGGGGATAACTGAATCACTGAATGATTTTTTAAGTACTTTTTCATGTTGATATCATCAATAAAAAACAATTCCGGTGGTAAAGGATGATAAAGGGGGACATTAGGACCTTGGTACTGCAATCGAGCTTGATAATAATCATTAATCTGAGATGTACGTGCTTTCAAAGATTCCCAAAAGGTTGTTCCTATAAAAATATCTGCATCTGAAACATAATCTAATAATGATGCCATTTTTTCATAAAAAAGTGGTAAAAAGTGTTCCATACCATCTGTATAACGTTCATCTGTAACAGCCTGATAAATACTGTCCTGTAAAGGATTATCAAATAGTTCCCTGTATTTGGATCGAAATAATCGACAACTTTCCTCATTTAATTCAAACAAACGAACCGGTTTGATTTCAAATTCTTTTAACAGATCAGTTGTACGTTGTGTTGCCGGATCAAAAAAGCGTATACTTTCCAATTCATCATCAAAAAAATCCAAGCGTACTGGCAAATTTAAGCCAGGGGTAAAAATATCCACAATTTCACCGCGAATAGCAAAATCACCTGCCTGCATCACAACGTCTGTAGATTGATATCCCGAACGCACCAAAAAAGATTTTAGTGTGTCAAAATCAATTTTTTGACTTGTTTTGATTTGAAAACACGCATTTCTAAAGGTTTCTGGGACAGGGACCTTTTGAGTTAAAGCAGAAACAGATGTTATCAATATAACATTTTGTTTTATATTGGATAATTGAATCAAACAATCAATTTGCGACCCTACTATATCAGCCGCAGGTGATACCCGATCATAGGGAACTGTATCCCATGACGGGTAAAATAAGACCTTGGCTTTTGGGCAAATTGATTTGATAATACCATAGGTACGATAAGCTTTTTTTTCATTTGAGGCCACATAAACAGCACTCTTCTTTTGTACATTTTTGCTTAAAATAAATGCTTCATATCCCGAAGGAACACCACCATAAATCAATTCTGTCATGCGAAAAACGAAAGCCTCACCGTAAAGAGTTTTTCGGCCTGAGCCACGCATCCACGAGCCACGAATACATATACTTTATCACCAGGTTGAATGCGTAAATTCCGCTGAGGACATAAAAAAGTATTTTCCCGTAAAATTCCCCCAATTTGAACCCCTTTAGGTATTTTCAATCGCCCAAGTGGGGCTCCGGTAATGCGTGATGTTTTCAATGCATCCATTTCCAATACTTCCCCCATCCCGGACTGCAGAAAATAATCATTTGCTAAACGTCCTTTGCGCAAACATTTTAATACTGCAGAAACCATCACCGCATTGGGATTGATTAAAATATCCACCCCTAAACCACGCAAGTATTGTTTATATAGGGTGTTACGTACCAAAGCACAGGTACGTTTAACGCCACTCCGTTTAGCCATCAACGACAACAGAACGTTATTTTCATCCGAATGTGTCGTTGCAATGCTGACTTGATTTGCTTGTAAATCAATATCATCCAAAAGGCTATCATCAAAGCCATCACCATGAATAACCAAAGTCCGATCTAAATGCTCTGCCAAAAAAGAAGCCCTTGTTTTTTCCCTTTCCACCAATGTAATTTGAGTGTCATCTGAATCAGATTCCAAAACATTTGCCGTTTGAAAACCAATGGCCCCTCCCCCAAACATCAAAACATTATCCAATGGAATTTCAGCACATCCAAACATATCCAAAGCATAAGATAGGTGCCCGGTTTCCACAAAGAAATACACCTCATCCCCAACCTGTAAAACAACTTTTTCCAAATCCATCAATTGGTGTCGTCTGACGACCGCCACTATTGTCAAATTGACATCCCCAACTTGTCGGCGAATTTGAGCCAGATTCTTACCTAAGAAAGGGATATCAGAACGACATTTCAGTCCCAAAAAACGAACTAAACCGCGTCCCAATATCGTCATATCCGTTGCCCCATTAATTGACAAACTCGTCAAAATTTGATTGGCTGTTTCCTTTTCAGGCGACACCACAACATCAACCGACAAAGCCTTCAAAAAGTCCGAATATTTTCCCATAAGGTAATCATTGGAAGATACCCGTGCAATTCGGCGTGTGACATGAAACAACTCTTTGGCTAAAGAACAAGCAATAATATTACTTTGATCATCACTGGTCATAGCCAACAAAACATCCATACTTTCAGCACCAGCCCTTTCCAAAACCAATGGAGAATCGCATGAACCTGTTAAGGTTTGAATATCCAACTGTTCACTCAGATCCGACAAAGCACTAGGATTTTTATCAATTAAGACAATTTCATGATTTTCCGCCCGCAAATAACGAGCCAAAGCGACCCCAGTTTGTCCTGCACCAGCAATCAATATACGCATTTAATCTCCTTTTTATATCTATTTTAATCTTTTTTAGAAAAAGAGCAAGTTTTATCTTGAGAAAAAAAGATTATTATGCTAAACCTTTAAAGAAAGGATTTTTATGGTCGCCTCAAAATCAAATAAAGAACAAACCTCTTTCTATCACGTTTCAACGAATGTAGATAGTTTAAAAACATTTTTACATGAAGGAGTAAAAAATACCGATTTTCCTTTACCTAATGGATTTTATGTGTGGCAAAATGAAGAAATGGCTGACACACATATCCGTTTATTAGAAAATGGTTTATTAAACAAACGATTAAATCAACACCAAGCATTAATTATAGAATTTCACGTTCCCACAGAACAAATCATTTATCCAACGTGGCAAGTAGATGTAGAATTAGCACCAGGTCTATTGGAATTATTCAACAAACATCAATTGTCAATCAACCAAAAGTTAAAAAATGTAACCATCAACCTACCCCCTAATGATTCGCTTTTAAGCAAAATTACAAGTATTTCATGTCAAAAAAATAATCAAGAAACAACATTTATTTTTCAAGGTAAAACTCCCATTAATACAGATTTATCCTATAGCCTTACATGTTATCAAAACCAAAATCCTTGCCATCAAAATTCGGATATCCTGTATTTGCAAACATTAGTAGATGTACTACACAAAAAAGAGCCTTCTTTTACAAAAGAATATCAGCAGCTTATGCAAAACACACCAAATGCCTCTTTTAAATATACAGGTCAACAACCTTTACCTGTTTCTATGATAAAGCATGTTCAAATTGATGAACACAACCAACTTAATAAAAATATTTTATATGACTCGGCAAAAGGTTTTCGGCAGATTTGTCCTTTTTTAAGACTTAAAAATGTTCAACGATAAAAATTTTACTGGACATGAGCATCAAAATATGCCATGCTGATTGCAAGCAAAGGAGCTATTATGTTTGACAAACCAATATTACCAGATTTCTTGTCTTTTAAAAAGAATGAAGACACTCATGCGCCAAAACAAAATGAGGCTAAACCGCCCATGAATCCTATGATGGCACATCAAACGCAAGCAATGACACAAAATTCATCTAATCAGCTGGGAGAACAAACCACTCAAGCAACGCAGCAAGTAGCCCCATCCCCTCAACCAGTTCAACAAGATGAGCCGACCATGCAATCTGTTTCACAGGTTAAAATGCCTGATCAGCCCTCTATTCCAGAAGAGGATCCTTTGGCTGCACTTAGAGGAAAATCCACAACACAATCCCCCCCTCAGCAAACAGCAGCAAAAGTTGGAAGTAGTGACAAAAAAGAACACACCTTTTCAAATGAAGCTGATCAAATCACTGCAGATGCAACCGAAGTAACAGGAGCTGGTTTGCATGAAGTTGGCTTTTCAGATATCTGGTACACCCCTGAGGATATCGCCTATGTACGTGATCCACGTACCCGTTTTGCACTGATCCCCATTGTTACACCTGATTTACCAGATTTTAAACGTATCTTAGAGCAAGGTTATACTGGAACTTCTTCTTACTCAGTTAAATTTGCTGGCGATTATTATCGTGTGGAACGTATTATGACAAAAGAAGGTGTTCAATATAACTGTCGTAAGATGCCCAATGAGGCCCCAGAAATTGAACAATTGGGATTTGCTCCAGAAATTGTCAATCATTTGGCTAGCTTGGGAAAATCTTCTGGATTATTACTTTTTGCTGGTCCAACAGGGCAAGGTAAAACGACTTCGGCATCAGCCATTATGAAACGTTATTTGGAGACAGAAGGAGGTTTTTTGTACACAATTGAAGACCCCCCAGAAATGCCCTTATCCGGTTTATACCATGCCAAAAATGGTGGGTTAGGATTGTGTAAGCAGACGAGTGTTGAAAATGACCAGTGGGGTGCTGGTTTGAGGTCTGCACTGCGTTCAAAACCGCGTTATATCTTGGTGGGAGAAATCCGTACACCAGAAACAGCGGCCCAATGCTTAGTTGCCGCTACATCAGGACACTTAGTATTTTCAACAATTCACGCAAATGGTGTAGAAGATGCTTTAAATTCAATGATAAAATACGCCTCATCAACGGGGCTTGACAGCACTTTGGTTGCTGACCTATTGGCTCGCGGTATATTGGGCGTTATTTATCAACGCTTGGATGGGGTGGAAAAATTAAAACTGTATTATAAGACCGCTTTTGCCAATCCCAATACGGCAACTGCGGATCAAATGCGTATGACAATTCGCAGTAACAACATCAACTTAGCCACCTATATGGAACAGCAGGAAACCTTAATGAAGAAAGGTCTGCCAATATTTAGGGATTAGTTATCGACCAATCCCTAAATAATTAAATCCATTTTCTTTGGCCTTTTGGGGATCCAAAAGGTTACGACAATCAACAATATTTTTGTGATTCATAGAGTAGGCTATTTTTTGTAGGTCCAATGACTTAAAGTCATCCCATTCAGTCAATATTGCGACAACATCTGCGTTTTGTACTGCTGAATACATATCTGATGCATAAACAACCTTATCACCTATCAATTTTTTAGCATTTTCCATCGCTTTTGGATCGTAGACGGTGACAGTAACATTCGCCTTTAGTATTTCATCCAAAATTTCCATTGCAGGCGATTCACGACAATCATCCGTCCCATTTTTAAAAGCCAAACCCAAAACGGCTATTTTAGGGTCGGGAATATCTTTGACAACATTCAAAACACGATTTGCCATTTGTTTTTTACGAGCCCAATTTTCTTTAATAACATCTTCAATCAACGTCATAGAGACATCATTTTGGCGTCCCATAAAAGCCATCGCCATTGTATCTTTTGGAAAGCAAGAACCTCCAAACCCAGGTCCTGGATTTAAAAATCTCGGTCCAATACGTGTATCCAATCCCATACCCTTGGCAACCTCTAATACATTGGCACCAGTCTTTTCACAAAAATTCGCCATTTCATTGATATAATGAATTTTGATTGCTAAAAAAGCATTACTGGCATACTTGATTGTTTCAGAAGATTCACGCTTAACAAATAACATGTTCGGTTTAGTTTCAAAGGCATCATACAATGTTTGAATAACAGATTGGGCGCGTTCTGAATTTGTTCCAACAATAACACGATCTGGATGGAAAAAATCATATACTGCAAAACCTTCCCGCAAAAACTCTGGCAAAGAAACCACATCAAAGTCAGCCGTTGGGTTTTGTTCTTTGATAATCTTTTCAACCACAGTTCCCGTTCCAACAGGCACTGTTGATTTGATTGCAACAACGGTATAATTTTTTAAATAGGTTGCCAATTCGCGAACAGCGGCATGAATGTATTGCATGTCAGCTTCGTGAGTTACAGGATGTGGTGGCGTACCCACAGCAACAATAACCACATCTGAATTTGAAACACTTTCCATTGAGGTGGAAAATTGAATTTGTCCCGCAGAAAAATTCTTTTTTAATAATTCTTCCAACCCTTCTTCATACAGGGTTATTTGTCCATTTTGTAGTGCATGAATCTTATTTTCATCCTTATCAACACAAACGACATGGTGTCCTAACTCAGCCAAACCAACACCCGTTGGTAGACCAACATAACCTGTTCCAATAACACAAACATTTAAAGCTTTCATTAATTTCTCCTTCTGTGTGCCGAATAACTTCCATCTGTATGAACAACTGGTGCTGAACGAGGTGCATAACGTGATTCTAAGGTCTGTTGAACATCCTTCATAACATCACTGATATAAGGCACGTTCATACTGACCAGTGCCGCGATAATTTTAAAAATAATAGCGATAACCAAAGTTGCACCTATGGTTAAACCAACCCCACGCGCAATACCACTGACTAAACCCAACCAAATAATTCGGGATGTCTTATTCAAATTATAAACATAATCCCCAATCCGCATCCGTTCCAATCGATCGGCCAACTTTTCCAACTGAGTCAAGCGCTGTTTTTGCGACATACGTTCAAATGGAGGAGGCGCGTTTTTTATATTTTCTGTTTTTTTAGACTCTGTCATTTTATTATCTCCTTATATAATTTCAAAGTTTTTTCACACATTTTTTCAATTGAAAAAAATTCTTCCACACGCTGACGTGCCCTTTGTTCCATTTTTTCTTTTTGTGTGACATTCATATCCAATACATTATCCAATTTTTGTGCTAATGTCAAGATATCCCCCACAGGAACTAAAAATCCTGTCTGACCATCTATAATTGTCTCCTTCGGTCCTCCATGATTAAAGGCAACCACAATGCGATGCATGGCGTTTGCTTCACTGACTGTTCGCCCAAATGTTTCAGGGATAATAGATGCCGATACCATTACATTTGATAGGGCGTAAATAAATGGGACTTCATTTGCTGAAACAGACAGAGTTTTAACATTGACGGTATCAGGCAATTTTTGAATTTCTTCATTCAATAATTTTTCGTATTCTGGTTTTGCCTTTCCCCCAACTAATAAACAGGTTAAATCTTTATGTTTCATATGGGATAAAGCCTGCAATAAAAGATTTTGTCCTTTCATTTTTGACAGACGCCCCACCAAAGTAATGATGGGTTTATCCACTGGAATTTGTTTTTTTTCAGCAAAGGCCATTAAAGCATCCGTTGTTATTAAATCTGGATTAAAACGTTTTAAATCAGCCCCACGATGGATCACATGAATTTTATTTTCTGGATAATGGTATACAGTCATCAAATGTTCTTTGACACACTCAGACACGGCAATTGTGCATTTTCCCTGTAGCATCACACGATTATATATTTTTTTAATTGCAGGTTTTATCCCATACATACCATGATAGGATGATATGAAAGGAATACCTGTTTTCTGACTTGCCCACTTAACACTCCACGCAGGAGCCCGAGACCGCACATGCATCAAAGCTACATCATTTTCCAAAGCAATGCGTGCTAATTTTTTAGAATTCAACCATATTCGTATTGGATTTTTACTGTGAACGGGCAATTTAAAATGTTTTACCCCAATTTTTTTCAATTGTTCCACCATCGGCCCGCCCGAAGACACAACAATGTTGGGTATACCTGCATGTTGTAAAGCCGTTGCAATTTCTATGGTTCCTGTTTCAACTCCACCTTGTTTTAATGAAGGTAAAACCTGCATAATCGTCTTTTTCATCCGTACTCCTTATTGCGGAAAAACTTGATAATTAACCCGGGGTGCCATACGTTGAGTGTAATGACGACTTTCCATACAATCTTGATAATCATCATAATCTACAGACCAATCTCCCCCCGTATAATTAAGATAAACAGGTTGAGCACCTGGATAAGGTATAAATTGCGCCCAAACACCATTTCCAGAGGCATTATCAAAGCGTAAATTTAAGGGCGGTTCTGTTCCCCAATCCCAAGGCCATCTTGGAGCAGGAAGGGCAAACCAATCTGCCTGTTTCATACATTCATTATGATCTTTGGCAAACCATTTAACACCCGTATTGGGGCGTTGCCAATAAAATGTTTTTTGCCCATCATCAATAAAAGAACAACCGGATAACAACAAAAGCAGGCATATAATTTTTTTCATTACGTCTCCTTAAAAATCCACATCTTGGTATTGTGGCACTGGTAAAATTCCCCCAATTTGGTCAAGCAAAAGTGGAGCAAATGTTGGACGCGATTTAATTTTGACATACCATGCTAGTGCATCCGTCAATCCTTGCCACTTTAATTCACCCAAATAATCCAAAACAGATAATTGAGCTGCCCCAGCTAAGTCTGCAAAAGATAAATTGCGCCCCCCCAAAAAAGAACGACGACCTGCCAACCAATCAATATAACCCATATACTTCATTAAATTTTCACGTCCTGCACGTATTAACGTTGCATCGGGTGCCTCATGCGTTCCTATTACTTTTAAAACACGTTCCAACAGAATGGGATAAACAACATCATGATAAAAGGGACCATCAAACCAATTTGTCAAACGTCTTATTTCCGCTCTACCACGTGGTGTTTCCCCCAATAGATTTGGCGTCAATTGAGTTTCGTTCAAATATTCACAAATGGCCTGATGTCCAGATAAAGAATAGCCGTCTGATTCGTATAAAACAGGCACAGTACCCAAGGGATTGAGCTGTAAAAATTTGGGATCTCTTTCCCAAGGTTTCGTCATAACCAACTGAACAGGAATTGACTTTTCCAATAAGGTTAAACGTACCTTTCGACAAAAAGGATCCAAAGGAAAATGATATAAAAACAGGTCTTTATTGATCATTTTTTATCCTTTACTATACCAATTAAAACAGAGGCTATTTTATCCGAAGGCAAAACCTTACCCCGCATTTTTTCCAAACTTTTTTGAACACTTTGCTTGGAAACTTTAAATAATTTTTCAGTTGTATCAACCAAATTTTTAACGGTACATCTTTTTTGTAATAATTCTGGAATCACTTCCTTATTCTGTGAATAATTGATTAAATTAGCATAAGGAATTTTGATCATTACTTTTGCTAAAAGAGCACTGAGTGGATGTACACGATAGGCAATTAAATGAGGCACTTTTGCCAAAGCCAACTCTAAACTCACTGTTCCACTGGCTGCAATAGCTACATCCGCTGCTGCAAAAGCATCATAACGTTTTTTTTCACCCAAAACAATCGTATGAGGGACATGCCAAGATTTCAACATGTCACAAACCTTTGGAGCTACCGTTTTTACAGAAGGAATGACAACAAATAGGTGGGGATGGGTCTTTTGTAATTGCTCACATGCCTCTTTAAATACAGGCATCAAACGAGAAACTTCATTTTTGCGACTGCCTGGTAATAAAATTAAAATTTGCGTGTTCTTATCTAAATTATACTTTTGGCGGAAATGGCTGGCGGAGCCTTTATCAGCACCACCTTCGATAACAGGATGTCCTGTAAACGTTGTTTTAAGACCATAGGGTTTAAAATATTTTTCCTCCCAAGGAAACAAACAAAATAAGTGGTCAATATAATTGGGTAAAGTTTTTGCCCTGCCCGCTTTCCATACCCATACTTGCGGTGCCACACAATGAACATGCGGAATCCCTAAATTCAATTTTTTTAATTTTTGATGAACTCGGATAGAAAAAGAATAACTATCTATCGTCATAATAATATCTGGTTTTTTCTTTTGAATATCTTCTATAATTTCATTTAAGCGATGCAAAATCTTGGGAATACTAGGCACCACTTCCATCAACCCCATAACAGCCAAATCCCGAATGTTAAATAAGGATTTCAGCCCCTCTTCGTGCATGGTTTCTCCCCCAACACCCATGAATTCAACCTGACCTTTGGTGCGTTTTTTTAATGCTCGCATCACACGAGACCCCAATAAGTCCCCGGATGGTTCACCCGCAATTAAATATACGCGCAATGTCATTTCTCACCTACCCCTATGATAAATACCCCCAGCTGATTGGCCAGTTTAATCGTTTGTTCTGCCTGAGAAATCAATACTCCCCCCGATTGAACAGCAATCCCCACAAATCCTGCATTTTTAACAGACTGAACTGTTTGAGGACCAATGGTTGGCAAATCCACACGCCGATCTTGTTGTGGTTTGCACATTTTGACCAAAACACCGCCCCCCCCTTTACGTTTCAAATCCGCCGAACGTCGAATCAGAGCATCTGTTCCTTCTATTCCTTCCAAGGATAAAACCAGCCCTTGTTGCACAATCACACTTTGCCCAACATCTGCTTTACCCAAAAGTTGTGCCACTTCCACCCCACGTTTAATATCAACAGAATCTTGAGGTGTCGGAACACGACGAGTATAAACCCCTTTTTTCGCCAAAAGATGAGGTAAAATTTCATCAATACCTACAACCTTCATTCCCTCAGATTCCACAACTTTAACAATAAACTTCAATAAGCCATCATCACCTAACGCCTTTAATCCCAACTTGGCAATTTCTTTAAATCCTTTAAAATCAGGCCATAAACCGACCAATGACGGACGTTTAACCCCACCAATAAAGACAACTTCTTGAACCTTGTTTTTCTTAAAAATCCGAAAACCTTTGCCCACAGCTCCCAGACGAATCCAACTCATTGGTAATGCTTTATCATACTCTTTGGGATTTGCCTGACCTTTCAGTCCCAAGACATAAAAGTCACGATGCATCCGCTCACATGCTTCTATCAAGCAATGTGGCAAGGCACCTGCACCGGCAATTATCCCCAGTTTTTTCATTTCTTTTTCTCCGGTTGCATCAATCCATTTCTGGATGGATTTTGACAGAAAGTAATCACTTTTGAAATCAAAGGATGATCAGCGTACTTTTCAGCCAATTGAGCAATTCTGTCAGCCAATACACCTTCCCCAAAGAAAAGTTCTTTATAAGCTGATTGTAATTCCATAATCAACTTTTTATCAATTCCTGCACGTTGTAAGCCGACTAAATTTAATCCTGCCAAACCATCACGCATAACCATACCATAGGGAATCACATCCTTCATAATACCTGTCATAGCCCCAATCATTGCCCCTTCACCAATATGAGCAAATTGGACAACCCCTGCCATACCAGAAATAATAGCACGATTACCGACAACCACATGACCTGCAAGACTCGCATTATTACTCATCACCACATCATCCCCAACAATACAATCATGGGCCACATGGGATGCCACTAAAAACCAGTTACGCGAACCAATGGTGGTAATTTTTTGATCTACATCTGAACCCGTATGGGCGGTAAAATGTTCGCGAAAAACATTATCGTCACCGATGCGCAACTTTAAGTCCGTTGCTTTATTGCGTTTATGTTGACAAGGAAGTCCTAGCGAAGCAAAGGGATATAATGTGTTGCGTTCGCCCAAAATCGTATCTCCTTCAATTACATTATGGGAAATCAAACGTGTACCAGCGCCAATTTTAACCTGAGGTCCCACCGTACAAAAAGGACCAATCTCCACATCTTCAGCCAATTCTGCCTTAGGATCCACAACACTTAAAGGATGAATTTTAGCCATTTCTAACCTTTCTTTAAAAACTTTTTCCAAAACCAAATTTTGGCATCTGCTTTTACTTGTTCTGATTTCTTTTTGGTAAGTCCACGCAATGCCACAATTTGACGCATAAATTCATGTCCTTCTTGGGCTGGAGATCCCATCATCTTTTTCATCGGTTCAATGTTGTTCATCACACCAGATTGTGCTGCAATTTGTGCGCCTGATCCAATTTTCAAGTGCCCCGCATATCCCACTTGACCACCCGAAACAACAAAATCACCAAATTCACAGCTGCCTGCGATACCATTTTGAGCCACGATAACGCAGCATTTACCTAATTTCACATTATGGGCTATTTGACACAAATTATCAATACGTGTTCCTGAACCAATCACCGTGTCACCCATTGCACCACGATCCACAGTGGTACAAGAGGAAATTTCCACATCATCCCCAATAATCACACGCCCCAATTGTGGACATTTTTGGGGGCCTTTTTCAGGGCTCATAGCAAAACCAAAACCATCTTGACCGATTTGGGCACCAGGGTAAATATAGACTTTATTTCCGGCAATACAATGCGATACAGTAGCATTTGCCCCCACCGTACACAAAGCCCCCATCTGAACCCCATCTTCTATAACAGCATTCGCATGAATGTCACAACCTTCTCCCAAAATCACATTTTTTCCAATAACAGCGCCTGCTGCCACACGAGAGCCTGCGCCAATTTGGGCTGTAGGATCTACATATGCATTGGGGGAAATGCCTGCTTCAAAAGTGCGTGGATAAAAGGCAGATGCCACCAATCCGTATGAACGATGAGCGTCTTTTGATATTAAAGCAATTGTCCCTTCCGGAACAAATTCTTTAAATTTTTCTGGCACAATTACTGCTCCCGCCTTGGTTGCTTTTAGTGCATCTCGCACAGATGGAATAAAAGCCCATGACACATCATTGGGGGTTGCATTTTCCAAATCTGCTACATCTTGAAAAACTCTATTGGCATCAATTCCCTCTGGCAAGACTACTTCACCAATTTCAGCAAGTTTACCCAAAGTCAAACCACCTTCGACTTTATGGAAAAAACGTGTATCAGCCATAAAACCTCCTTAATGAGTCAATTTTGCTGGATCTGGATAGGCAACCTGTTGAATAGATTTATCTAAATTCTTTACAAAATCATCCGTCACATCCACTTTATTAGAAGCATATAAGACGTTATTCATACTCAACAAAACCTTCAATCCTTTTTGCTGAGCTGTTTTTTCAACTGCTAAAGAAATTTCTTTTGCTGCGCCATTTAAAGCCACCTGAGATGCCATCATAATACGTTCCATCGTTGGACGGTATTTTTCTTGAATCTTATTGGCACGACGTTGCAAATCACGGACCTTACTTTGGTATTCTTCAGGTTTTAATTTATCCTTTTGCTTTTCCAACTTTTGGGCATCTGCCTCTATATCCTTGGAATCAGCCATAATCCGAACACGAATCTGTTCTGCATACTTATTTTGTTCATTTTGGACATACTGGTACACTTTGGCGTTTTTTTGAACAACATTAAAATCCACAACACCAATAGACGGACGAGAAAGTGAATAAACTCCCCATCCTAATAGCGCTACAGCGATAACAGCAGCAGCTGCAAAACAAACTTTTCTATTTTCTTTTACCTTGGATAAATTTACTTTTTTCATTTTAGAATCCTTTCCCAAAATTTAACCTGAAAACACGTGTTTTATCAAACTTTGTTTTCACCAACGGATACGTGAAATCCAAATTGATTATCCCCATTGGAGATGCCCATAGAATCCCCGTACCCACACCAACTCGTATCTTACGAGAATAAAGCGTTTCATCATGATCATAACTATCAGGTTTTCCAATCATACCCGCATCAGAAAACACCTTTCCTTTAATACCCATTTCTTTGGGTAATCCCAAGGGGAAGGATAGCTCTGTACTGGCGGCAGCATACCAATTGCCCCCCAATGCGTCTTGCGACCTTTTATCACGAGCACTTACACCCCCGTATTCAAAACCACGCAAGGAAGCATCACCCAAAAGATAGCGATCATTAATACGCACACGCTGACCATCCCAGCCCCATATACGACCACCATCACCACGAATTGAAAATACAACATCTTCAGCCACAGAAAAATAACGAATAGCAGTAGCATTAATACGGTAATATTTACTGTCACCTCCCAAGCCCGCAACTTCAGTATTCAAAGACAAATAATACCCTGTTGTTGGATCAATACGACTATCCCGTTTATCATAAATCAAGTCTTGACCAATCAAGGATACCGTTGTTCTTCCCTGTTGCTCTTTAACGGCCAACGCCGCATCATTATCAACATTTGTAATTTCATCACGACGTAAAGTATAATAGGCACTTTGACGTAAATGATCTGTATAGTCCCAACCAAAACGAATGGTACCACCTGTTGTTTTATAATCATATGAGGATGAATCAGAGTTATCACGTGTCGTATGGAACAAATCAATCCCTGCTGACAAATTATAATCCATAAAGTATGGATTGGTAATGCCCGCTGTATACTGCGTTTCCTTTTGACTGAGCATCAAATTTAAGCGCGCAATATTACCAGTCCCCAAAATATTACGTTCTTGAATCCCTGTTTCAAACATCATTCCATCATAGGATGACCAACCCACACCAATATTAAAGGCTCCTGTTGATTTTTCAGCCAAAGATAAATCAACATCTACTAAGGATGGGTTTCTAGGAACAGAGGATGTTTGCATATCCACGTTAGAAAAATAATCCAAATCAGACACACGTTGTTTTGATCGACGCAGTTTGGACGCATTAAACGCGTCCCCTTCTTTAATACGAAATTCACGACGAATAACTTTATCTTTTGTACGTGTATTTCCTTTTATATTGATACGACGGATAAATACTTTATCCCCTTCTGAAACCCTAAAAATCAATTTTGCTGTATGATTTTTATCATCCCGAACAATATCGGGGGTTACATTAACAAAAGCATAGCCTTCATTTATTAGGGTATCGGTAATATCATCTGCGGTTGCATTGACCTCATCCACATTAATAACATCCCCCTGCTCCAAGCGCAACAAATCTTTTAAATCCTTTTTAGCGGTATATTCAGGGAGATTTACCTGAATATCCACATCTGAAACACGGTACTTCTGTCCTTCATTCAGTTGAAGTGTCAAAACAAAGCCCTCGCGGTCAGGCATCAATTCGGCCATTGCGCGCACAATTTCAAAATCCAAATAGCCATTTTGTAAATAAAAGCGACGAACCAATTCTTGATCATAGTTAAAACGATCTGGATCATATGTATCTGTTGAAGACAAGAAACGATACCAGGCTTTTTCTTGGGTCATCATTTTATTTTTTAAAGTACCATCAGAATAGGCTTCATTCCCTTCAAAATTAATTTGCTTCACCAAAGCCTTTTCGCCTTCATTGATTTCAAAAATCACATCAACACGATTTTGATCCAATTCACGGAAGGTTGGATTGATAGAGGCAGCAAAACGCCCATGACGCTTATAAACTTCCAATAAGCGATCTGCATCCTTTTGTAATTTTCTTTTTGTAAATGTGTCCCCTGAACGCAGTAAAACTTCTGTTTTTAATGCATCATCATCCAAAGCCTTATTATCTTCAAAAAAGACATCATGAACAATTGGATTTTCAACCACTTTAATTTCTGCTATACCATCTTTAAAATCAACTTTAACATCTGAAAATAAACCCGTAGCAAATAAAGTTTGAGATGCTTTTTCCCAATCATTATCAGAAACATCCATCCCCTTTTTCAAGCCAAGATAGCTCATTACCGTAGCATTTTCAATACGGCGCGTACCAGAAATATGAATTTCTTTTAACTCCTCAGCTTGAACTGAAAAAGCCATTAAAGCGCATAAAGCAAGTGTATATTTTAGTTTTTTCATTCAAATATCCTTTGTAAAATACGTGGAACATCCAAAAACAACGAATAAATAAAAATCAGCATTAACAAACTAAATCCCATATAAATCAATCGATTTTGGGCTTTTTCAGATAAAGGTTTGCGACGCACAGCCTCAATCGCATAGAAAGCCAAATGCCCTCCATCTAAAACAGGGATTGGCAATAAATTCATCAATCCTATTGCAATAGACACATTCGCAATAAAACCTATCAAAACAATCCAGCCTCCCATTAGGGCATCACCTGATGCTTCAGCAATACCCAACGGCCCACGTAAATCACGTGGAATACGATGCCCTGTAATAATTTGTCCCAAATAGCGTAAGGTGCCTGCTGTCACATCCCACAAAGTTTCACCTGACAAAACAACAGCCCCCAAAAAATTTAAATCATCTTTAACTTCATAAGCGTCCAAAGAGGCTTGGATGCCTAATAAAGCTGGAGAATTCTTTGTTTCTTGCAGAGCTGGCACCAAAATTTCCTTTTCAGCATTTTCACGACGAACAATGATGTTTAAGGGCTGACCATACTCTTCCAATCGAACAATATGAGCAATATCCGAAAAAGATTCAATTCTTCTGGAATTGATTGAAACAATCGTATCCCCCGATAGGATACCAGCTTTCTGTGCGGCCGAATCAGGCATTACTTCCCCAACAACTGGCAGAATAATCAGCTGTCCGACTCCCCAAAAAAGCCCCACTAATAAAACAAATGCTAATAGGTAATTTGTGGCTGGCCCAGCAAAAATAATCAAAGCTCTTTGCCATAAAGGTTTAGCCAAAAAAGTTTTGTGTAAATCTTCGGGGGCAATATTCTTAGTAGATTTTTTGGCACTAGCAGCATCTTCATCCCCCAACATTTTAACATATCCCCCCAAAGGAATCAAACAAACTTTCCAACGCGTTCCTTTTTTATCATTATATCCCCAAAGTTCTTTACCAAAACCAATTGAAAATTCAACCACCTGTACACCACAGCGACGTGCCACAAAAAAATGCCCACCTTCGTGTACGATAACGACAATAGATAGAACCAAAACAAAGGCAAACAAGTAAATTAGTGTGGTCATTGGGCAATCTCCCCTCCACTGGCCAAGTAAATCACCACAGCCGCAACAACAACTGCAAAAATCAATCCATCAACCCGGTCAAAAACGCCACCATGACCTGGGATTAAATTACTAGAATCCTTTAAATCTAAACGGCGCTTAATGTAAGATTCAAACAAATCGCCCAACTGAGAAACAACGGCCAAACATCCCGCAGAAAACACCAAAACACGAGTTGTTACATGAAATGGCGTATCCATGTATCCATAGGATTTTAAAAACATCGCAAAAATCCAAGCTACCAACATCGCAAACACAACACCACCAACACATCCTGACCATGTCTTTTTGGGGCTCACTTTGGGACACAACTTCGGACCACCAACAGTTTTACCCACAATAAACCCACCCACATCCGTTGCCCAAACAACAAAGAATAGCCACAAAACCATTTCCTTAGCGTTATCCAAGTTCACAAAATAAAGCCAACTGAGGGCCAATAAAGGCAAACATACATAAACTGTCCCCAAGGAAAAAGCCAAATTTGCGTTGCTCTTCCAATAGGCCAAAGTCATTCCCACCAAAATAATCCAAATCGTAAAAGAAGGACTATCTTCTGCCAAAAAAGCCGTCAACATAGCCGTAATCAGAACCCATAAACCGCCCAACGTTTGTTTTTTATAAAACATTGTATCCCATTCCCAAGCAAGTCCGGCACCAAGCAATGCCAAGAAAATCTTGAATAATGGAACAGAATAATCTTCATAAACTGATTTACCACACCAAACTACATACCAAACCAATGGCACAATAATCAACGATGAAATAACCCTTAAAATTAAATTAGAATGCATGAAATATCCTTTTCTCTTTGAAAAGTACTATGGCAAATTTTAAATGCTCTGTCAAGTGAAAGTTTTATTTTTTAAAAAAGAATATTTTGAAATGAAATTTTTCTTGACTTTTTATTTAAAATAGGTTAAAAATACACCTGTCTTTGCCGCAGTAGCGTAGTGGTAGCGCACATCCTTGGTAAGGATGGGGTCGAGAGTCCGATTCTCTCCTGCGGCACCAGTTTTGAATTAAGCCCTTGTTTATCAAGGGTTTTTTCATGCCTAAAATGCTGTTTTTTAGGTGGGACACAGGACTGGGACACAAATGTGGGACACAAAGCCACAAAAATACCCTCAATTTTACTGTCATTTTTGAACCCTTTTTAGGGGTATTTTTATGAATTTGCCAAAGTGAATTTTATGCCAAAATATCCCTTTGGTTTTCCTACTCTATCAACGCTTTTGCCCTTTAGGTCCAGAAACCTTTTTGAACAGAATCTGTTTTTAAATGACTTTTTGCTTGATAACAAAAATGGATTTTTTGACAAAGTGGTTTTTATACCCCTCATCACCTATGTGCATCGCTAACAAAAATGGTCTTGCAAGACATTGTGCATATCTTGACAAGACCAGTGTCGGTGAAATCAGTTTAATCAAAGCTGTTATTCGTTTAATGCTCTTATAACGTAACTATCCATGAATTCTTTCTTGAGTTCATTGAGTTCACGGTTGATGGGATATTCAATTTTACTGATTTCTTCCAGCATAATGCTTATATCTTTCTTATGAGCATAAATTCTTTGCCCTATTCCGTGCTCTGTCCACCCACAAATAGCATTTTGATACTCTGAAGGGATTCGTTTCTCAACCGCCATTGTTTCAAATGTGTGGCGAAATGAATGGAATACTTTAGATTTATCTTTAATTCCAAGACGGTCTAAATGTCTTGCAAACCAGGACTGAACAGAACGTCCATATAAGCCCCTTTTCTGACGATTTAAATCGCTAAACAGTTTTCCTTTACCATTTTTTCTTTGATATTCTACATACTGTAAGAACCCCATATTGATGAGTTTAGGATGTATTGGAATAACTCTGTTAGAACCTTTATTCTTCAAAGACTTATCTTCTCCTCTATCATTAATACTTAAACAAGGAATTCCCTTTTCTCGCACAACATCATTCAGGTCCATCTGACAAATTTCATTCTGTCGGCATCCATGATAAAGTGCAATAATTGGTATCCAAAATTTAGCGATATTTTTCCGTTCATGAGGATTTGGATAATATTTAGGATTGAAGATTTTATGTAGCTCATCTGATGTAAATGGTTCCCTCTTCAAAGAATCTGTTCTAAGTGGTATGTCTACAAAATCATTCATACTATTTTGAATTATTTCCTCTTTAACCGCATACCGCATAAACTCTTTGAAGACAAACAAATAACGTTGTATCGTTGATTTTGCCAGAGCATTTTTAGGAGAGGATGTTAAAATATCTTGTAAGGCTTCCCTCTTTTGATATAAAGCTGTCCATTTTTTAGAAACTGAATGTATTTGCATACTCAATTTACGACAATCTTGAGGTGTTATATCCTCTATGTACTCTTTCCCCATTAACATAAAGGCTAGCTGAATAGATAACTTATCCATATATATTCGTTGCTTTGTTGTCCCTTTTAAGTTTTTCTTCATTGATGCAAAGCGTTTAAAGAACTTCTCCCAATGGGTTGCAGCCATTGAATGATGGATTCGTTCATCAGTCTTCATAGTGTCATAAGTTCTGAGCAAGGTTATAACTTTTGGGTTTGTTGGAGTGTACAGCTTTTCCTCTTGTCCTGCCCTTACTGCTTTCTTGGCATAGTGGTCTAATTGGGCAATATGTGTTGAAAACTCCTTCAACCAGTCATATTTTGCCCCCTTTTCCACAAGCCCCAATTCAATCTCCTTATTCCGTAATTGGTGGTAAATTGTCCGCAGTGTAATGTTTGCTTTATTCTTATCCACAAGACCTTTTAGGTAATCCAGAATCATATCCTGCATGAGTTTCCGAATATCTGCTTCTTTCTTCCCATTGGGGAATAAAATGATATCAGCTTCGCTTTTGTGACGGGATTTAATCTCCTCCTGATTATCTTCTAAAAATGTTTGGATTTGTTCCAATCTGTGGAGCAACAATTTGTCCACATCGGCTTTATTTAATATTATTTGTTTTTGTTCATTTACTTTCATAATTATATCCTTAAATATAGTTAAAAATGCTTGTAAATGAGCAAATTCTACACGCCATTTCTCTATCGCTTCTTGATATACCGAGGTGTTCAGCGAGAGCTTAACCTCCGAACATCTGGCAAGGACTTTTAGGCAGGATGGAATCCTAATCCTAAAGTAAAAGAGTCGCTGTCTTGCGAAGAGTCCTGGGTAATGATACGACATATTGGTTTTCCTTTATGTCGCCGATCGTATTGATTTAATTTCTTAAGTCAAGATCGTTTATGCAGAATTTGCTCTTATTTGCTCATACTTACAAATAATTTCTTACTTCTCTTACTAGACAACCATCATGAAAAACATATGTATTATCCACGCAACACCCAACTTCGTATTCATGAAGGCGAAATGTAAGTTTCGGATACATAGCAGATAGTTTTTTTATAATTGGCAAGGGAGCATTCCAAGCCGTATAGAATACGAAATGACAAGAGGGTTTTCCGTGGTATGTTGACCACCCACATGGGAAACCGTAGTCTTCCGTATTTGCGTTCCATTTTGTTCCCCAATGTTCAACATGCCAGTCATACCAGCTACAAGCTCCATAATGTTCTAAACAAAACAAGGACTTTTCTGCATTTTGACGATAAGATATATTATCTTTAAGCATTGAATCTAACCTTTTCTTATCGTTTTCAGGTACTTCCTTGCCTTCTTTTTCGTCTTTTACCAATTGAATATCTTCAGATAAGGTAGCAACAGCAATAACTTCCTCCAATTCTTTTGGCGTTGGGATTATTCTATCAAAATCAATAGTTTCCTCATTACCTCCGAATTTATCAAAGCATTCCTGTAAGGAGTTCTCATCACCATACATAGTCACTGTGTTTTCGCACCAATTTGGCATTTTATACCTCCTTCCTTATGCTGGCATATAGCCTTTTTCAAGAACCGTCTGCACAACATACTCTAAAAACCTTTGGTCGTCTTCAGAACTGTGCAGATATTCCAGATAAACTGATTTTGGTTGTCGGAGTTGCCGCAAAGCATCCCGCATTTCTATTTGACTTTTATTTTCAGTCATAGTATAATTCCTTTGTTAAGTGAGAGCAGAAGAAGTTCCAGTTCTTCCACTCTCGGTTGATAATTAAACATTCTGAGGCAGATGCTTTAAGGCTTCTGCCTTTTTTGCTTCTTCTGCTGCTTTTTCAGCTTTCTTCTTTTCTCTACGCTTCTCTTTTTGTTTTTCTTTGCGAGCATTAGCCAACTTGACCTCTTTCTCACAAAAATCTACAATCTGTTTATCCAAGCAACCACGAGAGACTGCTTCGTAAAACTTTGTTAAGAACTCCACTTTTTGTTGTGGTTCTAACATTTGCATATTACAACGATAGATTCTCTTGCCGCCCAGACGAACCGTAAAGATAGATTTCTTACGCTTATCATCTAAGTCCACCAATAACTTCATCATTCGGTTCTCTTTCTTCCAAAGGTCCTCTTTAAAGTTCTTGATGTTGAATTTAATCAAGTCCAAGACACGTTGTTTACATACATCAAAAGAGACTAAACCTTCATCTCTTGTTGTTGCCATCGGCACAATGCCATAGCTTCCCATAAAGTCTTCAATCGAGACCACATTTACATTTTCTGACATTTTAATTTTCCTTTCTTTTAATCAGATTTTTTACACCTTTACGGGACCATCCCGCATCGGTGAGCAAGATAATATGCATTTAGAAAAATAAAACAAGCCCATCAAAATTAAAATTTTTGAAAAATGCCCATTTTCGATATATTTCGATATATTTCGATATATTAGGATATACTTTTTATTTTTAGGTCGGGTCAAATTTTAGTGATTTTTGCCCCACTTTGAATCCGAAATTATAAAAAAATGACCGAATCGGTGAACGATTCGTTTTGACAAACAAACTAAAAGAATGTAAAATATTCCAAAATCCAAGGAGGGTACATGAAAACACTGATTAAACCAAAAGCATTAAAGCCTGGTGATACTATCGCCAGTATTTCCCTATCGTCTGGTTCTGCTGGATTATTTCCCAAGCGGTATGAACAAGGTGTCAAACAAATTGAAGAATCCTTTGGGTTAAAAGTTATCCCTACCCCACATGCCCTTTGTAGTCCTGAAGAAGTTTACGAACACCCTGAATGGCGGCTGAGCGACTTTATGTGGGCTTTTGAAAATCCTGAAATTAAAGGTATCTTGTCTAATATTGGTGGGGATGATACCATTCGTATGTTGCCTTTGATGACCGAAAAGCACTTTGAAACGATTTATAATAATCCCAAAATTTTTATGGGGCTGTCAGATACAACAGTTAATCACATGATGTGTTTTAAAGCTGGTCTTACAAGTTTTTATTCCCCGTCCTTGCTGTTTGGCTATGCAGAAAATGGGGGGATTCCTGAAATTATGGTAGAAAATACAAAGAAAACTTTATTTTCAACTACCCCTGTGGGTATCCTGCCCGAAAGTAAAGAATTCATTGTAGAAAATATAGATTGGGGATTGGACAATCCCCCTATGCGAGAAAGGATTCCTTCAACTCCATGGCGTTATATTCAAGGAGATTCTGTTGTCTGTGGTCCATTGATTGGTGGATGTGCAGATGTTATGATGAATACAATTATTGGAACAAAGCTGTGGGCAGAATTGGATGATTTTAACAATGCTATTTTGTTTTTGGAAGATTCCGAGGAACAACCACCTGCAGATTGGGTGTTATATTGGATGAGGAATTTGGGGGCTCAAGGTATTTTGGAAAGATTAGCAGGACTTTTATTTGCCCGTCCTGGAAATGCTCGATTTAAAAATAAAGAAGAAGAACAAAAGTGGTTATCAAAATATCCTGAATTTGACAAAGCCATCTTAAAGGGATTGAAAGAGTTTGGTCGGACAGATTTACCTGTTGTCACCAATATGGATTATGGACATACTTTACCACAACTCATTCTTCCCTATGGTGTTATGGCTGAAATTAATCCTGACAAGAAAACCGTCTCACTACTGGAAAGTGGTGTTATATAATTATCTGATTCCATTTTTGAATCAAAAACGAATAAATACCTTTAGATAAAACTAAAGGAGTTTAGAATGTTGGAAGAACGAATAATTGAAGGTATTAGAGATGCACTAAAATATGCCTCTGATAAAGAATTACGCCCAGCCTTGCAGGGAATACTAATGATTTATGATGGAGCCAAAGAGAAGAACAAAGCTCAAATCTTGGATTTTTTGAAGATTATGGATGAGCTGGAAATAAAGGGGGAAAACAATGGACAATAATGAAGTATGCCATATTGATACAATGGAAGGGGTTCAGAAATTACTGAAACTCCTTCCAAATATCAACACTGAAATTGGTAAGGAAGGAGGAACTTTATTGGAACTTTCGTGTGCATTCTGTACTGATGTAGAGGTAATTAAATATTTGTTGGAACAAGGGGCTGATGTCCACCATACCGACAAATATGGTCGTAATGCCTTTGCATACAGTTGGTTTAACAAGACCCCTTATATGGATGTGTTCATCAATGAGGAACTGAAAAAACACTGGTAAAGATTTTATCTTATATCCCCTTGAAAAAGAAAAGAATAAGACTATATGTAAAGTATAAGGCGGGTAACTGTGAAACCCACCAATGAAAGGAGAAAGATTATGTCACATTATATTGTAAAAAGAACTGAACTAGAACCAAGAACAAATGATGTTTGGGGATTACAATCCGACATAAATCGCCTGTTTGACGCATTTATGAGTCCATTGGATACCGCAGAAACACATTCAGCTATGGTTCCTAAACTAGATGTAGCAGAATTGAAAGATAGATTTGAAATCAAAGCAGAATTGCCAGGAATGGAAGAAAAGGACATTGACCTTAGTATTGAGGATGGACTTTTGACCATCAGTGGTGAAAAGAAAGCAGAAACGGAAGAAAAGGATAAAGGATACTATTTGAAAGAATGTTCCTATGGTACTTTCTCTCGTTCTGTGCGTTTGCCAGACAATATTGCTGATGATAAGATCGAAGCGAAGTTTAAGAAAGGTGTTTTGACAATTGATTTGCCAAAGAAAGCAATTGCTCCGCCAAAATCTCGTAAGATTGCAATTAAATAATAACACCCCTCGGAGAAAATCCGAGGGTTTTTATTTGACTTTTAATGAATACTTTTCTAAGATACAGAATATAACAAACAGAAAGGAACAAATATGAAAATCTTAATCTTAAACGGAAGTCCAACACGGGATGGAAATACAGTTGCTCTTGTGAATGCTTTTAAGGAAGGAGCAGAATCCAAAGGTCATGAGGTTGCAGTTGTAAATGTTGCCCATAAAAAGGTAAATGGATGTATGTCCTGCGGATACTGTAAAGGTGCAGGAAATGGTAAATGTGTTCAAAAGGATGATATGCAAGAAATCTATCCACTTTTACAGGAAGCAGATATGATTACCTTTGCTAGTCCGATTTATTATTTCACCATGTCGGCACAATTGGAATCAGTTATTCAACGCTTTTATGCGATTAACCATCCAGCCAAAGCAAAATATACAGCATTGCTACTGTCCTCATATTCACCAGGAGTCTATACAGCCTCTATTGCACAATATAAGGATGTGATTGGATATATGGGGATGACGGATAAAGGAATTATAACTGCGGATAATTCCACAAATAAAACGCCCGCTAAATTGGCTGAAGCAAAAGCGTTGGGGGCAAGTTTATAATGCTTACACAAAAAGCAGGGGTTGTTTTAATTAATCCAGAAAATCATAAAATTGGATTGGTCTATCGTGATAAACAAAACGATTATTCATTCCCAAAGGGACACTTGGAGCCCAATGAGACTTTACAAGAATGTGCCATTCGTGAAACAGCTGAGGAAACCAAAAGAGACTGCAAACTATTATCAGACCAAGAACTCGGTATCATTCGATATGACAGCCCAACAGAATCATGCGAAGTTCACATGTATTTGGCTGAGGACATGGGACCCAGTGATAACACTTCCCCCGAAGTCCATGACCTAAAGTGGGTTCATTGGGCAAAAGTTGAAGATTTATTAACATATCAGAACTTAAAAGATTTTTGGAACAAAGTTAAAGAAACTGTAAAAACAAGAATCTGCTGATAAATACCTATGCTGACCGATACGATAGCAGCAGGTAAAAAAGGCTATTTAAGCCCCCCATCCTCCTGGGGGGCTTATTTTCAGGGCTTCAGCAACTTTTTTTTGAAAATTGAGCAATTCCCCATTTGGAATGATAAATATCTCTGAGAGACATCTCCAGCCGTGTTTAAAACACGTTATAGCGAAGGTACTCAATCATGTGGATGGTTGCTCTGCCGAAACTCCTGTTCGCTGGTGCAGGTATCGCAAAGAATCGGATTTCCCATTGGATTTCCAGTTGGCGATAAACAAATAGGACACGTTCTGGTGCAGCCAGAATAGAAAGATGATGCAATGTCTAGCCTTGACAACATCGGTTTGGTTTAGAATCATTCTTATAGTCTTTACCAAATGCCCCATCAAACAAGTGGGATGAAGTTCGTAAACGGGATGGCACGAACACATTGAGCAATCAATTATATCCAAATAAGAAGCAACTTGAACCTTTTACCTTTTGATAGGTAAAAAGGCAACTTGTATCAAAATTCATTCACTTTATAACATGTCTCTTAAATCAATCTACATTAACTTGAAATTAAAAAGCCATCAGGCACTACGACAGTAGTAGCCTGAGTGATGAAATGCGTAGCATTTTAGCACCAACAACAGTGATAAAATAACTTTCCAGTGCTTTTAAGGATAAGTATGCCTAGATGTAGCCCAATAACTTTTTAGCGTAGAATAATGTGGGGGGATGAGGAGATTTTGAGCTGAAGTGATTTTTGCATTTCTTCTTATAGAAAATTATTTTATTGACGTAAAAATAAGAATTAGGTATAATCAGTTGCAACAAAAGGAATTATATAATGAAAAATATACTATTTCTTATCTTTTTGTGTTTTGGGATTTCGTGTTATTCCTATGCCGATGAAGTTTCTATCGCAGGGGCTTTAGAGCACTTAAATGTATTAAAGAAAAACAGAGATGCAGGAATTATAAGCCAAGCATATTTTAATTCCCATGTCGCAGATTTTGCAGAATCAATTATTACAGGCAATTTAACTTCAATTCTTCTTGATGATAACATCTCGGAAAAAGAAAAAAAGAAAGAAATAAAAAAATACATGAACGGCAAAACTGGATATGAGGTTATTGATAATTATATCAGTCCAACCCAAAGAATACAAGCAGTTTCAAAAGTAATTAACTCACTATCTCAAGTAAAGGCTTATGAGAATTTGTAAGGTGGAGTAAACATGATATTGAATGCTATAATTATAAGTTTTGTATTGTGGATAGGATGTGGTTCCCTTTACACATATGTAAAAGAAAAAAAGAAAAGAGAAGAAATTGATTTTATAAGAAATGAAGCAAGAGAACTTTTTCTATATAGCTATCTGTATTTAAGAGATGTTATAAGAAATCACAAGAAAGAAGCGTGGGCTAAAAAAGCATTAAAAGAAGTTGCGGAAGCTCATGCTAAGAAACTTATGGATTTAAAGAAATCATATCCTAAACGACCATATATGATAGATTGGATTATGGATGACAAGAGGGAACAAATAATGTTGAATAGTAAAATCATAGAATTAAAAAACACTGCAGAATAAAGCACTTAGATGCTAAAACGAATCATTTTACCATCAAAGGGTATACAATAGCTTTAAAAAGAAATAGATTACAACATTTACAATACAAAAAATTAAAAAATAACCTTTATTTTTATATATAAGATTCAACAAGTTATAAAAAACATAAAAAAATATGAAAAAAGTGGTTGAGTCTATACGTATATTTTGCTCTAATAAACACAGCACGAGGCTTTATATACCAAGTGCTGTGAAGATGTTAAAGCTATCTTTTTTAGACAATTTAAGCTTAGCCAACTCATCTTCAAATGTCAAGGAGTATTTTTTCAATAACGAAAGATATGAGACTTTGACCAACTTTTAAATTGGAGATTGACAATGAGTCAAAATCAAATTCATGTTGTTCAGCGAGAAAATGGTTGGGCGGCTGTTAAATCTGGTAACGAAAGAGCATCTTTTATTGCTCCGACACAAAAAGAGGTAATAGCACGTTCAATTCAGATTGCAAAGACTGAACATAGAGAATTGTTTATCCATGGTACCGATGGAAAAATTCGTGAGCGTAATAGTTACGGTAATGATCCATTTCCTCCCAGAGGGTAGTTTCTCAGTCCCACCAGAAGTTTCTGGTGGGATTTTTTCATGATATTTTAAAAGCGTATTTTACCTTGCTTTTTGAACCATAATTGGCTATGATGGAAAAAGTTTAACCCAGGAGGCACTATGGCACATTTTTGGTATAATTTACGCAATCGCTTCGTAAAGGCATATAATTCTGGTTATTTACCTGAACAAGATGGGCATAAGATTTTCTTTCAAGAGATAGGAAATCCCAAAGGTCAACCTGTTATCTGCTTTCACGGTGGTCCAGGAAGTGGTGCTAGGGTATCCTATGCCTACTCATATAATTTAAAAAAGTATCGTGTTATTATATTTGACCAAAGAGGATGTGGTTTATCAGAATCCAAGGAAGCTTTTAAAGACAATACCATCCAGAAAACTGCCGAAGATGCCAACAGATTATTGGATTACCTACAAATTAAAACAAAAGTGGTTGTGGCAGGATGTTCTTGGGGTTCCACTTGTGCTTTGTTTTTTTCTGAGACCTATCCAGAGCGGGTGAAGAAAATCATTGTAAACGCTATCTTTTTAGCTCGTAAAAAGGATGCAGAATATTTAACACCTATCATTCCTTTATTCTATCCAGATATGTGGGATGAATTAAAGAAAGTTGCAGGAAAAGAACAACCTGATAAGTATTTTGGAAAGTTGCTTTTTTCTGAAAAGCGTGCCGACCAACAAAAAGCGATGAAGTATTATAAATCTTTAGAAAATCAAACCTCTGATGGGGCTTTGTCATATACTTTTGACGGGCGTGAATATACAGATAAAGAAATCCAAAAGTTCCGTATTTTTATGCATTATCAAATGAATGACTTTTTCATGAAGGAAAATCAAATTCTTGAAAATGCGAACAAAATCAAAGATATTCCAATGGAAATCTATCAAGACAGATGGGACCCCTGTTGTCCGATGTATCAGGCGTACGATTTGCATAAAGCCCTGCCAAAATCAAGATTACACCTTATCCCTGTCTTTGGTCATGTTCATGAAAAAATGTTTTGGAAGATGTATCAGGACAACCTACACGATTATAAAGAAGAGTAAACTATGGCTAAATTATACTTTTATTATAGTGTGATGGGCGGAGGAAAGACAACCTCGCTTTTACAAACAGAATACAATTATTCCAAACAGGGTTTCAAACCATTGATTGTCAAACCAAAACTGGATGACCGTGAAGGTGCTCAAAATGGTTTTGGTCCTATCCAAAGTCGTATCATAACAGGAAAACACCAAGCCCTGTATGTGGATTCCGTAACGCCTGAAGCCTTAAATGGTATAGATTTTAATATTTTATTGGTGGATGAAGTCCAATTTTTTAAACCTAATGATATAGAAGCTCTTTCCGACATTGTGGATAAACGGAACATTCCTGTAGTTTGCTATGGTTTGAAAACAGATGCCAATGGCAACCTTTTTGAAGGGACTGCGAAGTTATTAGCGATTGCCGATAGTATCAAGGAAATCAAACATATTTGTAGATGCGGTAGCAAAGCGACAATGCATGTGCGATACATAGACGGAAAAGTGGATACTTCTGGAGAAGCAATTGCCGTAGAAAAAGGCAATGTGACCTATGAATCCGTCTGCCGCAAATGCTGGAAGCAAACAAGGGGCATGGAAAGATAGATTCCCCCTTGACTTCTGATACGTTCCTGTCTAAAATGAGAACAAAACAGGAACAGATTATGTCTTTAGTCAAAGAACACGTTATTGCTTTGGTAGATTGCGACTGCTTCTTTGTCAGTTGTGAACGTGTTGATAACCCCAGACTAAATGGTAAACCAGTCTGTGTAACCACTGGGGCAACCAGTAAGGGTATAGTTGTGTCCCGTTCCAATGAGGCAAAAGCACTTGGCATTAAAATGGGGCAACCTATGTTTCAACTCAATGGACTTTATCCCAGTTGCCATTATATCCCCGCCCGTCATGAACGCTATGCTGAGATTTCTAAACAAGTCATGGCAGTCCTCAGGGACTTCACACCAGAAGTGGAAGAAGTGTCTGTTGATGAAGCATACTTAGACCTAACTGGCATGAGCAAAATGTATGGTCTAACCTATGAGAATCTGATTAAAAAGATACGCAAAACCATCCTTGAAAAGACAAAAGTGCCAGTTTCTATTGGACTTAGCACTTCTAAAACACTTGCTAAACTTGCCAGCGATAAAGCCAAGAAAACTGGGGGCATTTTTATCATCCATCCCAAGAATGTGCGGGAAATCCTGAAAGATATTGATTTGGAAGAGATTTCTGGAATCAGCCATAAAACTTCAATGAACTTTTGGAAAAAGGGTGTGACGAACATTGAAGAGTTTTTGGACAAAGACCCCAGTTGGGTTCGGCAAGCATTTGGTATCAATGGGGAGCGATTACGGTATGAGTTGGCGGGAATTTCAGTATCGCCCGTAAATCCTGTGGAGGAAGCCCCGCAATCCATTCAAGACACTCGTGCTTTGGAAGATTTTACAGACAGTTTAGAGGTCTTGGAAAGCACTTTGCCCTATCATGTGCATCGGGCTTCCCAGAAACTTCGCAAATGGGATGGATATTGTAGCGTTTTGGCGGTTATGCTCAGGACAAAGGATTTTAAGGTAGTTGAAACGGATGTAAAGTTTGATAAGCCGACCAATTCCGAGCAGAGGTTATTGAGAGCATCGCACGAACTCATCAGAAAACTTTATAAATCAAGGACTTTGTATCGTTCTGTTGGGATTACATTACGGAATCTGGTATTTGGGAAAGCCGTGCAACAATCCCTCTTTGAAACAGAACAGCGTGAAGACGATAAAATGTCCCATGTCATTGATGACCTTGAAAAGAAGTTCGGGAAGCAGGTAGTTAAATTGGGGATGTGATTAACTTCTTGATTTTGATAAAATATTGGAGTATGATGAAAGAAATAAGAAAGGAGATACTATGGCAAAAGGTATTATTTACATTATGACAACTGTTGTTTCTGGTTTAATTAAAATTGGGATTGCAGAAACCAAACAATATCAAGAAAGAATGCGTCATCTGGAGCATAATGGTTACTACAATGTAACGGGGTTAAAAAGATATTTTGCCATTGAAGTAGAGGATTATAAAGCGAAAGAAAAACTATTGCACAACGTATTTGGTAAGCACCGTGTTGGAGAAAGCGAATTATTTTCATTGGATGTTGAATTAGCAAAAGAATTATTAATGGCATTTGATGGGAAAGTTATTTTCCCCGAAATTAAAAACAAAGCCAAAGAGTTTGCTGAACTTACGAAAACAAATGAGCAAAACAATAAATTTAGTTTTTATAATAAAGGTCTTAAAAATGGTGATACCATAATTTTTAAGGCGGATAAAAGTATAAAAGCAAAGATTGTAGGTGAGCGAGAGGTTGAGTATTTGGGACAGACCTATAAATTATCTCCACTTACATACAAATTATATGAAAAAATGGGTAAATTGAACAGAAGTGGGGCATATCAAGGGGCTGCTCATTTTGAATACAAAGGAAAGCTATTGAAAGATTTACCTAACATAGTGTGATTTTCCTTGATATTTTTGATTTTTTTTAATATACTTTTTCCAGTTTATCTTATGTTTTAAGAAAGGGTTTAGAATGTCTGAAACAGAAGCGGAAGCCAGAATTAAAATAAACAAATTGCTTGAGAAAGCTGGTTGGAGATTATGTGATGATGAAAATGGTAAGAAAAATGTTGATCTAGAACATTCTACTACTGTTAAAAAATCAGATTCAGAAAAAGGTGGAGCAATAGATTATCTATTGTTAGATAGTAAAAACTATCCATTATGCGTTTTAGAAGCAAAAAAGAAGAGTATAAATCCATTATTTGCCAAAGACCAAGCAAGGGCATACGCTGTTTCACAAGGAATTAGGTTTGTTATCTTATCAAATGGAGATATTCATTACCTATGGGATATAGAAAATGGAAATCCACAAATTATAACAGCAATGCCCACACAAGAATCCTTGATGAATAAGAAGTCATTCAAACCACAACCAAAATCATTGACATCTATAGAAATAACAAAGGAATTTGTTGCTTTAACTCAAAATCCAAATTTGTTAAATGACCCAGATTATCTAAATTCTGAAATAAGAGATGAATACTGTAGAGCTCACGGTTATAAAATATTGAGGGATTATCAAATTGAGGCAATTAAAGCAGTTCAAAAAGCAGTTGCTAATGGTAAAGATAGATTTTTATTAGAACTTGCCACAGGACTTGGTAAAACACTGATAGCAGGAGCAATTATTCAATTGTTCTTGAAATCTGGAAATGCTAATAGAGTTTTGTTTCTAGTTGATAGATTGGAGTTAGAAGACCAAGCAAAGAAGAACTATGATACATACCTGAGAGATTATAACTGCGTTATCTATAAACAAAAGAAAAATGATTGGAAAAAAGCAAATGTGGTTATTTCTACGGTTCAAAGTTTAGAAGGAAAGTTTAAGGATTTATTTTCTCCCACAGATTTTGATTTAGTTATTTCAGATGAAGCACATAGAAGCATTGGGGGAAATTCTAGGGCACTATTTGAATACTTTATTGGATATAAATTAGGTTTAACAGCAACACCAAAAGATTACATTAAAAATTTAAATGTAGACAAACTGAGAGTTGATAACCCAAAAGCATTAGAAAAGAGAATATTATTGGATACCTATAGGACATTTGGTTGTGAAACGGGTGAACCCACTTTTAGATATTCACTGATTGATGGAGTAAAAAATGGTTATTTAATTCCACCTGTTGTTGTTGATGCAAGAACTGAAATCACAACAGAATTACTATCAGAACAAGGTTATGCTGTTCCAACTTCAACAGAAGATGGACAAGAAACAACAGAGTATATGAAGCAGAAAGATTTTGAAAGGAAATTCTTTTCAGAACCCACTAATAAGATTTTTTGTAAGACCTTCTTGGAAAATGCTTTAAGAGACCCAATTTCTGGTGAAATTGGTAAAACAATTATATTTGGTGTGTCTCAAAATCACTGTGCCAAAATTGTGCAAATTTTGAACCAAATGGCTGATAAAATGTTCCCAGATATGTATAAATCTGATTTTGCGGTTCAAGTGACATCATTGGTAATGGATGCCCAACAACATACTGTTGATTTTTCTAATAATAAATTAAATGGTATTAGTAAAGTAAAGGAAGGATATGAAACAAGTAGAACAAGAGTATGTGTCACCGTTGGGATGATGACAACAGGATACGATTGCTCTGATATTTTGAACATTGTTTTGATGAGACCTATATTTTCACCAACAGATTTCATCCAAATTAAAGGAAGAGGAACAAGAAAACATTTCTTTAAGTATGTAGATGAAAACAAAAAAGTTAAAATTATTGAGAAGAAAGAGTTTAAGATATTGGACTTTTTTGCTAACTGCCAATATTTTGAAGAAGATTTTGATTACGATGCTGTGTTAAAATTACCACGAGTCAAGCCAGTAGAACCCGGACCAAATCCACCCTCGCCGCCTCCAGGGGCAGATTATGAAAATATCCAACCGGACCCATTAAAAACCATAGAAACAACTCCAATTGATAAGAATGGTATGAAAATTGACAGAATGTTCTTCCAACAAGCGAGTGATACCATCAAAAAAGATAAGGATATCAAACTGGCGGTTGATGAAGAAAATTGGGACAGAGCCATCAATTTGGTGAAAGAAAGATTTGAAAATAAACCACAATTGTATATCAACTTGGAAAAAATCAAAGAATCTGAAAACTTGGATAGAAGAGTCAGTTGGAGAGAGGTTCTGGAAAGGGTTTTTGGTCTGATAGATGTATTTAAGAACAAAGATGAACTTTTGGAAGACGAATGTGATAAGTTTATCTCCATCTATAAACCAGAGGCAAAATACGTTCCTTATGTAAAGAAATTCATACAGGCATATACAACAGATGGTAAATTTAGGGATATTATTGATAAAAAAGAATTTTCAAACTTAAACTTCTATTCTGGATTTTCTCTTTCTGACTATAAGAATATGAATGGTTTTAAAGAGATGCTGCCGAATTATATTAAAGAAAACATTAATTTAAATACTTTTATGTAGGGGGAGATATGTTAGATAAGGAAACCAAGAGAATTATTGATAATGCACGTGATATTTTGGTGGGAAAAGTTCCCAACCCCTTATCGCAAGTGGATTTGATAACCATAGCAATGATTTATAAGTTCATGGATGACATGGATTTAGATAACATATCTTTGGGTGGCAAGCGTCTTTTCTTTACAGGGGATTATGAAAAATACGCATGGAGCAATTTATTATCATCCACTGTTGGGAACAATGAAAGATTAAATACCTATGCTGAAGCATTGGATAAATTACCTTATGCTAAAAATATTCCACAATTGTTCAGAACTATTTTTAAAGATGCATTTTTACCCTTCCGTGACGGAGCAACTTTAACAATGTTCTTGAAGGAAATTAATAACTTATCGTACGAAAACTCCGAAAATTTGGGCGATGCTTTTGAATACTTACTTTCTATTATGAGTTCACAGGGAGATGCAGGACAATTTAGGACTCCTAGACATATTATTGATTTTATTGTGGAAGTTGTAAATCCAACAAAAACGGATAGCATTTTGGACCCAGCATGTGGGACAGCGGGATTTTTAATATCCGCTTATAAACATATACTCCAACAGGCAAAGAGTAATATAGTTCCTTTATCTGTGGATGAAATAAAGAATATTACACAAAATATTGAAGGTTATGATATTGACCCAACAATGGTTAAGTTATCGTTGGTAAATCTTTACTTACATAGGTTTTCAACACCCAGAATTTACGAATATGATACTTTATCATCTGATGATAGATGGGGGGATAAATTTGATGTGATATTGGCAAATCCGCCCTTTATGACACCAAAGGGCGGCATAAGACCTCATAACAAATTTGGAATCAAAGCAAACAGAGCAGAAGTCCTATTCGTTGATTACTTTATGGAACATTTGACATTAAAAGGAAAAGCAGGATTTGTTGTCCCTGAAGGAATAATCTTCCAATCAGCAACTGCTTACAAATCTTTAAGAAAGATGATGGTGGATGATTATTTTCTGTATGCTGTTGTCAGTTTGCCTGCTGGTGTCTTTAACCCATATTCTGGGGTAAAAACATCCATTCTGTTTTTTGATAGGGAACTTGCTAAGAAAACAGACAAAATCTTATTTGTGGATATTAAAAATGATGGATATGATTTAGGTGCTCAAAGAAGACCTATCAAAGATAACGATTTACCATCTGCCTTGGATGCTGTTAAAAAGTATCAAACATCCTATAATTCACCAGATTTAGAATTACCATCAAATTGTTTATTGGTGGAAAAATCCAAAATTGCTGAAAATGGGGAATATAATTTAACTGCCAGCAGATATAAGCAAACCCAAGATTTAACCAACAGCAAATGGAAAATGGTTAAATTGGGGGATTTGGTTGAAGTAAAAAATGGGTATGCGTTCAAAAGTGAAATGTATGTTTCAGAAGGACACAGAGTAATGAGAATTACAAATGTCCAAAAAGGATATTTGGTAGATTCAGACCCAAAATTTTACTCTTACAGTGAAACATTAAAACAATATGACCTTAAAGAACAAGATATTCTTCTATCCCTAACTGGGAATGTTGGACGAGTTGGAATTATGACAAAAGACCTTTTGCCAGCATACTTGAATCAACGAGTTGCTTGTTTAAGAATAAAGCGAAACACTATATTAGAAAAGTTTTTATTTTTTATCCTGAATACTGATGCTTTTGAGAAGTTATGTATAGATAACTCCAATGGAATAGCACAGAAAAATTTAAGCACTGAATTCGTCAAGCAGATAGAAATCCCATTACCACCATTGGAAGTCCAAGAGGAAGTTGTAAAGGAATTGGATGGATACCAAGCAATCATAGACGGAGCACAGAAAGTTGTAGATAACTGGAAACCCACTTTCACCATCAACCCCAACTGGGGAAAAGTTAAATTGGGAGACGTTGCTGATTTTATCAGAGGACCTTTTGGTGGAGCACTGAAAAAAGAAATTTTCAAAGAAACTGGCTATTTGGTATATGAACAATACCATGCCATAAATAATGATTTTAATTTTGGCAGATATTTTATAGACAAAGAGAAATATCAGGAAATGAAAAGATTTTCTGTTAATGCAGGAGATTTGATAATTAGTTGTTCTGGAACTATGGGAAGGATAGCAATTATTCCAGACATTTATAAAGATGGTATTATAAATCAAGCACTATTAAAATTAACAACTCACAACCAATTAAACAATAGATATCTAAAGATATTACTACAACAGCCATTCTACCAAGATAAGTATTTTTCTAACCAAGCAGGGGTAGCCATCCAGAATGTTATGTCTGTTAAAGAATTAAAGAATATATCTATTCCTTTGCCCTCATTGGAAGAACAAAAATCCATTGTTGCCAAAATTGAACAAGAAGAACAATATGTGGATGCTTGTAAGAAGTTAATTGAACTAAACAAACAAAAGATTTCAGATAAAATCAAATCCATCTGGAACAATGATAAGGAATAATAATGACTAATAAAAATAAAAAAGAAGCCACATCTTATGATCAGCAATTAAAGTATATTCAAGCCCTTTGGTCTGAAATCAGGAAAATTTATTCAACTGAACCTAGAATGCCCTCTATGTTACATAATTGGGATTTTAATAAAATGGAAAAATTGATGGATTTGGATGGTCCAGAGCTTTATTCAATTAAGTTTTTTTATAATCAATTGATAAATTTTACTGCCTTTGGAAAAACTGTTGAACAGCCCAATTTTCTATGTTTGGTATTTGTTGTAATAATTGCAATTTTAAAAGAACGAAATATTAGGCATTATCTTCCAGAAAGAGAAGATATAATCCAAGCATTCTATAAAAAAGTGAATCTTTATAAAAAGGGTAGTAATATCCATATTCCAATTTATATTGGTGATGATTATCAGAAAATAATTGAAACGATATTGCCTGATTTAATTCAACAGGATGAGTTGGATAAAATTCAGCAATATTTAACTAAACCGAATACAATTTATCAAGAAGAACAAGAAAAAACATTAAATCTACAAAATGAAATTGATGAAAAGTTAAATAAACAGCAGAATAAAATTGATGAATTAAAGGAAATGTTGGAAAAACAGCATAGAGAACTTAATTTTGTCAATTTAAGCGACGCTTTTAGTAAAATTCAGAAAGAGAAAAAAGAAACAAAAAATGCTATAAGGGTTTGGCTTGTTGTTTTCTTTTTACTGTTGTGTATAATTCCTATATGCTTAATATGTACGGGGGTAGAAGAGTTCAGATGGTTTAAAGTAATTCCATTTATTACATTGGAAATTATTTGCTTGTATGTTTTTAGATTATTTTATCAGCAATTCTTATCAGTAAAATCAGAACTATTACAATTGGATTTAAGAGTAAATTTATGTGCTTTTATTGAGGGATATATGGAATTTAAGGGAAAACATAAAGATGATACAGTGCATTTGTTTGAACAACTGATATTCAGTAATATCATCTCTGATGAAAAGAAAGTACCATCAACTGTAGATGGCTTGGATACATTGGCAAAACTAATCTCCGAAATAAAGAAGGTAAATTAATCTTTCTCTCAAATATCTGTGCGAGCAAAAGGTTGGGAACATGTATCAATTGGAGTCAGAATTAGAAAATTTAGAAATAGATAATAACCAAATTATCTCTTTTCTTAAGTTTTTACCTATTTCCACTTTTGATGATTTTCCAATGGTTTACAGATATTACAACAATGCATTACACCATTATAGAAATGCAGAATATGAATTATCAATATTTTCATTTTATTTGTTGTATATGCATATATTGCACTGTTTAATATTAAAAAAACGACTATTTCAATTAGATGAGATACAAAAAGATTTTAAAAAATTTAATCAGAAAATACCGTCTATCATAAATCCATTTCATTATAGCATTTTACACGATAAAGGTAAATTTGTTCTTTTTGAAAGGAAGGATCTAGAAGAAACGCATTTTGAAATCGCAGACATGCGAAATGATATACATAATATTGGCATTATTAAAGAGTCCAGGGAAATGGAATTATTTTTAACTAAAATGCTCTTCATATTAAATTCATTATATCCTCCTATTTTACAAGATTTAGTATTAAAGATGAATTTAGAATCTGAATTAAAACAAGAAGATACCAATATCCCAGAAGATTTTTTATTATCCATCAATGAGTTGTCTGAATTAAAGAAGATTATAGATTTTTAATATCAACTTTCTTCAAATATCTGCACATAGTTGTTGGATGGACGCCAAGGATTTTGGCAATCTTGGCTTGACTGAGACCCTTATCCAACAATTCCTTTATTTTCTTGCGATTCTTGGACAGTTTTAAACACTTTGATTCAGCCCCAAGTGGTCTGCCCAATTTAACCTTTTGCTTTTTAAGTTTATCCAGCGACATTTTGATGCGGTTAGATATCAAATCCCTTTCAATTTCAGCCGCCAAACCAAATGTGTACGCCATAATCTTTGATTGTAAGTCATTCTTAAAGGTATAGTTTTCCTTGATACTGATAATCTTTACATCTTTATTGATAGCATCCTGCAGAATCCCTGCCAGTTCATAGAGATTTCTTGCAAGCCTACTGACCTCAGTTATGATGAGGGTATCATTTGCAGTCACTTTGCCCATTAGAACACCCAATTCACGTTTTGAAAGAGGTTTGCGGGAACTGATATTTTCCTCAACCCACTTATCAATTTTTAGAGCATTTCGCTTGGCATACTCTTTAATCGCAAAGTGTTGGTTAGAACAGGTCTGTTTTTTCTCCATAGAACAACGACAATATCCATAAATCATAATCAATCCTTTTTATTTTATTTATTGAAATTAAAGGATTTTTTTGGGGGAAAAGTATTAGCAATTAAACATTTGATAAAATGCAAATGTTTTTTAGAGGTATAAAAATGAGCGATTTCATGGAGTAAATCCATTGGAACATATTGAAATCTATGGAATAAGTCGCAATTTATGGGGATAGTAATAGGGATTTGAAATGGGTAGAAAGTCCTGCATTACATAATCAAATGATTTTGTAATATAATAGGCATGAGCAAGACATGTGCCTTTTTCGGAAACTCAACCCTGTGGGATTCACAGGAGGTTATGGAGAAAATCAAACTAACCGCCATAGACCTTATTAAAAACAAGGGAGTGGATACATTTCTGGTAGGAAACAAGGGGAAATTTGAGACCCTGTCCCATAAAATGATGGAACAGATTCAGTGCGATTTTCCCAATATCAAAATAATGCTGGTAATTGCATATGCACAGGATTTGGAAAAATGCTCCTATAACTTTGATGATTTTTACTATCCCAAAAAATCTGAGCTGGGATACAAGCGGTGGAGCATTGCCAAGCGAAATGACTGGATAATAGACCAGACCGATTATGTCATTGCCTACAATGAATATCAAGGAAGGGCATACAACTATTGCAAGAAAGCGAAAAGAAAAGGTAAAATAATAATAGGATTGGGGAAGCAAGATGAAACTATTTGATATGTTTAAGAAAAAGAAAGAAAAAAGTATTTTAGAAAAGTCTCTAGAGGAAGTTGCTAGAGTTGGTAAGAATCAACCTGTAAAAGGGGTTGAAGCTGTTGACGAACACTACAAAAAACACCCATTTAACAAGAGGATAATGAAGAATAAGAGACGGAAGAAGACTAAATAGTCACGTTCTCCACAGCGTTAGAAAGCATTGTTTCGTTATAGTTGAAATATCTTTGTGTTGTGGAAATGTTGCGATGATTGGCGAGTTTTTGAACCAAACAGATATTCGTACCAGCATTGATAAGCCGACTCACGAACAGGTGACGCCCCAAGTGAGATCCTCCTTCAATATTGAACTTCTTATAGATATTGGCGAACATCCGTGAAATTGACACCCGATTAAAAGGTTTTCCTAACTTTTGCGAGGTAAATAGATACATTTCTGGGGAGATTTCTTCATTTTTGGACTTTAAGTAATTCAAATACTCCTTAAACTCTTTCTTCATTTGAGAGTTAAGATAGTATGAACACCCGAATTTGCCTTTATTTTTATCCTTATCCAAACAAATAACATCTTTAACTTTTAGGTCGGGGGTGTAGACATCTCCAACCTGAAGATAAGCAAAATTTATAGACCTCATACCATTCAATGAACAAAGAAACATCATCCGAATTTGTTCCGAATGTCTCATGCCTTGGATATAAGTTAAAATATCTTTTATTTTTTTCTCATCTATAAAAACTTGATTTACCATTTTTATCCTTTCAGTAAAAATTGAACTTTT
>DFFU01000017.1 GCA_002372315.1 Alphaproteobacteria bacterium UBA3768
TGCTCTATCCAGCTGAGCTACGAGGCCACATAGTGTATTATACGCGATTTTTATTTAAGGGTCAAGTTTTTATTCATCAAAAATGCGAATATAAATTTTATTGTCAATAATATAAATTAAGTAAAATTTATTTTTTTCAGGTGTGAGGGTAGGGATGCGACAACGGCTATCTTTATGTGATAAGATGGCATAGTCGGCATTTGGGCAACTTTGTGGTGATAACGCGATTTTCTTTCCTTTTAGAAAAATCACATTGGGAAGATCAACTTTGAGTGTTTTACTATAGCCCATCTTTTGTCGCCATACGTTTTGAACCCAATCGTGTCCGTCTCTTTTTTGGTAAAAAACATCTTTTTGAATGTAAGCGACACTGTTATTGAGGAGCATCATAACGGGTTGAGGTGTTAAGTATGCCCAAATAGTGCCTGTGAACACAAATATTCCACCAAGCCACAGCCTTTTAAAATGCATTAGGCAAATGAGGATAATCCCCAAAATTATCAGCCCAAGAGCAATTGGATTAAATGAAGCTATACTTATTTCTGCATAGGGCCATTGCGATAGATAGCTTGTCAATTGTTCAACCAGTTCCAATAAAAAACCAGCTGCTTTAAAGAAGTAAACGCCACAACCCAAAAGCATCAATAAACACCCAACGAATAAAAGTGGCATAATGCCAAAAGAAAATATAAAACTGAAACAAATGTTGCCCAATAAAGCATAGGGCATGAACTGGTTAAAATGCCATGCAATAAGTGGTGTTAAACCAGCTGTAATAGCGATATTTAATAAAATAAACTCACAGAAATGATGTATATTCTTATTCATTTGTGGGGCAAATTTTTTAAACTGATTATGCACGCAAATCAAAATAAAAACAGATAAAAAAGACAATTGAAAACTGATGGAAAGTAGCAATTCTGGCGCCCATAAAAGCATAACAAAACCCACCAGTATTAAGGAGTGTAATGAAAAGGCTTTGCGGTCAGTTAAAATTCCCAAAAAGACCAATGCAATCATGCCAAATGAACGAAGGGCTGGGATTTGAAAATTAGATAATCCCAAATAAAAAGCAGTAATGATGAGTGCTGTAAATGCAGCTAGTTTTTTGGAATTAATATATAGGGTTAGGTGTGTTAAAACACAAAAAGAACGCACTAAAAAGAAAACAAACATGGCCAGTAGCGCCATATGAAAACCCGAAACTGACAAAACGTGTGCCAGCCCAGATCGACGATAATTTTGATATTGCTTAGGGGACACAAAACGTTGTTCTCCTGTGATCAAAGGTGTAGCAATGCGGGCTTGATTTTCTGGTAAGATTTTAAATAAATACTGGGTTATGTCGTTTCTGAGATTTTGAAAAAATCCCAAAGAATGATTATTTCTATAATGGAATAAAATTGTTTCTACTTTTCCAATGGCTCCTACTTTTTCAAAATATAAACGTTGGCTTTGTGAAATTTGAAAGGGAGCTTGCACTTTGTTGGGTGGCCATATTGTGGCACGCAAGCGAACATGATCTCCTGATTGAATGACAGGATCTATCTTATCAAAATACAAACGAATTTTTTCGGGATGCTTAAAATGACCTAAGGGCCACTCTGTTGGATGAAGCGTTAAAATTTGTTGATCAGGTAAAGTGATATTCTGTATAACATCGGCTTGAATAATACTGTGGTAAAGTGGTAGGTTTAAAATACGATGATTTAAATTTTGGGTACGAATATAAATTCTGAAAAATCCCAAGGAAAAAGCAAAAATTAAAAAGAAAATAAAGCAAACAATTTGTCGATGACGCAAAAGAACGAGCCCTATAAAACTTATGAAAAATAAAGATAGGATAAAAGTCAGTGGAATACCATAAAAGTACATTAAAATACCTATTATCCATGACAAAAAAATCAACACAAATTGTTGGGACATTAAATTTGTAAAAATATTGTTTACATAATTTGTTTTAATTGGATTGAACAACATGGGGGAGTTTTAAAATTTCATTTTCTAAATGATTTAACATTGTTTGATAAAGTTTTGCCCACTGCTTTTCTTTATCGGATAAGGAAATACGCTTGCCCATTTGAACATAAGCTTTGCCAGCCACATTTAAAGAATGATCTTTGTTGTCTTTTAATTCAATTTTGTAATTTAATGTGTCTTGAATATAATCGGGTTGCCACCAATTTTTGGCGGGTTTAAGCTCACGAATAATCTCTGCTTGATGTAGGATAATCTGCAAACTTTCGGATTCAGAATGATCTGTTTTTAAATGCTGATGAATCCAGTTACGAATGACCTGTTCTGGCCTGTGAGAAATTTTATCCTCTAAATGATGTGCTGAGTCAAAATACTTACGTTGCGAGATAAAAGAAATTGTATCAAAAGGAGTTTGATAATGATGAGATGATTTGAAATCTTCTTCAAAAGAAGATAGAGGTGCCACCATGCACCCCGTTAAAAAAAACAATAAAAAGATGGTTTGTATTTGCTTTTTCATATCTATTGCGATATTATATTAAATAAAGGATTTTGTCAATTATGAAAAAAATAACACCACAAAGATTAAAAAATATTGCCCTTTATTATTTGGAACGTTTTGATGCGTCCAGTGAAAAGTTAAAAATGGTTTTAAAGCGTCGTGTCCAAAGGGCTGTTTTTGCAGGTGATGAAGTTTCACCTGATGTTGAAAAGTGGATTGATGAAATTATTCAAGAAATGCAGCGATTAAATTACGTCAATGATCGGCGTTATTGTGAAAATAAAGTGCGTCAATTTTTACGTATGGGAAAGTCCAATCGCTACATAATTGGAAAATTGTCTGAAGCAGGCATCAACCCAGAAATAGTGGCATCTTTTTTGCCTGATGATGAATTAGAGCAAGCCCAAATTTTTGTGCAAAAAAAACATTTGGGAAAGGATTTTCAAAAAGATTTGGCCAAGTTAGCACGCGCAGGATTTTCCTATGATATTGCACAAAAAGCGTTACGCCAGTGAGGGTTAGTTCTTTTTAAAAACTATTTCAAAACCTAATATTCTTAAAACCTTGTGTTTCTTGCCCTGGATTACTTCGTTTTCCAGAGAAAGAACTTTTTTATAAAAAGGTTGTTGGACAAATTGCTTTTTATAAAGCATTAAAGACCTTGTTCTGTGCCTGAGATACATAAAATAAAATCCACTGATATATTCCATCATAAAGCTGGTTGAACGAGGATACCATCCACCATTTTCATCCATTAATTTTTGGACATATGGCATAGGGTTAGGATAAACCAATTTCATGGTTGATTTTTTGTCTTTTTTAATGAAATCAAATGCAACAGGGAAACATTCTTCACACATTTTGAAAAAATCTTCTTTTTTCATGATGAACATATTATTGCAATAAAATTTATTTTCCGTTTGAAAATTTAAGTACTCTTTGTAAAGTAAGGGATGATACTTGGACGACAGTTGCACAGCTTTTTGCCAACCATCAAAGGAAATATGGGGGTTGGGTGGATTGGGATGACCATAAATAAAATCATACTTTTCAAAAATAGCATTAAAGTTTTCTTGAGAATAGCCATGCTTATTTAAAAAGTCCGCAAAAAGTTTACGCTTAAAGATAGGTAATTCAAAAAAACGACGGTAATGACATAAACCGATATAATCTGGATTTCCTAACTTATCATAATTCTTCCATGCCCAGTATAAAACAGTCCATTCATTTAAATCGCGATTTAACTCGGAAATATTTTCACCTGTGTCATCGCCAATCATATTATCCATTAACCATTTAAAATCTTGATCTGAAATTGTACCATCTTTTGATTTTACTTTTGCAACAGCCCGTCCCGCATGAATGGGAACGACAATGTCATTTTTAAACAGTTGAGCCTTATTATGATAAGCAACAAGTATTTTAATCGATTTATTCATTTTTTATCCAGTTTTTATTTTAAAACCAATTTTTTTAAAACTTTTCTGTTGATTCTAACGATAGAATAATTTATTGAAAAAGTCAAACAGAAAATACTTGCAAGATTTGCTTAAAAAGGCTATGATACAAAACATGTTTGAAGAACTAGAAAAAATAAAATTAGAATGCCAAAGTTGTAATCGTTGTCCACTGGGTAAGACGCGCACAAATGTTGTTTTTTCAGCGGGAGTTCCTAATTCAGATATTGTTTTGATCGGGGAAGCTCCTGGTTATAACGAAGATATGACAGGTGAGCCATTCGTGGGGCGAGCAGGACAATTATTAGATAAAATTTTGGCCAGTGTTGGTTTTGATCGGCATCAAAATATTTATATTTGTAATACGATTAAATGTCGTCCACCCGAAAATAGGGATCCTTTACCCGAAGAAAAAATGGCTTGTCGCAATTACTTGGATCGCCAATTGGCTTGTTTAAGGCCTAAAATTATTTTGCTGTGTGGGAAAGTTGCTTTGACAAGTTTTATGGAAACAAAGGAAGGGATTTCAAAGTTGCGTGGTCGGTGGTTCAATGGGCCTTTTGGGGCAAAAATGATGCCAATTTTTCATCCATCCTACTTACTGCGTAATCCTTCTCATAAAGAAGGTTCTCCTAAGTGGTTGATGTGGCAAGATATGAAAGAAATCAAGCGTGTTTATGATTCCATCAAAAGCGATTCCCCATAAAAATGTAAAACGTCTGTTAGGCGGGGTAATTTAACAATTGGATCATAGGTGTATCTGTCCAAAATATGATATTCTTTTAAATCGGAACGATAGATGATGAGCTCTTCTGTTGCTCGCCCCAAAATTAAGGCCTTTGGGAAAATACTTTTTAATGAGTTTTCTTCTTGATAATTTAGTATTGTGGGTTGGGAAAAAACAGAATCTCTGCGATCATGTTCCTTAATGGCAAAAAGCTCTAATCCATTCCAAGAAAGTCCATCTGTTAAACGTAAAAATTGAATGTAATCCGTTGGAATTTGAACCCATCCTTTTTTGACAAGGACTATAGATGTTCTTTGAATGTCCATCATTTGAGCTGGGGCAAAAACTTGGGCATAATTTTGATAAAGGACATTGACAATTGATTGAATACTCATCAGCGTCCCCCTGTTTTTATAGCAATTTGTTGTAAATTGGCCGATGTCAAACCAGCGGTGGCACTGCGATCGGATTTCTTTTTACCACCAGAACCTGTCATCTCACCATTGGGAATGTAAACCTTACCCAATGGAACTGGTACATAAATCATTTTAGGATGTCCCAAGCCTGCTGCAGAAATCATTTGTTTATTGATATAACTATGAATAAGCTCATGAAAGGGATAACATTGAATCAATACCAAATTATCCAAGGCCATTTTTCCACCATAGAGTAATGGGAACTTTAAATGTATTGTCCAATTGGTTGGTAAGTAGCCTTTTGACAGGTAAAAAATACTTTCTTCGGATAAATCCGCACTGCGTAAATCATTGACATAAACATTGACAAGCTCTTTTAAAAAAGCGCGTTTTAAATGCTTCATCTGATGATGAAATTCTTGTTCATTGAGTGTATAGGGATGATAGTGGGCACTCATTAAATCCATTCCACCAAAATTTTCATTTTGAAATAAATCCACCCAATAATCTTGTCCCTTTTCATCAGATTCTAGACCTTCCATCAAATTTTCCAAGTCAGAATCAGATGTTTTTTCGGGGACACTCTGTCCCATTAACTGATCCCAGTTATCAAAAATCTCATTGCCATCCAATTCTGTTAAATCAGGTACTGCCATTTAAATCATCCTTTGGACGTGTAGGTTGTGGAGGAGCAAACACAGCGCCACTGGGGGGGGCAAACAATGCTTGTCCTTGAGGGGGAGGTAACACCTGTGATTGTGCCGATTGCGTTTGCTGTTGTATTGGTTGATGGAGTTGTTCTTGTTGGGATGGTAAATCACCAACCTCTGGTTCATGTTGTTGATCTTCTGGTTTTTGTAGTTGATTTTCGGGGGCACGCCTTTCCACAATCCAACTGGGTACATAGGGTGCCGTTGGAATTTGTGTCTTCTTTAAAAAACCTTTATCTAAGTAGTATCGTGGGGCATCGGCCAAGATAGGATGCGATAAGAATCCTTGAAATAAAACATATTGTTTTAACATATCCAAACTTAAAATATCTGAAGCACTGACCACATCCGATTTTTGCAGTTGACGGGAAACATTTTGTGAAAAATCAAACATTTTTGAAGCGCCACCCTCTTGTTTAGAGGTACTTTTAACTTCAATTGTTTTTGATCCAATCATTTTGACAAAGCGTTCCGCAGTTTGTTCGTTGTTCTGGGATAAAATAACTTTTGCGGCAGTTGTGGAAATAATTGTTTCCAAATCATCTTTTCCGTATTGCCCAGAAATTTGTCCCAAGTCCTGCCCGATAAGTAAGTAGGCCACTTTTTGACCACGACCAACGGCGGGACCATTTTTAACGCAATCTAATTTTGGCATTTGAGGAAACTCATCCAACACAAACAAAACGGGATAAGGACCACATTTTTGTCCATCTGTGCCAACATGTCCAGGCGGATTAGCAATCAAGTATGAACTGACAAGTTCAACAAAAATCCCTGTGATAACGTTCAAAGCACGTGCATCTACTTGGTTAATGGACAAATAAACAGAAATCGGCTTCATTTTGCCATCCACAGGATCCACCATACCCCGCAAATCACGGAAAGTTAAATCGCTGAACTTTGTCCGTTCACGAACGGCAGCATTTTTAAAGATACTGATGCCTGATAAAGCTGTGGACAAAATAGATCCACGTTCTTTATCTGGTGTACTGGATAATTGGTTTAATTCGGCGATGGCACGACGGGCATAAGCAAAACGATTAGATTCATTGACGGCAGCATCCAAAACATCTTTCATGGGGTCAGCCATCATGGCCATTTGATCGCCTTCATCTGAACGACGTTTAATATCGGCGGCAACCTTCATTTGCATATCAGTCAACCATTCCAATATCATGGCGATACAGGGTTCATGTCCATGCCAATTTTCGGGTAAGCCTTCCCATGTGCCAACGGGGGCATAGTTATTTAAGGTAAGTTCGCCTTTTTTTAAAGCATCCAATGCTAACATGGCACTGTTATCAGACATATCCGCATAATAGGTTGCGAGTATGTTGGCATCTTCTTGATCAAAAGAGCCTTCGGATAGTTTGTTGACAAAATAATCATTTGCACGGGCGCGTTCGCATTTACTAGCAATAAAATGCAAAAAACCACTCATAGCGTTACGACCTGTTTTGGACCAGTGGGGATCTTGGCCTCCTTTGGGTTCTTCCACCAACACAGCCACCATTGAGTCGATATACATATCGCGCGCTGGACCTAAAGGCGGTAAGGCCGATGGAGAAAGCGGATTCCAACTGGGATAATAAATGCCCTTATCGGGCTCATCTTGAGCGCCCCAGTTAATGATAAAAACAGGTCCAATACGGGCACGATATCCTGACGTTTGGTAACATAGTTCAGGTTTGACGTCATTCACAATGATACTCAAACGATCTGATTCAAAAATGGTTGGGATAACGACACCAGCAGTCTTACCTGTTCCTGGTGGTGCAACAACCAAAGCTGACAGGGTAGTGGGCATTTTCAATAATTTGCCTTTGAAACGCCCTAAAACACAAACAAAACCATCAAATAATCCCATTTTTTTAATATCAGCATAGGTGGCCAAACGACCACTGCCGAACACGGTAGACATATTAGAATATGGATTCGTAAAAATACCCCAAAAGACAATAATAGGCATCACCGTAAATGTGATAAAGGGAAGATACCAAAATAAAGAATCTGTTCGTGAATGAAAACTAAACCATGTGGAATAGGTCAGTAAGATTTGAGAAGGATGTAAGAAACTTTTTTTCCAAAAATCCCACGCAATTCCAATTAAAGAGCCCCTGAAACCACCAATGGCCCAACTGGTAATGGGCATAATCAACAAAGAAATAATCCAAGCTACTAAAATAGCCAAAATGATAAACAGCATAATACGTGCTACGTATTTATTATGTTCTTTATATTGATCGTCAGCCATTTCATTTCCCCCTTATTTTTTTGGAATGCTTCGGTTTAACTTTTTTATCTTTGGTTGTCGTCATATCCTTAGGATTTTTTTTATCCTTCATTTTAAAGCTGTGATCTTTTTTTGTTTTTATGATGTTTGACACAGATTGTAATGATTTAATTTTAAAAATTAACACCCCTAAAAACACGCACAATGGTAAAAAGGGTAAATAATAACTCAATGGTATTGGACTCATATTGGTAAATAGATGCCACCACCGAATATACGCAAAAAAAATAAGTCTTGGTTCAATAACTGATCTTTTCCAAAAATAAATAGATTGATAAAATGTGTCCGCATTTAATCCAATGTGCACCCATGATTCTATTGGTAAAATTAAAAATGCACTGAGGTAAGCCAATATCAATCCTAATAAAACAGTAAAGAGAATCTGTCGGATAAGTGTATTTTGATTTTTATATATTTGATTTACCATTGACCTATTCCCTATAACAAAGTTTGCTTTATTTTTTCTAAATCATTTGCTTGAATGGACTCTTCAGGTTGATTAAACACTTCTGAAAATGTTTTTAATTGCACAGGTCCACCAGATGCCGTTCTGCAAACAATGACGTTCATATCATTCCAGGTTTTTAGCATATCTTCGGCATTGATTAAATTACCTTTGCGTTCAACCAACAATGGTTGAATTTTGAATGTGATGCCTGCATCAGATAATTTTTTATTCAAATTTTTAGATGACATAACTAACTTGAAAACAGGAGATGTCCGATGGTCTGTTTCGGAAAACCATAAAGGATCTTCATCATTAAAGGCTTCTTCATCGGCTAACCAGTCCCCCGATTCATCATCAAATGTAAATAAGATTAGCTTGCCTTGACAGACAGCCATATCCACCTTTTGTCCTTCAAAAACAACATCGGGCAGATGAGTCCAATTTGTCCGTTGTAAAATTTCTTCAATGTTTTCATCCACAGATTGATTTTGTGGCAATTGAATGTCTGATAGGGGAAGTTCTGCCATTTCACGAAAATCAGGCCCAAAAGAATCCCATGTCGGCTTTTGTTCGGATACTTGAGGAGAAATATTGGGCATATTTTCAAGCGAGACATCGGGAGACTTGGACGAAGGTTGATTTGTAAAGGCTACATTGGGTGTCTCTTGTAATGGTTTTGTTCGCATTGTGGGGCCAAAAGAGGGCATAGCAATGGGCCTTTGGGCGGTAATAGGTGGTGCTTTGTGTGGCTTTGCTTTGATAGTATATTGCTTCTGAGGTGATCGATTGGTACTGAGAGGGGATTTTTTGCCTATTTTTTGAATAGGATTCAATGATTTTTTTAAAAGTGATTCCCACCGAATGGAACATGCCCAATACCAGAGGATAAAGTACAATGGAAAGGATAAAATAAAGGAAAGTAAAAAAATCCAATCTCCTCTATTGGAAACACGCCATCCCGCTGCTATTTCATGAAATAAAAAAGTCCAAGAATCCCACGAAAACAAACCAAAACGCCAGTTGATATACAAAAAACCTCTCAGCCACCAACCAAAAAATAGCAGCCACACAACAAATCCAATTAAAAAAGTTCGCTTCGGATTTTTCATACTTTTTCCTTACTTTGTTTGTATTATACACAAAATAAAACTATTTGACCAGTAAAAAATGACATTTAATTTAAAATTTTTCAAAAGCTTGCAATGGATTAAAAATTAAAGTATAATGTAAGAATGAAAAGAAAACTTCCACCCAAAAAACGTTTGCATGACTGTGATTTCCCTGGTTGTACAGAGGCGGGAGAATTTCGTGCCCCGAAGGATAGAACTTTGCGTTCACATTATTGGTTTTGTCAAAAGCATGTGGCAGAATATAATAAAAATTGGGATTTCTTAAAAGGTATGACCCCTGATGAAATTGAAGAGCAACTACGCAATGATACAACGTGGCAAAGACCTAGATGGAAACTAGGAAGCCATGTGGGAGGACAGCCTCATTTTAAGGATCCTTTTGATGTTTTTTCAGAAGAAAAATTGGGAATGGATGGGGGATATAACCCACCTCACAAAAACGTACCATATCCCAAAAAAATACAAGAGGCAGTGGCTTTTATGGATTTAAAATTCCCAGTCCAACTACCTGATGTGAAGAAACGATACAAGCTATTGGCTAAAAAATACCATCCAGATATCAGTAAAAAGGATGCATCCCTATTTCAGAAATTGACACAATCCTACACATTAATTGTGGATTATATCACAAATAAATCAATCACAAACTAAAAGCTATAACGAGCGCCCACATAAACATTATGTGCTTTGGATTTTATACGTAACTTACTATCCTCTGAAGTGCCGTCTTCTCTAAGAGTATGTTTTTCTCTTTGAATGGTGCCATAATCCAAAAAACGATATCCCATATCCATTGCCCAGTTACGTGTGATCTCCCATGTCAAACCTGCGCCCACTTGCCATGCAAAATGATTTTTGCTGACCTCGGATTTAGCATTGTTAAGTTGATACTTATTTTGAAATTTAGCCCGAATATGAGCTAATCCAATGCCAGCCCCGATATAGGGTTTTACTGGAAAATCAATGGGAAGTTCCAAATAGGAGTTGAATAAAATCGAACTGGTTTGAATTTTTCCGATAACTGTTGATTCAAAAGTTCCATCATCACTGTAAAAATTTCGTGTTATTTCTGTGGAATCATTGGCGTTGCCTTCAATTTCTGCACGCAAATACCCCGCTTTCAAGCCATAAGCAACACTGACGCCTGCCAATCCCTCATTCCAGGATTGTTTAGGGGGGGCTTCAACACCTGTATACTGCTCTTTGGTTTGGTGTTTTGAATCATAATAACCGCCTCTGATAGCAACATATTCTTTAATATCCAATGCATACGCTTGATAAGTCGTAAAAACGATTGCGGTCGAAAGAAATAGTAATTTTTTCATGAGACCCTCCTTCTTTTTCCCAATTTTACAAAATATTGGAAATAAGTCAAGAAAATTTTGAGGTTCGTAAAAAATATTGATTGAATTTAAATTTTTCTTGCAAAGTTTAATCGGATGTGCTATACGAACAACGTAGTTGTTTGTATCAACAAATGGGGGTTAGATGTTTCGCAAAAGTGTTGCTTTAATTCTTATGGCATCACTGCTTTGTACGACTTTTGACAAAAAGGTTGCGGCGGCCCCTATGACGATGCAATACATCTATGCTTACGTTCGTCAAGGTCAGCTATTTCAACTGATGCCTTATTTACAAAATAGTCCTTTACTGGAAACTGAGGATCAGTATGGTTATACTCCCTTATGTTATGCGATTTACAATCATGATAAGGTGATGGTTCAAAAATTGATTTTTTTGGGTGCGAATGTGAACGCATATTGTATGAACTATATCCCTTTGACAGATTTACGTTCTTTTGGATTGACGCGTCGAGGTGTGGCCTCAGATGCTTATTACAGTCCTAATCGAAGATCCATGCATATGCCATCACTATTGACACGAAAGAATATGTTTACATTGGGGTTAATTGGAACGGTGGCAGGATCGGCTGCATTGATTGCCAGTATCTCTAAAGGGGGAGGTGGTAGCCATAGTGTACCAATAATTGGTGGTAGCCCTTCAAAACCTGAAACACCAAGTGATGAGACAGAGCTAGAAGATACAACAACAATCCCTGCAACTAAATACCCAGAACAATGCCCTAAGGGGATGAGTTTGATTAATGGCGTTTGTACAACCCCAGTTACTCAAGGGGCCGATGGCAGTGTTGAAATTGCCGATATTTCAACACAAAGTCCTTATTACTTGGCTGAATTTGGTGGTAAACTTGTAAATTCTGGGGCACTTTCCTATATGGGGTCTACAAGTGAAACTATCGTTGGTATGCAGGCAAATGGTGTTTCTGTTTCGGCTTTATCTGCTGATGGTCAAACAGTTCAATTGAATAAGGCAGCCTCAGTTAAAAATGCTTCTGATGCATCAATTACCATGTTAGAGGATGCGGCGGATGATTTGGGTATCATTGCCATGTATGGGACTTCAGCAGGCACAATCAATAATGATGGCAGCATAAATATCGTATCTAAATCACATGCAGAATCGGCCGCGATGTTGGTGGATCGCAATGATGCTGCTGGTATTTCTGGGATAGGTGAGAATATCACTAATAACGGGAGAATTTCTGTACTAGATCAAGGGGATGGTATGGGAGTTTTAAGTGCAATTTCAGCACCGGGGCGTGGTATTACTAACAATGGAACAATTGATATTGTTTTAGACACAGATGGTGGGACAATAAATGAAAATACAAAAGGAACAGCCCATGGTATATATGGGCGTAATATTGTAAATAAAGGAACTGTTACCCTTTCCACAAATGCGGCAGGCGCTAATACTGCGATAAATACGGAAACTTATTTGCTCAGAGGGTATGGGGATATGGATAGTACCATTGCTAATGATGGGGTGGTAAATGTTGATTTAACCAATATCGCTTGGGGAATTTATGGGGTATGGTCGGATGAGGCTGCTGAAAGTGGTGTTACTGTCAGTAATACGGGTACAATAAACGTTTCTGGTACGCTTTATAATGATGCCCAGCAATACCAAGCAAAACATGTATATTTGTTGGGCGCGGAAGGTGGTATTTCAGATATTAAAAATACGGGAACGATTAATGTTGGGACAACAACTGTTCCCATTGATGTTAGCATGGGTGGCATTATGAATGCCATGTATGGTTTTTCGGGGACAATGAATAACGAAAATAAAATCAGCTTTAATCTATATGCTGATCCGTCTATATCTTCTGGGGCTTTTTCCGCCTATGCAATGTCATTAGATAGGGGAAATTTAGTCAATGATGCGGATGTGAATTATTATTTTACAAACGAAAAGGAAGGTTTTGAAGGTACAAGCAATCAAATAATCAATTTAAGTGCAATCAGCACAAACACAGCATCAGTTACAAATAATGCAAATTTAACAGCCGTTTTACAAGGATCATCAGCGGATGGATCGTCCTATACTGGAATTAAAGGCGGTGGATTAAATACAGATTTAATTTCAGCAATCTCAAACATGGATAATATGGATTTGATCGGAATGTCCACAAGCTATGGTTCTGTTACGAATTCTGAAAATGCCAGAATTTCACTAAGGACAACAGGAAATAATGCGGATTTAAAGGGGAGCAAAATTGGATCAAAAGATGGAACAGGCTTGAACAGTGGCTATGTCTATCTCAATCATGATGGGGGCAGCGGAAATATTTATGGTTTTGATGGTGGCAATCAAGGCGTTATTCAAATTGAAGCACATGATATGACAGGGAATTCTTATATTTCTGGTGGGGAAACTTTCGATGCTATTTCAGAAGAGGGGGAATCCTCTGATGTTGAAAACACAACAGATGCAAGTGGGATCATTAATATTTCATTGACTGGACAAACTTCAGGCGAAGTTTATGGATATGAATACAATACAGGCGATGAAAATCCATCTTATGTGTCAGCAAATACAATTAATATTAAGGCAGAATCGTCTACACGCAGTGGCGATCTATCAGTGTATGGATTGACAGCAAATGGTGCCCCATTGGAACGTAATGGAACCATGACATTAAAAGTTTGGGCCAATCCGACATACAGAACAGAAGTTGTGGGACTTTCTGGAAATAATAGCAATTTGACAAACAATGCGGGCAGTGTTGTTAATTTGAACGTGGATCTAAATGGAAGCACCAATCATTATATTGTAGGGATGGAATCTATTGATGACCATATTTATTATGATGAAACAACGGATATGATGCGATCAAAAGAATATCATGAATATGTTGCACAAAACAATGGAACGTTGAATTTGAATATTTCTGGCTCTGGCGCGACAGATAGCAGTCATTATTACGAAGGTATTCCTTTTGATGTTGTTGGGATGCTCACGAATTCAGTGGCAATTAATACGGGTACAATTAACTTGAATGTGGATAGTTTAGCGGCTAAAACGGCAGGAATGGTTGCCTATGATGGGGGTATGATTATCAATAAAGGGACGATTTCATTTACGGGAAATGCAGATAATTTTGTACCTATGTATGCCACAGGACACAGACAAATTTTTGAAGATGATTTTTCCCAAACAGCGACGTCTTCGACTGAAGTTGTGCGCCAAAGAGATTTTTGGGCCACCATTTATAATATGGGCAAGATCATTGTTAAAAAGGAGGGGAATCTTCCCCCAGAAGGTGCAGGCTACTATTCCACTTATGCGAATTTAGATGAAAAACCGTTGGAAAATTTATGGGCGCACCGTGATGAAAATGTAACTATTTCTTGTCAAGATGGAAAGTGTGTTGTTTCTAGTCCCAAAAATGCCCAACTTTCCTGTGAAGGGGATACATGCGTTTTGGTTTCTCCCCCTCCTGAAGACAATCGAGGTGATTTTACAAAATTTGGTACACCAGTGGACGCTCAGCCCATTCAACTGCCTGGCTACTTAGGATCTTCCATATCTGATAATGAAGAAGACAATAATGAAGGGGATGATACAGGGGGCAATGAAGGCGGCGATGACAACAATGGTGGCAGCAATGGAGGTAGTGATGAAGGGGGCAGTGATGGAGAAGACGATCCCGTGATTGATCCTATAATAGGACCAACTTCCTTTGCCCTTTCCAAAACAAACACAATGCGTATCAATGATGGAATGCGCTATGTATCAGAGCTTGGGGGATCGTTTGAGGCTGATGGCATCCATTTACAAGGTGATGTTGTGGCGGGAAAGACAATTGTACAAGGTTCCAATGCAGATGTTTATGTATCGGATGGTTCGGGGCAAGGGGCTGTCTTAGGGGATGGTGATTTTTCCCAAGTTGGACTTTCTTCTGAATCAGCAATGTTTCAGGCCAGTTATGCGCGTAATCAAAATAATTTAAATGGTGCGGATATTGTTATGAAACGCAAATCATTTTATGAGATGATAGGTAATACTTCCTTGGCGACATTTTTAGAGAGAAATTATGCACTTGGCAATAATGTACCCTTCTTTGATCAGTTAAAATCTTTTGGTTCAGTGAATAGCTTGGGTCAATCATTGGACCAATTGAGTGGTAAAGGTATCCTTTCACGCTTTAATTTTGAAGATATGATGATGATGAGAGAAATCAATTTTGATATGAATGATAAATTATTCCACAATACAGAAGATGTTTTGGTTACACAAGGTTTGGTTAAACCTATGGCATTTAAAGGGGACACAGGATCAAAAGCCAAATATTCGTTGATGTATAAAAAGCACGGAAACATTTCTGTAGGATTGGGGGTTTCTTTTGCAGATATTCGTTCGGATGATGGTCATAAAGAAAATAAAAATAAAGAAATGTTATATCAAATGAATGTCCCAATTGGGACGAAGATTTTTGGGGCGCACCTTATGACTTCTCCATATTTGGGTTATGCCCGCAGCAACTACGAACGTATAGGGTTTAATAATGCAAATTATAAGGGGACAATTGAGAAGCGCGTCTTTGGTTTAACGAATGAGATACGCTATCCAATCGTCTTTGGTTCATGGACGGTTGAGCCTGTTTCTGAATTCAATATATTGGGGTATAACCAACGTGGTCAAGAAGATAAAAAAGCTTATAGTTTGAATGTTGAATCACAAACTTCTTACTCCGTAGAAGGGGGATTAGGGGTATATGTGAGTCAAACAACAAACTTGGCAAAGGAAGGCACTTTAAGACTATCCTCTGGGGTGGTTGTTTACCATGAATTTGCAGATCCTTATCTGTTAAACGTAGGTATGAATGGAATGCAAGGTTCATTTACCTTGCGTGACGATGCACATTCACAAAATCGGGCCGTTATTCGGGCAGGATTCGACTATAAACAAGAAAATTTATCCTTATACGGGGCGCTAACTTCCTATATTGATAATGAAGTACGTACCAATATTAAATCAGGAATGAACTGGACATTCTAATCAGAACCTAAAATAAATAAAGGGATTATAGGTGGATGCAGCAATAGAAGATACAGATAACAAAAACAGAACTAAGATCCACAAATTTAATCCCAAGTGGGCAAATTTATTTTTAGGGGTATAAACGCAATTTTTGAAAATTGGAAAAGAACATAAAACAGCAACAATAAAGGCTAAAATTTCAATATTATTCACGTAATAATCAAAATCATAAAGGGCGTGAACACCTTTTAATAATCCAAACATGTTTTGGATATAACCGAAAGCATAAGTTATGTCTTGCGAACGGAACATGACCCAGCCAATCATTAAAACAATCAAAAAATAAATATGTTGTATAGGGGCAACTTTTTTGCTTTCAATTTTTATCCAACCCGTCAATTTTTCAAGAATGCAGAACAACCCATGCCAGATTCCCCACATGACGAAGTTCCAACTGGCACCATGCCAAATACCCGTGACCAGAAAAACGATAAATATATTTAAATAAGTACGAACATTTCCTTTGCGATTACCACCCAAAGGAATATATAGATAGTTTTTAAACCAAGAACCCAATGAAATATGCCACCGACGCCAATATTCTGTGATGGATTTTGAAATGTATGGATAGTTAAAGTTTTCCAAAAATTTAAATCCGAAAATAGAACCCAAACCAATCGCCATATCTGAATAACCCGAAAAATCAAAAAAGATTTGAAAATGATAAGCAACTACACCAAGCCACGCTATTTTTGGGGAAAAAGAAGAAACTGGTGCATCAAAAATTTTATCTGCAACTGCCCCCAATGTATTGGCCAAAAGCACCTTTTTGGCAAGCCCCACAATAAATCGTTTGACTCCATAAACAACTTGAGTAAAATCCTCAGTCCTGTTTTCAATTTGATCTGCAACATCAGCATATTGAACAATGGGGCCTGCGATTAATTGGGGGAATAGACAAATATAAAGGGCCAATTTTGCAATGCTTTTTTGAACTTTTACAACATCACGATAAACATCAATTAAATATGACATTGCTTGGAATGTGTAAAATGAAATACCAATAGGCATAATAACTTGAATGGCATTGAAATCTGATGTAAATAAAGTATTTAAATTATCCACAATAAAATTAAAATATTTAAAGTAAATTAAAAAACTAAGATCCGCAAAAATTGTTGAGATTAAAAGAGCTTTTTTGTATTTTGAAAATTTATCCAAACATATCGCCCCAATATAGTTGATGGCTATTGTGGTCAACATGACAATTAAATAGCGTGGTTCTCCCCACGCATAGAAAAAAATGCTGGCAAATAATAATAAATAATTTTTATAAATTGCTCTTGGGAAAAATTGCGATACAATTAAGTATAAAGTACACACAATCGGTAAAAATAAAAAGATAAATGTCATGGATGAAAAAAGCATTTTAATCCTCCGGGAACTTAAACTTTAAAAAGCGATCTAAGAATCTTTCTGTGGATTCAATAATCATGATTTCAGGAACGGGATTCAATAAGTGCTTATCAAGGGATTTTACCACGTCAAAAATATCGAAATCTCCTCCGCCACCGACAAAAATATGTTTTAATGTGGAAAAACTTTCGGTATATTTGTCAATATCTCTTTGGGAAAAAGAATCCCCCAAAACGAATGCAGTGTGTGTAGCCTTTGAATTTTTCCAAGTAGCTATTGAAATATGCTCATGACTTTCTCTGCCTAATTTGACAGCATTGGGATGCTTGAGGGTAAGCAATTTATTGCGAATATGTTCGGATGGATAGGATGGTAAAAATTTAAAACCATTATAAATATCCAAATCAATTTCTGGTTGATCAAGACTGTCAGATTCTGTAATTGTAAAATCATCTAATTTTAAAATACGCAAATCAGGATAATCTTTTTTTATACTCTCCATCATTAATTTATAATTATAAAAGCTGCCAATGTGGTTCATATGTGTTCCTGTTTTATAAAAAACGGTTTCTGATTTTTTGATATCTTTATATTTATCTTTGAAATTAAAGACAGCGATATGAGGGTAATTTGTGTGTAAATAAGTTAATAGTTGTTCTAATCGAGAGATGGGCCCCAATTTTTTAATGTTTGTAGGATAGTATTCTGAGTAAAGGCTTTCCTTATCGTTGTTCAACAAAAAATATACATTTTTGACACCTTTACGTTTTGCCGAGGAGACAAAATTGGATATGTTGTTTCCAATGATTTTTAATTCTTTGTCAGAAAATAAATTATTATTTTGGAACATTTCAACAGCCGCATGGCCTTTGGTGTACATCCATCCTTCTCTTCCAAGTAAGGAAATTCGACTGTAAGGCTTTAAGATAATATAAGAAACAATATGGTTATAAACATTGATGAAACTATCACGTCCATTAAAGCGATCATTGAACCAGGTATCAAATTGAGGGCCAAATTTTTCGTTGAATTTGTTTTCTATAAAAAATTCAGGATATCTTGCTAATCTTCTATTTTCCTGGACAGAAATGTCAAATTTGGAAATTTTCCCCATAGGAATAAATAAAATAATTCCAAACAAAATGATAAAAAGAGAATCAATTTTATTATGCTTTTTTTTAAGGAATGATACTAAATAACACGATACCCCAAAACAAAGGATAAATAAAATTACCAAAATGTAATAATGAATAATTCGCCCCTTGACAATATTCAAATCCTCTTGATACATAATAGATGGATTTGTTTTATTGGATTCAATGACTAAATTGCTTCCTTCAACTGTCATTTGATTAATGTCGTTATTTTTATTAAATTTGTGGGGATCCAATTTTTTATGATTGACTTTTATGTCGGAGAGGATAACCTTACCTGGATTCTCACCTAATTCTAATTTGAATTTAATAATCTTTTTACTTGGGATATATATTTGAACGTGTTTTTGATTCTTTAAAGCAGTTGTTTTTTCTGAATTATGTTTGCTAAAGACAGTTTCTTCACCACGGGTATAAAAAACATGATATTCTGTGTTTTTTGTTGCAGATTGGTTAAAAGAAACAATGGCCCCATTTTCAATGAAAGAATTATAGTTAATGGCAAGGCCCAAAAGTGTGAAGATTAAAATCCAAATTTTTTTCATCTTAATTATTATCATTAAAGTTGATACATAGTATAGTATATTTTATTCAAAAAATGATAGAAAGTCAATTAAAAAACGCCCTATCTGAATAGGGCGTTTTAGTAAGGGAAAAAGCCTATTGAACATTTGGTAAAATAGCTGCTAATTCTTCAGCAGATTGTTGCACTTCCTCAACTTTTTTTCCCTTATGTTCTTTATGCTCTTTTTTGGGTTTTTCTTCATGCGGCATTTCTTCGCCTGTTTCCTGGTTAATCCACTTCATGGATAAACGAATTTTGCCTTTTTCAAAACCCGTCATTTTAACTTTGACCTTGTCTCCTTCTTTCAGCACATCTGAAATTTTGCTGACACGCTCAGGGCGTACCTCGGAAATATGAACCAAACCATCGCGATTGGGCATAAAGTTCACAAAAGCACCAAATTCCATTAATTTAACGACAGTTCCATCATAAATTTTTCCGATTTCAGGTTCTGCAACAATGGATTTAATCCAATCCACGGCAGCTTTTCCTGCTTCGCCATCTACAGCTGCCACAGAAACCATACCATCATCAGTAATATCTACTTTGACGCCTGTTTTTTCGGTAATTTCACGAATGACCTTGCCTCCCGTTCCAATGACATCACGAATCTTTTCTTTATCAATTTGAAAAGATTGAATGCGTGGGGCATTGGGGCTGATATCTGAACGAGGTTCTGAAATGGATTCGGCCATTTTACCCAAAATATGCATACGACCTTCATGCGCTTGGTTTAAAGCAATCTTCATGATTTCAGGTGTGATAGAGGTAATTTTAATATCCATTTGCAAGGCGGTAACACCGTCTTTTGTGCCGGCCACTTTAAAGTCCATATCTCCTAAGTGATCTTCATCGCCCAAGATATCCGTTAAAACGGCAAATTTCTCACCTTCTTTGATGAGTCCCATAGCAATACCAGCCACAGGCTTTTTCATGGGCACACCCGCATCCATCAAAGACAATGTGGAACCACAAACGGTTGCCATAGAGGAAGAACCATTAGATTCCATAATATCCGATACCACGCGGATGGTATAGGGGAACTGTTCTTTGGTGGGCAACATGGGGTGAATGGCACGCCATGCCAATTTTCCATGTCCGATTTCACGACGACCAGGGGAACCTAAACGCCCCACTTCACCGACTGAAAATGGTGGAAAGTTATAATGCAACATAAAGGGTTCTGAATATTCGCCATCCAAAGAATCCACGATTTGTTCATCATCACCAGTACCCAAGGTGGTAACCACCATGGCCTGTGTTTCGCCACGTGTAAATAAGGCAGAACCATGTGCCTTAGGCAACAATCCCACTTCTGTTTCAATGGGACGTACTGTTTTGGTATCACGTCCATCAATACGTGGGTTGCCGGCTAAAATGGAATCACGCACGGTGCGGGCTTCCAATTCATGGAAAACCTTTTCGTAAATGGCGAGTTCAGCTTCATGACCTTCACCTTCAAATAAAGCCTTGGCTTTTTCTTTCAGTTCGGCAATTTTATCTTGGCGTTCCAATTTATTGTGGATTTTATAAGCTGATTCAATATCAGCACCTAATTTTTCTTTGATTTCAGAGCGAACTGTGGCGTATTCAGCGGGTTCTTCTTTAACTTCCCAAGGATCCTTCGCACATTCTTCAGCCAAAGAAATAATCATTTCAATAACCGGTTTCAATGAATCATGACCAAATTCAACCGCACCCAACATAGTTTCTTCGGAAAGTTCTTGAGCTTCAGATTCCACCATCAATACGCCTTCACGTGTACCAGCGACGACTAAATCCAATTGGCTCTTTTTAACTTGATGAATATCAGGGTTCAATACATATTCACCATCAATATAGCCAATTCTGGCACCAGCGATGGGACCCAAGAAAGGAAGTCCTGAAATGGTCAATGCTGCACTGGCTGCAATCATGGCCACAATATCAGCCTGTGTTTTTTTATCATAAGAAATTAAAGTACAAACGACCTGTGTTTCATTGTTAAAGCCCTTAACAAACAAAGGACGAATGGGTCTATCAATTAAACGAGAGGTCAGAACTTCATGCTCGGATGGTTTGCCTTCGCGTTTGAAAAATCCGCCAGGAATTTGACCAGCAGAATATGTTTTTTCCTGATAATTTACAGTCAGTGGAATAAAATCTTCAAAGGTTTCAGGAGCCTTTTTACTGGCGCAAACAGTGGCGATGACTTCTGTATCACCATAGCGTGCAATGACCGCACCATCAGCTTGACGGGCAATTTTTCCTGTTTCAATGGATAACGTTTTACCTCCCCAGGTAATTTCTTTTTTATAGGTTGTAAATAAACTCATAATTTTTTCCTTTCATCTTCATACATCTATAAGGGAGGGCATCCCTTGATGCCCCCCTAGGTGAAACTATTTACGCAGTTTCAAGCGCTTGACCAAGGCATCATAACGAGCCTGATCATTGTTCTTCAAATAAGACAACAACCGACGACGATTAGCCACGCGAGCATTTAAACCTCTGGTCGAATGGATATCGTTGGGATGCTTTTTTAAATGTTCGGACAAAGCCGAAATTTCAGCACTTAAAACAGCCACTTGAACTTCGGGTGAACCTGTATCACCGTCTTTAATGGCATATTCTTTAACGAGTTGTTGTTTTTTTTCTTTTGTAAGCGACATCTTAATTTTCCTTTCATTTGTTACTTTGATTGCCTTTCTCCCATAAAACGGGCACAAACCGAGATATCGTTCAGTTAGGTCAGTTTTACGTTCACCGAAAAACAATGGACATATTATATCAGAAATGAAAGTAAAATGCAAGTAAATTGACATTTTAAGCGTTTTGTGATACAATACCCCCACAAGAAAGGAATGAATATGGTAGAAAATTTAAACGAAATCCCCCATTGGATTTGTCAACGTAAAGCATTGCGTCGAACAGAAGCATGGCAGCGTAATTATGCACTTCCTGAATCGGCTGAGGGATATGAGGCTTTCTTGGGAATTAAAAGTTATCAAACAACGCCTCGTTTTGAATATCCTAATGAGATGGAGCCAAGCCATTTTTTAAGAGAATTGGTTTACCTGCCAACCCCTGGTCCTATTAAGGAATATGATGAGCAACACCGCCTGACAGATATTGCAACATTGGCACGTATCAATGGGTGTTTAAGCTATGTTGGAACAAGAGTACATTATATCCATAATCCAGAATCTGAGATTTCAAAAGTAGTGCTAAACTATACACCACAAGGTAATTTAAAAAGTGAGGTTCTCTATAATAAAAAAGATCAGATTCGTCGTGAAAGACAGTGGGATAAAAATGGAACTTTGGTGAATGAAAAAACATATATTGATGGCAAATTATTTGAACATCGTTTTTTATCCCCACAGGGAGAAGTATATACACTTCATTTATTAGGTAGGAATTCAAAAGAAGAAAAGGCACTGATACGCGATAATATTGCGTCCAAGAAAGTAGATTGGAATGAACGTAGAACTGTGTTATCTGAAATTCAAGAACTGCGGCATCTTGGACATAATTCAAGTGCTCAATCACTTCGTAAATCGTTTCATAAAAAACACAAACTCCAAAGACCCTTTTTAAGTCGTTTACTTAAAAAACGTGAACGTGTTATTGATTGATTATATAGGTGTCCACATCAGTCAAAAAATCCCCGTCTATTGGCGGGGATTTTTGTTACTTTATTTAATCACCAAGTTCACCAATTTGTTCGGCACATAGATTTCTTTAATAACTTCTTTATCAGCTAAGAAATCTTTGATTTGGTCTTTGGCCATTTGGATAAGGGTATCTTTATCGGTGGATTTTGCGACCTCAAAGGTACCACGCAACTTGCCATTGGTTTGAATAACAATTTTCATGGTATCTTGCACCAAAGCGGCTTCATTGACTTTTGGCCATTCTTGATTGAAGATGGAATAAGGTTGTCCCAATTTTTCCCATAATTCTTCACTCAAATGCGGGGCAAATGGGCTGAGTAATAACACATATGTTTTGACACAATCTAGCAAAAATGCTTTATTTATATTTCCTGTCATATAATCATTTAAAGCATTTAAGTATTCCATCATACGTGCCAAAGACGTATTGAATTGGAACAAATCCATATCACGAGTCATGGATTGAATCGTGGTGTTGCGCACAAAATCCAATTTTTTTTCGGTGGTCCCAATTTCTGTTGAACCATCGGGTAAAGCCAAAGTTTTTTCCACCAAAGCTTCCACGCGTTTGACAAAACGAGCCATGGATTCTACACCGTTTTCGTTCCAAGGACCACCATCTGTATAGGCAAAAGCAAATTCCAAGAACATACGGAATACATCGGATCCGTATTTGGAAATGCTGTCATCTGGATTAATGGTATTGCCTTTGGATTTACTCATTTTTTGACCATCAGGCCCCAAAATCATCCCTTGGTGAACCAGCGATAAGAAAGGCTCATCAAAGTCTAAATATCCCATATCACGTAAGGCTTTTGTGAAAAAACGTGCATAAAGCAAATGCATGGTGGCGTGTTCTTGACCACCTACGTACTTATCCACAGGTAACATTTTGTTAATTTTGTCTTTATTAAAAGCTTCTTTATCATTTTTGTTATCCGGATAACGCAAGAAATACCAGCTGGAATCCACAAATGTATCCATGGTATCTGGATCGCGCATCGCATCAGCACCACATTTTGGGCATTTGGTATGCATGAATTCAGGGCAACGTTTTAAGGGTGATTCACCATCAGGACGGAATTCCACATTTTCGGGTAAGCGCACAGGTAAATCAGATTCAGGTACGGCTACTGCGCCACAATGCGGACAATGAATAACGGGAATCGGTGCGCCCCAATAACGTTGGCGTGAAATTAACCAATCGCGCAAACGGAACATAGTGGTAAGTTTGCCTTTACCTTCTTTTTCCAATTTATTCACAATTGCAGGAATAGCTTCTTCTGTGGTCATGCCGGAAAATTCAGCCGAATTTATCAATTTTCCATGTTCACAGAAAGGTAAGGGTTGTTCTTTCCCATCCTTATCCACAATAACGCGTGTAATGGGCAAATTGTATTTCGTGGCAAAGTCATAGTCGCGTTCGTCATGCGCTGGCACGGCCATTACAAAACCAGTACCATAAGTGGCAATCACATAATCTGCGACCCAAACAGGTACTTTGCGTCCGTCCACAGGGTTGGTTGCATAAGAGCCTGTAAAGACACCCGTACGCTCACGTGAATCGGACATACGATCAATTTCTTTCAATTTGGCGGCATCTGAAACATACTTTTCAACGGCTTGCTTTTGTTCGGGTTTAGTGAGTTCTGGTACAGCTGGATGTTCAGGTGCAATGACAACATAGCTTAAACCATACAAAGTATCAGCACGCGTAGTAAAGGCTTCCAATTTCATACCATTATCAATATCAAAGGTAATCAAAGAACCATGGGATTTTCCAATCCAATTCTTTTGAATTTTTTTGGTTTTTTCGGGCCAATCTAATCCATCAATGTCCTTTAAAAGTTCATCGGCATAATCGGTAATTTTAAAAAACCATTGCTTCATTTTCTTTTGAACAACGGGTGTTTTACAACGTTCACAGCAACCGTCTTTAACCTGTTCATTGGCCAAAACTGTTTGACAGCTGGGACACCAGTTGACAGGTGCTTCTTTTTGATAGGCTAATCCCCGTTCAAACAATTTTGTGAAAATCCATTGTGTCCATTTATAATAATCTTCATCACAAGTATTTAAAGTATAGTTCCAGTCAAACGTTGCACCCATGCACTTTAGTTGCTCGGTCATCTTGGCAATACTTTTTAGTGTGGTTTCTTTTGGAGGGGTTCCCGTTTTAATCGCATAGTTTTCGGCTGGCAACCCGAAAGCATCAAAGCCCATCGGATGAAAAACATTATATCCTTGCATGCGTTTGAAACGTGCCCAAGAATCTACCACACCATAATTATACCAGTGACCACAATGCAAATTGGCCGAAGATGGATACGAAAACATCTCCAAGCAGTAAAGTTTTTTCTTATCAGAATTTTCGTCGAATTTATATAATTCTGTTTCGGCCCATTTTTTTTGCCATTTTTTATCAATTTCTGATGAATACACCATTTTATTTACCTTTCATAATAAAAATTATTTTTCGGGTATTATAGCGGATTTTATGAAAAAAATCCAGTCTTTTTAAGCGTCCAAAATTTTACCCACAATTTCGCGCGTTGTGTCGGATAAGTTTGCGGTTTCCCGCAATCGGGTCAATAATTTTTGCGCGTACTGTTTTAGTTCTGTGGGCATTTTTTTATAACTATTAAAACCTTCCGCTAGCATCGCTGCTGCATGCGGATTTATGGAATCCAATTTAGAAATACTATCCACAATTAAATCATAACCAGCCTTTGAATGAAATGCGATAGTATTTGAGGTAAATACCCCCAATAATGCGCGGACTTTGTTGGGATTTTTTAAATCAAATTTTTCATGGTTCATTAAATATTTGACAACTCCCACTGTTTCGGCAATAGGATTAGACGCTTGAATCATAAACCAGCGATTGAATGGAAGGACATCATTTTGATAGCGCTCGTAAAAATCGTCCAGTGCTTCTTTAGCCTTGGGATGTTGATGATGAACTAAAGTAGTTAAGGATTCAGTTAAATCTGTGAAATTGTTTGCTGATTGATATTGCTCCCAAGCGCTGTCTGATTTATTGGTCAATGCCAAATAGCTCAATAAAACATTTTTTAGAGCACGTTGTCCCATTTGTTCTGATACTATTTGATATTCATCATCTGATCTTAAACTTTGGTATAAATTAAATATTTCGTCTTGATAAGTGTCAGCAAACTTTTGACACAGCAATTGGCGCAAAGATTGTAATTGTTCCACATCCACATGACTTAAGTGATTGATAACTTCGGCATCGCTGGGAAGTTTGAGCATCCAAGATTTTAACATATTATCTACGGGTGCTTTTAAAATACTTCCCATTATTTTAATTAAGGCCTCATCATGTTCATGGGTATCGTTTTGAAGAGTATCCAACATGGTGTCCAACATATATTGATGACAAACCTGATAACGATTGAATAGATCTGAATCATATTGTATTAAAAGTTCACGTTGAGCAAGGCTATAATTGATGTCAATGTCAGCGACAGCCGAAAAGTGGCGATTGATGGATAAAATGGGTTCTTCAATCACATCAAAGGTCCATGTTTTTTCCATCTCATCCAAAATCAATGTTCCAGAAAGCAAATCAGCTCCATCTTTTCCCACCAAACCATAGGCCAAAGGAATGACAAAAGGTTGCTTTGTATGGAGATGAGATTGTTCCATATGTATGGTGAAAGTGTTTTTTTCATAATGTGTTTGAATACTGACTTTGGGACGCCCCGGAACATGATACCACAACATAAATTGCGATAAATCAGTGTGGCTGGCATCCTCTATTGCGCGTACAAAATCAATGATTTCAACAGCCTGACCATCATGGCGTTTAAAATAAAGCGCACATCCTGCCATAAATTTTTCTTTACCCACCACTTCACGCATCATGCGAATCACTTCGGCACCTTTATTGTAAATCGTAGATGTATAGAAATTATCTACAGATTCGGCCTTTTCCAACATAATGGGGTGTGCCAAAGGTCCATCATCTTCGGGGAACTGTGCACGTTTTAATCCTGCCACTGTTTCAATGCGTGCAGTGGGACCATAATTATCATAGGCGTATTCCGTGTGGCGATAAACGGTTAAACTTTCTTTTAAAGATAGATTAAACCAGTTTTTCAACGTAACTCTATCACCTGAATAATTATGAAAATATTCATGGGCAATGGTGGTATCAATTCCTTCATGTGTCCAGTCTGTGGCACTCATACGACTGGCCAATAAACAACTATCATTGAATATATTTAATGATTTATTTTCCATGGCCCCAAAATTAAAATGCGAAACGGCCACGATGGAAAAACGATTTAAATCATATTCCAGACCGAAAACATCTTCATCCCATTTCATAGCTTTTTTTACGCAATCCATGGCAAAAGTTAAACGTTCTTTTTTACCCACTTCGCAATAAAGATATAAATCTACTTTTTTACCTGATTTTGTGGTAAAATGATCTGTCAAAACATCCAATTCCCCTGCCACTAACGCAAACAAATAGCATGGTTTAGCATAGGGATCTTCATAAGTGATTTGATGTTCATCTTCGGCGATAATATTACCATTGGAAAGGCGGACAGGGTAGTCCTTTTTATTTGCCATAATGGTACATGTGTATTGGCTCATCACATCGGGATGATCTGGAAAATAGGTAATATATCGGAAACCCTCGGCTTCGTTTTGTGTGGTAAATAAACCATTAGATACATAAAGTCCCATCAACTTTGTATTGGCGGAAGGATTGATTTGAACTTTTGTTTTTAAAACAAAAGTTTTGGCAGGCGGTATAAATTCTAAGCCCTCTTTTTTTAAAGTATACTGTTCTATATTGATAGAAAGCAATTTTAATTCCAAGCCATTTAAGAAGATAGGTTTATGTATATCACAATTTTGAAAATACAGCTCTGATTCCACTTCTGTTTGTGTGGGATGTAATTTAAAAATCAAATGAACCTTGGGAAGTTCAAAAGTCGGTTTTTGATAATCTTTACGATAAATAGTCATTTCAATTTTGCTCGCCAATATTGTTCTTTTTGAATGTTTTGGGGAAATCCGCCAAAACCACCATGATAAATAGAAATCAAACTTTTAATAGCATTCTGAATGCCTGCCTTTGCGGCTTTTTCATATAATGCTATAGCCCTTTTTGTATCGGGGGGTCCAAAATAGCCCCGTTCAATCCAAACAGCCAAGGCATATTGTGCTTCTGGTGTATCTTTAGCGGCACGCGTCATATAATCTTTTGCTTTTTCGCGATTTTCAGGAACTTTATCTCCTGCATCGTAAAGGAGTGCTAAAGTATAAAGAGCTTCTGAAGAATCTAAACTGGCAGCTTGTTCATAATAAAAAACGGCTTTATTCATATTTACGGGAATATTTTTCGCGCCATGGTGATACAATTGCCCTAGGTATATATTCACAATTCTGCGTGTGCGAGGATCTTTACTTTTTTGAGCCAAAAGGAAGTGATTTAAAGCCTTTTCAGGTTGATTTTTATCCATCAAAACAAGTGCTTGGCTAAAGTGCATTTCAGGGGTATAGTTCCAAGATTTTAATAAAAAGGCCCCTACGCCAATCAAACAAAATAAACAGATGAACAGAAGACTATAGCGACTTTTGGCCGATAAAGTTTTATGTTTCATAATCCCTCCTTTACAATTATTAAAAAACAGTGTACACTAAATACAATAAAAAAACAAGGGGCTTTTCATGAAGTGGTCAGAATTTATCAATAAAAAAGTGGGTATATGGGGAATGGGGCGTGAAGGGAAAAGTGCCTTTGATGCCCTTCAAATGCATGTGCCAAGTGTACGCTTGGTTGAGATAAGTGAAAATAATTTAAATGATTTATACAATTGCGATATTATTGTTAAATCGCCAGGGGTAAGTTTATATCGTGATGAAATTGGTGAATTGAAAAAACAGGGAATTCGTATAACTTCTGGAACAAATATTTATATGGCCAATAAAAATCCTGATACAAAAGTGATTTGCATCACTGGTACAAAAGGAAAAAGTACGACGTCTTCGCTATTGGCTCATACCTTGAAATATTTGGGAAAATCGGTTGTCTTAGGGGGAAATATTGGTATGCCCTTACTGGGTTTTGTGGATGAAAAAACAGAATTTATGGTGGCCGAAACTTCCAGTTATCAATGTGCTGATTTTTGTGGAACACCAGAGCTTGGCATTTTGCTGGCTTTGTACTCGGCGCATATCCCATGGCATGGATCGTTGGAAAGATACCATGCGGATAAAATGAATATGATACATCAGGCAAAAAAAAAGATAGATATTCGCGCACTTGATTTTTGTATAAAAAACGGATTTTTTTGTGAAGGGGAAAATCAGTTGTTTCCTCTTTCTTCATTACCCTTATATGGAGCGCACAACGGGCAAAATGCTTGTGTTGTGTTACAGGCGATAAAGGAATTAGGTTTAAATCCGACCGATTGTGATAAAGCTTTTCAAAGTTTTAAACCGCTTGCCCATCGGCTTCAAAAGGTGGCGCAAAAAGATGGTGTTCTGTATATCAACGATTCTATTGCAACCCTACCAGAATCTGTTATTGCAGCATTGGATACTTTTGCAGATCGCCCTATTACTTTAATCGTTGGTGGTTGGGATGGTGGTTATGATTACACTCAATTGAATGAAGTGATTCAACAACGCAAAATTTTGGCGCTGGCACTTCCAGATACGGGTGCAAAAATAACCACACCTTTTCATGTGACGAACATGCGTGAGGCAGTGCGGTTGGCCCACGAAAAAACGCCATCAGGGGGTGTTATATTGATGTCGCCAGGTGCCCCTAGTTATAATCAGTATCAAAATTTTGAAGAACGTGGAAATGATTTTATTAAATTGGTTGAAGAACTTTAAAAAGGAGCAATGATGAAAAAAATAAGACACAAACACACGATAAAAGCCTATTTATTTACGGGGATTTTGGTCATGGCACCTGTGGCCATTACGTTGTATTTGGCATTATGGTTATTTCGTGTAATGGATGGGTGGGCAAAATATTTGATTCCCGCAAAATATGCCGAATATTTACCCTATGGTGTGCCAGGGTTGGGGATTATTTTATTGTTTTTGTTTTTGGTTTTGGTGGGTATGCTGACAACTAACTTTGTTGGGCGCTGGTTGGTTGGATTAGGACAAAGAATTTTGGGAAGAGTTCCTGTCATTTCGGGTATTTATAGTGCATTGAAAAAGTTATTTGAAACTGTGATGGGTGATGGTAACACGCAATCTTTTCGTAAGGCTGTTTTGGTGGAGTACCCACGAAAAGGATTGTGGACAGTGGCCTTTATGACAGCGCCCGTATATCGTGGATTTCATCGGTTATTGCCCAAAGATATGTTGACCCTATATGTACCGACAACCCCCAATCCAACATCAGGTTTTATGATTTATGCCCCCAAAAAGGATATTAAAGAATTGGATATTCCTGTGGATGAAGCATTAAAAATGATTTTGTCAATGGGAATAGTGAATCCGACAAAGAAATAACATTTGACCGTATAGTTATAGGGGGAACATGATACGCTTTTTTATTATGTTGGGTATCCACCTATAGAATTATGTGATGGAATCACCCCTTAATTGTCGTTGTGTTTTTAGGTCAAAGCCAAAAAGCAAAGCCCCCCTAAAAAAGGGCGAAGCCCCCAACTCGGGGGCTTCTATTCCTCTTATTCCAAAATGTAATTCCTGAATTTTTGGAGGTAGAAGAGGAAATCTCCTTTATATCCCACTGGGATTATGGGCAATTACCCACAGCTGTACTCATGGTACAGCCGGTGATAGCATAACCAGCACGTTTTGCTGCAGCTGAGGTTGCATCTGTTGGAGCAATTGCTTCCACCGCCTGACACAAAACACCTTTTGTATCACCAGTACCTGACGCTGTATTACCATTGGCTGATGTTATCTGAATAGTCACAGAAGAAACATGATTAGTAGCATCTGGTTTTGCGGCTTTCATTCCTGTGATGGTTACACCACCAGGATTATCGTTCAAACCAGAATCGCTTAACAATACGCAATCACCAATACCAGCATTAGCAGACTGAGCCAAAGTAGCCAACATAGAAGCCGTTTGGGCAATTTCATTGGCTTTGTATTTGCGCATAGCTACTGTATAACCATAAATACCACCCACGGACAAAACACCGATGATGGCCAAAACGCCCAACATTTCAATCATTGAACGTCCATTTTCATTCTTTCTCATTTCATTTTTCCTTTCTTTAAGTTAAATTACGGGGTTTCAGCTGCACAACCATCAACATAATACCCAGCTGTTGTACCAGCCTCTGCTGACTTGGGAACGATCTGACAAACGGCTTTTTTAATATTACTCCAATCGCTATCATTACTATTAAGTGTTACTTTGATTACAGCACAGTTTGTAGTTGCAGCCGCGCCTTCCCCTTCCGTAGTGCATTCGGCTTTTGTAGTGTTTCCAACCAATGTAACACCACCAGGATTATCATTCAAACCAGAAGCGTTCAATACAACAGTACCGCCTTCGCCAGCATTTTTAGCATGCGCCAATGTGGCCAACATAGAAGCAGTTTGCGCCACTTCATTGGCTTTGTATTTGCGCATCGCCACTGTATAACCATAAATACCACCCACGGACAAAACACCGATGATGGCCAAAACGCCCAACATTTCAATCATTGAACGTCCATTTTCATTCTTTCTCATTTCATTTTTCCTTTCTAGAAAGTTATTATTACCCCCACCTTTGTCGCATAATTTCCATTATGTGTAATGAAAATATCCCCAAATATGGGTTTACACAAAGCACTTTTGCATATTATAAAGGGCTTGTCAAGTACTTTTTTTAATTTTTTTGTTTAAATAGATATTGGAACAAATTTTGGTTGTCATTTTCACTCAGCATAAATTTTTAACAATATGTGAGGTATATGTGTTGTTAAATACTTGATTTTTCTGGAATGACAGAAAAAATAAAATGAAAAATCCCCAAATCAAAATATCACATTATTACACATAATGGAAATTATGCGACAAGGTCTTGAAAAGATTATCCGGTATATTTGTTGATCAATTTTTTAAACTTACCACATAAAGAGTTTTTATCGGCCTCTATACCACAAAATTGAGCCCATAAATCCTTTTGTTCTTGTGTTAAATTCGTGGGTGTTTCCACTTGAAAAGTCACATATAAACTGCCACGCACTTTATTTCTGACCGAAGGCATGCCCATATGTGCCAGTTCTTTTTCTGTACCCGATTGCAGGCCTGGTTTAACGGTGTATTTTTGAATTTTTCCATCAATGGTGGGAATATCAATTTCACCCCCAAAAATCGCGGTTGCCATCGGAACAGGAACCTTGATGAATAAATCATCGCCACGGCGTTGGAACAAGGGATCATCTGCTACCGTTAAAAAGACATACAAATCGCCTTTGTCGCCACCACGAATGGCGGCATTGCCTTCGCCCGATAAGCGCATACGAATACCTGTATCTACGCCAGCGGGAATATTGACCTGTAAAGTCTTTTTTTGTTTGCTTCGTCCTGTGCCATGACATTTACTGCAAGGTTTTTGAATGGTTTGACCTGAGCCATGACAAACAGGACAGGTTGTTTCCATAATGAAAAAGCCTTGTCTTTGGCGAATGTGTCCTGTTCCATGGCAGGTATCACAGGTCTGAATACCGCTACCACCTTTCCCATCACACTCAGGGCAGGTTCCCAAAGTTTCTACTTCAATATCTTTTTTAAGGCCCGTAAAAGCCTCTTGCAGCGTAATTGTCAGGTCAGCCCGTATATCTTCCCCTTGGCGACGTTCTGGGCCCCGTGAGCGCCCTCCCATGCCAAACATTTCAGAAAAAATATCTTCAAAGCCTGTGCCCGAAAAATCAAAGCCACCAAAACCGCCACCAAAACCAGCATTTCCCATACCTGATTTATAGGCTTCATGTCCCATGCGGTCATAGGTGGTACGCTTATCATTATCTTTTAAAACTTCATAGGCTTCACCTAATTCTTTGAATTTTCGTTCGGCTTCTTTATCACCAGGATGATGATCGGGGTGGCAAGCCATTGCTTTAACGCGAAAAGCTCGTTTGATTTCTTCAAACGAAGCATTTTTGGATACCCCTAAAATCTCATAATAATCGGCCACGCATACTCCTTTATGGCAGAAAAGTTATAAAAAGGGGTGGCACAAGGCCACCCCAATCATTTTATTTTTTCACCTCTTCATAATCGGCATCAACGACTTCTTCGTCTTTTTTGCCAGATTCAGCGTTACCTTGGGGTTGTTCAGCACCTTGTTGAGCTTGAGCCGCTTTGTACATCGCTTCACCCATCTTCATGCTGGCATTTTGCAAGGCTTCTGTTTTTTCTTTGATACGTGCTGTATCATTGGATTCAGAGGCTTCTTTCAATTCCTTGACGCATTGTTCAATGGCTTCTTTATCCGCACTTGAAATCTTATCAGCGTTCTCTTTTAACATCTTTTCAGTACTGGCAATCATAGCATCTGCATGATTTTTTGCATCGGCAGCTTCTTTGAACTTTTTGTCTTCTTCAGCATGCGCTTCTGCATCTTTGACCATCTTTTCAATATCAGCATCAGACAAACCACCCGAGGATTGAATACGAATAGATTGTTCTTTGCCGGTGGCTTTATCTTTGGCCGATACATTCACAATACCATTGGCGTCAATATCAAAGCTGACTTCAATTTGTGGCATACCACGTGGTGCAGGAGGAATACCCACCAAATCAAATTGTCCAAGCAATTTATTATCGCGGGCAATTTCACGTTCCCCTTGGAATACACGAATGGTAACAGCTGTTTGTCCATCTTCAGCGGTTGAAAAGACTTGAGATTTTTTGGTTGGAATTGTTGTATTGCGATCAATTAAACGTGTGAATACACCACCCAATGTTTCAATACCCAATGACAAAGGTGTCACATCCAACAATAAAACGTCTTTTACATCACCTTTTAACACACCCCCTTGAATTGCGGCACCCATGGCGACTACTTCGTCAGGGTTCACGCCTTTATGGGGTTCGCGTCCAAAGAAGTCTTGGACTAACTTTTGAACAGCAGGCATACGGGTCATACCACCTACCAAGATGACTTCATCAATTTGATTTTTAGAAAGCCCTGCATCTTTTAAAGCTTTTTCCATGGGCTTTTTGGTGCGTTCCAACAAATCTTCCACCAAGCTTTCTAATTTGGCACGTGTCATGGACACATTCAAATGTTTTGGTCCTGTGGCATCGGCTGTGATAAAGGGCAGGTTGATATCTGTCTGATTAGAGCTAGACAATTCAATCTTGGCTTTTTCGGCGGCTTCTTTCAAACGTTGCAAAGCCATACGATCTTCACGTAAATCAATGCCATTTTCCTTTTTGAATTCGTCGGCCAAATAATCCATGATACGGGCATCAAAGTCTTCACCGCCCAAGAATGTATCACCATTGGTGGATTTCACTTCAAATACACCATCACCGATTTCCAAAATGGATACATCAAATGTACCACCACCCAAGTCATAGACGGCAATTGTGCCAGATTTTTTCTGATCCATACCATAGGCAAGTGCAGCAGCAGTCGGTTCGTTGATGATACGTAAAACATTCAAACCAGCAATTTTACCGGCATCTTTTGTGGCTTGACGTTGGCTGTCATCAAAGTAAGCTGGCACTGTGATAATGGCCTCAGTTACCTTTTCACCTAAATAACTTTCTGCATCCTCTTTTAACTTTTGTAGAACAAAAGCGGAAACTTGACTGGGGGCATATTTTTTGCCATCGACTTCAACCCAAGCGTCCCCATTTTCACCGGAAATGATTTTATAAGGTACCATACCTTTGTCTTTGGATACCATCTTATCATCAAAACGACGCCCAATTAAACGTTTAATAGAATAAAGTGTCCCTTGTGGATTTGTTACAGCTTGACGCTTAGCGGGTTGCCCAACCAAGCGTTCACCCTTACTTGTAAAAGCGACAATAGAAGGGGTAGTACGAGCACCCTCGCGATTTTCCAAAACTTTGGCATCCTTGCCATCCATAATACACATACAGGAATTGGTTGTTCCTAAGTCAATACCTAAAATTTTACTCATGTTTTGCTCCTTTTGTTTGTTATCGTGAACAATATATGGGGCATACAATTGTATTTTGCAACAGTAAAAATTCATTTTTCTTGATTTTTTTTGTTTTTTTTGCTAAATCAGAGATAATATTTTAATTTGGAGACGAAAATGTGGCAACAAATTTTGACGATATGGAAAGAACAGTTCTTGCATTACGGTACTGAAAGTATTGGCTATTTAATTGTGGGAACTTGTTTTAGCCTGTTTTATGCACAGGGAACGCAACAAAGACGTTTTCGTTTGCTGGCTAAAGGATGTCGTCTTTTGGCATATAGTGGTTTTTTGATGATTATACTGCCAGCGCTTAAATTACTCAATCCACAATTTGAAATCTCTCCATCAGGATATCATATTTTTGAAGCCCTTGCCATCAGTGTTGCAACAGCATTTTTGTGGGGTAGTTTGTTTGTTAAATCATTGACTAAAGGGCAAATTCGGGGTATCATCCTTTTGCTAATGGGGATACAAATTTTTGTTTTTGTCCCCTTGGCAATAGTGTTTCCTGATTTGAATTTAATTTACTATCTGCTAGCATTTTCTTGGTTCTCAATAGGCATTCAATTTCATCAAATGCAAACAGTGGGAAAAGGTTCCCTTTTTAATTTTGTTGCTGACAGTTTAATGTTACTCAGTCTTTTGTATTTGTTACGCTTGTGGCACGTTATCCCTGTGGCAGGTATCTTACCAACAATACTGTTTGGAGTGATAAGTTTATCGGTCGTTTTGGCTCAATTACGTTTTATGCAGGTCAGTTGTTCAAATTTGGATGAACAACTAGACTTTGAAAAAAAACGTCGTACGCTGTTTTGGGACATAGCCCCATTTCCAATATTGGTTTCTAAATTATTGGACGATACAGTTCTGTATATAAACCCTGTGGCTCGAAATGTTCTAAAAATTTCAACAGATGATATCTCATCATTTCGCTTAACGGATTATTTTGCTGATAAGACAAAACGAGATGAATTGGTGGAAAAAGTTCGAACAAGTCAGATTTTGGACGGATTTGAAGTTGAAATGCGTTCTCCACAATCGGGCGAAAAACTGTGGTTGGATTTATCGGCCCGAGTGGTAGAATTGGATGGCGAATTGGCTCTTTATATCAATCTGCATAATGTGACGGAACAAAAAGAAACCGAAGAAAAACTCTTTAAACAGGCCTCAACAGATACGCTAACAGGTCTTTATAATCGCCGTCAATTTGAAGCTATGGTGAATCAAGCGATTGCCTCAGCTGTGCGTTACCAAACACCCTATTGTGTGATGATGAGTGATATTGACCATTTTAAATCGGTCAATGATACTTATGGGCATGAAGCGGGGGATGTTGTCTTAAAAGAAGTGGCACATTTAATGCAAACAACTTTCCGTACATCTGATATTATTGGACGTTTTGGTGGTGAAGAGTTTATTGTATTCTTGACAAATACGGATATTAATGGTGCTAAAATTGCAGCAGAACATTTCCGTCAAGCTGTGGAGCAGGCGCATATAGAGGCAGAAGGCAAGCATATCCCCATTACCATCAGTTTGGGTTTGACGGACACACAAAATCATGATTTGATGCGCTTGACAAAAGAGGCTGACTTAGCGCTTTATTATTCCAAGGAACATGGTCGGAATCAGGTTGCGGTTTATACCCCTGAATTAGAGAATCAGGAAAACAAATGAAAAAACTTTTTCATGTTATACCACTTCTTTTTTTATTGATAACCATATATTTTGGGTATCATGGTATTTATGGAAATCATGGGTTATTGCGCTTGCGTCAATTGGAACATGAAATAAACAAAGCACAAGCGAATTTATCCACATTGCAATCAGATGTTTCTGCATTAAAAATTAAAGTCAATGCAATTAAATTGGGTTCATCTGATTTAATTGAAGAAGAATTATTAAATGTTTTAAATATGAGTGCGCAGGATGATTTAATTATTCTGGAAGATTCTTTTGAATAAAGGTAACTTTCTGCATTGTTGTTTCAATTTTTCATCTTTTAAAAATTCTGTTTCATGAATTTTCTTTTGGACAAGCGCTTTATCGCGTTTTTTACCCTTATAATCAAATAAATCCCATTGCAAGTGGTTTAAATCCCAACGCTTTTTTGAAAAGTTGTAAAATAAATCTCCGCTAGATGAAATATCACATGCGGGAATATCGTGGTGCGCAGCATATATCGAATGTAGCATATCCCCATTCGTTGTCCAAATATCAACAAAGGGCATTCTTATACCATTTCTATAATAAACAATGTATTTAACGTGCATTTTCTTTAAACAGTGTTTTTGATTTTGAAATAATAAATAAAGCTGGCAGCATCAATAGTCCAGTGAACATAAAATAATTGATCCATCCCATTTCAGATGCCAACCATCCACTAGTTGTCCCCAGTAATGTTAAAGGTACCATAGTCAATGCATTTAAAAAGGCATACTGTGTGGCCGAAAATTTGCGAGAGCACAAAGTGGATAAAAAGACCGTCCATATGGCACTACCCATACCACCGATAATATTATCAAAAACAATCACTATAAAAAATAAAGGAATGCTTGGACCTGCAGCGGCCAAGCCCGCAAAAGCAAAACTGGTTAAAATTTCAATACCACCCAACCAAAATAATAGGGGTTTAAATTTGCATTTTTTGATAATCCATCCCCCACAAAAGATACCCAATGTTGTGATGATGGAACCAAATGTTGCGGATACTGTGGCAATTTGATTTTTGGTAAAACCAACATCATAGTAGAATGGATAGGCCATTTTACCCAACATACCATTACATAATTTATAAAGTACAATAAAACAGCATAAAAGCAATAAATTTTGCCGGATGTAAAAATCTTTAAAAGGTTTCACAACCATAGTATCAAAGGTGGCCGGAACATTTTCTTGTTTACCTTCATGAATAAAGGGAACGGATAGAACACCCACCAAAATAATCAATGTCGCTATTTGATAAACTAAGGACCATGAAATAATACCCGATAAAGCAATCATACCTGCTGTGGCGGCAAAATAGCCTATCCGGTTACCAAAATGAAATAAGACAGTTCCGTTGGTTAAATCGTCCCCTTTCAATGTGTCAATACGCAGACCATCAACGGTCATTTCTTGGCTGGCCCCACAAAATCCAACACAAAAAGCACAGGTAAACAGTGCCATGACATCTTCATTGGGTGTGAGTGTAGACATGCCCAGTAGTCCAAAAATAATGCCTAATTGCCAAAACAGACACCAAACTTTTTTGCGCCCAATAACTTTGGCAAAAGGCAAATTGATTCTATCCACAAAAGGTGCCCATAAAAATTTTAAACAATAAGGCAGTGTGACAGCGGCAAAAACGCCAACAGCTTTTAAATCCAATCCGCTTTGGGTGGCCCATAACATCAATAATCCGCCGATTAAATTAATGGGGGCTTGAACGGAAATACCTAACCCTAAAAAGGGAAGTGTCTTTTTATTGATCATCATTTTATATCCTTTCGTTGTTGTGAGCATACACTTTTTTATCTGATTTGTCATTCTTTTTTTGGATCCTCGTATATTTGTAATAACTTGACAAATTTTTTGTTTACGTGTATAATTCATACGTTTTAGAAAGAAAAATCAGATGATTCAAAAAATTGGTGTTATTGCGCAAGAAGGTACAAACCCTGCTTTTGTGGAAGGGGCATATCTCGTTGTGGATAACTTAATTCGTTCTTGTGGAGGCGAAAATAAGTATCAGGTTTTTCAAGCACCCAATGCTACACCTTTTGTCAGCAGAATTGTACGTGATGGGATCAATGGGGCGATATTGGATAAAAATCGTTACAACAAAGAAGGCTATATTCAAGTTAATGCAGAACCAATTATGGATGGTTTATTAAATTATTCTGCCGCTTATCCTGATACGGAATTTGTACTTGTAATGAGAGATAGCATTTACGCCCAAAACTTAAACTATTTTTTGGGGGTAAATCATAAAGCGATGAGTAGAACAGGCCTTTTGCTAAGTACAACGATTATTTCTACGGGGAAAAATAGTCCATTTGAATTGGATGGTATTACCTTCCAATCTGTTCTAATGCATGAATTGGGACATCGATTTGGTGCCACGGATCAACAAAACAGAAAACCAGGTGAGTTATATAATTATCCTAAAATGGGGACACATTGTACCACACCAGGATGTATTATGAATGTGATGAATTCTCTAGATGAAGGTCGTGTCGCTGCCCATCGTCGTGCGACATACTGCCCTGGCTGTTTGCGTGCGATGAAAAAGGAATTTTCCAGATAATTATTGGAACAATAAGATATATCGTTTCAAACGTTTATATGTTTTGGAATTCTTGTTGCTCATCAATTTTTTTGGCGTACCATCTTCCACAATTTGACCTTTTTCCAAAAGCAAAATACGATTCGCGCTGGCAATTTCTGCCGGTACATTGGATGCAAAAATAACGGTAGGTTTATGCCCTTTTGATTTGGATAAATTTTTAATGGCAGCCAACACTTTTGTTTGAGAGTGAGTGTCCAAGTTGGCGGTGGGTTCATCCATAATGATAATAGGCGTTTGGCGCAAAAAGGCACGCGCCAAAGCCAAGCGTTGTTTTTGACCTGCCGACAAAGCCGTCACCTTGCTGTCAATTCCTTTTTCTTTTTGGGTTAGTTCATCCAATAAATTGGCTGATTGTAAAGCCTGATAAACTTCCATATCACTTGCCTTCGGATTAAATATCAACAGGTTTTCTTTAATTGTTTTATGACGCCAAAAAACGGGATGCTGGTTGATATAGGTAATATTTTGTTTTAAAGATTTCAGCGAAATTTTACGTACATCTTTCCCATTGATTAAAACTTGTCCTTCTTGGATTTCATAGGCGTGCTGCATCACATTAATCAATGTGGATTTGCCCATGCCAGAATTTCCAATAATGGCAACCCGATCACCTTGTTTGATTTTTAATGATAGGTTTTCCAAAACTTTTTCTTTGGATTCAGGATAAGTAAAAGAAATATTTTTCATTTCCACATGACCACCCATGGGCAATTTTCCTTTGCCCAATTTTAAATCCAAAGAATGATCGTATTTCATTTCATCAGTCAGTTTGCGATAGGTTTTGACATTTTTAATAATTATGCCCGAAAAAAATAATACGCCTGAGCCTGTATTGACCATTGTTGAAACCAATCCTGTCAATAAAATGAAATGGCCCACATCGCCTGTTTGTATGGCCGTTATGGCAGCCATAAAACTGGTTATCAATACGGGGACGACATCCCAAAAAAGGATCAAAGCGCGGGCCAAATCTTCTTTCAGGTTTGCCCGAAAACTGAACCAAGCAAATTCTTCCAATTTTTGGTTGATATCACCCACAATTTCATCTTGAATTTGCAAAGTATTAATATTGACCATATTATCCAAATGGTCCGTTTTTTCCCCATGAAGATCAATGCGTCTTTTTTCCAATTCATCCGCTTTTGAAAAGCGTTTGACGATTTTTACATTACAATAATAAGCACATAACCAACATACGAAAGCAATTAAAGCAAATGAAGGTTTTTCTTTTAATAAAATGATAACAGCACCAACCCAAGAAACAAAACGTGTAAAAAGTCGTGTAAAATGCATTAATATCATTGAAACATTTTGATTCAATGAGTTAATAGTGGATATAACTTTGGACGATTGCTGATTTTCCAAAACAATGGGCGGGGTATCCAACAAATTTTTAAGGCTTTGTTTAAACAAATGACTATGGCAAAAAAGCCTGAGTGGTTCCATCCAATCCCAAAATACAAAGTCCAAGAAATTATTCAGATGACCTAAGGAAGAATTGATAATAATCCAAAAAATCAATACGCCCGTTAAAATTTTTGTATCAAAAGAATCTTGAATTTGTGTGACTACGATTGCCGACACAACAGGAACACATAATCTTAAAATACCCCAAAAGACCCATAAAACAAAGCTCCAAGCAAACATATTTTTATGGCTTTGAGCCGCAATGCTGAGGGCTTCTTTTAAATCCTTTATAACTTGTTTTGATTCATTTGATATCAGTTGCATATTCCCCCTTTTTGTTTTTACAACCGACCACGTTCAAATTTACGACGTTCGTTGGAATCCAAATATTTTTTACGCAAACGAATGTGCTTGGGCGTGACTTCTACCAATTCATCATCAGCAATATAGGAAAGGGCTGCTTCCAATGGCATTTGAACAGGTGGAATTAATACCACAGCTTCATCTTTACCAGCCGCACGCATATTGGTAAGTTTTTTCCCTTTAATTGGATTGACCTCTATATCACCTTGCTTGGCATTACCCCCGATAATCATCCCAGGGTAGACATCTACGCCTGCCCCAATAAACAAAGGACCACGTTCTTGAATATACCACAAAGCATAGGCCACAGATTTTCCGCTTTCTGTTGAAATCAACACGCCATTGCGACGGGCTTGAATTTCGCCTTTATAGGGTACATAACTATGGAAGATTCTGTTCATCACGCCTGTTCCACAAGTGTCTGTTAAAAATTCGCTGTGATAACCAATCAACCCGCGTGAAGGGGCGTGGAAAATCATACGCGTTTTACCGCCACCCGATGGGTTCATTTCCACCATTTCGGCTTTACGCAATGCTAATTTTTCCACCACAACACCAGTATAGGCATCATCCACATCAATCACGACTTCTTCCATCGGTTCCATCTTTTGACCATTTTCTTCCTGGAAAACCACGCGTGGACGGGAAACGGAAAGTTCATAGCCTTCACGACGCATGGTTTCAATCAAAATGCCCAATTGTAATTCACCACGTCCGGCAACTTCAAAAGCATCCGTGGAATCTGTGCGCGCAATTTTCAATGCCACATTACCTTCGGCTTCCTTGACTAAACGATCCCAAATCATCCGAGAGGTTACCTTATCACCATCTTGCCCCGCTAAAGGCGAAGTGTTAATGGAAAAAGTCATCGCCAAAGTGGGTGGATCAATGGGTTGCGCTTGAATAGCATCTGTGACACTTTGGTCGCACAAAGTATCGGCCACGGTGGCTTTTTGAAAGCCCGAAATACTGACGATATCGCCAGCGACACCTTCTTCAATGGCTTGGTGCTTAAGACCACGGAAAGCCAAAATCTTACTGACACGAGCTGTTTCCACTGTTTGTCCATCACGCGATAAAGCCTTTATCATCTGGTTTGTTTTGACTTTACCCGAAGTAATGCGCCCCGTTAAAACACGTCCCACAAACGGATCCATGTGCAAAGTTGTGACCAACATTTTGAAAGGCCCATTATCATCACTTTCAGGCGCTGGCACATGTTCAATAATCTTTTTGAAAAGCGGTTCAATATCAATGCGTTCATCATTTAAATTTTCAACCGCCCAACCTTCGCGACCAGAAGCAAACAAAGTGGGATAATCCAATTGTTCATCCGTTGCACCTAAGTTCGCAAATAAATCAAAAACTTCATTGTTGACTTCAATTGGGCGGGCATCAGGACGATCAATTTTATTGATGACAACGATGGGGCGTAAGCCTAATTTTAAGGCTTTACCTAATACAAATTTTGTTTGGGGCAGGGGACCTTCAGCCGCATCCACCAACAAAATCACACCATCCACCATGGATAAAATACGTTCCACCTCGCCACCAAAATCAGCGTGTCCGGGGGTATCAACAATGTTGATGCGATAGTTATGCCATTCAACGGATGTACATTTGGCCAAAATGGTAATACCGCGCTCTCTTTCTAATTCGCCCGAATCCATGGCGCAAGTGGCGACTTGTTGATTTTCACGAAAGGCGCCAGATTGGCGCAAAAAAGCATCCACAAAAGTTGTTTTGCCATGGTCCACGTGGGCAATAATGGCGATATTACGCATATTTAAAGACATTTGATTTTCCTTTTCCCTTAAAAATAATGATGTATTATAACATAAAAATGCATAAAAGTAAAGATTTTTAAGGGGTAAAATTTTACCAATAATCTTTTTATCGTAAAAAATGAACACTTTTATTTGCGACGGTGAAAATCTGTAATGATGAATTACTTTCAACAAAGTAGATAAGCCAAAAGTTCTTTTTAAAATTTTCTTGCAAAATGAAAATTTTTATGCTATATATAAAACGATATCGCCGCCAAAAGGTGGGGTATTTTTGTTTTACTTAAAAAAGGAGATTCCTATGGTTGAAAAAGTACCAATGACACAAAAAGGATATGATACGTTAAATGAAGAGCTGAAGACCTTAAAATTTAAAGATCGTCCAGAAATTGTTGCCGCAATTGAAGAAGCGCGCTCCCATGGGGATTTGTCCGAAAATGCCGAATATCAAACAGCCCGTGAAAAGCAAAGTTTTATTGAAGGACGGATTCAGGATTTAGAGGGGGCTTTGTCGCGTGCTCAAATCATTGATCCAAAAACTTTAAATGGGGATACTGTTTTGTTTGGTGCAACAGTTCAGGTACAAGATTTGGATACCGATCAAAAACAAACCTATCAAATTGTGGGGCAATATGAGGCCAATTTGGAAAAAGGCTTGATTTCCTTTATTTCGCCACTGGCCAAAGCCTTGATTGGCAAGAGAAAGGGTGATTTGGTGGATGTTGGTACACCCAAAGGCGATAAATCTTATGAAATTTTAACGGTGAGCTTTGTTTAATTTACGTTTTCTTTGAAAATGATGCCATACGAAAATGTGCAAAATAAAGAAATTGGACATGGTGGACATCGGGAAAGAGTCCTGAAGAAATTTATGCAGTATGGCGGTGATGTTTTTGCTGACTATGAGCTGCTTGAATTACTTTTGATGCAGGCGATTCCAAGAAAAGATGTTAAACCTTTGGCTAAGGAATTATTGGCTCAGTTTGGTTCTTTATCGGCAATTATGCAAGCCGATAGTGAACAATTGAAGTCCGTTAAAGGTGTGGGAGATCATACGGTTGCTTTTTTAAAAATGATTTTGTACGCAGGGCAACGTATCACTAAAGAGAAATTAAATAAAGCGCCTGTTTTGGCTGATTGGAACAGTATGCTAGATTATGCTCAGTTGATGTATGCGGGTGAAACAGTGGAAAAATTGCGTATACTATTTTTAAATCAAAAATTACAACTGATGCACAGTGAAATCCATCAAACGGGGACTGTTAATCATGTGCCGATTTATCCAAGAGAAATTTTAAAACGAGCGCTTAATCTGAATGCATCAGCAATCATTTTAATGCATAATCACCCATCAGGTGATCCTGTGCCATCCAAGGATGATTTGATGGCTACAAAAGAGATAGAAAAATTATTAAATACAATTCCGATTCGTTTGTTGGATCATTTAATTATTGGACAAAATCATCAGTGCTACTCTTTCCGTGCCCATCATGCGTTATAGATTTTGTTGACATGATTTTTATATCTATTTCTTCTAAGCGGCTTTGCCTGACTTTTTGCGTATGACTGGAGATCGTATTGAATATTTTAGATTTTTGTGGGAATTGCTGTGCGTCATTTTTTGCTGCGCTGTTTTGCTTTTATTTTTGCTATTCTCGCCATTTTTTAGTAAAAATAAAAGCCATGAATCCTCCTTGCCTCTTTTTTGCTGATTACAAGTGTATTTTATAATGAATGAAAAAAATCTCTCTAGTATGAAAAACCCACCCTGGAGAAAGGGCGGGTAAAGGAATGAACTATTATGAAAAATTCAAATATTCATTGTCATATCTCAATGACGAAACTATTGTAAGAAAAAATAAAACACTTGTCAACAAAAAAATCGCCAGTTTAGACGATTTTTTTATTTTTGGCAGGAGCAGAAGGGATCGAACCCTCAACCTTCGGTTTTGGAGACCGACGCTCTACCAATTGAGCTATGCTCCTAAAAAGACCTAAATTACCAACGTTTATCCATAAAAAACTCCCGTTATAGTAAGTCAACTGCGCCTAATTTAAACTAAAAAACAAAAAAAGTCAAGTTCTTTTTGAAAACACGTAAAAAATGATTGATCTTTTACGAAAAAGTTTTTACACTGACATTATCAACTTTTAAATGAAAGGACCGGATATGTTGATTGCTTTGGGAATTGCAGCTGTTTTGGCTGTTTACGTTGTTATGATTTATAATTCATTGGTGAAAAATCGTCAACAGGTTAAAGAGGCGTGGAGTACGATTGATACACAATTGAAACGTCGTTATGATTTAATTCCAAATTTGGTGGAAACAGTTAAAGGTTATGCCGCCCATGAAAGTGGAACTTTGGAAAAGGTTATCCAAGCCCGTACAGAGGCGATGAATCAAACAGGTGCCAAAGCCAAAGGGAAGGCAGAAGAAGGTTTAAGTGGTGCTTTGAAATCCATTTTTGCATTGGGTGAAAGTTATCCAGATTTAAAGGCCAATCAAAACTTTTTGTCCTTACAACAAGAACTGTCTGATACAGAAACAAAAATTCAAGCTTCTCGTCAATTTTACAATACTGTTGTAATGACGATGAATACAAAGGTGGAAATGTTTCCCAGCAATATCTTTGCCAAATTGTTCCACTTTGAAAAAGCGGACTTTTTTGAAATGTCGGCTGAGGAAGCCAAAGCTGCCCAACAAGCGCCTCAGGTGAAATTTTAATGATAGAGCATAAAAACGTATATCAGCACATTGCCGAAAATAATTGGAAGATTTTCGGCCTTGTGTGTTTGTTCCCGATTGCTTTAATAATTTTTATATACCTGTTTTTTTTGATTACGGGTACTTTGGGAACAGAAACAAACGAAGAATATCAGCAATGGATTAGTTATTTTTGGGATTTAGCACCATGGCTGATTTTGGTATGCACAGGTTTAACCATTTTATCAGTTGTGTGTGGGGATAAAATGATGCTGTCTTTTGCGGGGGCACAACTGTGCCGTAATGACGCAGAACATCTACAAATATACCGAGCTGTGGAAAACGTGGCATTAGCGGCAGGTGTTCCAACTCCTAAAATTTATTTAATTGATGATGATTCATTGAATGCCTTTGCAACGGGATTTTCACCTCAAACGGCCTCAATTGCTTTGACAACAGGAATAATTAAAAAGCTGAAACCTTTGGAATTAGACGGCGTAATTGCTCATGAAATGGCCCATATTAAAAATCGCGATATTCGCTTAAATATGTATGTAATTACGGGAATTGGTATTGTGGGATTAATGGGGGAAATTTTAATTCGTATTTTTGGACGAACACGTTCGCGTGGGCGTAATGATAAAAATCCTTTGAGTATGTTGGTTTTATTGGGGTTTGCCCTATTGTTATTTCGTTATTTAATTGCCCCCTTTATTCACATGGCGATTTCGCGTAAACAAGAGTTTCAAGCCGATGCGACAGGTGCTTTTTTTACGCGTAATCCTGAAGCCTTGGCATCCGCGTTGGAAAAAATTTCTGTGGATCCGCGTGTGGAAGCATTGGATAAATCCGAACAAATGGCGACGGCGTGTATTTATAATCCCTTAAAAAAATTGGGCGGTTTATTAGATACACATCCACCTGTAGGAGAACGCATTAAACGCTTACGTGGTATGATTTAAAAAAAGTTTCAAGGAGTTGGAACGCCAAGATAAAATACATTTTTATTCGGATTTAAAATAAAAAGGGGAAGATATGTTTGTTAGAATCAATGGTAAAATGGTTGAAGTTGGTCCCAGTCGTACACATAAACGAAATTGTGGATGTGTGGGGAAAGCTTTTCAAAAATCAATTCAAGATTCCAGTAATCAACCCAAATTAATTGTCAATGGACATGAGGTTGACATGGATAATCCTAGTGATGTGCAAAGGGCATTACGATTATGTCGAACTATTGGGGGCATATTTTTTGGCATCATTGTATTCATATTACTAACAGCCGCCAGTGCAGTTGATTGGACAAATTTTGATTTTAAGGAAGATTCTATTGTAGGCTTATTTGTTCTATCCGTTTGGTTTATTATTGCTTTTGTTTTTGCAATTTTAACCCCAAGATTTTTACAAAAACGTTTAGATGAGCTTAAAAAACAAGGTAAAGTGCCATCTAGATATCAATAATTATTTGATGGTGGATGTGGTGCAGTTTGGGGTGCTGATATAGCCCCAAGGGTTATGTTCAATCATACATTTTTCAATATTAAAACTGCCATCTGAATTTTTGGAAATGTTGGTGATAAAAGGTCCCGCATAAGAACAAGCGGACAATAAAAATAAAAGCCCCAAGGTGATGCATCTCATTTGATTTTCCCCATTTAAAAAAGCCACTTGGCGTAAAAGTGGCTGGATGTTAAAGACTATTCACATTGAGATAGTGCGGTATATTCCTCCGCAAGCGGCTTTTATTTTACCGCCATCCAACCGTTTGGGTTGTCAGGCGATAATTATCGCATTATCAGGCGCAATGTGAACAGAGTCTTTAACCTCTTGAACGGACGCCAACCCGCTCAATGATATTGTACCTGAATCAGTTTTAAAAAACAAGAAAAATTTTTATAAAAAACGCGGGGTTTTAACCCCGCGTCAAAAGTTTTCAGTAAAAACTTATTCGGCTTCTTCTGCCTTTTTAGTTTTTGCTTTCTTTTCCTTGGCTGGTTTTTCTTCAGCTGTCTTGGTGGACTTTTTGGCTTTTTTGGCCAAAGCAGCACCCAAGATATCACCCAAAGAAGCACCGGCGCTGGCAGAACCATATTCAGCCAAAGCTTGTTTTTCCTCGGCAATTTCACGCGCTTTAATGGACAAAGCCAATTTGCGTGTTTTTGCATCATAGGACAAGACTTTCGCATCCACCTTTTCACCAATGGCAAAACGTTCGGATTTTTGTTCGCTGCGTTCGCGGGCCAAATCGGTACGCTTGATAAAGCCTTTGACTCCATTGACATCAACTTCAATGCCATCTTCAGCAATGGCATTTACCACACCGGTTACAACAGCACCTTTCTTTAAAGCGTCGCCGGATTCAGCAACAGGATCTTTTTCCAATTGCTTGACACCCAAAGCCACACGTTCTTTTTCAATGTCAATATCCAAAATCTTGGCTTTGACCATTTGACCTTTTTTGTATTCCTTAATAACCTCATCACCAGGTCTATCCCAAGACAAATCAGATGTATGGATCATACCATCAATATCATTGTTCAATGCAATAAACACACCGAATTCAATCATATTCTTGACAGGACCTTCTACGATATCACCGACTTTATGTTCAGCTGCGTAAAGTTTCCATGGATTTTCTTGCAATTCTTTCATGCTGAGTGAGATACGACGTTTATCTTCTTCCACTTCACGCACGACAGCAGAAACTTCCTGACCCATTGTAACAATCTTGCTGGGGTGAACGTTCTTCTTTGTCCAGCTCATTTCGGATACATGGACCAAACCTTCTACACCATTTTCCAATTCAACAAAAACACCATAATCGGTGATATTGCTGATCTTACCAGTCACCTTAGATCCGACAGCATAACGGGCATTGACACCCACCCATGGATCAGATTCCATCTGTTTCATACCCAATGAAACACGACCTGTTTCTGAATTAAACTTGATGATTTGGACTTTAATTTTATCGCCCACCTTCATAATATCAGCGGGGTTAGCAATACGGCGCCAGGACATATCGGTTACGTGCAATAAACCATCTACGCCACCTAAATCAACGAATGCACCATAATCTGTGATATTTTTCACGGTACCTTCAACAACTTGACCTTCACTCATATTCTTAATGATATCAGCACATTGTTGAGCACGTTGTTCTTCCAAAATAGCACGACGGGAAACAACGATATTACCACGCAATTTGTCCATTTTTAAAATGGCAAAAGGTTGTTCAACACCCATCAACGGTGTCATATCACGAATGGGACGGACATCAATTTGGGAACCAGGCAAGAAAGCCGTAGCACCCTTTAAATCCACTGTAAAACCACCTTTGACACGACCAAAGATTGTACCATTCACGTGTTCACCAGCGGCCATGGCTTTTTCCAAATCACCCCAGGCTTCTTCACGGCGAGCTTTTTCACGTGATAAAACAGCGTTACCATTGCGATCTTCATAGCGTTCAATGTAAACTTCAATTTCATCTCCCAATTTGACACTTTGTGTGCCGAATTCAGAAACGGGAATGCGTCCTTCAGATTTTAAACCAACATCAACGATCACTTCGTCTTTGGTTAAAGCAGTAACGGTTCCTTTGACAACTTGTCCTTGAACAGGGCGTTTACCCATGTATTCATCCAATAACGCACCGAAATCTTCCATAGATTCGGGCATACCTTCTTGTTTTTTATTCATTATTATTTTTTCTTGTTGGCCAACGGGAAAATTCCCGTGGACTTGTAAGATAGTCTTCCACAAAATTACGACACCGACCAGTTGACGTAATATTTTATCCACCTGAATAAAACAGATGAATTATACCATAATTGAGGACAAAGTGCAAGTTTTTTTATGGGATATCATTTTTTTTATTGACAAACGAATAAAAATCGTGCAAAACAAGTGCACAAAATGAAAGGATTGCTGATGCAAGATAAACGTGGAATAAAACGCCGTTGCCCCAAATGTGGTGCATTTTTTTATGATATGGGGAAAAAGAAATTTTCATGTCCTAAATGTGGTGAAGAATATGATGAATCAACCTATCAATCGGAAAAAGAAAAAAGTTTGGACAAGCTATTGAAAAAGGAATCCACACATCTTAACGCAGATGAAATTGACACAGAAACATTGTTGGAAATGACAAAATCTATTTCTGAGGATACGGATAACAAAAATAAAGATGATATGATGGATATGGAAGAAACGGATACATCTGATTTGGGTGAAATCAATGATTATCTGGATGATTATTCATCAGAGGATAAGGAATTTGATGGCTAACGAATTATCGCCCTTTACATCTATGGTGGGGTCTTTATTGGTGGCAATGCCCCAGATGGAAGACCCTTATTTTCAAAGGGCTGTCGTTTATTTAACACACCATAACCAATCCGAAGGTGCGCGAGGGATTGTTATCAATAAGCCTACCTCAAAAATTACTTGTCAGGAAATTTTGGATCAATTAAAGATGCCCAGTGCAGAAACGAATGCTTTTCCCCCCGTTCTTATTGGGGGACCTGATCACAGGTTGCAGGGGTTTATTTTGCACACACCTGAAGTTTTTTATCCAGAAACACAAAAAATTACAGATGATATCTGTTTAACAACAACCCAAGAAATATTGGGTGAAATTGCTTTAGGGCATCGTCCGAACCAGTATTTGGTTGCCATTGGTTGTGCCACGTGGGCGCCCAGTCAGATGGAAGAAGAATTAATGGGAAATTTATGGTTGTCAGTACCTGCAAATAAGGAAGTCTTATTTGAAACACCCTATGAAAAAAAATGGGAAAAAGCCATCAATTTATTGGGGTTTTCAGCTAACCTTTTTGCGCCAAAGGCCGGCAAAGCTTAAGATAGCCTTTTTCTGCTAGCCAATCTTTAACTTCCACAACATTATGAACCTCATGAATCCATTTTAAATCCATGGGCAAGTCTGTAGTAAACTCACAGCGCATTCTAAGCGGTAAAACACCGACATTTAATGCGGCATACATATTATAAATACGATCATCAACCAATAATGTTTCTTCTGGATTCAAATCATATTTTTTAAAACATTCCAAAAATTTACCCTCTTTGGTTGTATCATGTAAAAATTTTCCATGTCCCACACATTCTATCGTTAAAAAATTCGTCACTGGAGCTAATAATTTATTTAAAAATTTTTTCTTAACTTCGGGATCAAAACTGGCGGATAATGTGAACTGACGATATCCCAAATCATTCAATGAGCGCAATGTTTCAACAACATTTGGGTAAAGGGGGCGATTTTCAAAAAATTCTGAATTATGACAAAAATCGGCATCCATTTGATCCCCCATTGTCGGGTGGCACTTTAAATCCAATGCCCCATATTTAGGATTAATTGGTAAAACCTTATCTAAGTCTTGCCATTTTAAGTCTTTATATTGTTCACGGTAAGTAGGATGATTTTTTAAAAAATGATAGTAGGCATAATTTAAATCAGCCAAAACACCATCCACATCCCAAAAAATATTTTTAATAATCATACAAAAAAAGGGGGCTCAATTCAGAGCCCCAACGAACTTATTTGCAAGGAGATAATACTTCAATAATGGAAATACCCAAGAAAGATTGATTTTCACAAACTTTTTGACTTCCATGATAACCACGAATTCCCATACATGCAGACAGGGATAATAAGGCTGCAGCCACAATGGTCAATTTAACGAATTTCATATTTTTCCTTTTGTTAAAGTTAAACATACATAACACAGTATGCACCATAGAATAAACTCAATTAAAATGCAAGTAAAAAAATTAAAATCGCCCAATGGCTCGATACAAAGAGGCCTTGGCGGTTAAGACAGTGTAAAATGAAACAGCTAGTCCTTGCCGCGCTTCCGCTAATTGTGCCTGAGATGTCAAAAGATTTAAAATACTTTCTTTGCCTGCTTTATAAGAGACAAAGGCCACACGTTCACTTTCTTTGGCGGATTTTAAAACCTCTTGATTTACCTTATAGGAAGAAACAGCTGTTGTATAATCTTGATAGGCATTATACACCTCTTTCTCAATGGATTCCTTGGTGTCTTGGGCAAAAGCAACGGATTTTTCATATTGATATTGTGCCCGATCGACATTATAACTGGTTTTAAAGCCATTGAACAAAGGAACAGATAAATTAAGTCCTGCGTTGGCCGTCATCTGATAGGATTTATTTCCCGACCAATAATCATTATAGCCAGCTGAACCTGAGGCAGATAGGGAAGGATAGTGCCCTGATTTTGCAATATCAATTCCAAAACGGGCTGCCTCTTGAGCACTCAATGCACTTTTCATCTCAGGGCGCAATGCGACGGCAGTTTCAATCATTTGTTGTACCGTCATATCCGTTTCTAACACTGTAATATCGCGATCTTTTGGGGGTAATGTCAGATTAAATTTTGTGTTTGCAGGCAGGTTTAATAATGCAGCCAATGTTGCTGAAGATTTTTCTATGGCATTTTGGGCTTGTAAAACAGCTAACTCGGATTTTTGATAGGTTGTTTGAGCCAATAATTTATCACTGAGGGAAACCATACCTAATTGGTAGCGTTTGGATGTTTCTTCATATGATTTTTTATACGATTTAACAGATTCTTGAGCTGATTTGAGTACCTCTTGATTGGATAGGAGCTCAAAATAGGCCTGATTGACATTTAATACTAAATTATGCAAAGCGGCATTATAGGTAAAAGAGTCCGAATCTAAATAGGCTTTCATTTGATCAGTTGTTGCCCCTCGCTTCCCAAAATCATATAATAACCACGATAAGGCGATATTTCCCGAATAAGGACTGGATGTGTTTTTTTTCTTTTCATCTTGATTTTTCGTGATGGCTTTACGGGCGCTGGCGGATGCTTCTAATACAGGTAAATAATTCCCTTTTGTTGCACCCAGTTCAGCTTCACGCGCTTTGACTGACATGTAATCACGATTTAATGATGGGTTATTGCAAATACCAATTTGTACTAATGTGGGCAAATCCATTTCTTGAGAAATATCATGATCAATACATCCTTCTGGGGCATTTAAAGAATACACAGAAAATGGATCAATGGCTAAGGCCGGTGTGCTCATCAAAAGAAAAGTTATTAAAAACGGAAAACGCATACAATACTCCTTTTATGTAAATCTAAAATAAAATGAAAATTTTTGCAACAGGAAAATGCTATACTTTTGATGAATTGATTATTCAAATAATCCCTCTTACTTTAAATTTGTCAATTGAATTAAGGGAGGAAAGCCTATGGCACAAAACAAAGAACAAATCATACGCGAAACAGCCTATTACATGTGGTTGGATGCAGGAAAACCTATGGGGCAGCCAGATGCCTTTTGGTATCAAGCCGTCATGCGGGTAAATAATCATAATAAAAAATCCGTGAAACCATTTAATCGTCGTCGGATAAAAGAACGATAATTTTTGTTTATCTCGCCCTTCTAGGGCGAGTTTTTTTATGGGCGGTAAGATGTATAAATGTTATAAAAAACTCTTATAAATCACCTTGACATAATGCCTGATTAGTGCTAGAAAGAAGAAAAGGAGAAGTCTATGCTTGCGCATGAATATACAATTACCCCCAACACCAAAAAACAAAGCAATCATTATAATTCAAATAGTTATTCAGGTGAGCGTGGTCGTACTCTAATTGAACTTATTCTTGTTTTGGTAATA
>DFFU01000018.1 GCA_002372315.1 Alphaproteobacteria bacterium UBA3768
CAATGCCAAATGTGTGATAGCCTCATAGGAACATGCCAAGATACCTCTGATAAGGCGACTGTCAGTGTAGGTGGAACTTGCTCTTATAATTGTCAGTGTCAAAGCGGTTTGTGCGTGGATGGAAAATGTGTTTTCTCTGATCAAAATTGTGTGCCTGAATGTCAAGCAAATCATTGTCAAATGTGTAATACACTTACTGGAACATGTCAAGATACCTCAGATAAAGAAAGTGTCAGTAAAAATGGCGCCTGTTCTTATGATTGTCAATGTCAGGATGGGCTATGTGTAAATGGAAAATGTGTACCTTACTGTACAGAAGATGAAAAATTTGGTGTCATTTTCATGATTGATCGGAGTGGGTCTACAGATGACAAAAGTGATGTTTGTAAAGAATGGAAAACAAACGGAAAATGTGATAAAAAATATAAGTATAAAGAACTCATTAAAAATATTTTGAACAACATCACACTTTATGATAATATTTATTCGGCGGTTTACCTTTCTGCAAAACATAGTGATAGTGAACCTTCAGGACTTAAATGGGGAGTACATTCTATCTCTAAAGTTCGGAACAATTTTGAGTATGATATAAAAAAGGGGTCAAAATTTGATGTGGCGTTCCAAAAAGTTTCAAAGATCTGTCAAAATTACGAAGGGTTAAAAATTGTTTATATGTTGATAACCGATGGTAAAGTATCCAACAAAGATAATTTGGCAGGAACTGCTTCAACTATCAGAAAAAAATGCAAAAACGTTGAGTTTGTTTTGATTTCAGCAGAAAAAGTTCTTAGTCCAGATAAGTACTGTACTCTGAACAATGCAAATGCATGCATGGAATACTTCAATGAACAGGTAAACTCAAACGTTTGCGTTCAAAAAGAATAATATCATGGAAAATTATAAATAATAAAACACCTTTATGGTGTAGTCACCGCATATTACGAATTTTTTGGTGAAAATCTGGGCATTATTTGCCAGCATTAAAAACGCCCGACTTACGATAAAATTCCAATGCTTCTTTGTACTCTTTTGTTCCAGATTGAGCATATTTAATGTGTACATCAATTCCCGATTTTTTATATTCTTGAACGACTTTTTCTCTGTGTTCAAAATAGGCCTTATCGCCTTCTTTTTCTTCAAAAGTATCTTTTATTATCCCAGCGCCTTCCTTAAAATCTTTAAAAAGAGAAAAATTACTCAGGTGTTCAATAGGGGCATTACAAAAAGCTTTAAAGGCCACAGGATTTTTTTTTGCCCAAACACCACCATAAATCAATACTCCAACCAAGGCCAAACGTCGCATGAGTATAAAAAAGCGCCCAATTTGTTCGCGACGATACTCTCGCTTCATGTCTTTCATACGACGTTCACGAAAGATATCCTGCAAAGTTTGGGGTTTTTGGGCCATTAGTTATCCTCCCAGTTTTTTATTCAAAATCTGATTAGCCAATGCTGGGTTTGCTTTACCGTGGGAAGCTTTCATAATCTGGCCCACCAACCAACCTTTCAATTTATCCTTACCGGCTTTAATTTCGGCCACCTGTTCAGGATTCGCTGCCATCACCTCATCCACAATTTTTTCAATGGCACCTGTATCGGTGTTTTGTTTTAATCCTTTTTCTTCCACGATTGTGGCGGGATCTTTACCTGTTTCAATCATAAACTGGAACACATCTTTGGCAATTTTTCCAGAAATAGTATTATTTCCAATAAGGCCAACCAGTGCACCCAAATTTTCGGCACTGACAGGACTTTTGGCAATCGGTAAGCATTCTTTGTTCAAATAAGCAAACAAATCGCCCATCACCCAGTTGGCCACCTTTTTGGCATCTTGACCCTTGGCTGCCGTTTCAAAATAGGCTGCTATTTCACGATCTGCCGTCAAAACGGAAGCATCATAAGGGGTCAAGCCCAATTCAGAAATATAGCGCGCCTTTTTGGCCTCGGGCAATTCTGGTAAGTTCTTACGAATATTTTCAATATACTCATCCGTCAAAACCACCGGCAATAAATCAGGATCAGGGAAGTAACGATAGTCGTTGGCATTTTCTTTACCGCGCATAGGCCGTGTTTCACCATTATCGGAATCATAGAGCCGAGTTTCCTGTTTAATCGTTCCGCCATTTTCATAAATTTCAACTTGACGATTGGCTTCCACCTCAATGGCATGCATCACAAAACGCACTGAGTTCACGTTTTTCGTTTCCGTACGCGTGCGGAATCCCGTTTCACCCACAGGGCGCACTGATACGTTCACATCACAACGCATAGAGCCTTCATCCATATTCCCATCGCAAGTACCCAATGCACGCACAATCGCACGTAACTGGCGCAAATATTCACCAGCTTCTTCGGGGGAATGCATATCAGGCTTGGATACAATTTCCATCAATCCCACACCTGCACGATTGAGATCAATAAAGGTTTTTGTTGGACTCATATCATGGATGGATTTACCAGCATCTTGTTCCAAATGCAAACGTTCCACACCAATTTTGCGAGTCCCTTCGGATGTTGTTACCTCAATAAAACCTTCCCCCACAATCGGATGATAAAGTTGGGAAATCTGATAGCCTTGTGGCAAATCTGCATAGAAATAATTTTTGCGGTCAAAACGTGAATACTTATTAATTCGGGCATTTAATCCTAAACCTGTCTTTACGCACTGCTCAATACACTTTTCATTAACCTTTGGCAACATCCCTGGAAATCCCGCATCAATGAAGGACACGTGTGTATTTTGTTCACCACCAAATACAGCACTGGCACCAGAAAATACTTTGGCATTGGATAAAATTTCACAGTGCACTTCTAACCCAATCACTAACTCCCAATCTGTTGTTTTACCTTTAATCGTGTACATTTTTTATCCTTTCACATGATGGGGTTTTTGATTGAAGTTGGCGGCTTTTTCCAACACATCTGCCACTTGAAATACTGTATTTTCATCAAAATGCTTTCCTATCACTTGTAATCCAATAGGCAGACCATTTTGCGATAACCCAACGGGCAAAGAAAGACTTGGAACACCCGCAAGACTGGCTGGCGTTGTAAACACATCTCCTGCATAAATATCAATTGGCTTCATTGTCTTCATTTCGGCTTCGCTTAAAGCTGGTGTTGGCGCTGCAGGCACCAATAAAGCATCCACCACTTTAAAAACTTCCATAAAGTCATTATATATCAAACGGCGTACGCGTTGAGCCCGTGTATAATAGGCATCATAAAACCCCGCTGACAACACAAAAGTGCCTAACAAAATTCGGCGTACCACTTCGTCCCCAAAACCATCTGTACGGGAATTTTCATAGAGCTCATCCAAATTTTTGCCCTCCACACGTGTGGTGTAACGCACACCATCATAGCGTGATAAATTGGAACTGGCCTCAGCACACGCCACAATATAATACACAGGTAAGGCGTACTTTGTGTGGGGCAATGATACTTCCACAATTTCTGCCCCTGCATCTTTTAAAAGTTGAATTCCTTTGTCCCAAGTAGCTTGCACATCCTGATTTAATCCATCCAATCTGTATTCTTTGGGAATACCAATTTTTTTACCACGAATATCGCCCGTCAAAACTTTTGTAAAATCTGGTACAGGTACATTGGCCACTGTGGAATCTTTTTCATCATAGCCCGCCATGACACCCAGCATTAAAGCGCAATCAGCCACAGAGCGTGCCATTGGGCCTGCTTGATCCAAAGAACTGGCAAACGCTACAATCCCATAACGCGAACAACGCCCATAGGTTGGTTTAATTCCAGTAATACCACAAAAACTGGCTGGTTGACGAATGGAGCCCCCAGTATCAGAGCCTGTCGCCGCCATACAAAGGCCTGCGGCCACTGCTGCTGCCGAACCACCCGAAGAACCACCCGGCACCAAATCCAAATTCCATGGATTTTTGGTTGTGCCAAAGTAGCTAGTCATGGTAGATCCACCCATCGCGAACTGGTCAGTATTCACCTTTCCCAACATGACTGTTCCGGCGTCAATCAATTTTTGAGAAACAGTGGATTCATAAGGGGGAATAAACTTGGATAAAATTTTACTGGCTGCCGTTGTACGAATCCCTTTGGTGCAATACAAATCTTTGTTGGCAATAGGAATCCCATCTAACGCCCCCAATGTTTCCCCTTTGGCTCTGCGTGCATCGGATTTTTCGGCATCAGCCAAAGCCCGTTCTGGTGTTTCGGTAATAAAGGCATTCAATACACGCGCATTTTCCATCTCGACTAAATGCACTTTGGTGAGTTCCACAGAGGAAATTTCTTTATTGGCCAATTTTTGGGTGGCTTCCCCAATTGTTAAGTCTGTTAAATTTGTCATTATTCCACCACCTTTGGTACCACATAAAAACCTTGAACGGATTCAGGCGCATTGGCCATTAAATCTGCTTGTTGATCACCTTCTGTTACCTTATCTTCACGCATCGGTGCAATACCTTCAGTAACAGAAATCAAGGGTTCTACACCTTCAATATTCACTTCTTTTAATTGTTCTACCCAATCTAAAATACTTTGCAGGTCATTTAAGATTTTACCTTCACGTTCGACAGGAAGTTTTAGTCGTGCCAACCATGATAAATTTTGAATTGTTCTTTGATCTAAGGCCATTTTAACTCCTTTTTGAATAGGCAGAAGTATAACGCCTTTTCACCCAAAAGTCAAGAAAAAACCCGCTGTGAAAGCGGGTTCTTCAATTTTATTCTTCTACCATTATCTTGGGCGAATAAAAATAATCAATAATAGCCCAAATGGTTGCCAATCCCACCAAAATGTAAACAACACGTGATAGAATTGTCATTGTTCCGAACAAAAAGGCGACTAAATCAAAATCAAACAATCCCACAGATCCCCAATTTAATCCACCAATTGCCATCAACAATAAGCATGTCTTTGTAATCCAAGTCATATTTCCTCCTTTGATAAAATGACTTTTCTCACATAGGATTCTTTTTTTCAATTTTCAACTTGTTTTTCGTTTAAAAGTTGCATATATTAGATAAAAATTCTTTTAATAGGTGTAATTATGAAAAATAAAAAAAATTTATATCCAAATTTTATCCTGTATGACACAGGAATCCAAAAAGAATTCGCCCAAATGTGTCAAAATTTTCATTCACAAACAACTCAAGACACTCCTTCTTCGGATTGGTTGATTATTGACAATGATACAGGTAAAATTATTACTTTGCCATCAAAGGCTAACACGACAAAAACGTAAAAATTGCATTTTTTGTTTTTTTGTGTATAATAATATATATGACTGATTTAACAATTTATTCTTTAAAAGATTTCCCCGCTCTGCGCAGAGCTGGTCGTACCGCTGCAGAAGTGTTGGATTATATTACCCCTTTTGTCAAACCAGGTGTAACTACTGAGTATTTGGATGATTTAATGGATGCCTTTATCATTAAACAGGGCGCACGAACAGCGTGTCGTGGTTATCATGGATATCCCAAATGCACCTGCATTTCACCCAACCATGTCATCTGTCATGGGATTCCATCGGCTGATAAAATTTTGAAAGCAGGCGACATTATCAACATTGACGTGACCGTTATCGTGAATGGTTGGTATGGTGATACTTCGCGCATGTTTTATGTGGGAAAACCTTCCATTAAAGCACGCCGTTTAGTGGAAAATACTTATCACACAATGATGGCTGGAATTCAAGAAGCTGCTCCTGGAAAAACAACAGGGGATATTGGCGCTGTGATGGAAGAAGTCGCCAATAGAGAAGGTTTTTCCACTGTTCATGATTATTGTGGCCACGGCTGCGGTCGCGTGTTTCATGGCGCACCCAATATTTTAAATTATGGCACTCGCGGTAAGGGGATTAAGTTGATTCCAGGCCTTGTTTTTACGGTAGAACCTATGGTCAACACTGGTTCAGGCGATACTTTAACTTTACAAGATGGTTGGACAACTGTTACACGAGATAAAGGGCTTTCTGCCCAATTTGAACATATGATTGGTATCACTGAGACAGGATATGAAATTTTCACTCTTTCCCCTAAAGGGTACACTTTTCCTCCGTATAAAGATTAACAACTTGATTATTTTGTTTAAAGATTGTATAATAATGACGTTTTGCGCCTGTAGCTCAGCTGGATAGAGTGTCGCCCTCCGAAGGCGAAGGTCGTGAGTTCGAATCTCGCCAGGCGCGCCAATTAATTTAAATATTTTCTCTCAAAGAATTTTTTGTGAAAATAGTTCGTAAATAGCAGAAAATGGCTGTTTTTGGTCTTTCAAGATTGTAAATTGGCTGACGCACAATTTATCCCTCACTTTGTTCGGGACCGCCTCTGGCGTCCTGTCTGCGGGGCATAATACGCCCTTTGCCACCAAACTCTTATAAGTGATTTTAAAATAAAGGAAAAACGCCCATTTAAGGACGTTTACATTTGATGGCGACCCCAATGAGATTCGAACTCATGTTACCGCCGTGAAAGGGCGATGTCCTAGGCCTCTAGACGATGGGGTCTAACAAAAGACGAATAGTATTATACCTTAAATTTTGTTTTTTTGCAAGAATTATTTTTCTATAACAAAAAAAATACAATCTCCCCCAAAATTACGCTTGACAGAAAAGTCTTTTTTTTTTATTCTTTTCAGTATGCATTATGCTTTATTAAAGGGGATTTTATTACTTTGTTTTTTTTGTGTTTTTCCCGCTTGGGCACAAGAAAAAGTTTGTGCATCTTTAATCGCAGACGCACAAAGTGGTTATCTTTTTTTTAAAGACAATGTTCAAGCAGAAATTGCCCCAGCATCCTTAACAAAATTAATGACGTTATATATTACTTTTTCTGCATTGGAAAATGGATGGTTAAAATGGGATGATAAATTGCCCGTTTCAAGTTATGCAGCTTCTCAACCTAGGACCAATTTGGGACTGTATGCTGGACAAACCTTGACAGTTCGTCAAGCAGTGGAAAGCATGATTGTTCATTCGGCCAATGATGCGGCGGTTGTATTAGCAGAAGCCTTATCTAAAGATGAAATATCTTTTGCGATTTTAATGACACGTACTGCCCGACAATTAAAAATGAATCATACTTTTTTCAAAAACGCTTCAGGATTACATGATGAGAATCAAAAGACAACGCCTCATGACATGGCTATTTTGGCATTAGCTCTGATTCATCATTTTCCGCAATATTATCCTTTATTTGCCCAAAAATCTTGCGAATTAAATGGTAAAACCTATACGAGTCATAATCGATTGTTGCATGATTATCCAGGTATAGAAGGAATGAAAACAGGCTATGTTGCGGCAAGTGGTTATAATATTATTTCAACCGCACAACAAGATGGTACACGCTTAATCGGTATAGTGATGGGTGCCGAATCAAAGCAGGATCGAGATCAAAAAATTAAAAATCTGTTAAACAAAGGTTTCAAAAAAGTGACCATCCAAAAGCAAGCGGTAAATAGCGGTCAATTAAATCCAGCACTAGATCCTTTACATCGCCATTTAATGTTGAAAAAAGCTGATATGACACCCTTTGCATTTGATATAAAGAAAAACACACAAAATGCTATCAAATTAGCACAACTAACTTATCTGCCCCCCCTTCAAACAATACAATCTCATCCAACATTACCTTGGACTATTCAAGTAGGGGCATTTAAGTCAGTGGCACGTGCTATTCAGTCAGCACAAAATGCTTTGGACTTATTAAAAGCCCCTGATATAAGGATTACAACCCCTTCACTTTCTTCCATTCACCGTGCGCAACTGACTGGTTTTTCCGATAAAAATGGTGCTGAACAGGCGTGCCTTTATCTCAACCAAAGAGATGTTCCATGCTTTTTAGTCACAAAATCATAAAAAGGATGCGAATGAAATTTTTTCTTTTGTTCATAATATGCCTGTTGCCACATATTTGCTTAGCTTCATTGGATGAAGTTATTTTGTATTCTTTGGACAAAAAATGTGCGATTCGATACCTTACAAAATCCCCCCTTAAAACGCAAACCATTCATACCAATAACCCTTGCCCTGATGGTTGGGTTCAAAATTACGCCACTGTTGAAATTAATGATTCAAAAAACAAAATCAGCGAAACGCTTTCTGGATTTTTTTTGGATGGATACTGGCTGGGGGCTTTTCCTGCACGAGGACATGTTCAAGACCGCGCAAATCCTCAAGAAAACACTCAAACACTCACTTTTATCCTTGATACCGATAAAGACGCAGAAATTACTTATCTCATCCAATTGCGTGCGCAGGAAGAAAACAGAACCTATGGTCCCTTTATGGGATGTCCCGTCTTTCGGTTTTTAGTTGTAATCCACGATAAACAATTGTTTGAAAATGAAGTATTTCAAGAAAAAATAGCAACTAATGCCACCAATTATGCCAAACGTTTTTGTTCGCAATTGGATACCATTGCTGTATTTGGAGCCACTCAGTTAAATGCACAAACTTCCGATATTATCTTTCAAATGCAAATTGATCCACATACAAACGAAAAAATAATTATCCCCATGACAACACTCTCCCCAAAAGAGAGCACAAATCAGCCCATTGAACTGCGTCAACAATCAGCGAAGACTTTATTATCTGTCATCCCACAAAAAGAAAATATTTTAGTAAAATATGGTCAATTGAATACCCCCACCCTTGTTCATCCTATATCAGATTCTCAACCAATACCTTTAACCAGTCTTAACCATTTAATTGTACAATCAAAACTGTTAAAAGAACCAGCTGTTGGGCGTATGATTGTTCATATCCAAAGCCTCAATTTAGACGGTTCTGCGTGGGTTGATCTACCTCAACCTGCTTTGTTAAAATTTCATCCAAAATTAAAAATTGGATGGGCTGTTATTCAAGGACGCCTATATCAAAATCAGATTCAGGTTTCCGATATACATTTTTGTAAACAAGAGTGGTGTTCTGATGTATCATAAATTTTTGTATATTGTTGTTATATTTTCTTTTATTGCCTTAGGATGCGGAATTGCCTATTTTTCTGATACGAATGATGCTCTAAAAAACTATCAAAAATATGGCTTGATTGAATCTAATATTCACTATGAAAAAGTAGAAAAAAAATGGGGACAGCAGGGGATAATTTTTTATCAATTGGAATTTCCATCACTGAAAGTCCCCCATCACGTGGAAAAAATGGCGTTATCCATGAACAAGCATGGAATAACCGCTAATCTATCAAACGTCCATTTAAATGTAAATCAAGCCATGCAAAATTTATATCCTTCGCACCTGAAAGAAAATTTAGACACTTACACGCCTTATCATGATTTTTTTGATAAATTGCTCACATCACTGGCCATCATGGGTATCGATGAATTTGTCGGTGATATTTTAGTAAATACAGCGTACAATGATTTAAAAACAATGACTTTGGATATCCAAGTATTCCAAAACAAGCAAGTGAGTATTCATATTTCAGGGGTTATTCACCTTCCTATGGTAGGGACGCACTCCCTAACAGACCTATGGAAAGGAAAAATTGAGCAATTAGATATTGTTATACAAAATAAAAAGGGACTTAAAGAGTATATTAACTATATTAAAAGTCGAAAAATCCCCGTATCTGACGCATTACAAAGAGGCATCATTTCTTTAAAAAATTTGACAAGAAAATTACCACATCTACCCAATATGATGCGCTGAAAATTATACGTATGTTTCCCAAAGAAAAATAAAGCTAAGTGTTGACAAAATAACTGCATTAATCACAATAATATCACGAAGCATATACATAAAGACATGCTTAATTTCAAACATTGTCCCTTTTTCCAATATCAACCATAGAACAAGCCGAACAGATGCGGCCAATACAGATGAAACAATATATAAGGTTGGTGCAAATAAAAAACTGGATACAGGACGTGCTTCTGTTGAAATTTCATTCACAAATATCCCAATGATGATACCAAAAATCACCGTTAAATTAAACGAAAAAAAGGGGCTGATGAAAGATTTGTTCTGTTCCATTTTACCTTCTCCTGCGATGTTTCTCAGTTTCTTTTTGAAGTTTTTCCAAACGTTCTTTTTCTGCACGTTCCTCTGCAATAAATGGGGATTCTACTTTATTTATTTCTTCACTTTGAATACGATTAAATTCTTGACGCGCCTTTTCAGATTGGCGAATGGTCATTCTTTTATCTAAATCTTCCATTGCCTCTTGGGCTGGCTCATAACGTTGATTTGCGGCCATTTCTAGCCATGCGTGTCCCTTAATTAAATCCTCTTCTACACCATGGCCTTGAATATACATGCTTCCCAGCAAATATTGGGCAATGGCAAAGTTTTTAGATGCCGCGTAAATATAATAAGGAACTGCGCGCTCTAAATTATTTTCCTGTGTTTCATAAATTTGTCCCAAGTAATAAAAAGAATCAATATCTCCTGCTCTTGCACTACGTGAATACTCCTTTTTTGCCAACTCCACTTTGTTGGGTTCAGAACTATTCATATAAATTTCTCCCAAATATCTTCCCACATAGGGACGCGTTTCATCCATAGGGACACTTTTCAACAGTTCAATAGCCTTTCGATTATCTCGAGCAACACCATTTCCTGTATAGTACGCTAACCCTAAATTCAACATAGCACCTGGATCATTTTGGTCTGCAGCCTCTGTATAATACTCAATTGCCTTCGTTTTATTTAAAGGTACGATTTCACCTTGGTCGTATAAATATCCCAATAAAGACAATGCACCACTGAATTTTTTATCTGCTGATGCATTTAAATATTCCAACGCTTTTTGTGAATTTTGTGCCACCCCCAAACCGTTTAAATACAGGTATCCCACATAATATTGGGATCTTTTATCCCCAGCATCTGCATCAGGCAAAAAGGCACTGAATGCCGCTGAGTAATTACGTTCATTAAAATACCTCTCTCCTGCAACAAAATCTGCTTGGGCTATTTTTATTGAAAATAAGCAAAAAGACATTAATAAGGCTGTTTTAAACATAGCGACCCCCTTTATTTAGGTTTATTATACTTTAAAAAAAACAAAAAACAACTTTTTTTTATAAAAAAATCGGATAAAGACATATACTTTATCCGAAATTTCAGAAATTATGTTTAATTCACTTATTTCAACACAATGTCCACACGACGATTTTGTGCACGTCCTTCTGCGGTATCATTCGTGGCAACAAAATCTGTTGCACCATAACCTTTAACGGTTAAGTTTTTAGCTGCAACACCTTTACCTTCTAGGTAAGAGGCAACAGCTTGAGCACGTCTTTGTGACAAATCAAGGTTATAGGCAGCCGAACCTGTGTTATCCGTATAACCTTTTACTTCGGCTTTTTTACCTGAATCTTTTAATGCTACAGCGAGTTTATCTAAGCTAGCTTGAGCTTTGTTGGACAAAGCTGCTGAATCAAATGCAAACAAAGAAGCATCCAAAGAATAATCGGCTTTCTTTACTGTTTTGACCTGTTTATTGGGGCATGAAGGGTTGGTTGCATCTTCACACAAATAAGCACAGCCACTCAACAAAGCGGCACCCATCACTAATGTTAAAATTTGTTTTTTCATTTTATTTCTCCTAGGTTAAATTAAAAACACCTTTTTAATATAAACTTTTTCCTCAGAAAAGCAAGAAAAAAATCCTTGTAATTTCTGAAAATTTATTCTAAAGTTCACGATGAATACGATAAGATTCGTATTCTGAGTACCTGAAAAAGGTGCAAGAGAGTTTTCACAGACTCAAAACAACACGGTGAGTGAACACAACTGTAGTATGTGTTTTTCTTTTTTTGAAAAAGCACTCACCGACATGCCCCAGACCTTTTGGTCGGGGAGCTTTTGGTGTATGTTCAGAGGAGTATATCCTTAAAGACCCTAAGAATCATTTTGTTGTATTTGATTGTGAACTCTCCGACCACCTAATGAAGGTGGTTTTAAATTTTAAAGGAGACAAAACATGAAAAATAAGCTTAAAAAAACAAGAAATTGGATTTTTAACTCAATTTCTTATCTCGCACTTGACGAGAGATTTGGTAAAAGATTCCCGTATTCACTTCGTTCAGACTACATGGCAGGGGAAACGGGTCGCAGTATGATAGAGATGCTGGGCGTTCTGGCAATCATTGGTGTTTTGAGTGTGGGTGGAATTGCAGGGTATACTTCCGCTATGCGCTCACATAGAACCAATGAGATTCTTAATGCGACATCTATGCTCTATATGATGGGATTGGCCCAAAATGCTGGTGAAGGAACAGGAACATTGACATTTGATACAGCATTTGGTGCAAGTATGCGTCCTAGCGGATGTGGAGGCATTACCTATAAGGGTGATACGGCAACATTGGATGTCAATATAGAAGATGAAACCATCTGTAAACAAGTAAAAACAAAGTTAGGTGATAAGGCGGGTGATTGTACTGCTGCCACAGGTGATGCCACAGGATATACCCTAACCGTCACGCTGGGGGAAGTGACAGCAGATCCTGAGCCAATAGGAGGAGAATCCTGTGAGATAGCAGGGCAACATAGATGCAACTATACAGAAAAAAAACTCTATGAATGTCTTGATGGTACATGGCGAGGACTTGACTCTTGTGGTAATCCTGATAATGATCCTAGCGAGTGTTTAAAAGGAAGTTCAAAATGTAGTTCTGGTAAAATTATAAAGTGCAACGAGGGATGGTGGGGACAACCCGAAACAGATACCGAAGGAAAATGTGTCATAGAAGAAAGCAGTTGTACCACAGGAAATTATAAATGTGAAGATGGAGAGGCACCACTATATAAGTGTGTAAATGGCGCTTGGGAACGCTACTGTTCATGTATGGATGGTTGTAGTCATCCAAATGAAGAAGCAAGCAATATTTCAGATGTTTGTATGAGCGCTGATATATATTGTGGTTAAAAGAAGCTTATGGGAGAGATATTCCCCCACATCATAAATAAAGCCCCGAGGAATCGGGGCTTTTGTTAATGAAAATCCCCCGCAGGAAGCGGGGGGATTGTTTGATTAGGCCAATTGTTTCAGGGCTGATTTACCGGGATAAACGGCACGATCGCCCAATTCTTCCTCAATACGAATCAATTGGTTGTATTTGGCCAAGCGGTCAGAACGCGACAGAGATCCTGTTTTGATTTGACCAGCACCTGTCGCCACCACGATGTCAGCAATTGTGGCATCTTCTGTTTCACCTGAACGGTGGGACACAACAGCGGTATAGCCAGCTTTATGAGCCATATCAATGGCGTTCAATGTTTCGGTGAGTGATCCAATTTGGTTCACTTTGATCAAAATAGAGTTGGCAATTTTCTTTTCAATGCCCATTTCCAAGCGCTTGGTGTTGGTCACGAACAAGTCGTCGCCCACCAACTGAATCTTGCCGCCCAAACGGTCGGTCAGCATCTTCCAGCCTTCCCAATCGTCTTCAGCCATACCGTCTTCCAAAGACACAATTGGGAATTCATTGGCGAGTTCTTCATAGTAACTGACGAGTTCAGAATTTGTAAAGACTTTGCCTTCACCCTTCATGTTGTATTTGCCATCTTCATAAAATTCACTGGAAGCCGCATCCAAGGCGATGCAAACATCTTGACCAGGCTTATAGCCGGCGGACTCAATGGACTTCACGATAAAAGCCAACGCTTCTTTAGCTGAGGCAATATTGGGTGCAAAGCCCCCTTCATCACCCACGTTGGTGTTCATGCCCGCGGCTTTCAAGTTTTTCTTTAAGGCTTGGAACACTTCGGCACCCATACGGATGGCATCACGGCAAGTTTTGGCTCCCACAGGCATAATCATAAATTCTTGAATATCAATGGGGTTGTCGGCGTGCTTACCACCGTTTAAAATATTCATCATAGGTACAGGCAAAATGTGGGCTTCTTCGCCACCCAAATAACGATATAAAGGCAATTTGCTACTTACCGCAGCGGCTTTTGCCACAGCCAAAGAAATGCCCAAAATAGCATTCGCACCACAACGCCCCTTATTGGGGGTGCCATCCACTGCAATCATCTTTTCATCAATGGCCTGTTGTTCGGTGGCTTCCATTCCGATGACAGCTTGTGCAAGTTCCGTATTGGCGGCATTGACAGCCTTCAAAACACCCTTACCATGATAGCGAGTTGCGTCACCATCACGTAATTCCACAGCTTCATGTACCCCTGTGGAAGCACCACTGGGAACAGCAGCGCGTCCAAAGGATCCATCTTCCAATGTCACATCTACTTCAACGGTAGGCGTACCGCGAGAATCCAAAATTTCACGCGCTTTAACTGATTTAATTTTACTCATCTTATTTCCTTTCATTTTAAGTTGTTTCAAATAAATCTTTATGTTCTGTATTGTGGCATACTTTCAAAAAAAAATCAAGCATTCTTAGCTGTATTGATAAGAATTTTGATTTTTTGTACTGCTCAGAACTTTTTTTGATGCCTTACTTGGTACTTCAATTCGCCGTTGAAATTCATCTTGCTGTTGTGGATTCATACGTGCATAGGCGTGTATAAACTTTACAAAAGGAAGCAAACCTTGATCCAATTGTGTCCGCTTAGGATTTTCAATGTATTCAACATAGCGCTGTGATTGCCCCAAGTAACGCAAATTATACGCCAATTGCCATACTTTTAAATCAGCATCAGTTGCCCTTTCTTTAAGCCTTTGAGTACATTCAGATAGTTTTAAAAAGATGGTATTTCTATTACCATAGTGTAAATTTTGCAGAGTTTCTTTGATATTTATATACATTAGTATCCTTTTTTTCTTTTTTTTAGATAGGAGAACATACTGCAGTATTTTTGTCAAAAAATCAAGACATCCCTCACCACTTGTTGAAATATTTGACTTTTAATAGTTCTTATGCTATAATTTTACCGTCAGATAATCGGGCAATCGCTGATCGAAAGATTGGAGGAAAGTCCGGGCTTCCAAAGGACACGATACCGGATAACGTCCGGGCGGGGTGACCCGATAGACAGTGTCGCAGAAAACAAACCGCCTACTTCGTGTAGGTAAGGGTGAAACGGCGGGGTAAGAGCCCACCGCATCAGTTGAGAGACTGTATGGCAGGACAAACCTTATCGGAAGCAAGACCAAACTCAGACGGACGGCGATTGAATAAATTGCTGCGTCAAACGGAAGTCCTGATCCGGCCGTCGCTAGGTAGGTTGCTTGAGCTTTTCAGTGATGAAAATGCCAGACGAATGATTGCACTATGACAGAACCCGGCTTATAGATTATCTGACTTTTTCCTTAAAAACTTCTTGATTTTTATGTCAACTTCCCGTAAAATAGACGTATGAGTGAAGAATTGATGACGCCCAAAATTCAAGAACAACAACTGGCGGACGCTTTGTCCGAACGGTATTTGGCTTATGCTCTGTCCACTATTGTGGCGCGTTCATTGCCCGATGTGCGTGATGGGTTAAAGCCTGTTCATCGTCGGCTTTTATGGGCCATGCGTCAATTGAAATTAGACCCCGATAAAGGTTTTAAAAAATGTGCCCGCGTGGTGGGTGATGTGATTGGTAAATACCATCCACATGGGGATAGTTCCGTTTATGATGCCATGGTGCGTTTAGCACAAGACTTTGCAGTACGTTATCCTTTGGTGGATGGGCAAGGCAACTTTGGTAACATTGACGGTGATGGTGCAGCCGCGATGCGTTATACTGAGGCACGTTTAACAGCGGTGGCTTTGGCATTGATGGAAGGATTGGATGACAATTCAGTGGACTTTGAGCCCACCTATGATGGTGAAGATGAAGAACCCTGCGTTATGCCGGCAGCCTTCCCCAATCTGCTCGCCAATGGATCCAATGGTATTGCGGTGGGTATGGCAACCAATATTCCTCCGCATAATGTCGGCGAAGTTTGTGATGCCGCCCTTTATTTGTTGCGCCATCCAGATGCCAGCACTGAAAAATTGATTGATTTTATTCAAGGGCCAGATTTTCCTACAGGTGGCGTTTTAGTAGAAGACAAAGCCAATATCGTTAAAGTTTACACTGAGGGTCGTGGTGCTTTAAAAGTGCGTGCTAAATGGGAACGCGAAGATTTGGGACATGGGCAATATCAAATTGTGATTTCTGAAATTCCCTATGGTGTAGTAAAATCTGATTTAATTATGCGTGTGGCAAAATTATTAGCCGAAAAAAAATTACCCTTACTTGCGGATATTCGGGATGAATCTTCCGATGTCGTGCGCATTATTTTGGAACCCAAATCACGTATGGTCATTCCTGAACAATTGATGGAACACCTGTTCAAAAATACAGATTTGCAAATCAATTTTAATTTAAACATGAACGTTCTAACCGCGAATCATACCCCGAAGGTCATGAGTCTGACAGAAGTAGTGAAATCTTGGTTAGAGCACCGCGAAGAAGTTTTGATGCGTCGTTCACGTTTTCGTTTGGATAAAATTGCACACCGCATGGAATTGTTGCAGGGCTTTTTGACCGCTTATTTAAATTTGGATCGTGTCATTGAAATCATCCGCAACGAAGATGAACCCAAACCTTTAATGATGGCTGAATTTTCTCTTTCAGATGTTCAAGCAGAAGCCATTTTAAATATGAAATTGCGTTCTTTGAGACGTTTGGAAGAAATGCAACTGAGAAATGAGTTTGAGGAATTGGCTTTGGAAAAAGCGGGTTTGGAAAACTTATTGATTGATAATGAGGCTCGCAAAGAAAAACTCACTCAAGAAATTAAACAAATTCAAAAAGATTTTGGGGGTAAAACGGAACTCGGCAAACGCCGTACACAAATCGCTGGCGCTGTCCAAGAAGTCGAAATGAACATTGAAACTTTGATTGAAAAAGAGGCCATTACGGTTGTGCTTTCCAAACAAGGTTGGATTCGCGCCTTAAAAGGTAACGCAGGCACCGAAGATTTGAAATTTAAAGAAGGGGATTCATTGGCTTTCAAGGTCAATACCTATACTACGGATCACATTATGTTGTTTGCCACAAACGGGCGGTTTTATTCCATTTTGGGTAACGATATTGCCGGTGGACGTGGTTTTGGTGAACCTATTCGGTTATCCATTGATTTACCCGAAGATGCTGAAGTGGTAGAAATGTTTATCTTTAAGCCAGACCAAAAATTGTTGGTGGCTAGCCGCTTGGGTAAGGGTTTTATTGTGGAATCCAATAACATTATTGCTCAAACCCGCGCGGGTAAGATTATTTTGAATCTGGCCGATAACGATAAGGCGTATTTGTGCCGCGAAGTGGTGGGTGATTCTGTGGCTGTCATCGGGAACAATCGCAAATTATTGGTCTTTAAAAGTGAGGAAATCCCGACAATGGTTCGTGGGTCTGGTGTTATTTTGCAAAAGTATAGTGATGGAAAATTATCGGATGTACGCTTTTTCAACTGGGCCGAAGGATTACCCTATCCATCAGGCAATGGAATCCATATTGAACCAGATATGAGCATGTGGTTAGGGCGCCGTGCCAGTGTCGGCAAAGTTCCCCCTGTTGGTTTTCCAAGAAACAATAAATTTTATTAAATTATGAAAGAATTTTTTCACGCGAGCCGAGATATAAAATTTTTAAAATCCTTTTTGCATGAAGGTGCTAAGGCCATTGGTAAAGGTGTTGGCGGTCAGGCATCAGGTTTCTATGTTTACAATAATAAAAAATTAGCCATAGAACATTTTAGCTTTTTAAAAAACAAGGGCTATATTTCTGATAATCAAGAAGGCATCTTAATTGGAATAAAAGTAGATGAAAAAGACTTTAAGTATCCTGATTGGCAGTTTGATTATGAAGCAAATCCTGAAATTATTGGGTTATTGGAAAATTTTGCGCCACTGGTTGTCAGTGCCTTAAAAAAAATTAAGGGTATTAAGAATGCCAAAAAGACAAAACGTTTTGGACGTTTTGAAATTGAAATGCAGCAACGGGGTAAACTTATCTCTAAGGCAATCAGTCCTGCTGATCCTGAGATAACAGACTTCACAGGCATATGGCAAAAAACATTTGATCTACTTTGTCAAAATCCTATTTTTAAAAATGAGTATAATGCATTATTGTTAAGCAGTAAGCATTCCTGCAAAAAATATACAGGGAAAAAGCCTTTATCCGTTTCTTATTTGGCCTATATGCACCCTCAAACAGGAAAATTTAAAGAAATTCCTTTGTATACAGATGAGTTACCTAAAGAAAAACAAGTTTGCCCATTTATCCAAACTTATATTGCTCAACAAGCCTTACAAAAGAAAAAGCGCAACTAATTTATTATTTTATGTGCCTTTATTTTTTCCATCAATTGCCTTAATTGCATATCAGGACTCTGAACGTTCTCTCGATTTTCGTTGGGACGTCCTAAAATTTCATTTTGCCAGGCAATATATTTCATGGGATCACCACTAGCCTTTTTTTTGGCATAAGGCGTATGAAAAAAGCATTCATGATAACCACGTTCCCATGCAAGACGCGTTCTGTCAGCATCCCAAAGACAAGCTGAAACATAATCGTTTGTTTGTGTGCCCAAGGTATGATTTTCAATAGCATAGCAAACAGAAAATTGTTCTTCATCTGTCAATTTTCCGGGAAACTTTGCCATCACTTTTTTGGCCAAAGGCACAGCATTTTCCCCATGCATTTCATCATAAAAATCATGTGTACGCGCCATATCATGACAAGCAGCCGCAAAAATGACGGGCATTGGGTTTTCTCCCAATTCTAGCGCATAATCAATAGCCCGAAATACCACTGCATCCGTATGGGTATGAAGACCATGGTAGCCTTCGTGTTTCTGGGTGGCCAATTTTTCCACTTCGGGTAAAACTTTCTTTTGATAAAAATTAAAATACTTTTTTATTTGAGATTCTTTTAAAAATTGTTTCATCACTCGTCTCCGATTTTAAGGGCTTGGATAAAGGCATTTTGTGGGATTTCCACAGATCCAAACTGACGCATACGCTTTTTACCCTCTTTTTGCTTTTCCAAAAGTTTGCGCTTACGGGTAATATCACCACCATAACACTTGGCTGTCACATCTTTACGATAAGCCGAAATATCTTCACGGGCAATGATTTTTCCACCAATACTCGCCTGAATAGGAATTTTAAATTGATGACGTGGAATCAAATCTTTTAAACGTGCACAAATCTGACGACCTCGGCGTTCAGCTTGCGATCTGTGCACCAAAAAAGCCAACGCATCTACCTGTTCCCCATGCACCAAGATATTTACGCGCACCAAATCGGATTCACGATACTCATCCACCTCATAATCAAAACTAGCATAACCACGAGAAATAGATTTTAGCCGATCGTAAAAGTCAAATACAATTTCGTTTAAAGGCAAACGATAAACTGCCATCGCCCGATTTCCGACATAGGTCAAATCCAACTGTTCGCCTCGCCGTTCTGTGCACAGTTGCAAAATACTGCCCAAATAATCATCAGGGGTCAAAATCGTGGCCTTCACCCAAGGTTCTTCAATTTTACGAATAGTTGTTACATCTGGCATATCGGCAGGGTTGTGCATGACTAACTCTGTGCCATTCGTTTTATAAACTTTATAGGCAACTGATGGGGCGGTGGTAATTAAATCCAAATTAAATTCGCGGTTCAATCTTTCTTGGATAATTTCCATATGGAGTAATCCCAAAAAACCACAGCGGAACCCTTGACCCAATGCCATAGATTTATCAGGCGTAAATTGGAAACTGGCATCATTGAGTTGTAGTTTTTCAATGGCTTCTTTTAAGGCTTCATAATCGCTCATATCCACGGGGAACATAGAGCAAAACACCACGCTTTGGCTGGGTTTAAAACCGGGCAGAGCTTCCGCGCAAGGCGTTTTTTCATCTGTAATGGTATCACCGACTTTTGTTTCGCCAATGGTTTTCACACCACAAATCACAAAACCGAGTTCCCCTGTTTGGATTTCATTGGTGTCCATCATTTTGGGTGTAAAATAGCCCAATCTTTCCACTTTATAAGTCGCGCCTGTGGACATGAACTGAATCTGTTCGTTTTTCTTGAGCGTTCCATCCACCACGCGCACCAATACGACAATCCCCAAATAAGCATCATACCATGAATCCACTAACATAGCTTTCAGGGGGGCTTTGGGATCCCCTTGTGGGGCGGGCAGACGATTGACAATCACATCCAACACTTCATCAATACCAATTCCTGTTTTGGCAGAAATAAGGGGACAATTGGTGCAATCCAAACCAATCACATCTTCTATTTGATTTTTGACGCGGTCAGGATCAGCGGCCGGTAAATCAATTTTATTAATGACGGGTACGATTTCATGATTCGCATCCAGCGCTTTATAAACATTAGCCAAAGTTTGCGCCTCCACACCTTGCGTTGCATCCACCACCAATAAAGAACCCTCACAAGCATGCAAAGAACGGCTGACTTCATAGCCAAAATCCACATGCCCTGGCGTATCAATTAAGTTCAAAATGTAATCTTTATATTTAAGGCGAACAGTTTGAGCTTTAATGGTAATCCCACGTTCACGTTCAATGTCCATGTTATCCAAAATTTGGGCTTTCATTTCACGGTCAGACACCGCCCCACATTTTTGAATCAAACGATCCGCCAAAGTGGATTTACCATGGTCAATATGCGCCACAATGGAAAAATTACGAATATGCGATAACTCCGTCATAGCAATATATTACAGGATTTCAGGGCATTTGTCAAATAAGAAATCATTTAATTTTATTGCAAAACCTGTGCAGTAATTGTCAATTCACCAATGGATACGTATTTATTACCATTACTTGCATGATTTGAAGTTATGTATAATCGCCAATAACGATGCGCGGTTGTGGCATTCACATTAAAGGTAGTAGAAGCTAGACTTCCTTTTGGATTTGTACCACTATAAGCATCCTTCCAAGTGGAATCATTATCCAAATACTGGAGTTTAAAATCCTTTACGAGATAAGTATCAGAAGATGAAAACGGTCTGTTTTGAATTGTAATAGAATTAATTTTTATCGGATCTTTTGTATACCAACTGAGTTGAACAGGTAGAGAATTACTACTATGCCAACAATCTATTTCTCCATCTTGATTTGATCCATCAAACGCGCGCCACGCCAAACGCGGTGAACCAATTGTACTGGATGAATCGCACGCAAAATTATCTCTTCCCATTGACCCATTTGATGTCAATTTCGGTTGTGTCCACGTTACCCAAGATTGTTGTTTGCATCCACCATTACCATCGGGAACTTCATTTGCCTCACAGCCACAGGCCCCCAAACCGTCTGATGTAGAACAGTTGAAACAAAACCCTACATTCGGATCATTTGTATGTTTATGTCCTTTGGGGCATTCTTTTAAACCGCAATAATACGATACACCATCATAAAAAACATAAACCTTACGATTTGGGCAAACACAATCTTCTGGCTTTTTAACCATATAATACGCATCAGGATAAGAAGATGAATCTAGTATAGGATCAGCTGTACAGGGCATACATTCTCCTGCAAGACTTTCAAAACAACTTATCTCCTCACAACCGCCATGACCATCGGGAACCTTACCCGCGGCACAATAGCACGTAATGGAATCTGTTCCTTCCGTTACGGTAAAGGCACCCCCTGTCCACGTGGTATTGTCTTCCCCAGACCCTGACGGACAACTGAGCCCTGTGGCTTTTTTTACACACAAAACGGCGTCGCCGAGGTTGCGAGTGAAGTTGTAAACGTTACCATCGCTGAGGCCAACGTCGAACGCGTAGCAGGAACCATACATGTCTGTCGTCCAAGTGCTATATTGATACAGGGCATTGCCCAAATCTTGCCACAATGTATCTGTGCATCCGCTGCTAGTACAATGTACATCCGACAAAGACACCATTGTCTTATCAAACGCTTTGCACCAACTTTGCGCACTCCACCAATCGGGACAATTACTACAATCACTCATCGTATATTCATGACCTGCAACTGTGGCACTTTTATAACCCCCTATATAACTGACGGGTCGGCATACTCCTTTATCGTGGTCATTATCGCCACAACCCGATGGACTGAACACGCAGTATTTGCCTTTACCACATTCGTTGGTGGTCCAGCGGGTGCATTCCGTTTCATCTGCGGCTGGGGCGCAAGCACATTCCCCCTCCGCCAAAGCCCCACTTAAACAATCCGTTGCGGGGTTGATGGAACAACCTTCACCAGAGTCATTATTGGATGGTTCATCGTGGGATTGTGAATTATTTTTATCCGTTCTTCTGGGGTTATACGCATAGGGTTTAAAATTTTTCATATTCGCATACATGGGAAAAACAAAATCCGCAAAAACCTGATTTATCTGGCATGGATAAGAAACTTCATCTTTATCATTGTTATTGGGGCTAAAGGAATTATTTTTCATCAATCGTTCGCATAAATCATATTCAAACTCTGGCTCACTTGAATCCACTTTACCAACCCGCAAAGTAAACGTTTTATTATTTGTATCAACTGTGGTCAAACGCAGGGGCATGTTGGAATACTGCATCATATACTTATACCCTACCCAATTTTTAGAAGTCAGAGCCTTATGTCGTAATTGAATCACATGCGTGTTTATCTCCTGTGCCAATGTTTTGGCACGCGCCCGTAAAGATACTTGTTTGAATACGGCATAAACCCCCAATGTTATGATAATCATAATTGCCAAAACAGCAATCATTTCAACCATACTGCGCCCTGTTTGAGATTTTGACCGAATTTTCATTTAGTTTCTCCCTTCTTGTATAAAAAGAGTATCATTTTTTTACCCTCTTTGCAATAAAAAATTAAATCAAGAAGCTCAGCCCACCAAAACAAATCTTACCAACCACAGGAACAACCTTTTTTTACTTGCAATTTTATGGGGGCTGGAGTACACTGAAGAAAAAGGAGTTTGCATGCAACAATTTTTGAACTTTATCAACACGCTGGGACGTGTGATGACGCGTTTTTTTTACGCAACAGGCGATTTGGCGATTTTTACAACAAAAGCAGCTCTCGCTTGCGTTCAAAAGCCATTTTATTTTAAGCAACTGTACGATCAGCTGATTGAAATTGGTTTTTATTCACTGCCTGTGGTGGCTTTAACAACATTGTTTTCTGGAATGGTTATCGCGATTCAAACCTATGAGGCTGTTTCAAAATTTTCGGCAGAAGGTGCCGTTTCCATGGTGGTACTCGTCGCTGTCACACGTGAATTGGCTCCTGTGATGGCAGCCTTAATGGTCGCCGGCAGAATTGGTGCCGCTATGGCAGCTGAAATTGGAACGATGCAGGTCACAGAACAAATTGATGCCTTGGTTACACTCAATACAAATCCCTTTAAGTACTTGATTGCTCCGCGCATATTTGCGGGTATCTTGATGATGCCTATTTTGGTTTTGATCGGGGATGTATTAGGGGTATGTGGTGGTTATATGGTTGGCGTGTATAAAATGGACTTTAATGCCACAACATACTTGATCAACACGTGGAACTACCTAAAAGCTATGGACATTATTTCTGGATTGACGAAGGCGGCCGTCTTTGGCTTTATTATCGCCTTGATGGGATGCTATAATGGTTTTCGTTCCAAAGGTGGCGCCCAAGGGGTTGGTCAGGCCACGACCAATGCTGTCGTATCGGCCAGTATTTTAATTTTAATCTTTAACTATTTACTGACAGAAGCATTCTTTAATATGTGAGGTGGGACATGAAAAACATTCAAATAGAGCTGAAAAATGTTCACAAAGCCTTCGGGAATAAGAAAGTTTTAAACGGGGTTGATTTGGCTATTCAAAAAGGAGAATCAGTCGTTATTATCGGCGGATCAGGAACAGGAAAATCTGTTACCTTAAAATGTATTTTGGGATTGCTCAAACCGGATAAGGGGAACATAACTTTCAATGGACAACAAATAGGTATGCTTTTTCAAGGGGCAGCTTTGTTCGACAGTCTTTCCGTTTGGGAAAATGTGTCTTTTGCCGTATTGCAACAACCAGGAATGACACGCGCAAAAGCTAAAAAAATTGCGATTGAAAAATTGGCCGAAGTCGGATTAAAACCCGAAGTGGCGGATGCTTATCCCGCTGATTTATCAGGCGGCATGAAAAAGCGTGTAGGTTTAGCGCGTGCCATTGCCACAAAACCAGATACGCTCTTTTTTGATGAACCCACCACAGGTTTGGATCCCATCATGTCCGACGTCATCAATGATTTGATTGTGAATTCTGTCAAAAAACTGGGGGCAACAGCACTGACCATTACGCATGATATGACCAGTGCGAAAAAAATTGCCGATCGAATTGCGATGTTATATGAAGGCAAAATTATTTGGGTAGGTACTGTGAAAGAATTGGAAAAAACAGATAACCCCTACGTGCGCCAATTTGTGGCCGGTTCTTCTAAAGGACCAATCCACATGGAAGTCAAGGCAGAAGGATGATTAAAGATATCCTTCTATTCTTAGGTTTTATCAATTAAAAGAAAGGTTGTTTAAAAATGATTAAAAAAACAACACATTTTGTATGTCAAAATTGTGGAGCGACTTATGCACGCTGGGCGGGGCAGTGCACGGCTTGTGGCGAATGGAATACGATTCAAGAAGAAGCCATTGCTACCCCCGATTCCCCCACAGCCACGCAAGGCACAGGTGGACGCACGATAGAATTTTCCGACCTGCGTGGTTCCCCTGAAACACTTTTTCGTTTAAAATCTGGTATTGGTGAATTGGATCGTGTGGCAGGTGGTGGCCTCGTCCCTGGTTCCGTGATTTTAGTGGGGGGAGATCCGGGAATTGGAAAATCCACCCTCCTTTTACAAACAGTTTCAGCCCTTGCTAAAAAAGTCAATAAAGAAGGCAATCCTGTTAGAGCTGCCTATATATCAGGTGAAGAATCCGTGGATCAGGTTCGTTTACGTGCTATGCGTTTAAATCTGGCGGATGCCCACGTGGATTTAGCAAGCGAAACCCGTATGCGCGATATTGTGGCAACATTGGATACTGAAAATACCCCTGATATCGTTGTCATTGATTCTATTCAAACCATGTATTCAGATATGATTGATTCTGCCCCTGGTACAGTTGGACAAGTGCGGGCATGCGGACATGAACTCATTCGTCTTGCCAAAAAGCGTGGCTTTGTCTTATTCCTGGTAGGGCATGTGACGAAAGAAGGTACTTTGGCTGGCCCCCGCGTTTTAGAACACATGGTGGACACAGTCCTATATTTTGAAGGCGATCGGGGACACCATTTCCGTATTTTGCGTTCAGTTAAAAACCGTTTTGGTGCCACCGATGAAATTGGTGTTTTTGAAATGACCGAACAAGGCCTTTCTGAAGTTCCTAACCCATCAGCGCTTTTTTTAGCCGATCGTCAAGGCAATGTGTCGGGCAGTTGTGTTTTTGCAGGTGTGGAAGGATCTCGCCCCATGTTGGTGGAAATCCAAGCACTAGTGGCCCCCATGGCGGGAAATTCTCCCCGTCGGCAAGTTGTAGGATGGGATTCAAATCGTTTGAGCATGTTGTTGGCGGTTTTGGAAACCCGTTGTGGTGTTTCTTTAGCCAACAAGGATATCTTCTTAAATGTAGCGGGCGGTATGCGCCTGACAGAACCTGCGGTAGATTTAGCAGCAGTTATGGCTGTCTTATCGGGTGTTTATAATCATCCATTACCTGCGGATATGGTCTTTTTTGGGGAAATTGGTCTTTCAGGGGAAGTCAGAAATGTCCCCCAATCCGATTTGCGACTGAAGGAAGCCGAAAAATTAGGATTTAAAAAAGCACTTGTTCCCCCCAATAAAAATAGAAAATCCCTTTTTAAAACAACTGAAATCGGCAACTTAAAAACACTTTTGACTTTTTTTGAAAAAAGTTAAAAAATATTGGACAAGTGGTAAAAATACTGCTATGATGAGACGGAAGGAGACAAAAAATGGGAATGGTTGATTTAGTGGTCATTACCACCATAATGGTTTCAGTTTTATTTGCGCTTTATCGTGGATTGCTCCGCGAATTATTGGGTATTACCAGCTGGATTTTGGCGGGATTTGCAGCCCTATATTCTTACCAACCTATGACAAAATTACTATCAGGAAATGTGGAAAACGTAAAGGTTTGGTCTATTGTTGCATCTGGTTTAATTGCTCTGACAATTTTAATCATCATGACGCTCATCAATGCTCGCATCACACACAGTTTACGTAAAAGTTCTTTATCAGGCTTAGACAGAGTTTTGGGGATTGCTTTTGGTATTTTTCGGGCAGCGTTGCTGATTGTTTTGGTATGGTTATTTGCCCGCCAAATGGCTTGGACACATCATCAGTTAGATAGTATGGAAAAACAAAATATTTCTGTTAAATATATTCAACTTTCTGCAGACTGGGCAGAAAAACTCTTGCCCGATGGCGTACGTAAAGATATGCAAAGACCCACCCCGCCTTCTAAACCATCAAGGTTAACAAAACCAGAAGTTGAATACAAGGATATTGATCGTGAATCTTTGGATAAAATGATTGAAAGTATTGTTGAAATAGAGGAATAAAATGACAAAAATTACCACACAAAATTTGGTGGATATGGCCAAAGATTTAATGGAAGCAAGATATCAAAAGGCTGGGCACCATTCGGTAGTATCTGCTGTTGTTTTGACAAAATCTGGACATATATATCAAGCATTAAATACGGGAACAACTCAACCTTCAGTGGCCACATGTGCTGAAATTATAGCTATTGGAATGGCAAACACGGCTGAGATTGGTATGCAAATTGATACTATTGTAGCCGTCAGAGATGTCCCTAGTTACGTTGTTGCCCCTTGTGGCAAATGTCGTGAATATATTTCCGATTATGGCCCCAATGCAAAAGTTATTTTGCCTGCTAAAAATAAGCGCGGCTGGACAATTGGTAAAATTGCAGATTTATTACCCTGTAAGTATGAAAAGAAAACAAAATGATTCAAATTCGTGCCATAGGAAAATTAAAATGCAATACACCTGAATTTCAATTGATAAGTGAATACATCAAAAAAGCACGCGAAAAAATTGAAATTCGAGAATATGCTGAAAAAAAAGCTTTAACAGGTAACGAATTGAAAGAGGCTGAAGCCAAACTTTTACTATCTGATTTACCACCAGATGCATTTATTATTGCACTAGATGAACATGGTCAAACCTTATCTTCACGTGAATTTGCTGGTGAACTCAAAAAAGCAAAAGATGCAGCAAAACCCATTGTATTGATGATTGGGGGTGCCAATGGACATGGAAAAGAGGTTTTAAATCATGCTCACTTACAACTCTCTTTTGGGCGAATGACTCTACCCCATTTTTTAATGCGCGTTGTTTTGGCAGAACAACTTTACCGCTCCAGCACTATTTGGCAAAATCATCCTTATCATAGAGACTAACTTGACATATTCCCTCTTTATTGCTACGCTATGAAAGTATAAAGGAAACACAATGGATGAAGGTAAAGAGTGGATTAAAGTTGGAAATCGCTTAGAGTTGCATAATCATAGGGGTGAGCCTCTTATCTCTGAAGTTACACGAGATGGTCGTTGTGTCGTATTTGATTTGTCCCCCCAAAAAAAGTCATTAAAAGATACTATTCGCCAATATTTGGGGTATGACATTCGTATGCCTCGTGTCATTATGAGTACTTATCGCCCTACGCTTTTAGGACAAAACAGACAGCAAATAGCACAAACTCTCTCTGCTATTGACAAACAAAAAATACCACCAGACAGTAAACGTATTCTCAAGCGCAAGGTGCTTCAAGATTTTCGAATACGCTTTCCACATGGTATGGAAAGGGATTAAAACCTAATCATCCATATATTTGCGTCCTGATTTCCAATAATCATAGCCCGTTATAATCGTCAAAACGGCTGCCAACCAAAATAATAGTGCTCCCAGAACAGTAAAGAAAGTGTTAAATGCACCTGACTCCTCACAGACCATTAAAATTGGCAACGCAACCATTTGACAAGCTGTTTTCCACTTTGCCAAACGTGTAACAGGACATCCGATTTTAATTTCCGCCAAAAATTCCCGCAAACCTGAAACCAAAATTTCACGACATAGGATAATAACTGCAGGAATGACCATAACCCCAACCAAACGCCCTTCCCAAGCCAACATTATCAAAATAGAACCAACCAGTAACTTGTCTGCAATCGGATCCAACACACGCCCAAAGCGACTGAGTTGATTCCAATGGCGCGCCAGATAACCATCCAAATAATCCGTAATTCCCGCAATAGCAAAAAGGACAACACCTATCCACGCCCACATGACAGGATGATTGGCAGACGCTTCTTTCAAAAAGAACGTTAAAACAATCAAAGGAATAGCCCACATCCGAATCATTGTCAATAGATTGGGGACATTAATTTTCTTTTCGGCTTTTTTCAAAACAGGCGCAACCTTTTGCTGAATCACAGGAGCCACTTTCGCCTTCAAAGATTTCTTCTTTTTTTGTTCTTTCATTTCAAACCCCTTTCTCTTCTTTTAATTTATAGCACTATTATGGAAAAAAGTATAGACTTTTTTTGCAATTTTTTCATTAAATCCGCGGACGTTTTTAATCTGTTCTAATGAAGCACCCGATATAGCACGCACAGAACCAAAATGCAGCATCAACATTTTGCGTCGTTTGGGACCGATATCCTCAATATCTTCTAATCTTTCATGAAACATATTTTTTTCACGTTTAGCTCTATGGGAACCTATTGCAAATCGATGGGCTTCATCACGCAATCTTTGTAATAAGTGCATAAGATCCCCTTTTAAATCCAGATGAATTGGGGTATCGGGATCTGAATTTAAATAAAAAATTTCTAATCCTTTATCATGTTGCCCTGCCCCTTTGGCCATAGCCAAAACTTTTAAATTAATTTGCATTTCATCCAATACATGCATCACAGAGGAAAGTTGCCCCTTTCCCCCATCTAATAGCAAAGCATCAGGTAGTGCACTATCGTTTTTAGCTCTTTGTAGTCTTCTTTTTAGGACATAACGCATCATTCCAAAGTCATCACCTGCCAATTCTTGAGGTACATTATAGCGGCGATAAAAATTCTTTAAAAAGCCTTGAGGGCCTGCCGATACAATCGCCCCCACAGCATTTGTTCCTTGCAAATGGGAATTATCAAAAATATCCACACGATTTAAATTTTTTACATCCAATAATGTTGCAAAATCTTTCCAAATTTTTTCTTTATTTTCTTGAGTGTTTAAGACCCGTTCAGCCGATAGTTGTACTTGTTTCATCCAATCATCACGAATTCCACGAAAAGGTGGAGGTGATACCTGAACTTTTTTTCCTGCCAATTGTCCCAAAGCATTCGCTAATGGAGCATCTGTCGCCCAAGAGGTACAAATAACGTCTGGGGGAGGTACTTGGGTATAAATTTGTAAAATTAGATTGGAAAGAGTTTCTGATAATTCGGATGCATCCACATGCGGAATTAAATATTCTTGGTGTCCTGTTAAACGATCTGTGCGATGAAAAAAAACTTGTAACGATAAAGTTTCATTTTTAAAGGCATACGCAATCGTGTCCGTATCCACAGAAGGCAGCATTTGACTGGTACCTTGAATACGATTAAGGGCTGCAATCTTATCACGTAAGATAGCTGCTTTTTCATATTCTTGATTTTGGGAAAACTCAAGCATTTTTGCTTGCAGCTTTTCTTGAATTGTATAAGATTTTTGCGTCAAAAAAGCCCGTGCTTGATTGACCGATTTTTGATAATCTGAGGGGGTTATCTTGGCACAACAGGGACCAGAACATCTTTTGATTTGGTACATTAAACAGGGTCGTGTCCGATTCGTAAAATAAGAATCTCTACAGGAACGCAAACCAAACAGTTTTTGTAGTTCAATCAATGTCCGATTGACGCCTTCTCCTGAATCAAAAGGGCCGAAATATTCATTACCCTTCTGGCGATTTCCCCGATATTTAAATAGGCGTGGATAGGTATCTTTTGACAAGGCAATATATGGATAACTTTTATCATCTTTCAATAAAATATTATAATAGGGATGATATTGCTTTATCAGCTCATTTTCCAACAAAAAAGCCTCTGTTTCACCCGCTGTTTCAATAACCACTACATCTGCTACATGGGCTACCATTTCCCGAATCCGAAAGGATAATTTTTCTGGATGCGTATAGTTTGTCAAGCGATGAATTAAATCTTTAGCCTTACCAACGTACAAGACTTTTCCGTCCGCATCCAGCATACGATATACGCCCGCTTTATGTGAAAAAGTTTTTATTTTTTCTTTAATGATTTCGTGGCCTTGTCTTATCATAGGCTATAAGATACGCCCAAAACCGTCAAAAGTCAATTTGAATTTTTTAGGAAAATTTTCCTTGACTTTTTTATCCGTTTATGCTATAATTCCTTCCAGTTAACAGGCGTTGGTGTATCCAGCGCTTTTTTGTTAGCTTATGGGAACTCTGCTTTTAGGCTGAGTTCTTTTTTTTACTTTTATAAAAGGAGAAAAAATGACCGAACATATAAAAATTTATGGTGTTAAACCACGAATACAATATGTTGCAGATGGAGAACTCCGCACATATGATTTTCCATTTGCCACGTTTAAAGCTTCTGATATCGAAGTTTATTTACAAGATATCAAGCAAGCCAGTAATACCTATAGCGTTTTGAATGCTGGTTCATCCGATGGAGGAAGTATTGTATTTGTTTCTGCCCCTTCTTCAGGAACTGTGATTACAATTATGCGCAATCTTTCTATTGAAAGAACCTCAGATTTTCAAGAGGGGTCCTCCTTACGAGCTAAGGTCTTAAATGATGAATTGGATTATCAAATCGCTTGTCAACAACAAATTGCAGATCATTTAAATCGTTCTATGGTACTGCCCCCCTATGCGACCGACAATGATTTGGATTTGACTTTACCTACTCCATTGCCTGGAAAAGCAATTATATGGAATAGTGATGGGACAAACTTGGAAAATTCCACAATTGAAGTCAATGCGTTGGAAAGCACCTTAAAGGGATATAAAACCACCGCAGAATCCGCTGCTGTGACAGCTACGACGAAAGCATCCATAGCATCAGAAAAAGCAGATATCGCCTCAACAAAAGCCCAAATTGCTACTGAAAAAGCTGCTGAAGCTGTCGCTACTGTATTGGGGAAAGCCAACAAAGACATGGATAATCTATCCTCAGCAGGGAAAAAAGCAGTTGTTGCTTTTGCTATGCCGGACTATACGGCTGGCGTTAGTGTTACCTATACAGATTTAAACAGTGGATACACTGCGCCCTATGACGGGGTATTATTGATTAACTTCGCGCTGAATGGAACTGTTACAGTTAATTCAAGCTCTTTTGAAGTAAAACAGACAAATGCTAACAGGCAACTGCGGGAAATTCACCTAAATAAAAATGATGTTATTCAGACAACAACTATTGCTGTAGGCTATGGTGGAGATAATATATTTTTCCCATTGAAAGGAGTGAATAATGCTTAAATACGCAAAAATTGTAAACAATCAGACCAAACAATGTGACGTTGGCTTGGGAACAAATGCTGATTTTTACCAATCCATCGGTATGGTTCAAATGGATGTAGAACAAGCCTATGATGGCACTTGGTATGTGGTGGGATATGCACCACAAGAACCCGAAAAAAGTTATGTTGAAAAGAGGTTGGCAGAATATCCACCTATTTCTGATCAACTGGATATGATTTATTGGGATAAGGTTAATGGAACAAACTTGTGGCAATCAAAGATTGCCGAAATTAAAGCAAAGTATCCTAAGGTATAAAACCAATCCCCCCTCTTATACCAGAGGGGGGATTTTGTCATTTTATATAACGTTATTATTGATATTATTAAAATCGCTTAAAATAATTCGGCTATAATAATCCCCCATGTCCAATGCTTGATATCCAAGCTTTGATAATTCATAAGCCAAGATGGTGGCACATGGTCCCATTTCTATGTAAATCAACCAATCTGTATCGTACTGTTTAATTTCCTGCATTATCCTATCATATTCAGCAAAAGCACCCCCCGCAGGGCCAAAAACAAAGGCTTTTTGTTCAACGTCACAAAATTCACTTTTATCATTCATAACAGGCGAATTTTTATTCACAACAAACAAAACTTTTCTTTTTTCCCAAATTTGTCTTATGTATTTCTTTTTCTTTTCTGCAAGATCTGAGGAATCATTTTCTTTGAAATAATTCAAAAAACAATATGCATCACCATACATGCCACTTTTGGCAAATTTTAAAGTTTTAAATGTTTCCAAAGAAATCACTTTGGTCCAATAAAAAGCCGCCACTTTTCGCAAAAACAATTTGATATTTTGATCCGCGGGAAAAAATGCATTTGTACAAACGAGGCATTTGGAATTCGAACCATTCATCAAAATTTTTATTAATCTTTCTTTTAATTCTGGAAAATAACATCTTTTCCCGACGATTTCATTGACGATTTCACCATCCCCCACTCTGGCAACAGAAATTTTGTTTTTGATAATGAAATCAAGTGTATCATCGGAATTCATAATATTCTTTGGGAATAATTTATAAATTTCAAATAATTCTGATATTTCATTCAAATCAAATTTATGATAACGTATTTCGTATTGCCACATTGGATATATTTCATATTTATCCAATTTACCTTTTATCCACCAACGCCACTTGAGTGGTAAGGGGCTAGACAAAAGAATTTTAATAAATTTGTGCCACTTAAAAGAAATCCGTATCCCAAAAAAATGAAATTTACACTTTTCTAAAGATAAATCTGTATCAAATTGAAAAATTTTGTACCAAAAAAGTCTTTCTTTTTTATTTTTCGTATGACATGTGAACGACATTTTTATATTCTCCATTTTTAAAGATATGATTTTTAAAAAGACCATCTTTTTCAAAACCACATTTTTTGTAAAAATTATAGGCCCGAACATTGTCTTCCAAAACCTCACAATAAATCTTCCTTAAATTGAGATGGTGGAAAGCATATTCAAATAACAACGTTATTACTCTTTTACCAATACCTAAAGCACGCGATTTTTCATCAGCAATCAAAACACGACCCAATTCACAGTGCCTGTTGCGATAATCAATGTGTAATAGTGAAATCATTCCAATATCTTGATTGGATTTTTTTTGCCGAATAATAAAATTTATTTCATCTTTTTTATTCAGCATACTTTGCACCCAAGCCTGATTATTCGCTTTACTTTGGGGCTGCCATTCGTAAAAGTAGTTATAGGCATCTTCGCTGAAGCGCCAATTACGAATCAATTCAGAATCTTCTAGCTCTAGGGGTCTTAATTGAATCATTTCATCATTGAGCATATTTTACCACCATTTCACAAATATATTTCACATCTTCAAAAGTAAGTCGCATATGCATAGGCAATGACAAAATGTGCTCAGAGGCCTCATGCGCTTTAGGACATGTTCCTTTGGCGTATGCATACATTCTGTATTCTGTGTTATCTCGATAATGTACACCAGGATATATACCACATTCGTTGAGAGCCAAGAGTAATTCATCCCTATTTTTGACAATGATTTGATATAGATGTCTGGAAGATATGCAATCTGGTGCTGCTTTTATAGGTTTAATTTTATCATTGCCTGCAAAAAATTCATCATACCATTGTGCCAGTGTTCTGCGATAAGCGTTATCTCTGTCCAAATACTTCAAAGAAACTAATCCAATAGATGCCATAATGGAATTACCATGATTTTTGTGTCCAACATATTCAACATCATACTTCCATTTATAGGCACCACTACCAGCTGTTCTGGCAAAGGTATCTTTGTTGATGCCTAACCATGATTTTTTACGAGCAATTTCATCATTTGTTTTATCTTTAAAACAAATCATTCCGCTATCTCCTGTTGGACAATTTTTCACTGCCTGAAACGAATAAACAATACAATCAGCGTTTTTACCAGGTAATGTTCCATCTTTATATCTGGTACCAGCCATATGCGCAGCATCCAAAATTAAAGAAAGTTTATGTTCTTTACAAATTTGTTCAATTTCTTTTAAACGACCAGTGTTGCCACCCAATCCGACAAAAAGGATTGCTCTTGTTTTATCGGTTATTTTCTTTCTGACAGATTTGGGATCTAAGCACAAATATTCATCCACATCGGCAAATACCACCTTCATGTTATTGTATAAAACAGCGTGGTTTGTGGAAACGAAAGTCAAAGGAGTGGATATAATTTCATCCCCATCAGCCCAACCTTTTGTTTCCTTTAAAATATCCACAGCCATATCCAATCCGACAGTGGCAGAATTTAAATAGTGGGCATTTTCAAGACCTGTATATTTTTTCCATTCCTCTTCAAATTGAACGGTTTTGAAACCAAGCCCTGTCCAACCTTTATCCAAACACTCTCTGATTTGTTCCAAACATTCCTCTGTTCTGAATGTTGGGACAAATAGTTGTATATTTTTGTTATTCATTCTTTTCTCCTTTTGTTAAATATTAATTGATAAAATTTTGCATAATTTATGTATAAATCCTTTTTTTAATTTAACGCGTTTAGCGCATAAAACAGCTTCTTCATACGTAAACGGATATAAATTACATGATAATTGCCAATGTTTATAAAAACGCCCCACATACTTATATGGAACTTTGTTTATATAACGTGATTTGGGATGTTTAAAGCCTTTATCCACACAAAAATCGTTCAGTTCTTGGGTATAACCCACAACCCATGGGCCATGAACGTGACTGACAGGCAAAAGGTTTAAAGCACAATCCACATAGTATGTCTTTAACTGTTTGGCTGAATCAAAAATATGGTGCGCCTCAGCAGGCTCAAGAGCACGATTTAAGATAATTCTTTCCACGCCATTTTCGCAAAACAAAACCTGACAAGCCAATGTACCTGCCCAACAGGCAAAAGATTTTGCCCCCTTTAAATAGGCAATTTGTTCTTTTAATGAAAGTGTTTCAGGAGCAACAATTTTATACCCATTTTGTTTAAAAATCTTCACAATCGCCTGTTCGTTTAGTACTGGATTACGACGTAACTTTATTCGCGTAAAATACACCTTATCATATTTTTTGGCTTTGACTTTGGAACGCATATACTCAAATGGAATCAGGTAATCTTTATGCCAATTGGTCGCATAAATGCTGGCCTGTTCTGGAATAATAACTTTTTTATAGCGTGTGGGTTTTGTGATAAAAGTTTTTTCATCATAGGGAATATCCAACAATTCAAAAAACTCTTTAAATTTTCCTCTGGCTCTTGGTACGACATCCATGACAACTCTGTAATGTTGTGGGTTGGATTTGATATAGTACCAAAGTCGCGCCATGCTTTCCAACAAAACGTGGCCATAAAATTCATACAAAACGCCACCATAAATAACCGTTTCATCACAATATTCAGGCTCTTCATCTATCTCATAGGCGCTTTCAAGTGCTTTTTCTGGGTTATTACGAAGGGTCGCGCTAGCGACAATAAAATTGCGATTTTTATCCAAAACACCACCTTGATAACACACATTATTTAACCCCAAAGGAACCTCTTTCGCTGGCAATATAGTACCATCTTCTATCTCTTCTACCTTTAGAGGTCTTTTTACCTCTGTATCGGTGTTGTAATCCTTATAATACTTTTCAGAATAATCCGTAATATAAAATCTATCTTTTTTTAAGGGCAATTCTAACATATCCCCTAATTTTAAATCCCATTCAGGTGGGTCAAATGCTTGTGAACAACCCCAATGAAAAAAGGTCATCTCAGAAAAGCGGAAACTATCTTTTGTTTTATAAAAATCGCATCGTACAAATGGAAAATCCCCACACAACGCCTTGGCCATCTTTTCCATTTCTTTAAAATAAGGTGGTTGTGGTACATCAGGTGAAAAATTCGGATAATAATTAAAAATTCCCAAATTATGTCCCTTTAAATCATAAAAATTTGCTTGTACTTGCTCTGTTTTATCATTGAGGACAACCCAGTAAAATTTGGGTTGCCCATTAAAACAGAAAAACTCTAACTTATATTCAAAATCTAACAGTTCTTCCACCACAATTTTGGGGATAATATCCTTATACCCCGTTTCAAAAAGAGCAAAATAATGATTGGCCTCCTTTTTCATCCAATGGGCCATTTCTTTATTGGCTTTCTCTGCATTGAATTGTGATTTATCACGCACTATAATTTGGCAACCGCTACCCCAATTTGATTTTAACACAAACTGGTTGGGCAATGTATTGTAATCAATTTCATCTGGCGAATTATAAACACCCAACTGTTTCACAAGATATGGCTCACCATTGGGCACCTTTTGCAAAAAATACTCTCGTGCACATACTTTATCTGCACAAGTTGTCATTAAAGGATTTCTGTAATACAATTTTTCCCATGTCAATTTTTCATTAAAAGTTTTGGGATGATCTAAGTTGGGGGTATATCCCAAATTGAGTTTAAACATTTGTTCCAAGCAATATTTGATTTCCTCATCTTTTAATCCCTTAAAACGCCGTGCATAGATGCGATTAAATTTGCAAAAAATCTTAGGTGACTTAAAGCTAAAGATTCTTTTATCTCCTATAAACAAGCGAATCCGACCATTTGGCGCTATTTCTTTTCTTAATTTATTTTTCATTTTGTGTCTTTCTCCATCTTATAAATTTCTGAATTCCCTGTTCAAAAGTGGTTTTGGGAGTATATTTTAAAAGCTGATGTGCCTTTGACCAGTCGCATACTGTTTTATCCACATCCCCTGGTTGCATGGATTTCTGTTCAATAACAGCAGGTCTGCCAATCGCTTTTTCTATTGTTTCAATCATACGCTTTAAGGTAATGGGTTCACCACCGCCCAAATTGATAATTTCATAGCCTGATTTATCGTAATCAATGGCGCTTTGGATTCCCGCCACAATATCATCAATATAAGTATAATCACGTTTAGTAGTACCATCTCCATACATTTGAATAGGTTCACCTGATTCAATCTTTTTGGCAAATTTGTGAATCGCTAAATCGGGTCTTTGGCGGGGACCATAGACCGTGAAAAAACGTAAAACCACAACATCTAATCCGTATAAATGATGCCATGTATAACACAGTTGCTCACAGGCAGATTTCGTCGCCGCATAAGGAGAGATTGGCTCTGCCACCTTTAAATCTTCCGAAAATTCTTTTTCTTTACAATTACCATAAACGGATGACGAAGAGGCCATAACCAACTTTTTAACACCATTTTCACGCATACATTCCAAAATATTGACTGTACCCAGTATATTTGTTTTGACGTAGTCCATCGGCCTTTCCAAACTGGGGCGCACACCAGCTCGGGCCGCCAAGTGAATGACAGCATCAAATTTCTGGTTTTCAAAAATTGGCTGCAAAGCCTTCTTGTTTTCAATATCTACGCGATACAATTTGTGGTGTGGATTGTTTTTATGTTGGGCCACATTGGCTTCTTTTATTGCCACATCATAGTAGTCATTAAAGTTATCTACAACCACAATATCATGCCCGTCTGCCAACAACTTATCCGCCAAATTGGAACCTATAAAACCCGCACCACCTGTGATGAGATATTTCATTTTTTCACCTCCGAATTATGGGATTTAAAGTAATAATTTTTACAATCAAAGCGCACAGACTCAAAAGAAATCTGATCAACTAAAACACCATTTTTCCATAATACATATGCGAATGACAACTGATCTCTTTTGGTATAATTTTCAATGAAATACCACCACTCATCCATGATTTTTTTGATTTTTGAATCATTGTGTTGGCGAATTAAAATACAATTTTCTGTCAATCCATAATGATGGGGCATATGTTCTTTTTTTAAAAAATTGAGCATCTTATGAACATTTTCAGGAGAATCTTTTTGATCTTTTATAACTTGTTGACATTCATCGTAGATGCAATCACGTATATAGTGCATGGGAACCATTAGTTTTTTTGGAGGCTCAATCATACAAAATAATTTGTCAGATAGGATATCTATATTACTGTCCATATAAATACTCAAATCATACTCTGGAAACAAAACATGGGGGTGTGTTTTATGCCAACGATTATTTCTGGTCGGATCCAATTTATCAAAAATCAATGGACGAATCTGCCAAATCCCTACCTGCTTTTTATTTAATAATTCAGCATTATCCGTAAAACAAACATAATCAAAATTTTGATTGACACAATTATGTTGAATCAAATTATCATATCCACCTGTGATACACGTATAAATGACCCCTTTGGTGAGCACATTTTGGGAAATGACAATAGGACGAACTTTGGGACGTGGTTTTTTAGCAAAGGGATTATTTTTTTTAAAACTTAAAATCTTGATTCCAAATAACGCAACACGAACTCTACCATTTTCTTTTACCAAAAATGTCAACAAAGGAATTCGGCAAATACGCACCTTTATATTCTCCTTTTTATCCAATTTACGTCGGTATAAGAAAAGTCCTAACTTTCTGATTTTATTCCAAAATACACCACTAAATTGACAAGTTGTTGCAACATCTTGAATTTGATAATTTTGAGCCTTCACTAAATATCCCAAAAACCTTTCTATTACATGCGCAAAAGTTGTTTTTCTGTGCTGATTGTCGGGTCTTTCAAAATTTGATATTTTTATTTTTAAATTTTGAAGAGGTTTTAATAATTGGGCCCGTACCATAAACATTGTTCCGGCAACAAAGGTGGGGGTGCATTTTTGAAATTTCAATTTAAAAATGAGTTCTTGGGCTTTTTGGACACTTTCTTTATCAAATAGTTCTTGGTTCATAATCAAATGATAATCCCCATGCATCCCCAGTTTTTCATTTTGCTCAAAAGCATGGATTGTTTTTTCAAAGATTTCGGGTTTCTTTAAAAATGAAAGTGCATACTCACGCCATCTTTTTCCTTCCACATTCATCAACCCCAGCATAGAACCAATTGGCATATCGCGTTTAGTGTGTAGTTTAATAACGTAAGAATACTTATCCAAATTAACTTTGTTCAATATATGGATAAAGGGACCTATGTCATAGCCCCGATTTTCCACAACTTCTATGTGCGCTTTGGGAAATGCTCTCAGAATGTCTTGGCTTAATAAAAAATGCTCTTCCGCCATTGTTATATATAAATCAAATGGGTACGGCGCAACATTTTGAATACATTTCTTTAATTCAGGCCAAAGTCCTGGATAAAATATATGACAATGAATCAACATAGGTTTCATTGAGCCAACCTTTCATATATTTGCGCTACATACTTTTGCATCAGTTCTGGTTCATCAATATCATTTAAATCATGAGCTATAAAGAAAGCATCTGTGAGTGTACCGCAATTTAAATCTGCGCGCCCCCTGTTCTTTTTGCGTGAATATTCTTCCCAAGATTTAATCACATAGTGATTCATACGAACAATATCTGCGCTCGCTGGCGTTTCCTCTTCCTTATAAACGCGCTTATACTCATCCACCGATTTTCCCAACACTAACCCAGCGTGTACATTCGCGTACAAGCATGCTCGCGGATTTAAAATGGATTTCGTCAGCTTACCAACACCTGCTTGATGCTGCGTGAATCGTTCAATTACCAGACCTTTCCTTTCCTCTTTATGACCAGAACTACCATAAATTATCCAATGAATCCGGAGTTGATTAAAATCTTCATAATCTTTCATCAGCTCTTTTAAATCGGAATGCTTTAAAGGTACTATAAATTCATCAATATCCACAAACCCCAACCAACGTGTTTCCCATTTAAAATTATTGACAGCGTGGTTATAGATTTCAATTTGTTTATCAGGACCTGGATAGGTAATCCAAGAAACAATTCCTTTATCAATATACTTTTGGATAATTTCTTGGGTATTATCTGTGCCGTTGTTATTATAGATATAGAAATGATCCACTCCTTGAATCAAATAGTATTCAATCCATTCTTGAATATATTTAGCCTCATCTTTTACGCACATGCATAAAGACAGGTTATATTTAAACTCTTTGGGGCGCTTGACATAATACAGAACAACACGCTTTAATAATTGTGGAAGGCTGATGGCATTGAGTGTCCAACGTAACTTCGTTTGCAATTCCTTATCCCAAAAGATAAATACCATCAAAAATATCTTTATCAACTGTTTGCGTAGCTTCATCCCTCTTCCTTTAATAATAACTCTAAAAAGCCTATTTTCTTTGTTAAAGAATTTCATTTCCTTTTGCACTTTAACATACGTGATCACGTATGTTGTATTTAAGCATAAACTCCTATTAAAGTCAAATATTTTTTATATTCACAAACAAGCCTTACATATGCACAAAAAATCCCCCGTAAAATTACGGAGGATTTTTCAATAAGGTATAAACTTATTTCACGGCTTTTTTGAGCAAAGCACCCGCTTTGAATTTGGGGGCTTTTGTAGCAGCGATTTTAATTGTTTTACCTGTGGCAGGATTACGACCTGTACGGGCAGCACGCTTTGTCACAGCAAAGGTACCAAAACCAGTCAATTGAACAGTATCACCCTTCTTTAAGGCTTTAGCAACAACTTCCAACGCAGCATTGATAGCATCTGCGGCAACGGCTTTGGATAAACCAGCTGTTTTAGCGACAGCTTCAATAAATTCTGTTTTATTCATTTTTATTTTCCTTTCTTTTGTTTAGAGAGAAAAACTCACCCGAATTTTCCTCAACTTTGTTTCGTTTCAGGCACTTTTTGCACCTGTAATCGTAGTTTATGCTTATTTTTTCGGCTTTGTCAAGCAAAAATATCATAAAAAACCCAATAAAATCGCATTTTTTATTTCTTTGATTGACTTTTTTAACCCTTTTCGTTATAATAAGCGTATTATTTCAACAACAGAAAGGATCCTTTGCGAATTAAAATTTGAAAAAAATTATTGGGTTCCGTTACTAGGAACAAAATGAGTTTTTCTTGTTTTATTCCATCAGGCATCAATTCTGATATCAAAGAAAGGAAAAATAAAAGATGAAACAACAAGCCAATCAAATTCGCCCGGGATGGGTTATTGAAAATAATGGAAAGCAATATTTGGTTACCAAAATTAATATTATTACACCAGGTAAAGGTGGTGCTTTTATTCAAGTTGAAATGCGGGGCGTTGATAATGGGTTAAAAACGGAGCAACGTTGGCGTACCGCTGATACTGTTGAAAAATTGATGAGTGAAGAATTTGATTGCACCTATTTGTATCGTGATGGCGATAATTTGTGTTTTATGAATGCCGAAACCTATGATCAATTTGAAATTGCCGCTGAAATGATGGGGGATAAAGCCCTTTACTTACAAGACAACATGCCTGTTACCGTCAATTTTATTGAAGGTAAACCTGTTTCTGTCAACTTACCACCCCATGTGACATTGACCATTACAGAAACAGAACCTGCTTTAAAAAATCAGACAGTGACATCCTCTTATAAACCTGCTGTTTTGGAAAATGGCATTCGTACCACAGTACCACCCTTTGTGAATGCGGGTGAAAAGATTGTGGTTTCCACTGAAGACAATAGTTATGTTGAACGCGCTAAATAGTTGATGCGAAATATTCAAGGTGTTTTCGTAGACTGTGATGGCGTTTTATATGACGCTGATTTACTGACCTATGAACAGATTGTATCTGCGGGTCGCTTGGCTGGTGTGCAATTGGGGCTTGATTGGGAAGACTTTGATAAAGTCCATCAAGATTTGAAGAAAAAGGGGTTTCATGGTTTTTACAATATTGTTTTAGAGCTCTGTCAAGCCCAAAGCATTCCCTTTAATTCTTTGGCAAAAAAGATGACAGAGCTTTTGGATTATTCAACACTTCAACTCAATCCCGAATTGTTTACCTTATTACAACAGGTTAGCCAAAAAAAGAAACTTTTCATTTTTACAAACAATACTAAACCTCACTTGGAAAAAGTTTTTTACCGTTTGTTTGGATGCTCTGTTGTTCAAAGTGGCCTGTCTGTAATTACCGCAGAAAGTACTTTTGAAAATGGCCACTTTTACCCCAAAAGAATGCATGGTGTTTTTGCGAAATGGTGTCAAAAATTAAACTTAATTCCGCATCAAACCTTAATGTTGGACGATTCAGACAATGTTATAGATGCCGCAAAAAAATCAGGGCTTCAGTATTATAAAATTAAAAGCACCCAAGAAACAACACAAATTTTAAAGGAACTTAATGAAACAAAATAAAGATATTTTAATCTATGGCAAACATCCTGTAGAGTTAGCCATTAAAAATCCTCACCGCACCATTAAGGAAATTTATATTACAAAACAGGCATTAGATGAAATAGAAATTCCCAAGAATATACCCATACATCCCGCCGATAATCGTTTGTTGGAGAATATGGTTGGGCATGAGGCAGTTCATCAAGGTGTTGTAGCTGTTTGCCATCCATTGTCTAATCCTGATTTAAACCAAATTCTGCGTGATTTAAAGGATGTAGACAGGGCTTTGTTAATTGTTTTGGATCAAGTATCTGATCCACGTAATATTGGGGCTATTTTGCGTTCTAGTGTTGCTTTTGGTGCCAGTGCTGTCATAATTCCAGAAGCAGGAAGCCCTTCTGAAACAGGAGCAATGGCCAAAGCTGCCAGTGGTGCTTTAGACTTAATTCCTCTTGTGCGGGTTGCCAATTTGGCCCGTACTTTGGACATATTGAAGAAATCCGATTTTTGGTGTGTGGGGATGGATGGTTATGCACATGATACCATTGGCAACAGCAAACTGCCCAAGCGTTGTGTGTTGGTTTTGGGTTCCGAAGATGGTATGCGAGACTTAACCAAAAAATCTTGTGATATGTTGGTAAAATTACCCATGAACCCCGCGATAGAATCATTGAATGTTTCTATTGCTGCGGCGATTGCTATGTATGAATGGACGCGCTAAATAAAAGATAATTTTTGGGCTTTGGATTGAATGGATCTACGCACTTTTTCCAAAGCCTTTGTTTCAATTTGACGAACGCGTTCACGACTGATATTGAGCTCAGAGCCCAAATCTTCCAAAGTCGTTGCCCGCTCAGATAAATATCTGCACGCCAAAATACGTTGCTCACGTTCAGACAATTCCTTTAATGCTTCGGCCAACAATTTCTTTTTTAAATCCAATTCTTGGCTATCGCCGATTTTTTGTTCAATTGTTTCATCTGAATCGGATAACATTTCCTGAAAACTGGTTCCCGAATCGGTAGCCAGTGGTGCATTTAAGGATGAATCCCCCGATAAGCGTTGTTCCATTTCCATAACATCACGCTTGGAAACATTTAATGTTTTGGAAATATAGTCGGCTGTTTCATCCGACAGCCCCTCATCCCCATAAAGTCCTAAACGTGATTTGATTTTGTGTAAGTTATAGAATAATCGTTTTTGTGTTGCAACCGTTCCAATTTTGACCAAAGACCATGATTTAAGAATGAATTCAGACACGGCGGCTTTAATCCACCAAATGGCATAGGTTGCCAAACGAAACCCCTTATCTGGGTCAAATTTTTTGATTGCTTGCATCAATCCAATATTGGCTTCACTGATTAAATCTGCCAAAGCCAATCCATAATGGCGAAAAGAAATGGCCACCTTGGCCGCCAAGCGCAAATGCGAAGTTGTCAATTGATGTGCTGCTTGTACATCCCCTGTTTCATGATAACGCTTTGCCAACATATATTCTTCTTCAGCCTTCAGCATAGGAAACTTATTGATTTCGGCCAAATAGCGGGGCAACCCCCCTTGTGCATATAATAAAGAAAGTGCATTTGTTTGTGTCATTTTATATCCTTTTGTTAAAGCAATATAAGTTTGATTTTCCTTAATTTTAAGCGAAAATCCAACGCTCGCCTTTCGGACTAAGCGTTTTTATTGTAGCGTAAAGTTTATTCAAAGTCAAGCAAAAAATTTTAGTGACAATTTTACCCGAAAAAAGCGATAAATTTTTTATTCCATTCCTATGGGGTTATCATCTGCTGGGGGAGTTTGGCACCCATTCTCATCACAATACACTTCGCCTTTTTCGCATTGTGCTTTACAACATCCTTTGTCATCACATTCACATCCGTTTGTTTCACACTGTTTTACCTGTGTATAGGTTCCATTGTCTTCTTCACATTCAATGCATGAGTCTTTGGGTATTCCTTTTTCACAGCATTCTTTCTTTGTGAGATCTTTTCCCCACATACGATTACCATTCTCATCTGTATAGCAACACCCCTCTTCATCTGCATCTATTTCGCTTCCAGCACAGCATTTTATTTTCTTTGGGTTACAATCATACACTATGGGTTTTTTATCAACAACATCATCCCCGTCACACGTTTTTACCGGTCCTGGCTGATCATCCTTTGCACAGCACTGTCCGTCTTCTGATTTTTCACCGCCGGGATTATAGCATTGTGGCGTATCTCCCCTGCAGCATAGCATAAGGTGGTGACCACTTGTTGTTCTCTCTCCTGTCCTGCCACAAAGTGTCCCTTTTCCATCCTTTTCACAATCACAAAAGGAGTCAAGATCCGTTGGTTCTTCAGCCCCTTGAGCGTAGCCATAACAGGAAAATAAAATCAAAAATAAAAAAATTACTTTATTCATTTTTTAATCCTTTACATATTTAAATTACCCATCGCACGACTTTCCATCTTCCCCTATGCCATTTTCTCTGCATTCTTCAATATCACTCTCTGTTGGGGGAGTGCACTGATCGTCATGGCCTGGGGCACATGGTACATTGCAATTGGACGTACAGGGATTACAATTAAAGGAGCCCGCAGGTGAACCATCCGTACAACTGAACAATGACATCGACTGGCATCCCATTTCTTTGGGAACACAGGTTTTATCCACACAACACCCATCTTTCCCACAATCTGAACCTTTGCCACAACTATTTTTTTCCACTGGTTGGCAAGATCCTGTGGCGCTATCACATTCTTCACCAGCAGGGCAATCGCCATCACTGGAACAACCTTCTGCACATGTTCCATTCACACAATGTTCTCCCGTTGGACAATTCATATCCGTTTCACAAGAATTACAAGGTTCAGGGCAGTTTTTGGGTTTACAAACTCCCTCTTGGCATCCTTCTTCATCGGAGCAATTGTCATTACTATCACAACCTTTTTCACAAAATCCATTTTCACATTTTGCTCCCGACGGGCAATCATCACTGCTCTCACAGAAATCTCCGATTTTTTGCTTAGCCTCTTTACAAACACCTTCTATACATTGTAGTCCAGACTCACATCCACTGGGATCACACGAATCACCTTTCCCACCTGGTTTAGAGCACACAGAGTCTCTGCATCTTAAACCTCCTCCACAAGAGCTATCATCTTCACAGGGACTTCCACCACCGCCTCCACCGCCGCCTGGATTTTCACCACCACCTGGATTTTCACCACAATCGCTTGAAGAAGAACATTTTCCACCCACACACACTAAGCCTGGCGCACAACAATGCTTCCCATTTAGGCAGTTTTCCCCCTTTTTTTTCAATGTGATACATTTACAAACACCATCCGAGCAATATTTCCCATCAACACATTCATAATGTTGAGTGCATTTTTTTTGACATTTTCCTCGAACACAGGTATATCCGTCTTTACAGCTCCACTCGGTACAAACCTGTTCCTCTTCCCTATCACACTCACCACAGGGACAATTGTTCGGTTGGCAAATGCCCGCCTTACAAGACAATCCGCCCCCACAGCAACTTTGTGCAAGTAGGCAACTTTCCCCCTTTTTAAGACGTTCTTTAGGGCATGGATCTCCGGGATATTTGCACTCACCATCTACACATGACAATCCCTCGCCACATCCACATTCCTTAAAACAAGATATTCCATCACACGCACACACCCCTTCTTCCTCATCACATATAAAAGGCGGCAGGCAGGAACAATTTTCATCACATGGCATTCCTTTTTTACCCGACCCTTTACAGAGAGCAGAACCTCTGCCTGCTCCTGCTGAACTTGTCCAAACGTTGACCGTTAAATTAAATCTAGAACTCGTCAGGGAAGCACAATCAACGTCTGCTAGATTTTCATTATTAATCCTAACCGAGGCTATACGACCGTATGTCTTCACCTTATCGTTTTCATCATATTCATCAACAGACCAATCTTTTCTTTTTAAATGCGCACACAGCTCTTTATCTATATCAAAGGCCACAACAGGGAACAAGTCTACATTACTTGATGGACAGGGCGTTGTTGATTTTCTGCTTTCGCCTTTGGGACAAAAGGCCATTTGCCCACCTAAACGCGTTGTTGTGCCTGTTGTTGCATCATAAATGCGTTTTCCATTTCCACCATGATTTTTTAATGCTTCAGCCTGCGTTAAAATATCCTCAAACAAAATATTGGCTTTATACATACCAATAGCATAGCGATACATCCAAATTCCCATAAGAGATAACACCGCCATTACCACCAAAACAGCAATGATTTCCAATAAGGAACGTCCCTGTTGATTTTTGTTTTGCTTATTCAACAACATTTATCCCCCTATAAAAACGATTTTATTGCATTTTAAAATATTTTTTTTAAAATTGCAACAAAAAAATACCCCGTTTTGAGGCGGGGTATTTCGATTGGATGGTATCCGATTATTTAATAATCTTGGACACTGTACCAGCACCCACAGTATGACCACCTTCACGGATAGCGAAGCGCAATCCTTCGGCCATAGCGACGGGCACGATCAATTTGACTTTCATGTTGACGTTATCGCCAGGCATGACCATTTCTGTACCGGCAGGTAATTCAATTGTACCTGTCACGTCAGTTGTACGGAAATAGAACTGAGGACGATAGTTGGCAAAGAATGGGGTATGACGACCGCCTTCTTCTTTTGTCAACACATAGCATTGACATTCAAATTCTGTGTGTGGTGTAATTGTACCAGGCACAGCCAAAACTTGACCACGTTCCACTTCTTCACGTTTTGTACCACGGAGCAACACACCGATGTTATCGCCGGCTTCACCTTGATCCAAAAGTTTACGGAACATTTCAATACCTGTGACAGTTGTTTTTTGTGTAGGACGCAAGCCCACGATTTCAACTTCTTCACCGACTTTGATGACGCCTTGTTCCACACGACCGGTCACCACTGTACCACGACCAGAAATTGAGAACACGTCTTCGATTGGCATCAAGAAAGGTTTATCCACAGGACGTTGTGGTTGAGGAATGTAAGAATCAACCGCATCCATCAAAGCAATAATGGAATCATGCCCCAATTTTGGATCGCCACCTTCCAAAGCCACTTTGGCGGAACCTTTGATGATAGGAATTTCATCACCAGGGAATTGATAGGATGTCAACAAATCACGGATTTCCATTTCAACCAATTCCAACAATTCTGGATCATCCACCATATCCATTTTGTTCATGTACACCACGATGGCAGGCACACCCACCTGACGGGCTAACAAAATGTGTTCACGTGTTTGAGGCATTGGACCATCAGCAGCAGAAACCACCAAGATAGCACCATCCATTTG
>DFFU01000008.1 GCA_002372315.1 Alphaproteobacteria bacterium UBA3768
GCCTTTATCCGTATAGTAAACTTGACTTTCAAATGTACCCCCTGACGTTTCATTATAGGGGGAAAATTCCGATAAATTTGGCACATTGCCATTAAAGCCAATTTGTCCCGCCACAACAACAGCGCGCCTTTGTGCCTCCTCAATCAGCTCGTTTGTCCTATTCCTATCTGCCACAGAATGATACATCCATATCCCCACAACAGACAATATCCCCATAATGCTCAATGTCCCCAACATCTCTGTTAAACTGCGCCCACGCTCTGTCATCCTTTACATCCTTTTGTTGTATAGAAAATATAGTTCATTAAACAGAACTATTGATAAAATGTCAAGTGATTTATACTTAGCACTATGAAAAAAAGACAAGCTCAGGAAATTAGTGACCAAATCGTGGCCGTTTTACGTGCTAAACGGATTGAAAGGGCAATTACACAATATAAAATGGCCAAAGACACAGGTATGAGCAAAAGTTCCATTTTATATATTGAAAATTTTAAACAGCGTCCATCCCTTTATACAGTTGTAATGTTGGCGGATTACTTGGGGGTGGACTTGGGGCAAGTCATCCAAAAGATGAAATGATTACTTTTGTGTGGCGCTTTTTAAGAGGCCACAGGCGGCCATAATATCTTGTCCACGTGAACGGCGAATTGGGGCTGCAAAGTATTTGCTTTCCAAAAATTTGGAAAACTTCTGCATTTGATTATGGCTAGAAGGTTCAAAGGGACACCCTGGCCACGGATGAAAAGGAATCAGGTTAAATTTGACCTCTAATCCTTTGACTAAATGCGTAAGCTCTTCAGCGCACACCAAAGAATCATTGATACTTTTCAGCATAACGTATTCCATTGTGATAAAAGCGCGTCGTTCACTGCGTGCTTGATATTCGTGGCAGGCCTTAATCAATTTTTCCAAATTAAATTTGTGGTTAATCGGCATAATTTGATCGCGTATTTCATTATTGGGGGCGTGTAAGCTGACGGCTAATTTGACACCCATGTCGGCTAGTTCGGGTATTTTATCGGCACGCCCTGCTGTACTGACCGTAATTTTGCGCTTGGAAATCGCCATACCATCGCCATCATTTAAAATCGCCAAAGCTTTTTTTAGGTTATCAAAATTGCAAAGAGGTTCGCCCATTCCCATGACTACGATATTGGATAACATCCTGTTTTCATCTGTTTTAGTGGGCCATTCGCCATAAGAATCTCGTGCCACCATCACTTGTCCTACGATTTCTCCTGCGGTCAGGTTGCGTTGACATTTTTGAGTGCCTGTGTGACAAAATTTACAACCTTGTGCACACCCAACCTGGGTAGAAATGCATACAGCTCCGCGATCCGATTCGGGGATATAAACGCATTCCACGCGTGCACCATCGGCAAATTCCACCAACCACTTACGTGTTCCATCGGTGGAAGTTTGTTCTGTAATTACTTTCGGACGCGTAATAGTATAATTTTTTTTAAGTTCTTCGCGTAAAGATTTGCCCAAATTGGTCATCTTGTCAAAGTTTGTTTCACCAAAAAAATAAAGCCATTGCCACAATTGCTTTGCACGAAAAGCCTTTTGTCCCAAAGCAATCATTTCTTCGGTTAATGCTTCACGTGATAAACCAATGAGTTCCTTCATTGACCACAAGCCTCAGAAATTGTACGATAGGCCTTTGAAAAACCTTTTAAAGAAAAGGTGTCTGTTGTAACAGTGCCACGTTTGGATATTCCACGCAATACAGCTTCGGACCCCGCTTTCATTTGTGTAACCAATTTTTTATCTGTATCAGCATTTTTTGCCCAAGCGGCATCTGCTTGCGTTCGTAGGGCAATGGCTGCTTTTTTATCAACAGTCAAAGTAGGTTTTGATCCTTTTTTATAGGTATAACCAGCCACCGCGTTGACAACATCAAAACTTTGATCCGCTGGGCGGTGCGTAATCGTTAAAAAAACATCATCACGCTTTTTATATTTTCCGACTGATTTTTCAGGTTCCGTTGACATATAGCAAATTTTTCCATCCTCTGCTTGATAAACATAGGCAGTCCATACCCCAAAAGTTCCCAAATTAGTGAGAGGATTTTCGGCTGCTTTTACCCCAAACGAGCATAGAGCACACAATAAACAGAAAATATAGCGATACATGAATTCTCCTTTTTTTAAAAAACTAACATAAAAAATCCTACAGGTCAAGAAAAATTACACTATTGTGTAAAAAAAATAGATAGATTTTGATTTGCTTTTTGCTTTAAAATGCTGTATATAATATGGGAACTTTTTTTAAAGGATAATATGGGAACTTTTTTTAAAGGAGGTCATATGGCTGCTTTTATTTTGACGTGTTTATTGGGGTATTTGGCGGGATCTATTCCGTTCGGTTTGGTTTTGACGCGTTTGGCGGGACTTCCTGATATTCGAAAAATTGGTTCAGGTAATATTGGGGCGACCAATGTGTTGCGTACAGGTCGTAAGGATCTAGCACTTCTAACGGTGATTTTCGATGCTTCTAAAGCGGGTTTGGTGGCTTTACTGTTTCAGGATATTTATCACAGTGAATTATTGGGGTTAGTGGCAGGAACAATGGCTATCGTTGGACATAATTTTCCTGTTTGGTTGCATTTTAAAGGAGGAAAGGGGGTCGCAAGTACCTTGGGACTCATGGTCTTTATGACTCCTGTTACGGGGTGGTTAACTGTAGTGACATGGTTGGTAATGGCCTTTTTGAAAAAGTATTCATCATTGTCTGCTTTGACCGCTTTGGCGGTGGCACCCATTTACGCATGGGTATTTAATTCGCATGTAGCCGCTTGGTTTTATTTGGGATTGGCGGTGTTGTCTTTTTATCGCCATCGGGGGAATATCCAGCGTTTAGTAAATGGTACAGAAGCTAAGATTCACTTGAAAAAAGAGCCTGCTCAGGGGCTCCCTGAACAGAAGAAAACTAACGAAAAAAATAAGAAAGATGTCCGTCGTAAATAAGGATTTATTGGCTTGGATTCAATTGGCTCTGTCTGAAAATGTGGGGCCAGTGACATTTCGTCAGCTTTTACAATTCTTTGGCTCTTGTGAAGAAGCCTTAAAACATATAACGGAGATTGCCGCCCAAGGCGGTGCGAAACGCAAAATCAAGCTTTGCAGTGAAAAGATGGCCGAGGCTCAACTGACACGCGCCCAAGAAATCGACGCCAATATTTTAACCTATCAAGATACCAATTACCCCAAACTTTTAAAACAAATTTCGGATGCGCCACCTTTTTTGTTCGTATTGGGTCATGATACACTTTTGAATCAAAGGTGTGTGGGTGTTGTGGGAACACGTAACGCTTCTATCAATGGGCGCAATATGGCGCGTATTTTGTCATCAGAATTGGTCCAAAAAGAATTTTGTGTTGTCTCGGGTATGGCCAAAGGTATTGACACAGCGGCCCATGAAGGGGCCTTATCAATTACTAATTCAATCGCAGGGACAATTGCTGTTTTGGGAACGCCGGTGGATGAAATTTACCCTAAGGAAAATGCCGATTTATATGCCCAAATCAAAGAACGGGGTTGCATTGTATCTGAATTTGCTTTTGGATCCCAGATGGCACCCACAAATTTTCCGCGCAGAAATCGGATTATTTCTGGGGTTTCTGAAGGGATTGTTGTGATTGAAGCACAAGTACAATCAGGGTCTTTAATAACTGCGCGAGAAGCTTTATCTCAGGGACGTGAAGTATTGGCTGTCCCTGGTTTTCCATTGGAACCACGCTCAAAGGGGCCCAATGCTTTGATAAAGGATGGGGCAACCTTGGTGGAATCAGCGCAAGATGTGATGGATGTACTCAACCAAAATCAACGTTTTCATTTGTCTGAGGCTATGGCAGAAGTTCCAGAAATACCCGATTTTCACGCTTTATCAGATGATGTCAATCATGCCCGTGAAGATGTCGTCAATGCTCTTTCGGCTGAACCCGTGGAGGTTGGGGCATTAGTTCGATCAACGGGGGTTCCGTTGGCGGTTATCAATATCATTTTGGTTGAATTAGAACTGGCGGGGCGTTTGGAACGTCATCCTGGCAATAGTGTTTCTTTGATTTATGGAGGATAGAATGCATTTAGTTATTGTGGAATCTCCGGCAAAAGCAAAAAAAATTAATCAGTATTTGGGAAAAGACTACTTGGTAATGGCCAGTTTTGGGCACATTCGTGATGTACCGGCGAAAAATGGTTCTGTCCGACCTGAGGAAGATTTTGCCATGGATTGGGAAGTGCAAGCCCGTGGCGAAAAAACCGTGCGTGAAATGATTAAAAATTTGGCCAAGGCTGATGCTCTTTATTTGGCGTCTGACCCTGATAGAGAAGGGGAAGCGATTGCTTGGCATGTCTTACAAGAACTTCAAAAACGTAAAAAATTGAAACCAGATATGCCCGTTTATCGTGTGGTTTTCCATGAAATTACCAAAAAAGCTATTCTGGATGCGATTGCGCACCCCAGAGAAATTGATATGCAATTGGTGAATGCTTATTTGGCGCGTCGTGCACTGGATTATTTGGTGGGCTTTCATTTGTCCCCCGTTTTATGGAAAAAATTGCCAGGGGCAAAATCCGCAGGACGTGTGCAATCAGTGGCTTTGCGCTTAATATGTGAACGTGAAAATGAAATTGCCGCCTTTAAATCCCAAGAATATTGGGGTATTACCGTGGATTTGAATACGATTCGCAAAGAACAATTTACGGCAAAACTCACGGCCATTGACGGTAAAAAATTGGATAAATTTGATTTAAATAATCAATCGATTTCCGAAACAACTAAGGCAAAAGTAGAGGCTTCTTCCTTTACGGTAGGTGCAATTGAACGCAAGCAAACCAAACGTAATCCTGCACCTGCCTTTACGACTTCTACCCTGCAGCAAGAAGCCTCACGCAAACTCAATTTTGGGGCCAAAAAGACCATGCAAATTGCCCAAAAATTGTACGAAGCAGGTTTGATTACCTATATGCGTACGGATTCTGTGGCTTTGGCTGATGAAGCTATTACCGCTTTACGTCAGGTGATTGAACAAGAATATGGTAAAGAGTATTTGCCCGAAACGCCACGTTTTTATAAAAATAATTCCAAAAATGCTCAAGAAGCCCATGAGGCGATTCGTCCAACCAATGCCTTAAAATTACCAGCCACAATTGATGTGGATGCTGATGGTCGGAAATTGTATGATTTGATTTGGAAACGGACGGTCGCCTGCCAAATGGCTTCGGCTGTTTTGGATAAAGTGGGTATTGATATTCCCTCTACCGATAAAAAGTTTTTGTTGCGTGCAACGGGGCAAACGATTGCTTTTGCAGGCTTTATTAAGGTTTATAAAGAAGACATTGATGATGATAAAGGCGAAAATGATAATGCCTTATTGCCCCCTATGAATGAAGGCGAAGCGCTGGGTATTTTAAAGGTCAATGCTGAACAGCACTTTACCGAACCGCCACCACGCTTTACCGAAGCGAGTTTGGTTAAAAAATTGGAAGAATTGGGAATTGGACGTCCATCTACTTATGCCTCTATTTTATCAGTTTTACAGGAACGCGAATATGTACGGCTGACACAAAAACGCTTTGTGCCTGAGGATCGTGGACGCATTGTGACCGCCTTTTTGGAAAATTACTTCAATCGCTACGTTCAATATGACTATACAGCCAATTTGGAAAATAAATTGGATGATATTACAAACGGTAAAGCCGAATGGAAAAATGTTTTAACGGATTTTTGGGCATTGTTTAACAAAACAATTCATGATGTGGAACCCTATAAAATGGGCGAAGTCTTGGAAACTGTCTCTAAAACTTTGGAACAAAGTCTATTTCCAACTCCTGAATCGCGTGTATGCCCAGATTGTAAAACAGGACAACTTTCTTTGCGTGTGGGACGCTTTGGGGCATTTATTGGTTGTTCCAACTATCCTAAATGCAAGTATACCAAACAATTTGCTGTGATGGAAGCACCTAAATATGATGAAAATGGTCAAATTATTGAACCCAAAGTGGAAACAGATAATCAAGCCCGTGAATTGGGAAAAGATGCTGCAGGTCATGATATTTCTGTACGAAAAGGACCTTATGGTTGGTATGTTCAGCAAGGTCAGGGCAAGGAGGCTAAACGAATAAGTTTGCCCAAAGGAACAGATGCAGAATCTGTGGATATCAAAATGGCATTAGGCTTGTTGTCATTACCGCGTGTTTTGGGAAATGATCCAGAAAGTAATGAAGTTATTGAGGCAAGTATAGGACGTTTTGGGCCCTATGTGAAACGTGGACGGACTTTTCAGTCTTTAGCCCCCGAAGATAACATATTGACAATTGATTTGGCGCGTGCGTTAGCTCTTTTATCTGGTGCAAAGGGAAAACCAACTGTCAAAGTATTGGGTAAATGGGATAAACAGGAAGTAACCTATCAGATTGGCAAGTATGGTCCTTATGTCAAATGTGGAAAAATGATGGCTAGCGCCAAAAAAGATGGTACAATTCCAACATTGGAAGAGGCAATAACACTCATTCAAAATAAAATGCGAGAGAAATAATTGTAAGACTAGACAAAATAAGCCGCCTTTTTATGGCGGTTTATTTAATCTATAAAACATTTTAATAAAAAATACTTGACAAAATAAAATTATGTGATAAAATGGACTCATCAAGAGGGAGGGATCCCTTGAGGGAAAACAACAAAAAAGGAGAATTATTATGAAAAAATTATTATGTATTGTTTGTCTGTTGACAACAATTTTGTGTGCAAATGTGGCAAGTGCTGCGATTGGTTCACCCATGCGCCATGGATATGGTTTTCGCCCCACTATTGCTGTTGTAACACCCGTTGTTACACCGGCTGTAACACCAGTTATTGCTAAACGTTGTATAGCTTGTGGTCATGTTCGCCCAATTCACTTTGGTTACCGCAGATTTCATGGACGTCATTTTGGATTTTGGGGGCATCATAGATTTGCTCACAGACGCTTTGCGCATGTGCGCCATTTCAAACACTATGGACGTCGTTGGTAATTAAAATATCAAATTATTAAAAATACTTGACAAAATAAAATAATATGCTATAATGAATGATACAAAGTCAAAAACTTTGTGGGAATAACAACAAAAAAGGAGAATTATTATGAAAAAATTATTATTGATTATCGCTTTGGTTGCTGCAATTTTCTGTACAGATACAGCCAGCGCTTGCGTTTCTGGCAGATGTGGTAGCTACAATTACTATCCACGTACTTCCTATGCACGTTCCTACTATGGACGTGGTTTTGGGCGTTCTTACTATGGTCGTGGGTATAGTCGCTATGGTCGTGGATATAGTCGCTATGGCTATCGTTCATATGGACACAGATATGCTCGTCGTTCATATGGTCGCTATGGATTTGGTCGTACATATTCTCATTGTACGCGTTGTGGTTATAGCCGCTGGTAAGTTAGTTTATATCAACTTATTCCCCCATTGTTTGATGGGGGATTTTTTATTACTTGACAAATGTTGAAAATTTTTTTATACATAAAATGAGGGGTACAACACTAACAAAAGGAAAAACATGAAAAAAATATTATGTATTTTATGCTTATTAGTGGGTATTTTTGTATATAATACTTCGGCAGAAGCTTATTACTATCGTCCGTACAGATATCACGCATTTTCACGTCATTATCGTCGTCCGTATCGGCGTCATTACTACTATCGTCCAGTGCGTTATAGTTATGGTTATCGGTATAATCGTCGTTGGTACTGGTAGAAATTTTTTACATTAGGAGTTGTTATGCTAGATTTGACCCAAAGAACAGTCCTTATTACAGGGGCAACAGGTGGTATTGGTCGTGCTATTGCCAAAACCTTATATGCGCAGGGGGCGACTGTAATTTTAACAGACATAAATCAGGAAAGATTGGATGGATTAGTTCAAGATTTGGGGGAACGTGCCCATGCTTTGGCGGTAAATATCACGGATAAAGAAGCTCCAAAATCGTTATTAAAATTTTCTGAACCTTTTGGGGGGATTGATATTTTAATCAATAATGCTGGCATTACAAAGGATACGCTTTCTATGCGTATGACAGATGAAATGTGGAATCAAGTTTTATCGGTCAATTTGACGGCAGGCTTTCATTTGATTCGTGAATTGTTGCCCCAAATGATGAAAAAGCGTTGGGGGCGGATTGTTTCTATGGCTTCTATTGTGGGCGTGATTGGGAACTTGGGACAGGCTAACTATGCCGCCAGTAAAGGAGGATTGATTGCGATGACAAAATCAATTGCTCAAGAGGTAGCCAGTCGTGGAATTACAGCCAACTGTATTGCGCCAGGTTTTATTGCCACCCCAATGACGGAAAATTTACCCGATAATGTCAAACAGGCCATGTTGGACAGAATTCCTATGAAACGCATGGGAACCCCGCAAGATATTGCGAATGTGGTGGCATTTTTAGCTTCTGATGAATCTGCCTATATCACTGGTCAAACCATCAACGTCAATGGTGGTATGTTGATGCTTTAATATTTCACTTTCATGAAATTATTGCTTTTTCTTTGATTTTTTGCTATAATCAACACCCCATCAGATGAAAGGCGTAGTATGCAAAAATTAGAAAATTTTAAAACAAAGTTACAAAAATTAGATTCGGATAAAAGAAAATTTGTTCTTGAAAAATTGCAAGCTTATAGTGATGCGATTTCAAAAAATAGTACTGATTCGGTTGTTGGTGGAATTAAAAAAGCAAAATCTTATATCGCAGCAGCATATTTAACCATCAATGAACCCAAATTAGATATAGAACAGATTAATCACGCCGATGTCCGGGGGCTTGGATGCTATATCTTTTCTGGTGGAACAGTTGTTATTATGTCCCAAAAAAGTGAAAGAGTTCTTGGGGAAGTAAAGGCCCAGGCAGCGTCATACTTATTTGATGTTGCCAATGAATATGAGGCTTTAGGTTCAAAATCTCAAGAAAGTTTTAAAAACGAAGTGATGTCTGGAAATACAGTGAAAATCTCTTCACACAAATCTAAGGTTGGAGTTTTCTCTATTCTTCAAAACACAAGGGGCTAATATTCCACTTTCATAAAATAAAGGCCTTCAGCGGGGGCGGTGATGGCACCTTTCGTGCGGTCGCAAGCAAGAAACGCCTTTTTGAAATCAGCAACAGACCACGTGCCAACACCCACATTGACCAAAGCGCCGGCAAAATTGCGTACTTGATGGTATAAAAAAGAACGTGCTGAAACGGTAATATGTACTTCTTCGTCCACACGTGCCATTTTTATTTCATCCAAAGTTTTGATGGGGCTTTTGGCCTGACAATTGGCTGCCCGAAAAGTTGAAAAGTCATGCTTGCCAATCAACAGCTTGGCCGCCTCATTCATTTTATCTACATCCAAAGGTTGATTCACATGCCATACGCGCCCAGTATTCAGAGCAGGGGGAAAAGTCGTATTTTGAATCCTGTATAAATAGGTGCGTTGTTTGGCCGAAAAGCGCGCATGAAAATCCTCATCAACTGTCTCTATTTTCCGAATCACAACAGGATTTGGGCGCATCAGGGCATTGAGGGAATATTGTGCTTTTCGTGTATCCAATTTTTTATCACAATCAAAGTGAGCCACCTGCCCCAAAGCGTGTACGCCAGCATCTGTTCGCCCCGATCCACAAACAGCAGTTGTTTTTCTTAAATAAGTTTTAAGGGCAGTTTCCAATACACCTTGAACGGACAGTTGCCCCGCTTGTTTTTGCCAGCCGATAAAAGGACTTCCGTCGTATTCCAGCGTTAATTTATAGCGCATAAATTTATCCCTTTTTCCACCTTTGTGCCCAATAAAAAGTCATGTTTTGTGGTGGGTTTTTTCCCCTCTTTTTGTAGGATTTCCAAACTTAAAATATTCTTGCCACAGGCCACATCCAAGTTGTCATTGATGGTTGTACCAACTGTGCCAGAACCTTCTAATACTTTGGCTTTTAAAGCTTTCACGCGTTTGCTGTTTAACAAAAAAAATCCCCCCTCAAAAGCACGGATGTTGCGTTCAATTTGTTCAGCGGATTGATTCCAATCAATTGCCATTTCGGCTTTTTCCAATTTTGGGGCATAGCAAGCGCCTGTTTCATTTTGTGCCACCGGTTCATGAAAATTATCCAAAAGTTTTATCAACATGGGAACAGCTACATCATTCAATTTTTGTCCTAAAGTAGTGGGGGTATCCTCAGCGGAGATGGCCACTTTTTCTTGCGCAAAAACAGGGCCTGTGTCCCAACCTTCATCCAAACGCATCAGGCTCACGCCAGTTTCCTTATCGCCTGCTTGAATTGCCCGAATAATGGGGGCAGCCCCACGCCAACGAGGGAGTAATGATGGATGAATATTGATGCATCCTTTTGGGGTAGCAGTTAAAACAGCACTTGGAATCATCATCGCATAAGCATACACGATAATCGCTTCAGCCCCTAAGTCTTTGATTTGTTTTTGAACTTCTTCATTTTTTAAAGTTGCTGGTGTAAATACGGGAATGTTATGTGCTTCGCCCCATTCATGCACAGCTGATTTTTTTAAATGCATTCCATGTCCAGCTGGCTTTGGTGCGCGTGTGTAAATGGCCAACAATTCATGTTTTGTAATGAGTGCATCCAAAACAGGTAAAGTGAAGCCTGGTGTTCCCATAAAAATCAGTTTCATTCGGCCTCCTTTGCCTCTTTCTTGCGACGTTTTTCCAAATGTTTTAAAAGTTTATTGCGTTTTAAAGGCGATAAATAATCAATGAATAAAATCCCTTCTAAATGATCCAGTTCGTGTTGGATGGCCTTAGCCAACAACCCATCAGCTGTACGTGTTTGAATATTTCCTTTTTTATCGGTGTATTGCACAGTAACACTTGCCCAACGTTCCACATCCGCATATTCACGTGGTACCGAAAGGCATCCTTCACTTTTGCATAAAGTTTCTTTACTGTGTGCGACAATGACGGGATTGACCATTTGTAAAATATCTGGTTCTTGATCCTCTCCTGCGCAGTCAATCACAACCAATCGTTTTAAAAGTCCGACTTGATTGCCGGCCAATCCTACGCCATTGGTTGCATACATTGTTTCCAACATATCGTCTAAAATACGGGCGATTTCATTATCGACTTTTTCAATTTTTTCGGCCTTTTGGCGTAAAATAGGTTCTGGAACCTCAAAAACTTTCATTAAACTCATTTTTTTCTTTCCTTTTTTATAAAAGCATTATACACTAAAAATGAACGAAAAGCAAAGGAGATTTTATGACACGTTTATTTGTGGGGCTTTCTATTCCTGAAAATGTTCAAAAGACATTGGCACAATTACCATCAGATTTATCAGGTGCGATTTGGAAAACACCTGAAAAGTACCATCTGACTCTTTCTTTTATTGGCAATGTGGATGGGCCCACAGCCCAAGAAGTAGAACGGGAACTTTCCTATGTGCGCTTTCCCGCATTTTATATGTCTTTAAAGGAAATTGGTTATTTTGAAACAGGGGATATACCGCACCATTTATGGACAGGTATAGAGCCAGATAAAGCCTTGCGTGAATTGCAAGAAAAAGTGGCCAATGCTGTTCGCCATGCTGGGGCGGATGGTCAAGATAGATTTAAATTTCATCCGCATGTCACATTGGCAAAATTGATGGGGACAAGTTTGTCGGAGGTTTTACATTATGTTGAAAAAAATAATTTATATCATTCTCCTGAATGGCAGGTAACTTCTTTTTGTTTGTTTGAAAGTCATGCGAAAGAAAATGGGGAAGGCAAATATTACACAATTTTGCACGAGTATCCACTCAATTTAATATAAGGTAAAAAAACAAATTATTAACTAAATATTTACTATTTTTATTTACAATCAAAAGCATACGAAAAAGGTGAAAAGGGTGAGAAAAAAAATACTTTCTTTGTTGATGGCGACTTCCACACTATTTCTCAGCAGTGGTGTGGGTGCTTATTCCTACCTATCTGCCTATGACCGTATTATGTTGACAGTTGTTCAACGTGATGAGGATGCCCTTAAGAAAATGGTATTGGATGGTGTGAACATTAATGCACCCAATGCGTTTGGTGAAACAGCACTGTGTACCGTTTTGCGCCGACAAGATGCACAAGGTTATAAAATGCTGTATGCGCAAGGTGCGACAGTTCACACGCCTTGTATTCGCCAGATTCCGCCTCCAACATTATCGTCATTTTATTTGTCTCACCCAGAGTTTGGTCGTTATGTCAATGGCCAAATATTGGTTCCTGACATGGCAATTCAAAGCCAAAGATCTTCATCTGGTTTTATAGGAGGAATTCCTTGGCCTCATGTAGGGGAATTTGTTTTGGCTGGGGCAGCTGTTGGTATTGTGGCTTTGATTGGCTCTGGAGGAGGGGGTGGTGGTTCGACCCCAGTTCCTGGATATGATTCTTCTTTATTTAAGCCCGTTGATACTGGTTTGAATTTGGATGATTTCCCATTCTTGGGTAGGTATTGGTTGGATACAACTGAAACATTTTCATCAGCCAGTGCTTTTAATGAATACGCCCGAAAGTATTATGATGATTTGTCAAAGAATAATCCCGATTGGGATACCACAGATACTGCACGTGAATATAATAGTTGGTATAATTGGAGCTCGTATCAAGTAGATTATGATTTATCTGATGCTTCAACATCTATAACATACCATTTGAAAAATCCGATTGCAATTTTGCCGATGGTAAATGCGGCTTCAGCATGGGTGCGAGGTTATACTGGCTATGTTGTGGATCGTTCAGATGTCAACAATCCCAAAATTACCAATGATAAGGTTAAGGTTGCTGTAATGGATACGGGGCTTGAGTGGGGGGCCTATGCGCACAACCAATTAAAGGCAAACATCAGTTCTACTCGATTAAATTTCGCATATGGTCCCTGTTCAGTGAATAATAGTGAAAAATGTTGGGCATTTAATGAAACAACAGGTAAAGCCTATCTTACCTCAGGAACCGATCAGATTATAACAACAACTCCATCTTCTACGTCTGTGGACATGGCCGAATTGGATGAAACAGGAGAGAAAAGTGCGCGTCAGTTATGGAATGAATATGCTGGACAGTATGCACCACAATGCAGTCCAACTGTGACCACAAATTGTTTGCGGGTTGATACTACGACTTCGGAAACCGTTTATACAGCCACTTACTATCCCCAAGGCACTTATACAACGTCAACTACATCCGATGGTACGATTACGTATTCAATACGCGCTGAATTGTGGACAGAGTATAAAGCAAAGTATGGTGAAAAAGGGTATAAATATGATGAAAACGATTCAACCCCTGGACTTTTGGTGGATGATGATCTTTATTCCAGTGAAAATCATGGGACACATGTGGCGGGAGTTTTGGGGGCTGTTCAAGATGGATATGCTGTTTCAGGTGTTGCACCAAATGTTGAAATAATTCCTGTGCGTGCAGATTTTCAAATGAATCAGGTTATGAATCATTTAAAGGATGTCGTCGAAACGACAGATGCCCAAGTTATCAATTTATCTTTGGGATCAGAGATTCATTTGGGGCAAGAAGCATATGATTATTATAAAGAGATTACAGGTAAAACAATCTCAAGCAATAAAGATATATGGGATGGATTTTTCTCATCAGATGTAAAGGCTGGATATCAGGCTGCCGCGGATAAAGGAACTGTTTTGGTATTTGCAGCAGGAAATGAATCTAGTACCCAACCTTCAATTCACGTGGTTGCTCCTTTAGTGGGTGAAAGTGATGACAATAAAACAAACTATGCAAAAAGTATTTATAAAAATTTGTTGATTTCGGTTGTTGCATTGGACGAAAATAAAAAAATAGCAGAGTATTCCAATCGTTGTGGTCAAAGTTCCATGTACTGCTTGGCTGCGCCTGGTGGTTCCAAAGAAATGATGGTGGCATCCACATCATTGGGCCAAGAGTATGCTTTAATGTCGGGAACCAGTCAAGCAACCCCTGTTATTACAGGTTCTGTGGCTTTGTTGATGGGGGCTTTCCCATTTTTAAAACCGCAAGAAGTGGTACAAATCTTATTTGAAACAGCCGATTATATTAAACCTGTTCAAGATGCAACATCTGAAATAGATGAAATTGCAGATTATAATAAGATGGCTTGGTTGGAAGCTGGACACGAAACAACAGATGATATGCCAGATACTTTTAATCCATATGCAGATAACACAGAGGAAGGTAAATACAATGCTATTTATGGGCATGGTTTGGTCAATTTGGATAAGGCGACAGACCCAATTGGTGTTCCTAAAATCAGCTTTGATACAGTGGCTTCTTCGCCTTTGGCAATGGATGCGTCTTTGACGTCTGTGAATGTGCCGATATCTCTTTCACGATTAAAATCAGCTTTACCACAAAATATAGTGGTGTTGGATAAATATTCACGTCCCTATGCAATGCCCACAACGCGTTTTGTCAATTCTGAAAAACGTTCGGATGCCTTAAAGCGTTCTTTCCATTCCTTTATGGCGATGGATGAAAAAGTAGTACAAGCCAATGATCATTTGTCATTTGGTTTTACATCGGCACCTTCTGATTCAACAGGCTTACCAGCAGGGGCGATGACGATGCAAATGAAGCCATCTAAAGATATGCAAATTCGTATGGGATATACCCAAGATACTCAGTCATTTGGAGGAAATTATTCCGAACGTATTGTTCAAAATCCATTTATGAATATGCGCCAAGCATGGGGAAGTGATGTGGCCTATCGTGTGGCGGGTAATTGGTCTTTGACAGGGGGACTCCAATACGGTCAAAATGGCTTTATTGATTCAGAGGTATTGGATAAAATGTCTGATAAACCGATGGTGAGTGTTGTAAAAACAGGTGTGCGCTATGCACCTAAGAAATCCTTTGTTTTTGATATGTCTTTTGGACAAATGAATGAAGAAGAATCTTTGTTGGGATTGCGTGGTGCTGGTGCCTTTGAAACAGATGGAAATAAGACAAAGTTCATTTCTTTTGGTGCAACAATTTTACCTTTTGATAAGTGGCAACTATCTGCTTCCTATACTTATGGAATGACACAAGCCAATGCCGCGCAAACGCTGATGAAGTTTTCTCGGTTGACATCTGATGCATTTGCTTTTGCCGCCCTATATCGTCCCGATGAAACGAAAACATATGGATTTAAAGTGGTTTCGCCATTGCGCGTACGTTCTGGTACTGTTACATTTAATTTACCAACTGCGCGTGATATGTATGCGGATCGGTTATATCGTACACAATTTACTGCTGATATGAAACCAGATGCGCGTGAATACGATTTATCTTTGTTCTTTATGAATCAGTTGAAATCTGACCTGTATGTGGCGGGCGAAGCAGGTGTGCGCTTGCATCCCGAACATCAAAAAGAAGCCAAGCCAGATTGGCGTGGATTATTTAACCTAAAATATAACTATTAGGGAAGGGGATCATAGCCGCCTTTTGCCAGAGGGTGACAACGACTGATTCTTTTGATTGTCAACCATGTTCCTTTGAAAAAACCATATTTTCTAAATGCTTGTCGTGCATATTCTGAACATGTCGGTTGAAAACGACAACAACCTCCAACTAAAGATGAAAATGTGAGTTGATAAAAGCGTACTAAATAATCAGCCATTTTTCTTAATGGATTCATTGGAAAAATCCTTAACGTGAGTTAATAAATACTCAAAATCTTGTGCCAACTGCTGATAAGTACGGTTCAGAGCCTCTTCTTTGGCAATCAAAATTAAATCATGGCTGGGATAAAGTTTTATTAATTTAGGGGATAGACGCACTATTTCCCGCATTTGTCGGCGTAGGCGATTCCGTATTACAGCATGCTTTGCAATTCTTTTAGAAACGGTAAATCCAACACGAGTTGTGTTTTTTGTATTGCAGCGGATCTGCAATACAAAACTGTGCGTAAAGGCTTTAGTATTCGTATCCTTCATCTCAACAAAATCAAAGTGTCTTTTAATTCGTTCTAATACCATCTTTTTTCCAAAATAAAAGCACCCTTAAAATTTTTAGGTGCTTTGTAAACTAAATAGCTCAACCATTTTTTTTAGGCGCTCAGTACTTTGCGACCTTTAGCACGACGAGCATTCAAAACTTTTTGACCTCCACGTGTTTCCATACGGGCACGAAAGCCATGACGACGTGTGCGAACCAATTTACTGGGTTGATATGTGCGTTTAACCATTTTTAACTCCTTTTAAGAAAATAATGGCGCAATTATAACGTATTTTTTGACTTCTGTCAAGAAAAAAATCTTGCTTTTTTAATGAATTTTTGGCATAATAAAACCCTATTTGTTTATTTAATAGAAACAACAGAAAGGTAAGAAAATGACTGATAAACAAAAATACTATCCTGATTTGAATCCTAAAATGAACTTTTCCAAGATGGAAGAAGATATTTTACGTATTTGGGATGACAATAAAATTTTTGAATCAGTCAAAGATAAACGCAAAAATGGGGATGAATTCGTGTTTTACGATGGCCCTCCATTTGCAAACGGTCAACCTCACTACGGTCACATTTTTATTTCTTTTGTGAAAGATACAGTAGCGCGTTTTCAAACCATGTTGGGCAAAAAAGTAGAACGTCCCTTTGGATGGGATTGCCACGGATTGCCAGCCGAAATGAATGCGGAAAAGGCGTTGGGTATTTCGGGGCATAAAGCCATTCATGAATATGGTGTGGATAGGTTTAATAACTTTTGTAAAGAATCCGTTTTAAAGTATTCGGGTGATTTTGTGAATTTGTTTCATCGTTTGGGGCGTTGGATTGATCCTGCTTTGGAATATCGGACCATGGATTTGCCCTTTATGGAATCGGTGATTCATAATTTTAAAGAATTGTATGATAAAGGCCTTATTTATCAAGATTATCGTGTGCAACCTTATTCTTGGGCAGCACAAACGGTTCTTTCCAACTTTGAAGTCAATCAACCGGGATGTTATCGTGATAAAGTGGATACGGCGATTACAGTGATGTTTAAATTGGAAAATGGCATGCATTTATTGGTGTGGACAACAACCCCATGGACATTGTTTTCCAACCAAATGATCGCGGTTGGTGCCGATATTGATTATGCCGTGATGGAAGAAAATGGGCAAAAATATGTATTGGCTGTGTCACTTTTGGGGCGTTATAAAAAACAATTGGAAAATGCCACTCAAGTCGCAACGATAAAGGGCTCAGAATTGGTGGGTATGTCTTATGAGCCTATGTTTCCACACTTTGCTTCATTAAAAGAAAAAGGCTGTTTTAAAATATTGTCGGGCGATTTTGTATCTACCGAAGATGGTACAGGTATGGTGCATATTGCGCCGGGCTTTGGTGCAGATGACTTTGAAGTGTGCCGTCAATATGATGCGCATTTCCCCATTGTATGTCCGGTGGATGAAGCGGGTTGCTTTACGGCTGAAGTCCCAGAGGTTCAAGGAAAACAAGTTTTTGATGCTAATGAATATGTGCTCAATTACCTAAAAGAAAATCATTTACTGGTTAAAAAAGAACAAATCACGCATACCTATCCTTATTGTTGGCGTACAGATACCCCGTTGATTTATAAAGCCATGTCAGGTTGGTTTGTGGATGTGCCTAAATTCCGTGATGAATTGTGTCAACTGAATCAAACGATTACTTGGACACCTGAACATATTAAAGATGGACGTTTTGGTAAGTGGTTAGAGGGGGCTCGCGAATGGTCCATTTCCAGAACTAGGTTTTGGGGTGCACCCATTCCTGTGTGGCAATCGGATAATCCGAAATATTCACGTACAGACGTGTTTGGATCAGTGGCTGAAATTGAAGAAAAAACAGGTTGTAAAGTAACGGATTTACATCGTCCCTACATTGATGAAGTGGTTTATCCTAACCCCGATGATCCAACAGGAAAGTCTATGATGCGTCGTGTGCCGGACGTCTTTGATTGTTGGTTTGAATCGGGTTCTATGCCAGAGGGTCAAATTCATTATCCATTTGAGAAAAAAGATTGGTTTAAAAATCATTTTCCAGCTGATTTCATTATGGAAGCAGTGGATCAAACACGTGGCTGGTTCTATTCATTACATGTGTTGGGAACAGCCTTGCATCATAAACCTGCCTTTAAATATTGTATGGTGTCGGGGCATGTGATGGCCGAAGGTGGTGTTAAGATGTCCAAAAAATTGGGCAACTATCCTGATCCGTATATTATTTTGAACAATTCAGGTTCAGATGCCATGCGCTGGTTTTTGGAATCTTCATCCATTATGCATGGTGGTAATGTGTGCATGGATTATGAAGGGAAAGAGGTTGCTAAAGCGATGCGTCAGTCATTGATGCCACTTTGGAATGCTTATTATTTCTTCTGTTTGTATGCCAATGCGGAAGGCATTAAGGCCAAAGAAATTACCAATTCAGAGGATGTGTTGGATAAATATATTTTGGCTAAACTTAAAGATTTGGTTCAATCCGTGCATAAAAATATGCTGAACTATGATATCCCTGAGGCAACAACAGCCTTTACTGACTTTTTGGATATTTTGAACAATTGGTATATTCGTCGTTCACGTGAACGTTTTTGGGATGGGACAGATACCTCAGCTTTTGATACACTTTATACCGTTTTGGTTACCTTGTCCAAGGCGATGGCACCTTTGGCACCATTTATGACGGATTACGTGTATCGTGGTTTGACGGGGGAAGAATCTGTGCATTTGGCGGGTTGGCCAAACGTGGAAAATTTACCTGATGAAAAAGAATTGATTGGACAAATGGATTTGGTACGGATGGTGGCTTCCACAGCCAAAGCAATTCGTGAAGAAAATCATTTGCGCAATCGTTTGCCGTTATCCAGCATGACCATTGCGGGCGAAAAGGCCGAAACTTTGGCAAACTTTAAAGAAATGCTCAAAGATGAAATCAATGTGAAAGACGTTGTTTTAAATACAGATGTATCAACTGTGGCGGATAAGTTCTTGTACCTAAAAACTCCTCTTATTGGTAAACGTTTAGGGAAGTTTATGGGTGCAATTATGGCAGCCAATAAGCAAAATCAGTGGTCTTTGAATACAGATGGTACTTTAGCTATTGGTGGGCAAACTTTGAATGCGGATGAATTTGAATTGCGCTTGTCTATGAAGGAAGGATTTAAAGGTCAGCCTTTGCCTGATAATACTGCGGTAGTTCAATTGGATTTAACAATTCATCCAGAATTGGCGCGTGAAGGTATTGCACGCGATTTTGTGCGTATGGTTCAGCAAATGCGTAAAGATAAAGACTTGGATGTGTCTGATCGGATTACTTTGGTGTGGATGAGTGAATCGGAAGAAGTAAAACAAGCCTTGGCGGAACATAAAACCTATATCGCTGAACAGGTTTTGGCAACCAGTTTTACTGAATCCACGAATTCTGGTAAAACCGAAGAGTTGGGCGATAGCACAATTACTTTTGATATTCAAAAAGCCTAATTGTCTATTGACATTTTTTGAATTTGCCTTATCTTTTTTTTAAAAAAGGAGGAGACCATGGCAAACATTTTAATTATCAATGGACATCAAAAGACACCCTTTGCTTCGGGACGCTTAAATCGTACTTTGGCATCAGAGATGAAAAAGTTTTTATCCCAAAATCATTATGTCAAAATGACCACGGTTGAAAAAGGATATGATCCCCAAAAAGAACAAAAAAAATTTATGTGGGCGGATACCATTATTTTTCAATTTCCTGTTTATTGGTTTGGGGCGCCCGCTATTTTAAAGCAATATATGCAGGATGTTTATGCCTATGGTATTTTTTATCAAACATCCAATGGTGGTTATGGCCAAGGCGGATTATTAAAAGGTAAAACCTATATGCTTTCCACCACATGGAATGCGCCCAAAGAGGCTTTTGGCAAATTTTTACCTACGATAGATGAAGCGCTTGTCGCCATGCATCAAGCTCAAAGTTTTGTGGGTATGACAGCTTTGCCCAGTTTTTCATGTCATAATGTCATCAAAAATCCTCAGGTGGACAGATATTTATCTGATTTAAAAAAACATTTAAAACATACGTTTAAATCCCAGTAAAGGTTACTATAAATTGACAGTTTCATCTTTATGGTGTGTAATCCTAAACGCAAGTAACTGGCTACAAAATTTAAAATAGCCAGAACAGAAAGAGATCAATTTGAAAATCATTTTTCTATGAGAGTTTTTATAAACGAAAAACGAGCACAAATAGAAGCGAGCATAAGGAAAAAATAGCCTCTCATTTACGTTAGCTGGAATATGTTTATTTTCTTTTGCATTTTCTTTGATTTTTGGCTATAATACTTCTGAAATTAAAGGAGAAAAATATGACATATCTTTTATTGGCCTTAGGGTTATTTTTATTGTTTATTGGTGGTGATTGGTTAGTGGCGGGGTCTGTCGCAGTTGCGCGCCGGTTAAAAGTTTCCCCTTTGTTGATTGGCCTTACCTTAGTGGGTTTTGGCACTTCCACCCCCGAATTGGTGACCAGCCTGTTGGCAACCTATAAAGGCTCAGAGGGTATTGCTGTCGGGAATGTTGTGGGTTCCAATATTGCCAATATCTTATTGGTCTTGGGCGTGGCGGCGCTTTTGAATCCTGTTCAAGTAAAGGGAAAATCCTTCAAGCGTGATGCCGCTTTTTTGGCTTTTTCTACACTTGTGTTGGTGGGGGCTTCCGCCTTTGGTACCATTGGTCATTTACTGGGCGTGGTGATGGTTGGCGCACTTATTTTCTACGTGATTTATTCCTATAAGACTGAAAAGGAAATTTCAGAGGATAAAGAAAAACCAGCTCCACTTGTCAGTTCTTTGATACGTACAATTGTGGGGATTTTATTGACGCTTTTGGGGGCAAAATTATTGGTGGATAATTCGGTTGAATTGGCACGTGCTTGGGGTATTTCTGAATCTGTCATAGGTTTGACTATCGTGGCAGTGGGAACCAGTTTGCCAGAACTGGCAACCTCCATTATGTCTGCCATTAAAAAGCACAATGATGTTGCCTTTGGGAACGTGGTTGGCTCAAACATTTATAACGCTTTATTCATTTTGGGGGCGACCGCTTTGTTTATGCCTGTTCAAATCCCCTTAGGGATGGGGTTTGATTTAGGGATCATGACTGCGGTTACTGCCTTGATGATAGGGATAGCCTTTGGTTTAAAAAGATATTCACGCGCTACGGGGGCTTGTTTTTTAATTCTATATGCAATTTATATTGCCCATTTAGGGGGTGTTTTATGAAAATAGCGGTTGGCTTATCAGGTGGTGTTGATTCCACTTTAACGGCACTTCTGTTAAAGGAGCAGGGGCACGAAGTCGTCGGTATTTCCATGCTGATTTATAACAAAGACTTGCCTGCACCACAACATATGATGAAGGATGCCTGCTATGGTCCTGCTGAAAAACAAGATATACGGGATATTCATGCTTGGTGTGAAGAAAATGGGATTCAGCATTATTCTTTTGATTTGTCCGAAGAATTTAAAAAAACGGTTTTGGCGTATTTTAAGAAAACTTATTTATCGGGGCAAACGCCGAACCCTTGTGTGCATTGTAATACCGAAATGAAGTTTGGCCTGTTGGGCAAGATGGCCGAAAAATCAGGCCTTTCCTTTGATGCTTTTGCGACGGGTCATTATGCGCGAATTGCCGAAAAAGGGGGCACTTTTTACCTGCAACGTGGGGTAGATCCCAAAAAAGATCAGAGCTACTTTTTGTATCGTTTGACCCCAGAGCAACTCTCTCACACAATGTTTCCTTTGGGGAATTTTACTAAGGCTGAAGTGCGTGAAATGGCGCGCGCTCGGGGACTGGTGCAGGCTGAAAAAAATGATTCGCAGGATTTTTATGCAGGCGATTATACGGACCTTTTGAATCGTGCACCAGAGCAAGGTAAAATCATTCTGACAAATGGCCAAGTTTTGGGTAAGCACATGGGCTTTTGGAACTATACAATTGGCCAAAGAAAAGGCCTCGGGATTGCTTATCCGAAACCCTTATATGTCGTGGCGCTGGATGCGGACCAAAACGCTGTCATTGTTGGCACTGAGGAAAGTTTATTGTCGGATTCTTGTCATTTGAATGAGTGTATTTGGCACCAAGGATTTCCAAAAGGTGAAGTAATGGTTAAGTATCGTTCCACTGGCCAATTGGTTCCTGCTTCATTGCAACAAACATCTGATGGCGCTACGATTAAATTCAATGAATCACAACGCGCTTTAACCCCGGGTCAATCCGCTGTTGTTTATAAGGATGATCTTGTTTTGGGTGGTGGAATCATTCAAAAATAGTTATATTTTTTGAATTACTTTTTGCATCAATTTGGAAAAAGGATAATCTTTAAAATTTTTGGGATGTACCCATATACCATCAAATTTTGGATGTTCTTCGTGTACAATTTGTAATGTCAGCTTGATATGCGTAAAAATGTGCGTGACAGTGGTGAATTTTCCTGACAATTTTTCCCCCTCAGTCCACGGAAATTCCCAAAGCCCGTGCAATAACCCTTTTTCAGTGCGTTGGCGAATTAAATATTCTCCTTGATTATTTTGAATTAAATAGACTTGTCCATACATTTCTTTTTTGTTAATTTTCTTGATTTGGGGAATTTGTTCTTGAATGCCTTTTTGTTTTGCAATACAACTTTTTGCCCAAGGACATAAAGCACATTTCGGATGAATGGGGGTACAAACAGTTGCTCCTAAATCCATAATCGCACTGGCATAATCAGCTCCATGCTGTTGGCTTGTTAGTTCTTGTGCTAAAGGATATATATCGTTGGCTACTATTTCTTTTGTGATACCATAAAGGCGCGCAATGACCCGCATCACATTTCCATCCACCACAGTTTCGGGCATATTGTAGGCAAAACAACAAATACTACTGGCCGAATACGGTCCAATCCCTGGTAGTTTTAATAATTCATCTCTTGTATGGGGTAGTTGTCCATTGTATTTTTGCATTAAAACTTTGGCACATTCATGGATTTTACGGGCACGCGTATAGTATCCCATTCCTTGCCACGTTAATAACACCTCATTTAAATCAGCCTTTGCCAAAGATTCAATGCTGGGAAATTTTGTCATCCAACGATTAAAATAATCCATGACGGTTGCCACAGTTGTTTGCTGCAGCATAATTTCACTGATCCATACAGCATAAGCATTTGAATGCGCTCCACCTTTGACGCGCCAAGGTAAATCACGTCCGTTTTTTTGATACCATTTTAATAATTGTTCAGTCAGGTTATGGGGCATTATTTTGTGAGGTGGGTTCTTCATCTTCAATAATTTCCCGATCTTCTTCGGGAGGACGAATATCTGGAACAGGGTCCTCGGCTTGTTCTTCGGTTGGGGCGACATCCTCTTCTGGTTCCAACTTTGGTTGCTCAGGAATAGCTTCTTCCATTTTATTGGATGATTTTGCAAAGACACGCAATTTGCGCCCACTGGGGTCTACTCCTAAGAAAACCTCTTGTCCTGGGTGAATACGTTCTTGCATAATCAACATAGAAAGGGGTGTTTCTACTTGTTCTTGAATCAAACGCTTTAAAGCACGTACACCGAACTTTGAGGTAAAAACTTCATCCACGAACCAATCTTTTGCCTTTTCATCCACTGTCACATTATAATTGATAGCCTTGGCACGCTTTAAAAGTTTTCCCAAATGGATTTCCACAATTTTGCGCAAATGTTCGGGTTTTAATTGATGGAAGGACACAATATCATCCAAACGGTTTAAAAATTCAGGACGGAAATATTCGGTGAGTTTTGCCACACGTTGATAGCTGGGTAGGCTTGCCCCAACATTGGATGTTAAAATAATAATCGTATTTCTAAAATCCACAGTTACACCCTTACTATCCGTTAAACGTCCTTCATCTAACAATTGCAACATCAAATTTAAAATATCCAAATGGGCTTTTTCAATTTCATCAAACAATACCACTTGGAAAGGCTTTAATCGAATGGCCTCGGTCAATAATCCACCATGTTCAAATCCAGGTGATCCTGGTGGAGGACCAATCAAACGTGTGACAGATGAACGTTCCATATATTCGGACATATCAATACGCAATAATGCTGTTTCATCATTAAACATAAAGTCCGCCAAAGATTTTGCCAATTCTGTTTTACCGACACCAGTTGTACCGACAAATAAGAAAGATCCGATAGGACGATTGGGATCTTGCAAACCGGATCTGGCACGACGCAAAGCATTGGCCACCACAATCACAGCATTATCTTGCCCGACCACACGTTCACGCAATAAATCTTCCGCCCGAGCCAAGCGTGCTTTATCGTCCGCATCCACTTTTTCAACAGGAATCCCCGTCCAATCTGTAATTGTTCTGAAACAAAAATCTTGGGTCAAAGAATTGGCACTTTCATCCACTTCGCCGCGCGCAATATCCATCATCAAAAGGCTGGCAGAATCATCCAATAAATCCAAAGCTTTTTCTGGAAAAGCTCTTTGCTTGACATATCGTCCTGTCAATTGACAAGCGACCTTTACCGTTTCATCTGGAATTTGAATGTTATAGTGTTCTTCTAAGGCCCCCTTGCGCGCTGTGCAAATTTGAATACTTTCATCCAGAGTTGGTTCTTCCAATAACAAGGGTTGTAAATGCGCCATGACGGCGTTATCCTTTTCCAAGTGTCCCACATAACTTAATGTGTCTGTTTCAATCAGACAGTTGACTTGATCTGAGGTTAAACAAAGCTTTAAAAATTTGGCAGGTTCACGATTTTCTGGATTTGTATCCATGGGAACCAAAAAGCTGATATCTTGTAGATATAAAATCTTTTGTCCTTGACTGGCAACAACAGTTTGTAAAACATTTTTGACTAATTCTGCATACTCTGTATCGTTTTTGGCTGCCAGCATAATTTTGGCGACATCTAATCCAACCACCTCACGCGATTGCATGTATTCTGGTGCATTTTCGGATGCCATAAAAGTAATCAAGCCTTTTAAAAGTGCGCTTTTCCCAATGCCACTGGGCCCTACCACAACGGGATTATTTTTGGTATTTCTGAGCAATACATGAATTAAGCGTTCTAATTCTTTTTCACGTCCAACCAGTTCAGGAAATTTACCCGCTTTTGCATCAAGCGTATAATTGATCAAATATTGCATATAATCTTGTTCTGCCATGTCTAATCCTCAAATCCAAAATGTTCAAAGGGCTTTGCCTCTTCATACCATTCTTTTGCTTCCAATAAATCATCATTTTCCAATTCAGCATCCACCAAGGTAATAAAGGCATCATAGTTGCTTCCATACATACCAGCTTTCATATAGGCATCATTTTCCTGTCCCCAAATGTAATTTTTGGGATCATCAGGGGTATTATATTTATTAAATAATGCTTTTAAAAATGCCTCTTGTCGATCTCGTTTCCTTTGTAAATTGACCGCCATAAAGTTCAAAGAATTATCCCCTTTATTCAGATAATTTATTCTCCAAAGACGATTATTAGTGGCGGGTGATGTAAAACTAAACTCAATAAAATCACGTGTTTTAGGACGTGCTATTTTTAAATTAGATAAATAGGATGTATCATTTGATCGGCTGATTTTTGAAATACATGCTCTTATTTTTTCGGGTACATGAATACCTCTGCTTTTACAAAAAGTTTCATATTGAGCCGTTCTAAATTTTGAAATGGTATCTTTGGAAGAAATAATTTTATAATTATTTTCTTGTGCCAGAGCCAGTACTTCTTCTGGTGTCATGCCCAAATAAAAACCTTCTAATTCAAATCCTCGGACATCTGAAAATCTGCTGGATGAGTAAAGATTTTCGTTGACAGATACATTCCATAAAGGGGACCCTTGAATGTCAATTGCCTGTGTGCGCATATTAACGGGAACCTTGTGTTGGATGGGTTGTTGTTGTTTTGATGCTAAATCAATTGTTAATGACGGTAATGGTGGTGGTACCATTTCTAATTGAGTAATGGGTTCGGCATTAGATCCTATGTTTGGTTTTTCTCTATTTTTATTGCCCAATTTGATGGGTTTGGATGCAGATGTATTTGTTGAGGGTGTTGAAACTTTTTTTAAAACAGGTTTAGGCTGTGATACCTCTTCTGTTGCATCATCTTCATCTCCAAACAAAGGTATATCAACAACTTGTGCGTGAACAAGGTAAGCATGCATGCATGCTATCAAAAAACACAAAGCAAACCGAATGAAAATTAACATTTTTTACTTGACCTTTTTTTTTGTTTTTGATACCCTATCCCTATGTGTACAGTGTGGCCTAAATTTAAAGGAAAATCAAGTAAAAAATGTTAAAAACATATACAATGTTTAAAATTGTTTTACTTTCCGCATTATTGATGGGATGCGCCAGTTCTTCAAATGGCCATTTAAATGAAAATCAAGAAAATGATTCATTAGAGCCGATGAATCGTGTTGTTTTTTCATTCAATGACACATTGGATACTTATCTTTTGCGCCCTGTGGCGAAGGGGTATCGTGCAATTACACCTGAATTTTTTCGTCAATCTGTGGAAAATTTTTTTGATACATTGAATCAGCCCACTTATCTGATGAATGCCTTGTTACAAGGACAAATGAAAGATGCTGGTTCTATTTTGGGGCGTACGGGTGTCAATTTGACTTTTGGATTTTTTGGCCTTTTTGATGTGGCGAGTGATGCAGGGATTTCAAACCCGAAAAATGATTTTGGTCAGACTTTGGCAAAATGGGGATGGCGTGAAGGTGGACCATTTCTAATGCTGCCCTTTTTTGGGCCATCTAATGTGCGTGATACGATTGGTTTTGGTGTGGATGTTGCGGCAGATCCTGTTTATTGGCGCTTACGTCATAGCAAAGAGTGGGGCTTGATATATGGTGGTTATGCACTTAACAATTTACAAAAACGTGAAAGTATCTTGGATTTGACGGATAATTTGAAGAATTCATCCACGGATTATTATGCGGCTATGCGTACTATGTATCGTCAAAATAGACAAAAGAAAATCAATCAAGTTTTACCAAAGTCAGAGGATGAAGCAAATGCTTATGAATTTGATTTTGAAATAGAGGATGAAGAATAAAAAGGAGGATAATATGCGTTCTATATTATGTGCTTTAATGTTGTTTTGCGCAACGCCATCTTTTGCAGCGGCAAATCCGGCTATCGATTTTATGAATGATTTAGCTCAAGAGGTTATTGAACAGGGTATTCAAGGAACAACCAGTAATGAACAAAGGGAAGATTTTATTCGCGAAAAGTTTACAAAAGTTTTGGATTTAAAATCTATTGGTCAATTTGTTTTGGGGACTTATTGGAAAAAAGCGGATGAAGTACAACGAAGGGCCTTTTTGGATGCCTTTACCGAATTGATGACAAAAACATGGTCTGATCGTTTTGGTCTATATACGGGACAACAAGTGGTGTTTTCGGGAACACGTAACGCACAGCAAAAAAATCAACTGTACGTGGATAGTTCTATTGCTGGAAATCCACCAGTGGAAATCATTTGGCGTATTCGGCCCAAAGATAAGGGGTATGTCATTATTGATATTGTGATTGAGGATGTTTCAATGGCCATGAGCTATCGCAGTGAATACACCACATTCCTGCAACAACATCAGGGAAATTTGCAAGTTTTGATTGATGAGTTAAAAAACAAGGCTGAAAACTTTAAGTACTCTGAGAAAAAATAAAAAAATCCCCGTCTTATTTTGGCGGGGATTAAATTTATTTTTCCAAAACGGCTTTAATACGGCGTACCCCAGCAGAAGAGGATTCTTCCTTTTTAATTTTAAAATGCCCTAAATCTCCTGTATTGTTTGCATGTGGTCCCCCGCATACTTCTTTGGAAAAATCACCCATCGTATAGACTTTTACTAATTCAGCATCATAGCGATCCTTAAACAGGGCAGTAGCGCCAGATTCAATAGCCTTATCCAACGGCATTTCTTCGCAGGTAATCGGCATTTTTTTATTGATCGCCTCGTTCACCAAATCTTCCACTTGCTTGATTTCTTCGGGTGTCATCTTGCGCCCAAAGGAAAAGTCAAAACGTAAGCGTTCTGGTGTGATGTTGCTACCCTTTTGGGCGACTTCATCACCCAACACTTTGCGCAAAGCAGCGTGCAAAAGATGTGTTGCTGAATGCAAATTTGTGGTTTCCACCGAATGATCACTCAATCCGCATTTAAATTTTTGCTCAGAGCCAGCACGGGATAAAGCCTGATGCGCTTCAAAGCATTTATTAAAGCCCTCTACATCTACACTCAGGCCATTTTCTATGGCAATTTCTTGGGTAAATTCCAATGGAAAACCATAGGTATCATACAAATGGAAAGCCGTTTGCCCATCAATGGTTTTGTCCTTTAAATTTGATATCACTTTATCCATTTCTTTCAGGCCCGTTGTCAAAGTACGACTAAACAATTTTTCTTCTTTAGTCAGCTCATCCAAAATAAAGTTTTTATTGCGACCCAATTCAGGATAATCTGACGCATAGCGGTCAATGACGGTTTTGGCTAAATTGGGCAGTTCATTGGATTCAATGCCCAACTTTTTCATATTGCGAATGGCAATACGAATCAATCGGCGCAAAATATAACCTTGATCAGTATTGGAAGGCGTCAACCCCCGATCATCGCCCAAGATAAATACGCTGGCGCGCAAATGATCTGCAATTTTACGGAAAGCTTTTAAATCGCTTTCATATTTTCTGCCTGATAAATTTTCCAGTTGTTGAATGGTATCAGAAAACATTTCTGTGGAATACACATCCTGAATGCCATTTAAGAAGCATAAAGTACGTTCTAAGCCCATTCCAGTATCTACATTTTTTTGTGCTAATAATTCGTATTTACCATCAGCTGTTTTATTGTATTGCATAAACACATCATTCCAAATTTCTGTATATTTACCACAATGACAACCAGGCTTGCAATCTGGACAACACTTAGGTTGACCATTATCAATAAACATTTCGGTATCTGGTCCGCAAGGGCCAGTTTGACCCGCAGGTCCCCACCAATTATCTTCTTTTCCACAGAAGAATATTTGATCATCGCGCAAACCTTGTTCTTTCCAATAACCAGCCGTTTCTTCGTCACGAGGAGCATTTTCATCGCCTGCAAAACACGTAACTGCTAACTGCTCTTTTTTAAAGCCCAGTTTTTGGGTTAAAAACTCAAAACTCCAAGCCACCATTTCTTTTTTAAAATAATCGCCCAAAGACCAGTTGCCCATCATCTGAAAAAAGGTCAAATGACTGGTATCTCCAACATCTGAAATATCATTGGTACGAACACATTTTTGAATATCAGTCAGGCGTGTTCCCGCGGGGTGTTTTTGTCCCATCAGATAAGGAATTAATGGTTGCATTCCTGCTGTGGTAAACAACACTGTTGGGTCATTTTCGGGTAGTACCGAGGCCGATGGAATTTCGGTGTGTCCCTTTGATTTAAAAAAGTCTAACCAAAGATTTCTTAATTCGTGATAGGTAAATGGCATTTTTTTCTCCTTTGATAATGGGGCGAAGTATATCAAAAATTTTCCCAAAAGTCAAGAATTTGAAAAAGCGCTTGACTTTTGGATAGAAAATGCGTATAATGCTTCTTGTTATTTAACTTTTTTGGAGTATAAACATGGCAAATTTAAAATCAGCTAAAACACGCGTAAAGCGCAATCAAAAACGTGAAGCAATCAATGCCAAAAGATTGAATGCGACACGTACAGCCGTTAAACAAACACGTGCTGCAATTGCGAAGGGTGATAAAGAGGCAGCTACAAAGTCTTTCCGTCAAGCGGAATCTTCTTTGGCGAAAGCAAAAAATAAGCGCACTATTAAAGCCAATACAATGGCTCGTCAGGTGTCTCGCTTAGCTCAAGCGTTAAAAGCCTTAGTTGGTAAAAAATAAAATTTTTTATCTTTAAATGAGGGGCCCCTATTATGGGGGCCTTTTTCGTTGACTTTTGGATGATAAAATGGTAAAATGAAATTATGAAAACAACTTTAATTACATCTGGTAATGTTGCCACCAATCGCAAAGCCCATTTCCATTATACGATTTTGGATACTTATGAGGCTGGTTTGATTTTGACAGGTGGTGAGGTGAAATCATTGCGTATGGGGCATGCCAGCATTGGTGAAAGTTATGTCAGTCCTGATCATGGTGAATTAGTGCTCGTTAATGCTCGGATAGAGGAATATTCAGCAAGTCGTGGTTTTGTGGAAGAAAAAGCCACACGTCCGCGCAAACTTTTGCTCCACCAAAAAGAGCTTTCAAAACTCTTGCGCGAAGTGGCTCAGAAAGGTAAAACCATTGTTCCTTTGGATTTATACTTTAATGCACGGGGAATTGCTAAATTGAAAATTGCATTGGCTCAAGGTAAGACCTATGCCGATAAGCGTGAAACAATAAAACAACGCGATTGGCAACGTGATAAACAGCGTATTATGGCGCATTATAATCAATAATTATTTTTGTTTCTTGTGACGTGTGATTGCTTTTGATTTTTGTACTATTTTGGATTGATTTTGTTCCAACCAAACAATAACTTTGGCCGAAAAGGTAGCCTGCAAAAGGCACATGTAAACTGTCACAGCGATGATGATTAACAAGCATAAAGCAATCAGAACATGGGGATAGGAAATTTTTAAAGCTAATAAAAAGCCTTCTGCAAATGCGCCAATTGTTATAATCCAACCATAAAACGTTTGTAACAATACATTGACAGCATACGCAAAAACCATACATAATGCGACAGCGATAAAAAAGCGTCCTTTATATTGTTTGACATACTTGTAATTTTCATACCACTGAAAAATGGTACGTGTTTTTAAAGATTTTAAGAAACGAAAACCTGCTACCCATGTATTAACCGCTATCCACAACAATATTGCTAAATCTATTAAAGCTGTAATAATCCATAAAAAACCCCTAAATAGGCTAGGCAGATATGAACCAATGATGAGCATTCCTAGGGGTAAAATAATTAGCATCATAATACATAGTATGGCATAGATAAAACACCAAAAAAAATAAAAAATATTTTTTAAGGCTCCTGATAAAATTTGGCCATGATTCAAAGAAATTGATTTAAAATCAAAAATGTCCCCTTGACTTTGTATAATTGTGTATTGCCACATAAGGGTGTAGCCTGAAAATAAAAGCACAGTGAAAAATATCCCAATAATAGTGTTGAGGTGGATATTTATATTTTGTGTAATAAACCAATCATAAAGTATATTTTTTAATTGGGCATCTGATGAAATATTGCTAAAAGTGTCCACGTGTGCATAGACAAATTTAAAGAATGATGTAATGAAAGGGATGGCCAATAAAATTGGCAAGCAAAGTGCGCAGGCCAACAAGAACCGTTCCTTAAATGGTGTCTTAAAAAAAGATTCAATAACAGAACGATTCATGTTTGACCTTCTTATTTAATTTATTACTTTTTTGTGGGCATGCAGTACAAAATAAGCAGTACTATGGCACCCACAAGAGGAATAAGCCCTATCAACAGTAACCATGGATTAAATCCAGCATCACGTAAGCGCCTAACTGCCACTGCCAATGAAGGTAATAAAACTGCCAAGCCATACAAAATAGATAATACATCTGTTCCGATAAGCCCCCCGATGAATCCAATCAAAATGCTGACGATGCAGTTTGCCAATACGAACCACCAAAATTCAGAACGTGTGGCACGACCAGAAAATTCAACGTATTTTTTTAATACAGTTACATAATTTTGAAACATATTTTCTCCTCTCGTATTTTCAGAAGGTTGATTCCTTCTTGAAATAAATCTTACTGATAAAATATATAAAATGCAAGCAAAAAATTATAATTTATTTTCTTCTGGTAATACATCTATTTGTGTTATTCGATGACCACTTTTGTGGCGAACAGTAAATAACCATCCATCAATATTAAATTGTTGTCCAACATGTGGGATTTGTTCGGCAACATACATCACATACCCTGCTAATGTTGTCGCTTTATCATCTGGTAGATTCCAATGGAAAGCGCGGTTAATATCACGGATAGTGGCATTACCATTTAAACGATAAGAACCATCAGGTAATAAATGCCAACGTAACCCGGCTTCGTTGGGTAAATCGGATTCATCGGCAATATCTCCTACGACTTCTTCTAATAAATCCTCTAATGTAACAACGCCTTGAATGTCGCCATATTCGTCCACAACAATAGCAAAATGTTCTTTGCGTTTACGAAAGGCAGCCAGTTGATCCAATAAGGAAACACTTTTCAAAACGAACCAAGGTTTTGTACAAAAATCACGAACATTTGTTTTTTTATTTTTGCGCCAAGCATCAATCAATTGAATGGCCTTCTTGATATGCAATACACCCACAATATTTTCACGTCGTCCTTCCCATAAAGGGATACGACTGTATGCTGTTGTTCGCAAAAAAGCCAAAATATCGGGTACGGGGGTTTCAATATTCAAACTGGCAATACGCCCGCGATCGGTAAGAATATCACCAATAGATACTTCGTCCAAATCCAAAACTCCTCTTAAAATACCGCGCTCAGGCAAGTTTTTATTGGATAAAGCCAATGTGCCACGCAACTCTTCTTTTAAATTATCATTATTGATATTTTTCTTTTTGGGTAAGATTTTTAATACCAATTTACTGATAAAGTTAAAGCAAGCCACCACAGGGCTGAGAATATTCACAATCAATTGCAACGGATACGCCACTGCAAAAGCAAAAGGTAATGTTTGATGGATGGCATAGGTTTTGGGAAGAATTTCGGCAAATATTAAAACCACGAAACTTACCCCAAAGGTTGCTAGAGCAACACCTTGTACTGGCCCAAAAATTTCAATCAACAAGCTGGTGGATATGGCTGTTAAAGCAATGTTGACCAAATTATTTCCTAACAATAAAGTTCCCAATAATTTGTCAGGTTTGTTTTTTAATTTTAATAAAATTTTGGCTCTTTTATCTCCTTTGTCTGCACGGGCAGAAAGTAATGGAACAGAGATGGCTGTGACCGCAGTCTCAACTCCAGAAAAGAAAAAAGACATCAACAATAAAATAATCAATTTAATCATGCTTTACCTTATGGGAAATAATGCCACGATTCTCTAATTGCTCAAGGATGCGATGAATCGTATAATAGGGGGGCTCTTCAAATGATTCAACGGTGATATCTGCTTCGCTGTATAGCGGATAACATTCTTTGACCAATCTTTGGATTGTTTTTTTGTTATCAGCAGCTGGGACCAAAGGTCTGTGGGTGCGTCCTTGTGTGCGTCCTGAAATGACATCAGCCCCAGCTTTTATCCAAATAGATACAGCTTTTTCTTTGGAAATTTTACGTGTATGTTCGGATAAAAAAGCCCCACCCCCACTGGATAGGACACAGGGTGCCCCCTTTAATAACCTTTCCATAACTTTTTCTTCGCCTTTGCGAAATTCTGCTTCGCCATAACGTGCAAACAAATCAGAGATGGTAAATCCTGTCATACGTTCAATTTCTTTGTCTGAATCGATGAAGGGTAAGTGCAGTTTTTTGGCCATCATGCGCCCCAAACTTGTCTTGCCAACGCCCATCATGCCGACCAAAAGTAAGATTTTTTGTTGTAATAATTTTTGACTCATGCTATAACTATAACACGTTTTTTTAAAATTGTCTAGTTCAGGAGGTAAAAAATGGCTTTACATGAAAGAAAATCTCATCATTGGGGGTGGATTTTAGCTTTTATCATAGGGGGAATAATATTTTTGTTCGCATGGTGTGATTTTATGCCTCAACCACAAATGATAGAAAAGAAAATTATCCATACAGTACAATAATGCGTTCAGATCAAATAGATGCTTTTTTGCAAATGATGCAGGCAGAACGGGGTGCTTCAGGTAACACTCTTTTGGCCTATGGTCGTGATATGAATTTGTTGGATGAGTATTTTGATGCGCGTCAAAAAGATTTACTGAATGTGTCTGAAAAAGATTTGGCAGATTTTATCACTTTTTTGGCAAATAGTGGAGACTCAGCCCGTACTCAGGCGCGTCGTTTATCCTGTATTCATGAATTTTATCGATTTGCTTATTCTGAAGATTGGATAAAGGTAAATCCTGCAAATTTTTTGCAAGGCCCGAAATTGCCCAAAGCACTGCCTAAATATTTGGCAGAACAAGAAGTTCTTCAATTGATACAAATTGCACAAGAAACCAATAAAAGATTATATGTTTTGTTGGAAGTTTTGTATGCTTCTGGTATGCGTGTCAGTGAACTGGTAGGGCTACCTGTGGGGGCTTTTAACAGGGAAGAAAAACATATTCAAATTGTGGGTAAGGGGGGACGTGAACGTATCGTTCCTTTAAATAATCACGCAATGGCTGCATTAGAGCAATGGATGATTTTACGTGAAAATGATCTTCCAGGTAATCGCAAAACAAAATGGCTTTTTCCATCTTTTAAAAGTCATTTGGGGCATTTGACACGGGGGGCTTTTTTTAAAGAACTTAAAAAATTGGCTGTCCAAGTTGGAATTGATCCAGATAAGGTTTCTCCCCATGTTTTTCGGCATTCTTTTGCTTCGCACTTGGTGGCACATAACGCGGATTTACGTTCTGTTCAGCAAATGTTGGGACACGCACAAATTGCCACTACACAAATATATACGCATGTTTTACCAGACAGATTAAAAAAGATAGTTGAAAAATCTCATCCTTTATCGTATAATGGCCGTAAGGAAAAAAATGAAAATAACGGATAAATACATCTTAAGACAGCTGATTGTTGGCTTTTTATTGGTATTAACCTGCTTAACGATGCTGGTATGGTTGACGCAATCTTTGCGTATGATTGATATGATTGTCAGTAAAGGTGTTGGTGTATGGATTTTTATTGAAATGACACTGTTGGTGTTGCCGAAATTTATGCAAATTCTAATGCCGTTAGCCTTATTTGCAGTTGTTATGTTCACATTTATTCGCATGCAATCAGATAAAGAATTGATGGTGTTAAAAGCGGTGGGAATGAGTCCCAGTCAACTCATGCGACCTGTATTAAAAATGGCAACCTTTTTGATCCTTATTGGTTATATTCTTTCTTTTTTTGTCACTCCATGGGCCACGACAATGGTACGGGAAATGCGTTGGAAAATCCAAAACAATTTATCTCATGTTTTATTACAAGAAGGGCAATTTAATACTTTTAAAAAAGGGATGATGGTTTATATTCGTGAACGCTTACCAGATGGTGCAATAAAAGGTGTTTTGGCTTATGAGATTAAAAATGGTAAAAAATCTGTTTTGATTGCGGATGAAGGCACTTTATACCAGACACCTGATGGTTTGGAAATTTTATTTGGTCAGGGGGTACGCCAGGAGTATGATCCTAAAAATCAAGGATTCTCTGTTTTAAAATTTGATAAGTACACGATTACTTTAAATGACAGTCACCATTCGGGCAGTTCTCGTGTCCCGAGTGTTCAAGAATTACCATTTATGTATTTATTGACCGTTCCAAAAGATAAAGTGATTGATCACGCCACTTGGCGTAAATATAAGGTGGAGGCATTTAAACGTATGACGCAGCCTTTATATAATCTGGTTTTTGCGCTGCTTGCATTAGTGGGTGTTTTGACGGGGCACTATAATCGCCGAGGTCAATCTGGACGCATTAACTTTGTTGTTGGGGCTGCTTTATTTATTCAAGTTTTTGCGTTGATGTTTGAAAATTTATCTGGTAAGAATTTGTGGGCCATTATCTTGATGTGTTTGAATATTATTGTTCCTGTGTGGGTTATTTATCGTGTTTTTCAAAAAGAAGAAGGTCCACGTTTGAAAAAAATGCCATTGAAATGCTTGATTTTATTGTTATGTTCATTGATGTCGTGCCCAGTTTGGGCTGTATCAAAAATAGATACCTCCGCTTTTAATAAAGAGCAACCTGTTGATTTTGAAGCGGACCATGTGTCTTATAATCAGCACAATCAAATTATGACTGCAAGTGGTAATGTTGTTTTAAAACAAAATGGTATTTTGTTTACCACTGATAAAATAATCTATAATCAAGAAAAGGATTTAATTCATATCCCAGGTCAGGCCAAAATGGTTTTACCTGATGGTAATTCATCTATTGTTCATGATATTCAAATGAAAGCACATGGGGATGAAGTGGCAACAGGCAAAGGAATAATGGACATGGCGGATGGAACACATTTATGGGCCAATCAGGTTATACGTCAAAATAAAGGGACAGAAAATATTTTAAAGGATGCCTACTATACGCCGTGTGATATGTGCGAAGGGAGTACGCCTTTATGGCAATTACATGCGACATCTGTGGAACAAGATGATGAATCGCACATGATGCGTTTTTGGAATACTTTTTTGGAAATTAAGGATATTCCCGTTTTCTATTTTCCCTATTTTCAAACCCCTGATTATACGGTGAAACGTAAAACTGGTTTTTTAACACCGGGATTTGGCAGTGGTTCAGAACTAAAAACCCATATAGAGCTTCCTTTTTTTGTGAATATTGCCCCCAATCAAAATTTAACCATAACACCTATGATCTCTTTTACACGTAATCCCCTTGGTATGTTGGATTATCAAGGATTATTCACCAAAGGAAAAGTCAATTTAAAGGCAAGTTTTACAGTTGATAAGGAACATCAAAATCAAGGACATATAGAGTCTGATTTTGAATATGATATAGATTCTTCTTGGCGCGTAACAGGGTCTTATAATCGTTCTTTGACTGACACATATTTTCGCCGTTACAATGTCTTGGATGTGGATCAGACACAATCTTATTTGACTTCTCATTTAGGGACTGAATATTATGGGAACAGAGTACAAGGTGAGGCTACATTCTATAATTTCCAAAGTTTACAGGATGGGGTTTCATCCAAAACAATCCCTGTTATTTTACCTGTTTTTAATGCACACTATACAACATTACCCTTTACCGAAGATGGTGGTGTTATGTTTTCGGATATAAATGGGGCTTTTATCAATACGCGCAGACATTTTAAATCAAATCGTATCTCTTTGACACAAGGTATTCAATTACCTTATCGGACTTCTTGGGGGCTTTCTACTGAATTATCTGGAACAGTGCGTATGGATGGATACAGTGTGGATACGGGGGAAGATGGAATTGGTTTTGGTCGAAAAAATGATTCTTATTTTACAGGGCGCATATTTCCTCAGGCCGTTTTAAAAATTGGATACCCTTTGATTCAAAAAGGAATGAAATATACCCAAGTTTTAGAGCCAATTGTCATGTTGGTTGTGGGACCCAATGGTTCAAATAGTGATAAAATTCCTAATGTGGATAGTACTGTTTTTGATTTTGATGATGCTAATTTGTTTTCAGCCAATCGTTACGTAGGGTATGATAGGGTAGAATCTGGATCGCGAATCAATTATGGTGTTCAGTGGACATTGTATCAAACGGGAAAAAATCGATCCATTCAGGCTCTGTTAGGGCAAAGTGTACGATTGAGAAATGAAACAGAATTGGATGATGCCATGGGTTACGAACATCATTTTTCCAGTTATGTCGGTCGGTTACGCTTAAATTATGAGTATTTATCATTGGCTTATCGCTTTCGTTTTTCAGAACATAACCTAGAACCTCAAAAAAATGATATATCTTTGCAACTAGGTGGTGCTCCGTTAAGTGTTGGTATTGATTATTTATTTCAAGATTCATTTCGCATGAAAAATATATATTCAACTGCCAAAAAAGAAATTTCAATCTTTGCTAAATCACGCTTAACCAAAAATTGGTCGGCTGAAGCGCGCCACAGATATAATTTACTTAAACCCAATCGGGGGGCTTTAGAAACTTATGGTGTTTTGCGCTATGATAATGAATGTACAGCTGTTGAATTAGTTGGAAAGAAATCTTATACTTATGATCGTAACTATCGTGGTAGTACATCAATAAGTGTCAGGTTCTATTTAAAGACAATAGGAGGTTTTGGACAATGAAACATTTGATTTTTTTATGGATGATGGGAACCGCTTTTGTGGCTCATGCAGGTAACCTAAAAGCGATCGTTAATGATGTGCCCATTTTTGAAACAGAGGTTTCTGCCCGTATGGCGTTATTACAGGCTCAGCAGCCTGATCTCTATCAAGAAATGTCCCAGCAAAAATTGGAAAAAGTGGCTTTGGATAATTTGGTGGATGAATACTTGAAAATTCAAAAAAGTCAAGCATTAAATGTCAAAGTTTCTGAGGCAGAAATTGATCAAGCAGTTGCACATTTGGAACGTCAGAATGGTTTTTCAGAAGGTGGACTGGCGCGTATGTTAAACGAACAAAATGTTCCCATGAAAACATTGCGGCAACAAGTTTATGGGGATTTGGTTTGGTTGTCCTATGTCAAAGCAAATGCGGGGCATATTACCATTCCTGATTCAGCTGTTGATCAAAGAATGCAAAAAATCCGTAAAGAAATGGCAAATCCTACTTTTACAGTTGCCGAAATAAAGGTGCCAACTTTGGAACAGGCACAAGATATATGGAATCAACTGCAACAAGATGCGGCTTCTTTTTCTGATTTGGCTCAAAAGTACTCCCAATCAAAATCAGCAAAATCAGGGGGCTATGTTGGTGTTATTCAATCGGATCATTATGGTTCTGATGTAACCCCTGTTTTAAAGGAAATGCCGGCGGGGCAATTATCCCGTCCGATTATGCTAAAAGATGGATATTTAATTTTATATATGATGGATAAAAAAGCGGCAATTACTTCTGATTCAATTGATTTGTGGGAGTTAGCTCAAGGTGGCGTTGATGACCAAACAGATACAACGGCTATCTTAAAAGCAAAAAACTGTGATGCATTTGTGGCTCAAGTGGAAAAAGATGGTGTGACAAATTCTGTTCAACGGGGATGGACGGATCCATATCAATTACCGACAGAACTTAAAGAAATGTTGGAAGATAAGGCTGTGGGTGAAATTTTGGGCCCAGTGCGTGTTCCTCAGGGGAAATTGTTCTTTATGAAGTGTCAAGTCAAAAAACAACGTGTCCTACCCACAAAAGAACAGGTAAGAGAACAATTAGAAGTAGAGCAAATGGAGCATATGGCCAAACGTTTGTTGAATGCGCAAAAGCGTGAAGCGGTAATAGAATATAAATAAAAGGATGATTCAAAATATGAAAACGATATGGATAGATGGCAAAAAAATGGCTCAGGAAACGTTGGATAATTTACGTCCTAGGATTGATCATTTGAAACGTATCCCAAGATTAGATGTTATTTGGGTCGGTGATAATGTAGCCAGCGGTATCTATGTGCGTCATAAAAAAGAAAAAGCAGAAGCATTGGGCATACAGGTAAATGTACATCATTTGTCTGAAAAAACAACATTGGATGCATTGTACCACTTAATCAATCAATTAAATCAAGATGAAATTATTGATGGTATCATGGTACAAATGCCACTTCCCAATCATTTAAATTCAAATGAAATTTTGGATATGGTGGCTCCTGATAAGGATGTGGATGGACTGACGACAGTGAATTTGGGGCGGTTGATCTGTGGCATGCCTTCATTAGTGGCTTGTACACCGAAAGGATGTATGCGTCTTATTGAATCAGTTGTTCCTGATTTAACAGGAAAGACGGCCATTATTATTGGACGTTCTCGCTTGGTTGGTAAGCCGATGTTTCATTTGCTTTTATCCAAACATTGTACAGTCATTCAAGCCCATTCAAAGACGGAAAAATTATCTCAACTTTGTCGCACAGCAGATATTGTGATTGTGGCGACAGGTAAGGCAGGATTGATTGGAAAGGATGATATAAAAGTGGGGGCTGTTGTCATTGATGTTGGTATTTCTCGGCAAGCACAAGGGCCTATTCAAGGAGATGTGCGTGCATCTGAAATTGATGGTGTGGCTTATGCGGCAACGCCAGTTCCTGGGGGCGTTGGCCCTATGACAATCGCAATGCTTATGGAAAATACCGTTTTGGCATCGGAAAGACATCAAGGAATTGTTTAATAATAAAATGCTTGACAAGCTGAATATAAAAGTATAATTTAAAAACAGGTTGTGCGTAAATTTGGTTTTAAAAGGGGAAGGAAATGAAAAAGAATGAAAACGGACGTTCAATGATTGAAATGTTGGGCGTTTTGGCTATCATAGGTGTTTTGTCTGTGGGTGGTATTTATGGTTATACGGTTGCCATGCGTAAATATCGTGCCAATGAAATTGTACAAACGATGTCTATGTTGGCGGTGGCTGCTAAGTCCGCAGATGGTGGCACTGGTGACTGTCTTACTTTATCCAAATCTGGATTGGATACGACTGTTGCGGGGATTACTGTTGAAATGGTAGCTGATGCATCTGTTGGCGGAAATCCTGAGGTATATGTTCAAATTAAGAATTTAACACCAGATGAAACAGATGAACTCTGTCATGCAATTGAAACAATTGCTCCTAGCGACGATTCTATTGCGGGATATACCTGCGGTGACTGTAGTTCAAATGCGCCTAGTTGTGAAGAACCTTAATTATTTTGTGGTTCTTTGGTGACAATGACCATTGCTTCACGCAATACACGATCCTCTAATTCATAACCTGTTTGCATTTCCTCAATAATTGTGCCAGCCGGTTTTGTTGGGTCCTCCACTTGTTGAATCACTTGATGCTTATCGGGGTTAAAGATTTGTCCCATATCTTGCATTTTGACGACTTTGTGTTTTTCCAAAGCGCTTAATAATTGCTTATGGGTCATTTCCACACCTTGATATAGGCTGGTCAAAAAGGGTGGTAGTGCTTCGGTGGCTTTACCCATTTCAACACGTGTGTGTTTTAGGGCGTTTTCTAAATTATCCACCACAGGTAACATATCTTTTGCAAAATCTTTGTTGGCATACTTGGCTGTATTTTGCATGTCAATCTGGCAACGTTTGCGCAAATTTTCCATTTCAGCGGCTGTCCGTAAAGCCAAATCTTTCCAGTGTAGTACTTCCTTGGCTAAAGCCTCAACCTGTTCTTGCGGAACTGGTGCAGGTGTTGCTGTTTTTTCTTCGACATTTTCTTGGGGCTTAGCCTCATTTTCTTTTGTATCTTTTTTACTCATTTCAATTCCCTTTCATTGATTATCCTTATATGTAGGATGAATTGATTTAAAAATCAAGATGTATGACTTGATTTTTATGATAAAAAAGGCTATAATTCCCAAAAACAAAGGAGTTTAAAATGACCAGACCATCGGGCAGAATGAATAATCAAATGCGTGAACTTTCTATTATATCACATGTCAATAAGCATGCGGAAGGTTCTTGCCTTGTCAAATGCGGTGATACGCATGTTTTGTGTACCGCCAGTGTAGAGATGAAAGTCCCTGCTTGGATGAAGGGCATGCACAGTGGTTGGATTACAGCCGAATATGGTATGTTACCACGGGCCAATGCACAACGCATTGATCGTGAGGCGATTAAAGGTAAGCAAGATGGTCGTACCCATGAAATTCAACGTCTAATAGGGCGCAGTTTACGTGCGGTGGTGGATCTACACCAAATGCAAGGGATGACGATTAAGTTGGATTGTGATGTATTGCAAGCCGATGGTGGTACTCGTACCGCCTCTATCACAGGGGCGTGGGTAGCTTTGCGTCAAGCCATCAATAAATTATTGGCCGAAAAAAAATTGGAACGTGATCCTATGCTGGGGCAAGTGGCCGCTATTTCCTGTGGCGTTGTGCAAAATAATCCTGTTTTGGATTTGGATTATGTGGAAGATTCCAATGCAGGTACAGATGCTAATTTTGTGATGAATGATAAGGGGCAATTGTTGGAAGTACAAGGTACAGCCGAAGGTGCGCCCTTTACGGCGGATGAATTAATGACTTTGGTTAAAATGGCCTCAGATATTATGCCGATTATTATGAAAAAGCAATTGGAAGCATTAAAATAATTTCAATTGAATATTAGGGAACAATTTTTGGGCAACTTGATTATAGCCATCGGACATTTGGCTCACAATGAATTGGCGTGTGCCTTTGCGTGATAATTTTGTTTCAATTTCATTGTGGCGCTTTAAATAATTGGTGAGTTTGTCCCCCATCAAATCATCTTGTGCTACAACGTGTGTATAGGGCAGGTATTTTTGAAATAAATCTTTGACGATTGGATAATGGGTGCATCCTAAAATGAGGGTTTGTAAGTGCTTTAATTTTTCTGAATATTGCTTAATTTCTTTTTCGGCTAATTCAAAATCGCCTTTTTCAATGGCGGGTACGAGTGTTGGCGTAGCCAAAGTCAAAACATTTAAATCAGGTTTAATTTTTTTTAATTCTACCGCATAAATATCAGACCTTGTTGTGGCAGGTGTCGCGACTACACCAATTGCATGATGTGCATCCTCTAAGGCAACCTCTACGGTAGGGATGATAACCCCCAATATTTTAACATTTGGGGCAAATTTGGGACAAAATCTTTTTTGTAAGTACCGAAGTGCTACGGCAGTGGCTGTATTACACGCGATAATAATTAATCCACAATCTTGTTCTATTAAAAAACGTATGGCGTCCAATGTATAGGCTAAAATGCGTCCAGACGTTTTTTCGCCATAGGGCAGGTGCATAGTGTCTCCATAATAAACGTAATCATACTGTGGCAAGGCCTCTATTAAGGCTTTGGCAATCACTAATCCCCCTAATCCAGAATCAAAAACACCGATTTTCATAATTTTAGTATAGCTTAAAATGGTTCATTTGTCCACTTGATTTTTGATTGATAACATGATAGGATTGATACATGCGTAATAGTTTTAAAAAGCATTATCATTGTCGTCGGGATGATTCAAGTCTCAAAGAAGAGCCTGTTTCAATATCAGGTGTGTGGCAAAGTGGTCAATTTATCCCTGCCGATAAAAAAATTAAACGTACTTTTTATGTCAAACACGTGCCACCTTCGGTAAAACTTAAAGAAGGTGATATGATTGAAATACAATTGCCACGTTTTGTGTCTAAGGACGCGGCGGGTGAATTTCAACGTAAAATTGGTAATATCAATGATCCCTATGCGCCGACAGAGTTGGCTATGGCCGAAGCACATTTACCGCACGTTTTTTCCGAGGAGGCCGAAAAAATTGCCCAAAAGGCGATAGTTCCACCTTTGGAAAAACCACGTAGAGATTTACGCAACTTACCTTTTTGTACAATAGATGGTGCCGATGCACGTGATTTTGATGATGCCGTGTGGGGTGAAAAGACCGTCAAGGGCTATCGTGTTATTGTGGCAATAGCGGATGTTTCATGGTACGTTTTGCCAGATTCTGAATTGGATAAAGAAGCCTATCGGCGGGGTAATTCAACTTATTTTCCCGATCGGGTAGTGCCTATGTTACCTTTTGCTCTTTCCAATGGGATGTGTTCATTGAATCCCAACGAAGATCGTGGAGCGCTGGTTTGTGATATAGAACTCAACTCGTCAGGTCAAAAAGTTAAACATCAATTTTATCGGGCATTGATTCAATCAAAAGCGCGCTTGACCTATGATGAAGTACAAACTTTTATGGATGAAGAACAGGGGATTGCATCCACTGTTCAAGATTCATTGAAAACGCTAATCCGTGTTTATGAATTACTGCTCCAAAAACGACAAGCGCGTGGCGTATTGGAATTGGATGTACCTGAACGCAAAGTGGAATTGAATCCCAAAGGGCAGGTTTTGGCGGTCCATGAACGTGTCCAAACACCCGCCATGCAGTTGATTGAAGAATTGATGATTTTGGCGAATGTCAGTGCGGCTGAAACTTTGGAAAAGTTAAATGCACCCACTATGTATCGCGTGCATGATAAACCCAGTAGTGAAAAAATGGAACGCTTTAATGATTTTTTGAAATCTTTGGGGCAAAAATCTTTGGGGGGCGATATTCGTTCATCGGATTTCAACACCATTTTACAGAAAATAGATGGCAAAAAAATGGATTATGCTATGAATAAATTTGTTTTGCGTACGCAATCTCAGGCGGAATATTCCCCCGAAAATATTGGACACTATGGATTGGCCTTGGCGCGCTATGCTCATTTTACTTCTCCCATTCGTCGCTATGCTGATTTGTTGGTTCATCGGGCTCTGGTAGGGGCATTAAAGTTGGGTAAAGGAGCCCTGAATGAACGACAAATTGATGATTTTAATGATTTGGCTGAACATATTTCGTATACAGAGCGACAAAGTGCCACTGCTGAACAAGGTGCTGTGGATCGTTATATGGCGCGCTATATGGCCGATAAAATCGGTGGACTTTTTTACGGGCGCATTTCATCTGTTACAACTTTTGGTGTCTTTTTGACTATGAACGAAACAGGAGCGGATGGTTTTGTTCCCTTACGCAGTATTCGTGGTGATTATTATAAGGTGGATGAAAAGGGGGCACGTTTAATGGGGCGTCATACCAATAAAGTATATAAAATGGGGGATGAAGTTGCGGTCATATTACGTGAATGCGATCCCATTACAGGCATGATGATGTTTTCCTTTGCTCGCCTCAAGGACTTAAAAAGTAAATAAAACAAATTCCAATTAATGATATAAAATAAGTTATTGATTTAAAAGATAAAAAAATCCAAGGGGATTGGACATATCTTGACGCATTTAAAACTAACACATTTTATCCATTTAAGCAAAAAGAAAATTAAGTTATTTTCCTCTTGAAAATAACTTGATTTTTATATAGGACTGTGCTATAAATTCTTTATCGTTTCTTTAAAGATAAAAAAAGGAGAAGATAATGGCCGAAGATAAAACAAAAATCCAAGAAGATACCAGAAAAATTTTGGTGAAATGGAAGACAAAACGTGGGTCACTCATCATGGCTTTGCATGAAATTCAAGGGGCGTTTGGTTATGTTCCGTGGGATGCGATGGAGGTTGTGGCCGAAGAGCTTAAAATCCCAATGGCGCAAATCTATTCAGTTCTGACATTTTATAACTATTTTAAATTGACAGCTCCAGGTAAGGTCGTTATTTCTATTTGTGATGGTACTGCCTGCCATATCAAAGGCGGTCAATCCGTCATTGAAGCCTTTGAAAAAGAATTGGGTGTACCCGCCGGTACAACGACAGAGGATGGATTATTTTACATTCAAATCGTGCGTTGTTTGGGGTGTTGTGGTCTGGCGCCTGTCGTGGTTGTAAATGGTAAAACTTATGGTCGTGTGACACCGCTTGATGCACCCAAAATTGTGGCTGAATGGCGTGAAACAATGGCTAAGGAAGGAGTATAAAATGGTTGAATTATCTCAAGAACAAATTGAAAAATTAAAGGCTTTAGGGCGTACCCAAAAAGAAAATTTAATCAAGTTGGGTGAAGAATTCAAAGAAAAAGTGAAAAATTATAAGGCCTCTATTTATACCTGTAATGCAACCAGCTGCCATTCAGGTGGAGCCGCTAGCGTGTTGGATGCCTTCCGTGAAAGTTTGACCGCAGCAGGATTAGAGGCAGATGTGCGTGTGGTTTGTACAGGCTGTATGGGGCTTTGTGCTTCCGGACCTTTGGCCCGTGTAGAAATTAAGGGTAAAAAAGCTGTTCTTTATCAACATGTAACCCCAGATATGGCACGTGTGATTGTGTCTGAACATGTGGTGCCAGCCCTGAAAACAGAAGGGGAAGTCAAGACGTCCGATTATTTGAAAAAACAAGAATTGTCTTTGGATTTGCCGTTCTTTACAAAACAGCGCAAGATTGTATTGCGCTTGTTGGGACATTCTGATCCCGAAGATTTGGGCGAATATATTGCCAACGGTGGCTATCAAGGATTAATGAAAGCTCTGACCATGAAACCAGAAGAGGTCTTGGAAATTATTAAAAAGTCAGGCCTACGTGGTCGTGGTGGTGGTGGCTTCCCTACAGGAACAAAGTGGGAAATGCTATCCAAATCCCCCTTGGTTGACGGTGAAAAATTCATGATTTGTAACGGGGACGAAGGTGATCCAGGTGCTTATATGGACTCCTGTATTTTGGGTGGTGGTTCCCATGCCGTATTGGAAGGGATGATGATTGGTGCCTATGCGACAGGGGCAACCTCAGGTTGGTTCTATATTCGCGCGGAATATCCTTTGGCCATCCAACGTATGGAACTCGCCATTAAACAAGCCAAACGTTATGGTATTTTGGGGCGCAACATTTTTGGCACAGATTTTAACTTTATGGCGGATATTCGCTATGGGGCTGGGGCCTTTGTATGCGGAGAAGAAACAGCTTTGATGTCCTCTGTGGAAGGCAAGCGTGGGACACCGCGTCCTCGCCCGCCGTTCCCGACACAAAAGGGATTGTTTGATAAGCCAACTGCCATCAACAACGTGGAAACTTTGGCAAACGTTGGTCCGATTATGGTCAATGGTCCTGAATGGTTCAGCGAAGTGGGAACGGCCACGTCCAAGGGAACCAAAGTGTTTGCCATTACCGGTAAAGTGAAGCATTCCGGATTGGTGGAAGTGCCAATGGGAACAACTGTTGGTGAAATGGTGAATGATATTGGTGGCGGCACCAGTTCTGGTAAGCCCTTTAAGGCGGTGCAAACAGGTGGTCCTTCGGGCGGTGTGATTCCGGCATCCGAACTCCATATGCCGCTCTGTTATGAAGAACTTAAAAAAATCGGTTCTATGATGGGATCAGGTGGGATGATTGTCATGGATCAAGATGACAGTATGGTGGAAATCGCCAAGTTCTATTTGGGCTTTACCGTGGATGAATCTTGTGGTAAGTGTGCGCCTTGCCGAATTGGTGGCTATCAAATGTTGCAGCTGATGAAAAAGATTGCAGACGGGAAAGGTACTAAGGCAGATGTTGCCAAGATTAAAGAAATCGGGAATGCCATGAAAAAGGCTTCTTTGTGTGGCTTAGGTCAAACAGCACCGAATCCAGTGCTGTCCACCATGAAATTCTTTAAAAACGAATATGATGCTTTGCTGATTGACGGAAATGAACCTGATGAAGAAAACACCGAAAAACAAGTCAAAGCCTGTAATATCAACACGAAAAAATAAGGATCAGAAAATGGTAAAATTAACAATTGATTCAAAAGTGGTTGAAGTTCCAGAAGGAACAACAATTTTAGATGCGGCCAAGTCTGCGCAAATCAAGATTCCGACACTGTGTCATCATCCTGATTTGCCACCCACAGCCGCTTGCGGTATTTGTATCGTGAAGGTGGGCAATCGCATGGTACGTTCCTGTTGTACACCAGTGGCTGAAGGTATGGAAGTCATTACGCGTGATCCAGATATTATTGAAGCGCGTCGGACAGTGTTAAAACTGACTCTCAGTAAACATCCCAATGAATGCTTGACTTGTTTGAAAAACGAAACATGTGAATTGCGTAAACTCTCGGCTGATTTTGGGATTCGTGATACAGAATTTGCAAACATTACACCCAGCAAAGAAGAAATGCCATTGGATGATTCCACCAAAAGTATCGTTTTGGATCCACGCAAGTGTATCTTGTGTGGGCGTTGTGTGGAAGTTTGTCAAAATGTTCAAAATGTGTGGGCATTATCTATGCTCAAACGTGGTATCAATACACACATTTCACCGGCGGCTGATAACAAGTTAGGGGATAGTCCTTGTATCAAGTGTGGTCAATGTACGGCTCACTGTCCAACAGGGGCACTCACCGAACGTGATGATACACAATATGTATGGAGTTTGTTACAAGATCCTGAAAAATATTGTGTGGTTCAAATTGCACCGGCTGTGCGTGTGGCTATCGGTGAAGCCTTTGGCTATAAGCCCGGTGAAATCACCACAGGTAAAATCTATGCAGCTTTGCGTCGCTTGGGCTTTAATGCTGTATTTGATACCAACTTTGGTGCTGACGTGACCATTATGGAAGAAGGCAGCGAATTTATTGAACGTTTTGTGAATGGTAAAGGTGCTTTGCCACTCATTACTTCTTGCTGTCCGGCTTGGGTGGATTATATGGAAAAGTATTTCAGCGATATGATTCCACATTTTTCCAGCTGTAAGTCCCCGCATGAAATCGTGGGTGCATTGGCAAAGACATACTATGCCGATAAGGTCAATGTCCCAACCGAAAAAATGCGTGTGATTTCTATCATGCCCTGTACGGCGAAAAAGTTTGAAATCTTGCGCAGTGAAGAAATGTTCTCCTCTGGTTTCCAAGATGTAGATGTTTCGCTTACGACTCGTGAATTAGCCCGTATGATAAAGCAGGCTGGTATTGATTTTGTCAATTTGCCTGAGGAAGAGGCTGATTCACCATTGGGATCTTATACGGGTGCTGGTACAGTATTCGGATTTTCTGGTGGCGTGATGGAGGCTGCCTTGCGTACTGTCCACGCTGTTGTGACAGGTAAGGAAATGCCTGAAGATGCTTTGGAAGTCAAACCCATTTTGGGCTTAGATAAAGGTATCAAAGAAATGACCATGGATCTGAATGGCAAGGAAGTCCGTATTGCTGTTGCTCATGGCATTGGGCACGTTCAAGCGCTTCTTGAAAAAGTGCGTGAGGCTGAACAAAAAGGCGAAGAGCCCCCCTATCACTTTATTGAAGTGATGGCTTGCCAAGGCGGCTGTGTAGGTGGTGGTGGCCAACCTTTGGGGGTCACGGACGAAATCCGTAAAGCCCGTATGGAAGGTTTGATGAAAGATGACCGCGGATCCAAGCAACGCTGTTCGCATTTGAATCCGGATGTGAAAAAACTTTATGATGAATTTTTGGGTAAGCCCTTATCTGAACGTTCTCATCACCTTTTGCACACCAGTTATCAAAAGCGTGAGCTTTACAAAAAATAAAAGAACCCCCGACCAAACGGTCGGGGATTTTTTTTGATTGATTTTACCTAACGTGAAGTTTTTGTTTCATATAAAAATCCATCGCTTGATGCGAAAGAGCCAATAAAGCATCAAAATTGTCATTGGGACTTGTTTTGTTACGACGGATATGTCCACATTTGGTGCAACGATGGACAATATAGTCATGTCCATTTTTATGTTCCAACTTTTCGGCTAACATGATTCCATGACAATTGCAAGCTCTGTCACCAGGATTCACATCCACGTGCAGTGATGACAAACATTCAGGGCAGTGGTTAGTATAACCATTACCTTTGACCTTTGTGCCACAAACGACACAGGTAAAATCCTCTACTTTTCTGGTAAATTGAGCCGTTTTCATGTCCGACATTATAACACAAATCAAAAAAAAATGCAAGAAAACACTTGACCTCATGAAAATTTTGCGCTATAATTACTCCGCTTTCAGTTCACGTGCGGATATGGCGGAACTGGTAGACGCAACGGACTTAAAATCCGTTGGGGGCAACCCCGTGCCGGTTCGATTCCGGCTTTCCGCACCAATTAAAAAAGCTTGAAATCTAAGCATTTTAAATCAAGGTCAAAGTTTATCTTTGGCCTTTTTTGTTTTTGAAAAACACTTGCGTATCAATAGTTTATATTGGTTTTGTTTAATTTTTATAAAAGGGCAAAGTATGATGAAAAACCGTGATGCAAAATGTGATGCGCACCAAAATTTGCGACCAATCCATTTATGGTTGCGAGAAAACATTTTTTATTGTAGAATGGAACTACCACGAATGGATGGAAAAAGACGGTATAAGCGAATTTCATTGCATACTGATAATTACTATAAAGCGAGGGAAATGATGAAGCAAATTAACCAAAACCAACCTAATGCTTTGATGGATAAATTACATTTCCTATACAATCAGTTGATTTTTGATACAGAAATTATCGTTGATGGTCTTGCCAGGTTCCTGTGGAATGGCGCGTCAGATCAAAACACTATCAAAGCGTAATAATCCTGAAACTCTTCGCGATTTGCTTGAAACATATTTAAAGATTGAAGCGGAAAGAAATGAACAGCTGCGTTCTGAATTTAGATTTTTGTTAGTTAATTCGGCTTAAAATCAACCAAATTTTGAACAGAAGTATATTGTAATTCAAAAAAATCAAACATAGGATTGTTTTTTTATAACTATTTGATATAATATTTTTGTATGAATAAATCATCAAACGCTGTTTTGAATCCTTTTTCTTTGTATTTTTTGTTCCTTTTGGGAACAACCATATATTATTCCTGTTATTATTCTTCAACTAGATTTTTTAAATGCATTGGATATTGTATAGGATTTGACTTAATAGTTATAGCACTGGCTTTTATCTTTCATAAATTGTTGCCTAAAGGTTTGATTGGAAAATTTATCCAATTTGTTATACTCCTATTTCCTTTTATTATATATTTAATACATATATGCTTTCATAATTTTCATCATACTAATTTAAATGCTGATCATATATTAGCGTTGTTGCAGACAAATTTATCTGAAATGCGTCAATATATAATTAGTGATTTTATTTCATTCATAGTTTTTTTGGGTTGTGTTTTTTTTATATCCTTTTTCATTATATGGTCTATAAGCTATCCCATTCAAAAAATTTCTCTTAAAAATCAAATCCTAGTTTTATTTTTAGGATATTTGCTTTTTATTGGTGTTGATTTTCCAAAGCTATTTTTTCCATTTCAACAATCTATTTTAGTTATGAAAGAATTGAATCAATGGAAAAAAGAGTTAATTTATTTAAATACAAAAATCTCACAAAATATATCCCCAAAAGACGAAGAAATAATTGTTGTCGTTATTGGAGAATCACAAAATAGACAGCATATGTCAGCCTATGGATATACTAAAAATACTACTCCTTGGTTGTTAGAAAATATTAAAAATAATGCAAAGGGAGAGCTAGTACTTCTGAATGAAGCTTATTCATGCCATACGCATACGGTTCAAACTTTATCATACGCCTTGACTTCAAAGAATTCATATGATAATAGAGATTTAAAAAACTGCTTGTCAATTATTGATGTTAGCAAAAAGTTAGGATCCTATACTACATGGTGGATATCTAATCAGAAAAAAGTGGGATTGTATAATTCCATTATATCCTTTCTTGCAAGTAATGCCGATCATGTTATATGGGCGAATAATTCCTTTTCTTTCAAAGATCCATATGATGAGATAATATTTAAGTATTTGCCATCTGTAGATCAACTCAAAACAGGACGTCATCTAGTTTTTATACATTTGATGGGTAATCATTTAGTTTATGGTGAACGTTATCCAGAAAAATGGAACAAATTTGGGGAAAATTTAATAGGAAGTTATGATAACAGTATTTTATATAATGACTATATTGTAGAAAACATTTACAATCATTTTTCAAAAATGAAGAATTTTTCAGCTATGATTTATTTTTCTGATCATGCGGATAGTGTAGAAGATGGACGTTTTCACGAATCTGCTCGTTTTTCATGGAATATGACAAAAATTCCTTTCTGGATCTTTTTTTCTAGTGATTACATAAAAAAACATCCAGATATATATTCAAATATCAAAAAAAATCAAAAAAAGGCTTTTACTAACGATTTGATGTTTGATACATTAATGGGGATTTTGGGTATAAAAGATACACCATTATATATGCCAGAAAATGATTTTTCTAATGCGAAATATAAGTACGATAAATCAAATTTGGCAACCTTACATGGAGAAAAACCTCTGATAGAAGAGTTTCAGAATCCAAGTATTTTTTGGTTACATAGGGTCAATTCTCCTAGAAAATTAAAAGAACTGGGTGATAAATATAAAGGTTTAGAATTAGATATTATTTACCACGAAAAAGAAAATGAGTTTGAAAACTCACATGATGTTATGAGTTTAAAAGAATTTCCTTTGATAAAAACATTAAATGCATATTCCGAATTATCTTATAAGCCTTCCTTATGGTTTGATTTTAAAAATTTAACTATTAAAAATGCAAAATTTGCACTAAAACGACTCGAAATAATCCTAAAAGAATATAATATCGATAAGAATAATGTGTGGTTAGAGGCTTCAGATATTCAGGCATTGTCACTATTTACAAAAGCAGGATGGAAAACCAGCTACTATGTTCCTTACTATAATTTAAAATCACTTACAAGAGCTGAAATACAAAAAATTAAACAGGAGATTCAGAATATTTCTTTTTCAGAAAAAGTAAAATCCATTTCTTTTGATGGACAGTATTACTCATTCATTAAATCTATTAAATTGAATCCTAATATATCACTGTTGACGTGGTTTCACACATTAGATATAAATCAATTCATGCAGCATTCTGAGTATAAAAAAATCCTATCAGATGATCAAATCAAAGTCATTTTGATTAAGGAGATTGGCCATCATCACAGGTGATTTATAGCATCTGAATACATATCTTGACAAGCTTTTTCAAAAGATTTTGTGAATTTTTTCATATCAAATAACGGTGAAGTTTTCCCTTTTTCTAAAACTTTTTGACGTAATTTTTTTAATTGATCAGGATTTTGACACAATTGGATAATTTTATCTTCATATTCGTGTATGTTTTTACAAATCAGTTCTGGGAGCTCTAATGCTGTTAATAAAGCACCCCCAACACGATTTGTATATTCTTTTCCTGGACATGTAATCAAAGGGCATCCCATAAATAGAGATTCCATTGCTGTTGTATGAGCGTTATAAAATTCAGTATCCAAGAATAAATCCGCAACCAAATATCTTGATAAATGTTCACAATGGTCCGATAAAAAATCGGAAATAACTATTTGATTGGACGAAATACCACGTTCACTAAATTCAGAAATTAAATTTTTATTTAAAACGATGGAATTTGAATAAAACCATAAATTGGCTTGTGGAACAGCTTTTAAAATTCTAGCCCAGATATCAAAATAATGAGAAGTAAATTTATAGGCATTATTAAAACAACAAAGAACAATACTATCTTCTTTAAAACCATAAAAAGATTTTGAATGAATTTCCGCTGGTTTTGCCATTTTATGATCAATCACCCATCGTGTTGGTTCTAAATAATTTAGTTTTTCACAATAATATTTTTCTTCACCAGGTAAAATGCTGTATCTATCAACAAAATGGTAATCAATACCCGGAACGTTTCCACAGGTTCCAATGGAACCCAAAAATGTGCCCTGTACAAAGCCTGGGTGATAGGTCATAACACCAGTTCTAGTATGTGTCGTTAATCCAGTTAAATCAATCAAGATATCTATTCTATCAGCAAAAATAGTATCCGCAATTTCCTCATTCGTTTTCTTATCTACAACCCGAATATTAGGAGTAGTTGTATAAATACGTTGACTGGCTTTCGCTTTGGGAGTAGGAAGGGTATCATATAAGTATAAATCAAATTTATCCCGATCAATCAGCTCAAAAAACTCACTGATAACGTACCCTGTGGGATGATGACGAAAATCAGCAGATAAAAAACCCAATTTTATTTTTGGTGGATTTTTTACCCTATCTTGAAAAGTATATTTAAATCGATTGATTCCAAAAGTTTTACTCTTTTGGACAAAAGCAATAGCTACTTTTTGGCGCTGTTCATTCGTCAAAGGAATATATCCATTGGCAAAAAAAGGTTCTAATTGCCCAGATTTTAAAATTTCGTCTTTTTGAAAATAAGCTATATCCTCATTTAATCCATCCCAAAACAAAAAGTCTTTTTTTATTTTAAACAAAAATATGCGATCAGATAAAGACATATCATGAGGCCCTAAATCCCAAATCTTCAATAATGTGAAATAGGCCTCACGATACCGTTTTAACCGAAAAAATAACAAAGCTACAAACCTTAGATCCACAACTGAGTGCGGATAGAGTTGTATAATTTTGTTATACAACTCTAAAGCCGGTTTAAAGTTTTTTTTTATAATTAATGCATTTGCCTTCTCTTTATATAATTGATATAACGAATCTTGAATCATATGGAATCTTAATCATCACACAAGGCAGCGATTGCTTCAGCATCTGTTTGAAAATATTCTGATGAGGCACTACAATTAGAACAGCTCGTAACAACATTTGCAGTATACTCGTTGTCGTATCTCCAAATCGCACCAGATATACAACTATAAGCGCTCCAACCATTATCACATAAAGCAGCAAGTGCTTCAGCATCTGTTTGAAAATAACCCTCCCTATCAAATTGGGTACCAGCTACGTCCACCAGACAGTTATTACACCCCGACACTTCTGAATCGTCGTATTTATTATAAAGAATCCCCGCATCACATTCATATTTTTTCTTTCCATTTTCACAATTAACATTTCCTTCGCATGAAGGGGTTCCTGCTGGTGTTTCTCCCAGCGTGACAGTCAGGGTATATCCTGTGGCAGGGGATGTGGCGGCGGTGCAATCACCCGCTTTATCCCCCAATTTTGTTTTTACTTGTTTACAGATAGTTTCATCCTCTATATTGACATCCAATGTTGTCTTATCACCCTTATAGGTAATGCCTCCACATCCGCTAGGACGCATACTTGCACCAAATGCTGTATCAAATGTCAATAAGCCTGTTCCTTCACCAGTATTTTGGGTCAATCCCATCATATAGAGCATAGATGTCGCATTAAGAATCTCATTGGTTCTATGTGAGCGCATAGCGGAAGTATACCCTGCAATTCCACCCACACTCAAAACACCAATGATTGCCAGAACGCCCAGCATCTCTATCATGGAACGACCACATTCATTGGTCAGCATTGTTGAATTCATTATTTGTTGTTTTTTGTATCTAAATTGGTTCATTTACCCTTTCCTCCCATAATTGTTTATTAATGAACTATCCCCAGTATGACACAAATCAACGATTAAATCAATATATTTTTTTGTCTTTAAAAACTTTTTGTCTTTGATGACTCAAACATCAATAAAATCAATATAAAAATAGTAAAATAAATGACTTTAAGACACTCTTTTACAGGATGATTTTTCAAGCTTAGTCACAATCGTTCTATTAAATAAACAAATTTTAACCACTCAAAAGAAAGGAAAAATATGGAAGTTTATGGTTATATTCGTGTCAGCTCCAACAAACAAACAGTGGCACATCAACACTTTGAAATTCAAAAATTTGCTAATTTAAATCACCTCAATGTTGATAAATGGATTGAAGAAACTATCAGTAGTCGTAAAGCACTCAATAAAAGAAAGCTCGGACACCTACTCAAAAACCTTCACTCAGGCGATATTTTAATTACCACTGAAATATCACGTCTCGGTCGTTCACTGCTTGAAGTGATGCACATTTTGGAAACTTGCCTTAATAAAAACTGTCAAGTATGGACAATTAAAGAAAACTATCGTCTTGGCAATGATATTCAATCCAAAGTGATGGCATTCGCTTTTGGTATCAGTGCTGAAATAGAGCGACAACTGATTTCACAAAGGACAAAAGCAGCCCTTGAAAATGTGAAAGCCAGTGGTAAAAAGTTGGGACGTCCATTTTCTGCTCAATCTAAAAAGCTGAAACTGACGAAAAATACGCGTAAAATCCAAAAACTTTTAAACGCAGGCGTGAGCAAAAATAAAATTTCCCAAATCATGGGTGTTCAAAACGCCACCCTCAGACGCTTTCTGAATAGAATGAAAGGTAAAACAAATCCAAAACTTGTACAGTGATGACTGTTTTAAAGCAAAATTGTTCAAAAAAGTATTTATTTTATTCAAAATTTGCGCTATAATCCGTCTTAGTTCAGGTCTGTGATGCGGATTGTGATGCTTTTTGGAAATAATCCCCGAAAAACATAACGGAATCAAGACACGAGAGCTGCGGTTTTATTCCGGCTTTCCGCACCAATTAAAAAAGCTTGAAATCTAAGCATTTTAGATCAAGGTCAAGGTTTTATCCTTGGCCTTTTTTGTTTTTGAAAAACACTTGTGTATCAACGGTTTATCCTATTTTTATTCAATTTGAACGAAAGGAAAAAATAGGGTTAAAAAACAAGATTTATTGTTTGTGATAAATGTTTTAATTTTTCTCAAGCGAAACTGACAAAAAATCACGAATTTTGGGGAGCATTCTTTTTGCATCTGTGCGTCCCAGTTGATACATCTTTTTTATGGTATTTATGTTGCGTTCCATTCGTGATATATTGATTTTTTTACTGGGACGAATAACTAAAATTTTTTTATTTTTTTCTAGTTTTAAAATTTTTTCCACCTGTTTATTATACATCTGGGGGCGATGAATGATTACTTGAATAAATTTGGGGTATTTTTTATACACATGTTTTATAATCCATTGAACAAACAAAGGGACTGCTTTTTTGCGATAATCTTTAGGGCGAGTCAGAATAACGATATTCCGATCAAATCCAAAATGAAATGCCGCTTCTATGGGAATACTGTCGGCAATTCCGCCATCTAATAGCTCTTTACCATTTGTATGTACAATTTGGGATACTAAAGGCATAGAGGCTGATGCGCGTATTACGTCAATTTGTTTAAATAAATCATGACAAAGAATATACTCTGCTTTTCCTGTTTTAAGATTCGTACATACGGCATAAAATTTTAATTTTTGCTTCATAAAAGTTTTATTGTCAAAGGGATCTAGCTTTTCTGGCAGTTCATGATAGGAAAAATGGGTATCAACGACCGAGCCCGTTTTAAAAAAAGAACGCCAACTCATAAAACGATAATCATCATTGTATTTTTGTGTATAGCGGATGCTACGTCCTTTTTGTAGCGAAGCATAAGAGCACCCATGAATAGCCCCAGCTGAAACGCCAAATATCCCATCTACGATGATTTTATTTTCTAGCAACACATCCAAAACACCAGCCGTATAGATGCCTCTTTTGGCTCCGCCTTCCAAAACTAATGCTGATTTCATTTGATAATCCTCTTTTTGACAAGTAGATTATTTTATTTGAAATGTCAAGTAAAGAATACATATGAAAGTTGGTGAATTATTGACAAAAATTGAAATATGTGCTATAATATCACACATCGGAGTTTGAATGAAAGCATACGAAAAATTATATCGTTTTAAAGATAATCCTAAATTTATTGAAAAAAATATTGGTGATTTTTTATTGTATCAAATCTATTCCCCCTGTGTTATTCGCACTTGTTATCCTCTTTGGCCTCAGTTGCCTAAAGTTTATCGTGAAAACACACCTCCAGAAATTGAATCGTTGATGGAGATGTCTCCTTTTTTGAATACCGATCAATTAGCACAAAAATTAAATAGATATCAAATTGAAAAAGCTATTAAAGTTTTGAAATCTTATCAAAATTGTTCTGTGCCTTTAACACAAGATCAATCTGTTAAAAAAACACGCCGAAAATTGACCTCTAGTGTTGGGGATTCAAATTTAAAAATTTTGCAACAGGCTCTACAAAAAGGAAATTATTCAAATGCTATGGCTGATTTAGCTGTACGCTGTTCACACAAATTTTTATTTGATAAACGTAATTATCGCCATTGGCATATATCCTCTGAAATGGCTAAAAAATTGGCAAAAGAGCGTATTTGGAGTGTTTGGTTGTTCCCTGCAATTCAACTAACAAAAGGTTGTGAAAATCGTTGTTCTCATTGCTGCGATCGTGCGGAGTCTAATTTATCTCACATGCCGTGGCCAGTTTTTGTGGATATTTATAAGGGCCTAAATCGGCATTATCGTTTTTATCCACAAGAATCCTGTGGACATTATTTTTCTCAATTCTTTGCGGATTCTGATATGTTGTCTTATCAAGATCCCATTATGGGGGCTGATTCTGGTGATGCAGCCATGTGGGTTGCTCAAGAAAAGGGATACTTTAATGTCATGACGCGTGGTGTGACTAATCAGAAATCTGAGTTAGCGTTAAGGAAAGTGATTATGTCTGAGCAGCCTTTGGTCATTTCTTTTGTGGATTCACCAAACGAAAATATGCATCATAATATTGATCAATTAAGGGATACATTAGATGTTGTTGAGAGTATGAAAAATCGCAAATTTAATCCATCAATTGTTCATTTACATACGAAAAATGGTCCAACTGTGCCAGATAGTATTTTTCGGGGTTTCCCTGATGAAAAACGCATTATTTGGGCTTTTGGACGTGGAAAAGATTTACCCGCTGATGAAACAGAGCGTTTTCCAGATAGCAGTTTTTCTTCACCTAATCTTATTGAGCCCAATGGAAATATCATTTTAACCAAAATAAAAGATGGTGAAAATGTCAAAATGAAATTAACCTCTTTATATGGGGTTAACCATTGTGGCAAAAGATTCTCTACTTTAATGAAGTTTGTTCGGCGGCTTAAAAAGAAAATAAGGTCTTAGAAAAATCCCCTTCAGAACGAAGGGGATTTTTATTTACTTATTTGAGATGGCAATTTTTCGTGATTTGGGAGGCAAGATTTCTTTTTTGGGTAATTTCACCGTTAAGACACCTTTTTTAAATTTTGCTTCTATTTTGTCATCAACAATATTTTCGGGTAAACGTACTGAACGGGAAAAACTACCATAGGAACACTCTTTTAGGTAATACCCCTTTTCTTTTTCTTCTGTCTCAGCCTTCTTTTCTCCACTAATTGTGAGTAACCCATCCTCAATGGTCAATTCTATATCATTTTCATCCATACCTGGTAATTCGGCTTTGACCTCATATCTGTCTTTTAATTCTGCAACATCCAATTTGGGAACCATGTCTTTTTCGGATGTTGTATCCAAAGGACTCATAAACGCGTCGAACAAGCGATTGATGTCCGATTGTAATCCCCAAACATCATTTGTCCGTGGTTCAACTTCATTTCTTTTAATAATAAAATGTGACATAATCTTTTCTCCTTTCATATTCAATCAAGTTCACAGCGCTTGATGATATCCAACATATGGGATTATGAAAGCAAAAAATCAAGTGCTAAATTATTTTTCTTTCCAATTAATTTGAACGAGGGCTTTTATACTTTCCCCAACAGCAATTTGATGTAAGGTTTTTTCACCCAAAATTTGCGTTTTTACATCAACCTGTTCAAAGGCTTTTGTGGGCATTTTAAAATTGATTTGAACACAGGTAGGAATCTTTGTTTCTTGCCAATGTGGTGGCAGACTCTCTGATGCCCAAGTGGGATAAATTGCATTATTGATATGGAAATTTGTGTCCATTTCGTCAAAGCGGGCCATAAAGTGTGTAGCAAAATCTGTTTTTTCGGGCGAGCTTAAACGTATTTTTGCGGTTGAAAAAGACAATTTCTCTCCATCAATTTCTTGCAAATCAATTGTTAAAAATTTTTCAATGGGCACAGGGCGCAGTGTATTTGATGAAATCAATGCCCAATGGGTTACCCCTTCAATTAAAATTGTTCCTGTTTTGTCTTTGATGCGATAGCATCGTTGAGATGTGACGGCGTTTAAATCAGCAATCCATGTTTCAATTGAAAAAGTTTCGCCCATGTGGGGTAGTTTGTGTATGTCAACACGATAGGATGCTGCCACCCAAGCCACTTTTGCTTTCAAGCAGGCATCATATCCAATCCCAAGTATGTTGGCATGTTCTGAAGCGACTTCTTGCAGTATATTAAATAAACTCAATAATTTTAAATCTCCAAAACAATTGACTTCATATACTTTCAGGTTATGCTCTTTTATGTATCTTTTCATCAATTCTCCTCTTAAGTGAAAATAGCAAAATTTGTCCCAAAAGTCAAATCAATCACCAATTTTGTAAACGTAGTATGAATCATATTCTGTTCCTAAAGAGACCTTTCTTTGGGGTTTAAAATTTGGAATTTGAAATCTATTTATATAGAGGAGTGTTCCCTTTGAACATTCTTTACGGCATTTGGCACTAATCTTGGGCATAATATGTGGTAATAAAAACATAAAAATAATGTGTGCTTTGGATATATCTGATTTAAAAAAATTTTCTCTGATAAATGTGAGATTGGGGATATTCTTGGATCGAATTTTGCTGACGAAATAGGGGATATATCCATGTTCAATTCCGATAAAATGATGGTTCGGAAATTCTTTTGCTAAAGGTATTAATAAAGAGCCCCAACCACTACCCAAGTCCATAACCACTTGATTTTTGCGCTTTGAAAGGATTTTTGATACATCATGCATCATTTCTGTTTTGACTTTTCCACAGGATGGTACAGGGGGGGCATGGCGCATCAATTTAGAATTTACCATGAAATATAAAAACACGATACTTACCACACTAATGACAAGCATAATAAAAATTTCCAATATGGCGAGTATTAAAACTAAAATAGACATCTCTTTGTTTTTATACAAATTTGAATAAAAAAACAATCCCTAAATTTAAAATATCCTAAAAACAATAATTTCAATTTTGTTGATTTCAAATTTGCACAAGCACTTGGAAACAAAAAAGCCACCTGTTTCAAGGTGGCTTATAATTGGTGGGCGATTACGGATTCGAACCGCAGACCCTATGCGTGTAAAGCATATGCTCTAACCAGCTGAGCTAATCGCCCGAACGTATCTATCATAGCACGATTTTTTTAAAAAGTCAAAGTTATTTTTTAATTTCTCGTGTTAAAGCGTATTTTAAAACATCTTCTGCTTTGGCCAAAGGAATGATTTTTAATCCCTCTTTGACATTATCTGGGATTTCCTCTAGATCCTTTTCATTTTCGGAAGGGATTAAAACAGTTTTAATACCTGCACGTAAAGCCGCCAACAATTTTTCCTTTAATCCACCAATGGGTAAAATGCGACCGCGTAAAGTAATTTCACCGGTCATGGCGACATCTTTACGAACGGGAATTCCTGTTAAAGCTGAGACCAAGGAAGTCATCATGGCAATACCTGCGCTGGGACCATCTTTTGGGGTTGCCCCTTCTGGTACATGAATGTGAACGTCTTTTTTCTCAAAAACCTCATCATTGATACCAAAATCATCCGCATGGGCACGCACAAAAGAATAGGCGGCTTCAATAGATTCCTTCATCACATCACCCAATTGTCCTGTTAAAGTATGCTTTCCTTTGCCGGGCATGGTTAAGGCTTCAATAGATAAAATATCACCACCCACTTCTGTCCAAGCAAGACCGGTCGTAATACCTACTTGATCTGTTTTTTCTGCGATACCATAGGAATACTTTTGAACCCCAGCATAATCTTTAACATTGGTTTGAGTTAATTCCACAGACTTTGTGTCTTTGGTTAAAATTTCTTTTACGACCTTACGGGCGATATTGGCGATTTCGCGTTCCAATTGACGTACACCTGATTCGCGTGTGTAATGGCGAATGAGTTGCAAAAGTGCTGCATCTGTGAACTTTAATTCTTTTTCCTCTAAACCTGCCAATTTTAATTGTTTTGGAATAAGATGGCGTTTGGCAATTTCTTGCTTTTCTTCCTCGGTATAACCTGATAGGTGAATGATTTCCATACGATCCAATAAAGGTCGTGGCATATTGAGTGAATTGGCAGTTGCAATGAACATCACATGCGATAAATCGTAATCAACTTCCAAATAATGATCGTTAAAAGTTTGGTTTTGTTCAGGATCCAAAACTTCCAACAAAGCCGATGCTGGATCTCCCCGATAATCGTTGCCTAATTTGTCTACTTCATCCAGCAAGAATAAAGGATTGATATTGCCAGCTTTTTTCATAGATTGGACAATTTTACCCGGCATTGCGCCGATATAGGTGCGCCTGTGTCCACGAATCTCAGCCTCATCACGCATGCCACCCAAACTGGCACGTACAAAGGTACGTCCTGTGGCACGGGCAATGGATTGGCCTAAACTGGTCTTACCAACTCCTGGAGGGCCCACCAAGCACAAAATTGACCCTTTGACGCAATTGGTGCGTTTTTGAACCGCCAAAAATTCCAAGATACGTTCTTTAACCTTTTTTAGGCCATAATGATCTTCATCCAAAATCTTTTTAGCGCCAGCCAAATCAAAATCTAAATCTTTTTTTTCTTTCCATGGTAGGTTAATCAGCCAGTCAATATAGTTGCGAATAATACCGGCCTCAGCCGACATAGGTCCCATCATCTTTAAGCGTTTTAATTCTGTTTGAGCTTTTTCTGTGGCCTCTTTACTCATATTGGCTTTTTTAATTTTTGCCTCTAATTCTGTTATTTCTGATCCATCTTCACCCCCATCTGATAGCTCTTTTTGAATGGCCTTCATTTGCTCATTCAAATAGTATTCGCGCTGGGATTTTTCCATTTGCTTTTTGACCCGACGCCGGATTTTACGTTCCACCTGCATAACGTCTAATTCTTTTTCCATGAGTGCAAATAACTCTTCCATACGCTTGGCCAAACTGGGGGATTCCAATAGTTTTTGGCGTTCTTCGGATTTGATGACAATATGTGAAGCAATAACGTTTGTCAGTTTTTCTGGCTCTTTAATGCTGGCCACAGCCAATAACATTTCAGGACCAATATGGCTGGACAATTGCCCATACATTTCAAATTGTTCGGCTACTGATCGCGTTAAAGTTTCCACTTTTGCGGGATCCGATTCTTTATCTGGCAATGCTGTGGCGTGTGCTTCAAAAAACACATCACTTCGTGTCCAATCCAATACTTTTGCTCTGGTCGCACCTTCTGCTAAAATTTTAATTGTTCCATCAGGAAGTTTAAGCATTTGCAAAACATTTGCCAGTGTTCCAATGGTGTATAAATCTCCTGTATAGGGCGTATCATTTTCACCATCTGTTTGGGTTAGAACCAAAATTTGTTTATTGTTTTCCATGGCATTTTCTAGTGCGGCAATGGATTTATCGCGACTGATAAATAAGGGAATAACCACATGTGGAAACAACACCATATCGCGTAATGCCAGTACGGGATAAATACCATCTTGATTTTCTGCCATAAAATCTCCTTTTTTAAATATATATGTATGCTTTTATGTAAAAAGTCAATATCCTTATAAAACTTTAACATAGATTAGAGCATCTTTTTTACCATTTTGATAATACCCCTTACGCCGATTTATGGGTAAAAATCCCATTTTTTCATAAAGTCTGATTGCGGGGATATTGTCTTCGGCTACATCCAAAAATATTTTCTGTACATTATTTTCTTTGGCGTATTGAAACATTTGTTTTAATAGGGTTGTTCCTTCACCTAAATGACGATATTTTGGAATAACACCAAAGGTTAAAATCTCCATTTCATCAGAAATGTGAGAACATAATAACATTCCCTTTTCATTCATCCACAGGCGTGTTGTTGGTAGATTGAGTAACCCATGAAATTCACTTTCGGACCATGCGTTTTGAAAACACTGTTTGTGGATTTTATGTGCTGGCAGGGCATATTGACTCCCTTTACACAGTAACATCGGCTTGCCTTAGATATAGAGGTTGTGCTGGCAGGGGATGCTCTTTACGTTTTAAAGCAATTTGGGCAACAGCAACTGCAAGGGGGAGCGTACGTTGAATTGTTTTACATCCAATTTTATCAGCCAATTCTTGCGCTCCATCACCAATTGCTACAAAAGGCAGGCTCTTTTTTAATCCTTCGTTTGTTTCAATATGGGCTTCATCAGTTGCTTGATTGTTTTCAAAATGCTGAACAAAATAATCACCACGTTTAGAATCCAAAACAACGGTAATGGATTGTTTGATACCGTAGGCTTCAGCCTCTAAATTTGTAACACCCCAAACGGGAATGTTTAATGCTAATCCAAAAGCTTTTGCACACGCTAACCCAATGCGAACACCCGTGAAAGACCCCGGCCCAACCGCAACAGCAATCGCATGCAGATTTTCCACTTTTTGTTTGGCCTCAGTCAATAACGTTTGAATCAGGGGAATAAGGGCTTCACCTTGACCACGATCCATTTGCAGTTCTTTGGAAAAAATATTTCCTTTTTCTGTCAATAATGCGACAGAAAGCGTGCGATTTGATGTATCAATTGCCAATAAGACCATTTTAACTCCTATAAGATATTTTATCGTTTTTTAGAAAGAAAATCAAGATAAAAAAAGCCCCCCGGTTGCCCGAGGGGTGCAGATTGGATCGAATTAAAAAAAGGGGGAGGTTTCGTCCAACCCACGCAGATGTTCGCTTATAGGGAGACTAAATGACACAAACACCTGATTCCGCTTCCACGGAACGAGGGCATTATATCAGATATTTTTTATTTTGTCAAGTATTTTTTATATTTGTTTTTAATTTTTTTTTGATTGCTTTAAAATAATTCTTGATTTTTTTATAAAATAAGGCTACAATACTTCCTATTCGGGGTGTAGCTCAGCCTGGTAGAGTACTAGCTTTGGGAGCTAGGTGTCGCTGGTTCAAGTCCAGTCGCCCCGACCATTTTTGAAAGATTTTCCCATGATTTACCGAAAAGCAACATTAAAGGATTTGGATGAATTGTGCCGATTGCGTAGTCAGTTGGAAAATGATTCAGAGGATAAGCTAACCAAAGAATATGCCCCTTATCATGCAGAACGCGATAGAGCATGGCTTCAAAAATGTTTGCACTCGCATAATAAAGTTATTTTTATTGCAGAAAAAAATGGGTGTATTTGTGGTTGTGCCATTTTAGCAATTGAAAAAATTTCCCCAAGAGTTCAAGCCTATTATACCTATCATAAAAAGGCATTATTGGTTCATTTGTACGTTGATAAAAATTGTCGCCGACAAGGTATTGGTCGCGCTTTAACGGAATGTAGTTTAAAATATTTGGCACAAAGAGGTGTTGAATTTGTGGATTTAGAATGTTATATGTATAACAAAAAGGCTGCGGCCCTATATGATAAAATTGGTTTTCAAGATGTTTTTGTCACAAAGCGTTGGCGTTTAAAGGAGAAAAAATGATCTCAAAAGAATTGATTCAAGGCTTGGAAAATTATAAACAAAAAACAGATCTTTTCCCTCATATCAAACGGCGGGTTGAACAAACTAAAGAACGCTTTCAATTGATTCAAAAAGCCAGAAAGTGCGCTAAAAATTCAAAATTACATTTTGATCAGAAAATAAAAGAATAATCCTTTTTCCTTGACAAATAAATAAAAAAAAGATATTTTCTCCCCTATAAAAGGAGATTAAAATGACGTCAAAAATGGCATTAGTGGGTACAATATTGGCCTGTGGTATTTCTTTGGGTGGTTTTTTCCCTGGATACTATTATTATAAAACGCATTTTGATATGCGGACTGTTACGGTCAAAGGTTTGGCCGAAAAAGATGTAAAGGCAGATTTGGCTGTGTGGAATATTCGTTTTCAATCTACAGGGAATGTTTTGGCAACGACTAAAAAGGATATAGAAGCTCAAGAGCAAACAATTAAATCTTTTTTGCAAAAGGCGGGTTTTTCTGATGACGAAATTATTGTGCAGGGGCTAACAATGCAGGATGCCTATGCCGATGCGTATCGAGACAGAAATTCTATCCCCTCTCGCTATACACTTAATCAAACATTGACGGTTCGGACGGACAAAGTGGATTTAGTTAATTCTTTTTATCCACAAATTGGGGATTTGGTTTCAAAAGGTGTGAGTTTTAATACTTATGGCAATGGGGTGTCCTATTTGTTTACAGGATTAAATAATATAAAGCCATCTATGCTGAAACAAGCCACACAAAATGCGCGTCAGGCGGCCGATGAATTTGCTCAAAATTCTCATTCAAAAGTGGGTAAAATTCGCTCGGCGAATCAGGGCGTGTTTTCCATTTTGCCTCGCGAAGAAATTCCCGATCAAGGTGAACGTGAGCAAATCAATAAAAAGGTTCGTGTCGTTTCTACCGTGGAATATTATTTGGATTAGAATAAATCAAAGTTTTTTCTTATAAAAATTTTTAATACATAATTTAAGGTCTATTTATCTTGACTTTTGAGATATTTTGGGCTAATAATATGCCCAAAAGCAAAGGAGTAAAAATGACGGTTCAAAAACTGACAGATAATATCTTTTATATCGGTGTGGATGATAAGACTTTGGATTTATTTGAAGGTCAATATGTTATCCCCAATGGCGTAAGCTATAATTCCTATGTGATTATGGATGAAAAAGTGGCCGTGATGGATACAGTGGATATTCGTGCCACAGAGACTTGGTTTGAAAATTTGGCCACAGTTTTGAATGACAGATTGCCAGATTATTTAATCGTATCGCATATGGAACCCGATCATGCGGGCAGCATCCAAAAATTTGTTGAAAAGTATCCTGAAACAAAAATTGTAATGACAGGGGCCGCCCAAAAAATGTTAGGGCAATTTTTCCCCGAATTAAATATTCCCGTTCAAGTAGTGGGAGAAGGAGCAACATTAGCATTGGGGCGCCACACCTTGCACTTTATTTTGGCACCTATGGTGCATTGGCCGGAAGTCATGATGACCTATGATGCAACGGATAAGGTTTTATTTTCGGCGGATGCTTTTGGTAAATTTGGGGCGCTGGATACAAATGAAGATTGGGCCTGCGAAGCACGTCGTTATTATTTTAACATTGTGGGTAAATATGGGCCTCAGGTTCAGGCAGTTTTGAAAAAAGCCTCTGCATTGGATATTCAAAAAATCTTTCCTTTACATGGGCCAATGCTGACAGACAATTTAGCCTATTATTTGGAAAAATATAACATTTGGAGTTCTTATCAACCCGAAGATAAAGGTGTCTTTATTGCCTATGTATCCATTTATGGCAATACCAAAAAAGCCTGTGAGTTATTAAAAACGAAATTGGAACAAAAAGGTGTTAAGGTGGCTATATCTGACTTGGCACGGGATGATATGGCCGAATGTTTGGAAGATGCTTTTCGCTATGATCGTTTGGTGTTGGCATCTCCCACCTATGATACGGGTATTTTCCCAACGATGGAAACTTTTATTGTGCACCTAAAATCCAAAAATTATCAAAACAGGATGATTGCTTTGATTGAAAATGGGTCATGGGCACCTCAGGCTGCCAAAAAGATGCGTACAGAATTGGAAGCATTAAAGAATATTGCTTTTGTGGAACCCGTGATTACGATTAAATCGGCAATGACAAAAGAAAATGAATCCCAAATGACAGACTTGGCAGACCAATTATGCAAATAAAATGGTGGCGACCAGATCTTTACATGAAAAATACTCCTGTGCGTCAGGTGCGTTCTCAGGTAATAAAAACGATACGTTATTATTTTGATCATCGTGGTTTTCAAGAAGTGGACACTCCTTATTTGCAAGTGGCTCCCAGTGATGAAATTCATTTAAAATGCTTTCAAACAGGGGATTATTATTTGCATACTTCGCCAGAACTTTCTATGAAAAAATTATTGGTGGCTGGCGAAGAAAAAATTTATCAAATTTGTCATGCTTATCGTGATGAACCAGTATCAAGTACGCATGCCCCAGAATTTACGATGTTGGAATGGTATCGTACGCATACTGATTATTCGGCCATGATGCGTGATACAGTCAACATTGTGCGTGCTTGTGCTAAAAGATGCGATGTAAAACAATTGCAACATAATAATCGCACTTGTGATCCTTTTAAACGGTGGCAAAAATTGACGGTGGCTCAAGCTTTTAAAAAGTATGCTGGTGTCAATTTATGGGCCAAGGATTTGCGCAAAGAGGCTGAACGTATTGGTATTCAATGTTCTGATAATGATACATGGGAGGATATTTTCTTTCGGATTATGCTCAATTGTGTGGAATATAAATTGGGTGATGGTGTACCGACTATTTTATGCGAGTATCCGACACAATTAGGGGCTTTGGCACGTCAAAAACCAACAGATTCGCGTGTCTGTGAACGTTTTGAGGTATATGCCTGTGGCGTGGAGCTTTGTAATGCATTTTCAGAATTGACAGATCCTGTGGAACAGCGGATGCGCTTTAAATCAAATTATGCAGAACGTAAGCGTATCTATGGTTGGGATGACCCAATGGATGAAGATTTTTTGCAGGCATTGGAATATGGTATGCCCGAAGCCTCAGGAAATGCATTAGGTGTGGACCGGTTGATTATGTTGATTAGCGGAACTGAAAAATTAAATAATACAGTATGGGTTCCGTGTAAAAAAAGATAAAAATATGTTATAACTTGAAAGGATTAAAAAAATGGCAAGAATTAAAATGCAATGGGTGAATATGGGGTGGGGGTGTTCTTTCCAGTCGGAGATTCCGCAAACTAAGCGGGCTTTTGAACGCACGGAAAACAAAAAAATTAATCATCAAGTCAAACACATCAATCGTAATCAACAAAATATCAGATTCGCACAATTTGGCAGAACAAGATAAGAAGAAAAAATGACAAAAGGTTTATTCACAAGTACAGAAGAAATTGAATTTCAAAATGCTTTCGTCAATGGACACATTGACCCCTTTAAAAATTCTTCAATAGTTTTGCACAATGTACACTAAGAAATTGTCGCGTGGCTCAAAATTTAAAATATATCAATCAAAGGCAAAAGTGTTTTGTATGGCGTGAACGCTAAGTCAATTGTACCAACATTTTTGCCAAAATAAATTGATGATGTCGTGTTAAAAAGACCATCCAACGTTTGATGATATTTAACCGTTTGAAATCTACAATTTTATTGTTGTAAAAGTAATTGATATATTGAGCGGAAAGTAAAAACATTTTTTTACAACTTTTAAAGTTTTTATTCTTTTTTAAATTTTTACGAATGACCATTCGATAGCAATCATTGACTAGATCATATTCAAAATCAGAACGATATTTTTCGGGAACTTTTCCTGTCTTTAAAAAAGTATCATAGCTTAGTTGTATTCGATTTGCTGTGGTACGTACATAGCGTTCAAAATTTAACTTGCCGTTGACAGATGTTGGATTTTTGCGATAATAATAAAGTACATCTGGAATTAAAACTTTGCGTGAAATTGTATCATGTACCAAACAGCCATAAAAATAATCTTCTTCATAAGCCAATTTATTTGAAAAACGCAAATATTTTACTTTGTCCCATTTATACAACTTATTCCATATATTGATCCACGGACCAATACGAGTCTTATTAGACCAAAAAATATTCATATCGTCCAAAATTTTGATATCCTTACGTGGATATTTAACTTCTTTGTATTCGGGTAAAATTGTATTGTGTTCCACACGTGTTAAACAACATTCCACGACGTCAGCTTTGTATTTTTTCATATAATAGGCCAGCGTCTCCAATGTTTTGGGATGAATCATATCATCTGTATCCAGATAAAAAATAGCATCTGTATCTTTTGAAACTTTATCCAATAATTCGTTACGGGAAGATGTAACACCTGCATTTTTATGACTGAAAACCTTGATGCGTTTATCTTTACGCGCATAATCTTTTAAAATCTGAAGGGTTTTGTCTTTTGAGCCATCATCCATAATCAATGCTTCAAAATTTTTATGGGTTTGAGCCAAAATACTGTCCAAACATACCCCCACATATTGGGCAACATTATAGGCTGGTAAGATCAAAGAAATTTTCATTTTTCCTCCTTTGGTTTTAGGATAAAACACTTATTGAAAAAAAGCAACTTTTTTTTGATAAAAAAGGACTTGTATTTTCTTTTAAAATACCGTACAATCTTTCGAGATATAAAGGGAAACAAAATGCGTTTTTTACAAACAATTGTCAGTCTTTTTTTCTTTGGTGGAATTGCTTTGGTCACATTGGCCTTTTTGGTTGTTATGCATTATTCTATAGGCTTGCCTGATTATCGTCAGTTGGAAGATTATCGTCCGCCTATTACAACACGCCTTTATGCTCAAGATGGTTCTCTGTTGGCGGAATACGCCACACAAAAGCGTTCTTTTGTTCCTGTTGAAAAGATACCAGATTTGTTAAAACAGGCCTTTATTTCTGCTGAGGATAAAAATTTTTACACACATGGAGGCATTGATTTTACGGGGATTGTACGTGCGGTCTTGAATAATGTAAAGCATTTGGGAACGGGTAAGCGTCCAATGGGGGCTTCTACTATTACCCAGCAGGTTGCTAAAAACTTTTTTTTAAGTTCGGAAAGGTCTTTGTCTCGCAAAATTAAAGAGGCTCTTTTGGCTCGACGTATGGAGGATGCTTTTTCCAAAGACCATATTTTAGAACTTTATTTAAATGAAATTTATTTGGGGCAAGGATCTTACGGTGTCGCTAGCGCAGCAATGGCGTACTTTAATAAAGCAATGAACGAATTGACTTTAGACGAAATGGCCTTTTTAGCGGCTTTGCCCAAAGCCCCTAACAACTATCATCCCTTGCGCCATTCAGAGGCAGCCAAAGAACGTCGTGATTGGGTGTTATCCCGTATGGCTGAAGATGGCTACATCACACAATCAGAGGCAGAGCAAGCTCAATCTGTTCCTATTCATATGATTCCAAGTGAAACAAAGACTTTGAAAGAAGGTCAATATTTTGCTGAGGAGGTGCGTCGTTTTGTGGTGGATAAATATGGGGATGAATCCATCAATTTGGGGGGATTGACAATTCGTACCTCCATTAAACCAGATTTGCAAAAGTATGCTTCTCAGTCTTTACAAAATGGGCTGATTGAATATGATCGCCGTCATGGTTGGCGTGGGCCAGTGGCTCATACAGATGGGGATGTAAGAGTGCTATTGCCAGAATACAAAAAATTTTATGCGCCCAAAAATTGGCAATATGCGGGGGTCATTGGTGTTCAAGATGATTTTGCCGATATTATTTTATCTGATGGTGTAAAGGGACAAATTCCTTTATCTCAATTGACTTGGGCAAAGCCGGCGTTGCCTGAAAATCGTATTTCAACGCAAAAAATTGAAAGAGTTTCGGATGTTTTATCGGTGGGGGACATTGTTTTGGTATCTAAGGAAAAAGAACAGTATGCCTTGCAACAAATGCCAGCGGTGGAAGGTGCATTAGTAGCGTTGGATCCACATACGGGGCGTGTTTTGGCAATGTCTGGTGGATTTGCATTTGAACGCAACCAATTTAATCGTGCTGTTCAAGCCTTCCGTCAGCCAGGTTCTTCCTTTAAGCCTTTTGTGTATTTGGCGGCTTTGGATGCAGGCTATAATCCGTCTAACCTTATTTTGGATGCGCCTTTGGTGATGGAAAATATTGATGGGAGCAAATGGAAGCCTCAAAACTACTCACGTCAATTTTATGGCCCAACAACTTTGCGTGTAGGAATTGAAAAATCTCGTAACTTGATGACCGTGCGTTTGGCTCAGGCAATTGGTATGGGAAAAATTTTGGAATATGGTAAAAAGTTTGGTATTTCTGATAAGTTGGAACCTAATTTGGCAACAGCCTTGGGAGCTGGTGAAACGACTTTGATGCGATTGACTTCGGCTTATGGTATGTTGGTCAATGGTGGTAAAAAAATTGAACCAACTCTAATTGATCGTATTCAAGATAGATCTGGAAAAACGCTTTATAAAAAAGATACACGTGTTTGTGAAAATTGTACAGGTGATATGGCGTCTGTGGATGATATGCCCGTATTGCCAGATGTGCGTGAGCAGATCCAAGACCCTGTAAGTGCCTATCAAATGGTGAATATCCTAACGGGGGTGGTGGAACGTGGAACGGGTAAGTCTGTTCGTTCTGTGAAGAAGACTTTAGGGGCAAAAACGGGAACGAGTAATGATAACCGTGATGCGTGGTTTGTTGGCTTTTCACCAGACTTGGTTGTGGGGGTTTGGGTGGGCTTTGATAATCCCATCAGCTTGGGTGCTCATGATACAGGGGGTGTGGTTGCGGCCCCAATTTTCCGTGAGTTTATGAAACAAGCCTTGGCCAATACGCCTGATATTCCTTTTCGTATTCCTGAAGGGGTAAAATTGGTACGTGTGAATTTAACAACGGGGCGTCCTGCTAAAGCTGGGGATAGCAATGTAGTAACTGAGGCTTTTCGTATGGATACAGATTTAACGAAGCCCCAAAAATTGATAGGTCAGGATATTGTTATCAGTGAAGAGGACGATGTTCCTGATTTAGGTGGTTTATATTAAAAAGGGTAAAAAATGAAATCAGAAATCATCAATTTGAATGAAAAGTATCGGGGCATCTTGACCCTGATAAAGGAGCGTCTTTGACTGGGATAAAGCTCTGTCCCGTCGTGATGAATTAGAACAATTGGTTGCAGATGGTAATCTGTGGAATGATCCCGAACGTGCCCAAAAAATTTTATCCGAACGTACATCACTCAATAACGCAATTGAACGCGTGCAACAGGCTGAAACACAAGTCCAAAACACTTATGAGATGATTGAAATGGCAGAAAGCGAAAACGAACAAGATTTGTTGGTTGATGCTGAAAAACAATTTGAACTGATGGAAAAAGATTTTGAAAAAATGGAATTGGAAAGTCTTCTTTCTGGAGAAGGTGATAAAAATGATGCTTTCTTGGAAATTCATTCAGGGGCTGGTGGTACGGAATCGCAGGATTGGGCCTCTATGTTGGAGCGTATGTATATGCGCTGGGCTGAAAAGTCAGGTTATCAAGTGGAACTGTTGGAAGAATCAGCAGGGGAGGAAGCGGGTATTAAGTCCGCTACTTTGAAAATTTCCGGTCTAAATGCTTACGGATGGTTGAAGTTTGAATCAGGGGTTCACCGCTTGGTGCGTATTTCGCCTTTTGATTCTAATGCGCGTCGTCATACCAGTTTTTCATCTGTGTGGGTTTATCCTGTGGTGGATGATTCTATTCAAGTAGATATCAATCCAGCCGATTGCCGAATTGATTTATACCGTGCCAGTGGCGCTGGTGGTCAGCATGTAAACAGAACAGAAAGTGCTGTACGTATTACGCATATGCCAACGGGGATTGTGGTGGCCTGTCAAACACAACGCAGTCAGTTCCAAAATCGTGAACAAGCATGGAATATGTTGCGCGCACGATTGTATGAACGGGAATTACAAAAGCGTCAAGAAGCACAAGGTATGGTAAACGCCCAAAAAGGGGATAACGGTTGGGGTAACCAAATTCGATCCTATGTACTGCAACCTTATCAGATGGTCAAAGATTTGCGTACTAATTATGAAACATCAGATACAAGCGGTGTGTTGGATGGCGATTTGGATGGTTTTATGCGGGCCGCATTGGCTGAATTGAATAAGGGAAAATAACATGAAACTTTTTTATCAAACCAAACAAACCGAAGAGCATATTACGATTTTTTTGATGAATATTATGCAGGCTGGATATTTGTTTTTACAGGCTTTAGAAAGTTATATAGTTAAAGGTTGTGATAAAAAATTTAAGGTCCTTCAAAAGCAAATTAGTGCATTAGAGGCTGAAAACGATTCGTTGCGTCGTCAAACAGAGTTAAACCTCTATCATCATATGATTTTACCTGGAATGCGTTCTGACATTATTGATTTATTGGAAGGCTGTGATAAAATTATCAATAAGTACGAATCTGATGTTATTTTGTGGTCAGTTGAAAGACCACAATTGCCCCAAACTATGCATGACTTACTCAAAGAAATGGTTCATACTGATTTATCTTGTGTTGGGGCGTTGGTAGGCGCTGTAAAATCCTTTTTGGCAGGTTATGATGTGGATACAGAGATTCAAAACGTTTATGAATTGGAACATCAAGTGGATTTAATGGCTATTCATTTAAAAGAAGAAGTTTTTTTAAATAAGCGTCTAAATTTAGCCCGTCAACTACAGCTAAAAAGTTTTATTTATAGCTTAGAAAAAATTTCAGATATGGCTGAAGATACGGCCGATAAATTAAAAGTGGTGGTGGCCAAACATTCATTATGATTGCATTTGTATTCCTTTTGGGTGGTTTTATTTTAGCACTCAGTTTTGGGCGTAACATATTGGGAAATGTGTTTGGATCTGCCATTGGTACAAATATGCTACCGCTCAAATTGTGTGCAGTCTTGATGGGGATTTTTGTGATGTTAGGTGCCTTTTGTGGTTCAGGGGAGGTTGCCCAAAATATGGTGCGCTACATTCATTTTACTTCACCATTTCAAGTATTTTATTTTTCTATTTTATTATCTTTAGTCATATTTTTATTGACTTATTTCGGGTTGCCACTATCTGTTGCACAATTGGGCATGGGGGCATTAGCAGGGTGGAATTTGGCCTCAGGTGGCTTGGTACAATTTTCGGATATTTTAAATTTGGTTAAGGCTTGGATTTTTAGTCCTTTAATAGCAGGAGTTATTGCTTTTTATGCTTTTTTATTTTTACGTTGCTATTTAAAGGTTCATCCTATTGCACTTTTGCGTCGTGACCTGTGGGTACGTTTTCATATGATTTGGATTGGTTGTTTAATGGCGTATATGATAGGGGGGAATAATTTATCTGTGATTATTCAACCATTTGTTTATATCTTAAATTTGCCTATTTTAATCATTAAAATCAGTATATGTTTATTTGTGTTCGTGGGGTGTTTACTCGCCTCACATAGAGTGGTCAGAACAGTCAGTTATGATTTATTCCCGCTTTCGCCACTGGAAGCCATGATTGCTTCATTTTCGGCGGCCATGACATTGTTTTTGTTTTCACAAAACATTCCTTTTCTACCTGCAATTCCTGTTTCTTCAGGGGCTTCTTTGATTGGTGGAATTGTGGGGATTTCTATGGCCAAAGGAGGTTATGGACTCAAGATCAAATCATTGATATGGGTGGCATGTTCGTGGATGTGGGCACCATTTTTATCGGGCTTGACATGCTATATTTTTGCCACTATACTGCGTACAGGGGGATTTTTATAGAATGAAGAAAAAGCTGGAAAAATTATTCAGACGCTTGTTTCGGATTGTTTGGTGTTTGGTTGAATTGGTTTTGGCGTGCATCATTGTGGCTGTTAGTTTGATCTTATATGAACTGCATACTTCACCAATGGATGGGCGTTTTTTGCTGCCAGAATTAGAAAAATATGTTCTGCCTCCTGATAGTGGTTATCAAATTCAATCAGACTCTGTTGTTATTTCGTCAGATTGGCAAAGGCCTGGTTTGATTCAGATTGATATTGAAAATATGCAAGTTTTGCGCCCTGATGAAACAGTTGAGATGGCATTGCCTAAAGCGATGTTATCTTATGATTTATGGCATATTTTAACCTTAAATTATATGCCCAGTATGATTTTGTTAAAAGAACCTTATGCCCATTTAATTTTATCGGATAAAGGCATCAGTGTGCAAACAAAACCCGATGAAAAACCACATCCTATGGATTTAGATTGGGGTAAGCGTTTGGTCAAACATATGTTGGCCTTTCGGCGTATTAGTATTGAAGATGCTCAATTGATTATTGATGATTTAACCCATAAAAGAACTTTTAAATTTTCGGATGGGGATTTAAAGTTTCATCGGCATTTGCATTGGACTCAGGAAATGAATTTTAATACTCAGGTTCAATCTGAGGGTATTGATACGCGATTGATACTGTCAGCAGAATTAAATCGCCTTACTAAGAATTTATCTTTTCAAGCGGGCATTCCTTCCATTAATTTGAGTACATTAGGGCATTTGTTGCCTGTTTTAAAGGGGGTCAATTTTGATACTCAAATTTCATTAAAGGGTGATTTTGATGTGGCAGGAAAGTTAGCTTTTGTACCAGATATTGTTCAAAAAATTCATTTTAATATTCAGTCCTTGGGGACTGGAACGCTTGATTTACCAGAGCCTTTGACAAATATTTATCCCATAGAATCATTAAATATCAATGGTGTTGTGGGGCAAGGTTGTCATATGGTTAAAATTGCCTCATCTAGTGTGGCTTTATCCTATGGTACAACGGCATCTTTGGATGTGGATGTTGTGGGTGTCAATGAATTTTTAAAAACTGGCGATTTAAATCACATTCAAACCATATTAAAATCAACAGTTCAAAATGTTCCTACTGAAAAAATAGGGGCTGTATGGCCACGTGGAGTGGGGACCAGTTCTCATGATTGGGTAGCACAATCTTTAACGAATGGTTCTGCAAAAACGGCTGATTTTACCCTCTATTTTAAAGGCGATGAAATAACAGATCTATATGGGGATATTGTAGTTCAAGGAATAACAGTTGATTATTTGCCCCCCATGCCAAAAGTGGATGGTCTGTTTGGGCATGTTTATCTGTACCCCGATAAAGTGCATATTGTACCTGAATCAGGTCATATAGGGCATTTAAAGTTGATTTCTGGGGATTTATTGTTGACAGATGTGGATATAGATCCTAGTTGGGCAAATATTAAATTGAAAATTTCAGGTCCTGTTTCAGAGGCCTTAGAATTACTGGATAGTCCGCCTTTGGAATTTGTATCAGCATATGGTATAAACCCACAAAAATCAGTGGGAACAGCTGAAGTTGAAACAGAATTGTTCTTTCGTTTGGATACGGATATAACGCCCGAAGAGGTAAAGGTGTCTGCTAATGCAGATATAAAAAAGGCATCAATTGCTTTAAAAACACCAGATTTAAGTTTTACCAATGCCGATTTATTGTTGGATGTGAAAGATAATGTTTTGAATGTGTCGGGGCAGGCTGATTTATTCAATGTCCCATTGCATTTAAAGTGGACAGAATATTTCTTTCCGACAAATAAAATAGCAGCACTTTACGATATATCAACCACAATTTCATCGGATGATTTGTTGAAAAAGTACCCTTTACTTGAAAATTGGTTTCATGGTAAATTGGGGCTCCATCTAACCGCCCAAAGGCAGCAAATCACAGATTTAATGTCGGGGCAACTATTGGTGGATGCAATGGATGCGAATTTGCATTCGTATGCATTGAATTATACAAAAAAAGAAGAGCAACCTTTAACCATAGATATTCATTTCCAAGATGCAGATATTGATACAGGAAAGGCACAATTGAACCTTTATGGTAAGGGCCCCCAAAAGGATCTTCTTTTATTGGGGGAGATTAATTGGGGAAAAGATTTTATTTTGGATTTTAAAAAAGTTCAGATAGGGCAAAATGATTATACAATCTATTTCAAACAAGATGATCAAAATAATATATTAAAATTAAAGGGGTTATCTATGGATCTATCGGGGGTGTTTAATTTACCTGCAGGTTTGAGTATGGATGATTCAGAGCCTGATTCCAAAATTCGCAATATCAACGCAGATATTCATTTGGATCAAGTTATTTTTGATCCCAAAAGGCCCATTCATAATTTTGTGATTCAAGCACAAAAACAATCTCAACTTTGGCAATCCTTTCATGCTCAGGCTGATTTATCCACTCCATTTATCTTAATCTATGATCAGGATAAACGCCAATTTCAAGGAAGTTTTTCGGATTTTGGTGATTTGATGGATTATTTAAACTTATCCAACAGATTTGATGGGGGAAAGATGTCCTTTATCGCGAATCAGGATAAAAAGGGTATATTGACGGGACAATTACAAATTGATCAGTTTCAATTAAAGGATCCTGGTTTTGTTATGCAAGCTTTGACAATTTTGGGACTTGTGGATGCTTTTTTGGGCAAAGATATTGTTTTTGATGAAATGCAAATTCCTTTTGTATTGAATCCAAATAATGATTTAAAAATTTCGGATGGTTATATGGCAGGGACATCTTTGGGAATTACATTTGAAGGGGAAATTAAATCTGGTAAAATAAATTTATCTGGTTCAGTTGTACCAGCCTATGGTATCAATAGTTTGCCAGGTAAAATTCCTCTGATTGGATTTTTATTCAGAAAGAGCGAGGGTGGTGGATTGATCAGTGTACCATATTCTATTAAAGGGAATATTTTTTCTCCGGAAACAGAATTTCATCCGTTGGGAACAATTACCCCCGGTGTATTAAGTAATATATTTTAAGAACGTATTTTTAGGAGGATATCTTTCTGTTGATGTACATCACAGTGGATAAATTACTTTGTCCGCACTTTTGGGCGTATATTTTCTTTGAAGGATTGTTCTTTCAGAAAACTTTTTTCCATACTTTTCAAAAAATTTGAAAAGAAATATTGTGGGAAAAAACAAAATGAGTATATCGGCAATAATCAGTATTAATCTGAATTTTTCTGAAAAATTCTTTAAGTGTGTGATAAGTGTAAAAAATAGAATCAATAATGCAATGAAAGTTAAAATTTCGGAAGATAAGTAAAAATTTCTACGTCTAATCTCTTCCCAAGATTTTCCCTCAAGAAGAGGGGTATGTCGATGCACGACAAGCCATGAATTAGGTTCGATTCTTGAAAATACTGTGAAAAGAAGTAAAATAGGCCATAATGGAAAAAATATCCATCCAAACAGATAAATGATTTTATCAGCCAAATTTTTTTCGGTGTAATTTCGTGATAGGAATTAAAAATGGGGGATAATCCATCATAAATATATAAAAACAATCAGATATATTATTTTACTTTTTTATGCTTACATTTTTCACAAGTGCATTTGATATGTATTTCTTGGCAATGTTCATGTTCAGCATTTTGGCATGTTTCACAATGCTTATGATGACGACTGAGTTTTTGTTTCAGCCATTTGCGTGGCCCTTTAAATAAGAATAACGGGCTGAGTAAAATGGCTAAACTACAACAAAATGGGCAAGGACACATTTTTATTTTCCTCTTCTATTGAAAAAATAACGTAATAGTTTCTTATATGGGGACGACTGCTTTTGAAAAATTTTTCCACCATTTGAAAGGATATAGTTTTTTAATTTTTTGATATTTTCTTTTTCGCTTAAAGCAGGTTCTTCTTGAGTGATACTTGCATAAACAATTAATGTTCCTGCAGGTATAACGTCAATAGTGGAATGTGTTTTTTTACTGTTGGCCATAATACCATTTTGGGATAATTGTCCTAAAATAGCATCAGCTTGGGTAGTATCCGCGACAGGTAAATATAACTCGGATGTCTTTTGTATATTTTTGGAATCTGCAAGGCTGTGTATTGGCAATCTAAGACATCCCTGTCGCCAACGCCAAGTTGTGCCTTCAAGGTAATTATTGGCCATTATTTTATTCCCCTTCAGGTTGAGTTTGTGTTTCTTCAGACGTTGTTTCACCCTCATCCTCATCCATATTAGGAACGGCTGTTGCTGAAACCACCTTTTCTTTACCATCCAAACGGAAGACGATCACGCCCATTGTGGCACGACCTGCAATACGGATATCATCCACCCGTGTACGAATCAATTGTCCGCCATCAGTAACCAACATCAAATCGTCATCTTTATTCACAGGCATTGAGGCAATCACATGCGCTGCACGTTTGCCTTCATCTGTTTTGATGTTGGTAACACCTTGTGTACCACGTGAAGTAATACGATATTCATAGGCACTGGTACGTTTGCCGTAACCGGCGCTGGTCAGGGTCAAAATAAATTCTTCATCAGCGGCCATTTTATCAAATTCTTCGGCTGTTAAAGTGGTGTTAGATGTGCTTTCCACTTCCACCTTGTCATCTTCGGTGGCAAGCCCTGCTGCCCTGCGACGTGCAGCAGCTTCTTTCAAATAAGCATCACGCTTGTCAATTTCGGCCTTGGCATGTTTCAATACACTCATGGACATGACTTCATCATCCCCAATTAATTTCATGCCACGCACACCAGTGGAAGCACGTGAAGCGAACACGCGCACATCATCCACAGGGAAACGGACACATTTACCATTTTTGGCAGATAACAGGATATCTTGATTATCATCACAAATTGCGACACCAACCAATTTATCACCTTCATCCAACTTCATGGCAATCTTACCATTTTGATTGACGCGCCAGAAATCAGATAGCTTATTGCGACGCACGGTTCCTTTACTGGTGGCAAACATAACGGTGAGTTTATCACATTCTTCTTCTGTTTCTGGTAATGTCATAATCGTTGAAATGGTTTCACTCTGTTGTAAAGGTAAAATGTTAATTAAGGCTTTACCCAAACTTTGTGGTGTCCCTTCTGGCAAACGATAGGTCTTTAATTTATATACAATACCGCGGGTTGAGAAGAACAATAGCGGACTATGAGTACAGGCTACAAACAAATTCGTTACAGTATCTTCATCGCGCGTACTCATACCCGCACGACCTTTACCACCACGATGCTGTGCACGATAGGTATCCAATTTCACGCGCTTGATATAGCCTGTATTTGTCGTTGTTACAACCATTTGTTCGCGCGGAATCAAATTTTCCATATCTTCTTCAAATTCGGCATCTTCAATGGTGGTGCGACGTTCTTCTGGGAATTGGGCTTTGACAGCCAATAATTCTTCACGAATAATGGCCAAAATCTTTTCACGACTGGACAGGACTTCCAAATAACCTTTGATTAGGGCGGCCAACTCACCCACTTCGGCATGAATTTTATCGCGTTCCAAACCTGTCAAACGGCTGAGTTTTAATTCCAAAATAGCTCTGGCCTGCGCTTCACTCATCATATAAATACCATTTTCCACTTTGCGGTCAGGTTCATCAATCAAAGTAATCAAACCTTCCACATCCTGTGCAGACCAATGTTCGGCCATCAATTGTTCACGAGCCACATTGGGGTCTGGGGCTTTTTTAATCATCTCTACCACTTTATCCAAATTTGCCACAGCAATGGCCAATCCCACCAAAATATGGGCACGATCGCGGGCTTTATTCAGTTCAAAGGCAGTCCTGCGGCGGACCACTTCTTCGCGAAACTCCAAAAAGGCTGAAATGATTTGTTTTAAGTTCATCAGTTCAGGACGTCCATTGTTCAACGCCAACATATTCATCCCGAAGCTGGATTGCAAAGGTGTATATTTGTAAAGTTGATTCAAAACAACATCAGGGAAAGCATCCTTTCTAAGTTCAATCACCACGCGCACACCTTGTCGGTCAGATTCATCGCGCAAATCGGTAATACCGTCAATGACTTTGTCTTTTACCAGTTGGGCGATTTTCATGATCATTTCGGCTTTGTTGACTTGATAGGGAATTTCTGTTACAACGATAGCGGTTTTATCTTTTTTGATTTCTTCAATGGAACAGCGCCCACGAATAATCACAGAGCCACGTCCTGTTTCATAGGCTGAACGTGCGCCACCGCGTCCCAAAATCACGCCCCCTGTAGGGAAGTCTGGGGCAGGGACATAACTCATTAATTCATCAATTGTAATATCTGGATTATCAATTGTGGCTACACAAGCGCCCAATACTTCTGACATATTGTGTGGGGGCATATTGGTGGCCATACCGACGGCAATACCACCCGAACCATTGACTAAGATATTGGGGAATCGAGCTGGTAAGACGACAGGTTCTTGGCACGTTTCATCATAGTTGGGCATAAAATCAACAGTATCTTTATCAATATCTTCCAACAACCAGTGTGCCGATTGTGCCAAACGGGCCTCTGTATAACGCATAGCTGCGGCTTTATCCCCATCCATAGAACCAAAGTTTCCTTGCGGGCTGATAAGGGGAACACGCATTGAAAAGTCTTGCGCCATACGTACCATCGCTTCGTAAATTGAACTATCGCCATGGGGGTGATATTTACCCATG
>DFFU01000014.1 GCA_002372315.1 Alphaproteobacteria bacterium UBA3768
CTCTGCGCGCTTGCATGATTAAACTGCGTCAAAACTAATTTTAGGGTTATAGACCTGTATGCGCCTTACTAAACCGCTTCTTTAAGAACGGCTTCGGGGTTAAAGTTGACATTAGCAGAAGGCGTATGTTTTTCATACTGATTCAATAAAAAGCGAAAATAGGTCAATACAAATAATCGTGTCGCAGCAGATAAACCACTGGGCCCCTTTGTCCGATCTATCTTAGAACATAACTGATGAATCGTAATCCCTTCCCTTTGGCAAATATCCGATAAGGATATCCATGTTTCACGGTCCAAGCGCATACTTGTCCGCCGACCATTCACAATCACATTTTTACATACTAACATTTATACCTCCTTTGTATGTCATACTTATAGGTACTTTTCATACAAATTGCAACCATAAAATATTATTTATAATTATATTTCTCGCTTTTGGTGTAGAAATTCTTTGTTTGCTATTATCTGCTAAATAATTTCTTTTCAGAAGCAATAGTCCTTTTGAATACTTGATAAAATTTTATTGTGCTCCACCTTAACGATTGTTCAACATAAAGGAGGGAATATGAACAAATTATTAATTGCAACAGTTGTTGCAGGGATTGCCTTTGGCGTTCAAGCCAAAAATACTATACCTACCAATTCTGTTTTAGAAGTAATGACTTTTCAAGATGATACACCTGTTGTCTTGCGTGGCAAAATTGATAAACCACTAGGTCACGGAAAATATCAATTTTCTGATCAAACAGGCACTATCATTTTGGATATAGATGATGAAGTGATTGGCAATACCCAAATCATCAATGAAGATATCATTGAAATTCATGGAGAAGTAGATAAAGGCTGGTTTTCCACCGAAGTTGATGTGGAAGAAATTATGCCCAGCAAATAAACGATAAAGCGCGCCCGTCTAAAAAACTATTGACATTTTGGGATAATTCGGTTATACTCTATGCTCAGTGGGGCGCGTAGCTCAGTTGGTAGAGCAGCTGACTCTTAATCAGCGGGCCCAGAGTTCGAGTCTCTGCGCGCCCACCATTTAATACAGCCACTGTTTAATCGGTGGCTTTTTCTTTATTTTCCAAGCGCTTGCATGAGTTCGAAAATAGTAAAATCAAAAACCGCCAAAAATTTGGCAGCTTCGAACTTTAAAAAAATTCAGACTTAACTACGTTGTCTGACTTTTGCATTTTTCCTAAGTGGCAAAGTAAATGTAGTTGCCATAGCCAAAGGTAGGGCTATTGATAGTTTAGTTTTTTTATTACAATTTGAAGAGAATACAGCACACAAAGCAATCAAATATAAAGCCATTACTTTGCTTTTATGTGAAATATTTTCTCGTGTTTCTTTCCTTATTTTAAAAGGATGCTTTTTGCGTGAGGATTCTGATGTTTTATTGGGCAAAGCAAATGTGTATGAATGATTAAAAACGCGTTTCCTACGCGCTGCTATTTCTTCCACAGTAACACAAGGTTTTCCAGAATGATCAAACCCCATAGCTTCATGAACTAACATAAAATTATTCCTTTCCATCAACTGGCTCCAGTTTAACACATTTTTTACTTGAAGTCAAGTTTTTGATTCTGTCTTCCAACTCCTTTAATTCGTCCCAATTTGTTCGAAGATAGCATACACTCCCCCACCAATTATAACAGCCACCATTTAATCGGTGGCTGTTTCTTTTGTTTCCAAGCATTTGCATGAGTTCGAAATTAAAATTTCTTCAAAAGATTAAAATCTTGGCAGTTTCGAACTTTTTGAAGTAAAATTTTATTCGTGTGTGCGGGCTTTTACGGCTGTAGACGAACTACGAGAAGTTTTTGTTGCAATTTTACTAGGAACTTCCTTTTGAACGATTTTGTAAAATTCTTCGCGTTCTTCCTTTGAAGCAGACATAAAAGCAGAAACTCCATTTTTAATGACAGATGCTTTCTCACTCTTACCTGTTAAAATTGATGAAAGCGAGCGACTTATTATCCCTCTAAATCGCAAAAAATCTTCTTCTATTTGATTGCGGGTTTTATATGTGGGATAAGTAGTGGGATGCAGATTTTCACGACATTGAGCCATTGATTGTAGCCAGTAAAGTCTTTCATCTGATTTTAACTTTTGCATTTCTTTTGCTAAATTTTCTAAATCTTTTTGCATGGGAGGAGATCCTTTCAATCGTTTAAAACGGCTGTCATTATAGCATATTTTTTATTTTGTGTCAAGTTTTTTATCATTTTCCACCAATCCTCTTAATTCATCCACATTTGTTCGAAGATAGCGTACACTCGCCCACCATTTATAACAGCCACCGGTTAAACGGTGGCTTTTTCTTTTGTTTCCAAGCATTTGCATGAGTTTGAAACTAGAAAAATTAAAAAAACGCTAAAAATTTGGTATTTTCGAACTCTTGAAATAAAATCCAGAAAAGTCTTGCCCTTATCCAAAAAATTTATCAGAGACTAATATACGGATATTCTTTTATTTTTTGTTTCAGTCTTTCAGTATCTACTGTCACTTCATCTTCAAAAATCAATTCATCCATCGCACATTTTTCTATCGATTGGTAGGTAGAACCCATTTTATAAAAAGCAATCTTTTTTCCCAATTCCATCGCATACTCTATCTCAAAAATGCAACCATCAGCAATTTCACCAAAAAACCATACTTCATCTGAACGAGCAATCAAATTATTATTTCCATTACGAACTAAATCTCTGTCCACAAGTTCATATAGAAAATATCCAAATACATTAAAAGGGTTAAGAGGTATGCCTCCATGTTCAAAAACATATTTACAAACAAGCATCCTCATAAAAAAGTTCTTTTTTGATTGCGCTGTAAAAACAACTGATTTCTTTTCAATTGAGTTCATATTTTTTCCTTTAAAATCATTGTAATCCTTTCCAGAATCAAAGATTTTATAATCACGGTATTATTTCACAAACTCAAAAGAGGAAAGCGGATTCAAATGAATCTATTCTCGTGTTTTTCCCGACAATTGAGCTGCATTTGCATCGACCTGTTGAGTAGAGCTCTTCATCTTTTGACACAAGCGAACAAAATCTTCATTTGTAATCATGCGAGGAGTGGACTTAGAGCTAGACCGATTACAAGGATAATTAACAATCAATGAGGATGCCATAAATTCTTTTAATGTTAAAGGGGCTTTTTTTGTTGTCATTTCTCTCTCCTTGTTTTGTTGAGCGCAAGTTAGCACAAACTAATTTTTTTGTCAACAAAAATTATTTTTATTTTTAATTTTTTTAAAATCTCGTTTTTTTTGGAAAAAATCGTGCATTATTTGACCGCATTTGGGAATATTCTTCAGCTGACTTTTGATTTTATGGTGTGTTTGTAAACGCATAAAAACTTTGGCCCCCTGTCGCACCCCTCCTGTTTTGGGATCTGTTGCGCCATAATAAAGGGCATCCAACCTAGCCCACGCAATTGCAGCTGCGCACATAGTACAAGGCTCTAGTGTAACAAACATAGAATATCCATCCAAAAATTTGCGATTCAATTTTTTACAAGCCTTGCGAATGGCCAACATTTCAGCATGTGCCAAAACATCTTTTTTACGTTCTGTTTGGTTATAGGCTGTGGTTAAAATTTCACCCGTTTCTGTATTAAAGATAGCAGCACCCACAGGGACTTCATCAGACTGAAAAGCCTTTTGAGCACATAGAAGAGCTTTTTTTATAATCTTTTTACTTTCTTTTTTTTCCATATTGGTATAATATCACACTTATGACAGAAAAGAAAGAAAGAATTGCAAAAAAGATGGCAGATGCTGGTTTATGTTCACGTCGTGAAGCTGAACGCTGGATTTTATCAGGTCGTGTTCAAGTGAATGGAAAAGTGTTGGAAACGCCAGCCTGTGTCGTGGGTTCTGAAGACATTGTTTTAGTGGATGGGAAGTCTTTGGCACAAAAATCTCAAACCCGCGTTTGGATGTATCATAAGCCAGCTGGATTGATTGTATCAGCACATGACCCTCAGGGGCGCAGTACGATTTTTGAACATTTACCCAAAAGTATGCCTCGTGTGATTTCTGTGGGACGACTGGATCTAAATTCAGAAGGGCTCTTGTTGTTGACCAATGATGGGGCTTGGGCTCGCAAGATGGAATTGCCCGCCAATGGTTGGGAAAGAACTTATCGTGTCCGTGTGCATGGGGTAGTGTCTGGGGAAATGTTGGGGCGTTTAAGTAAAGGTGTGAAGGTAGATGGAATTCAGTATGCGCCTTGCCAAGTAGAAGTAGAGCGTAAACAGGGAACAAATACATGGCTCAAAATGACTTTACATGAAGGTAAAAATCGTGAAATTAGAAAATTGATGAATTTTTTTGGATTAGAAGTGTCGCGTTTGATTCGAATTTCTTATGGTCCTTATCAATTAGGAACATTGAAACCGGGTGCGGTTCAGGAGGCTCCATGCGCCTAATTTCTGGACAATTTAAAGGACGGATATTAAAAGCACCACCAGAAGGAACACGTCCAACAGCTGATCGTGCCAAGGAGATGTTGTTTGATATTTTAAATGCCTCTTTAATGCGTGCGCAAAAACAATGGTCACGCGTGCGCTTTGCGGATGCGTTTGCAGGTTCTGGTGCTGTGGGATTAGAGGCTGCATCACGTGGCGCCAAAAATATTTGGTTGTTTGAAAAAAATCCTGTCGCACAAAAAATTATTCGTCAAAATGGACATGATATGACTTTTGAATTGTTGGGTGATGCTTTGATGCCACCTAAAATCAATAAGCCGATGGATGTTTTGTTTATGGATGCACCCTATGGTAAAGGGCTATGGGAAATGGCCTTATCTGCTTTTGATCAAATGGGGTGGATTGATGAGAAGACGGTGGTAATCATTGAAGTGGATGGCAAAGAAAAAAAACAATTACCGCATGGATTTGTTTTACAGCAAACGCGTCACCAGGGGCGTAATACTTTTTTATTTTTAACTAAGGAGTCTTAAATGAATTTACAAAAACTTTCAACGACTTTGCGCGTATTATCAGCGGATATGATTGAAAAAGCCAAATCAGGTCATCCTGGGGCAAGTTTGGGAATGGCAGATATCGCCACTGTTTTATGGGCAAAATTTTTGCGCTTTGATGCTGAAAATCCCAATTGGCCCAATCGAGATCGTGTGATTTTTTCCAATGGTCATGCGGTGCCTTTAATGTATGCGATGCTTTACATGATGGGGACAAAAGGCATTCAATTGGACGATTTGAAAAATTTACGTCAATTGGGTAGTATTACACCTGGGCATCCAGAGCGCGGTATAACACCAGGGGTTGATTTTTCGGCAGGTCCTTTGGGGCAAGGTTTAGCAGGGGCTGTGGGTATGGCTTTGGCTGAACGCATTATGAATCAGCGGATGGGGGGTACAATTCATCATAAAACATATTGCTTTGTGGGGGATGGTTGCCTGATGGAAGGTATCAGTGAAGAAGCCATTTCTTTGGCAGGACTTTGGGAGCTTAAGAATTTAATTGTTTTGTGGGATGATAATCACATTACAATTGATGGGGCAACGGATTTATCCACAAAAACAGATCAGCAAGTGCGCTTTATGGCCAATGGTTGGACTGTTTTGACATGTGATGGGCATAATATGGAATCAATTGAACAGGCGTTAAATTTGGCTCAGAAATCAAGAAAGCCAGTTTTGATAGACTGTAAAACGACTATTGGTTATGGTGCCCCTAATAAATCGGGTAAATCCTGTGTGCACGGCTCACCTTTAGGGGCTGAAGAATTAAAGGCCCTCAAAGAGAATTTAAATTGGAATTTAGAGCCATTTGAAATTCCAGAAGATGTTTTAAAATTTACCCATGAAATAGGAAAAAGGGGACATGGTGAATATGAAAATTGGTTCAAAAATTTACCCGATAATTTTGAACAAATTTGGCAAAATCATATTTATTTTGCGCTGGACAATCTGAAAAATGAATGGTTAAAAACAAGACCCCAATTGGGAACACGCAATTTATCCCAATCCGTTTTGGAAACATTACTGACACAAATTCCATCCTTAGTGGGAGGTTCGGCGGACTTGGGGGCGTCTAATTTGACTAAAACAAAAGTATCACAGGATATTTTACCTCCCAATTATCAGGGCAATTATGTCAACTATGGTGTGCGTGAATTGGCGATGGCTGGTATTGCTAATGGTTTGGCGGCACATGGTGGATTATTACCCTATACCAGCACATTTTTTGTTTTTTCAGACTATATGAAACCTTGTATGCGTTTGGGAGCCTTAATGGGACTTAAACAACTCTATATTTTGACGCATGATTCTGTGGCAACGGGTGAAGATGGCCCCACACATCAACCTATTGAACAATTAGCAGGATTGCGAGCAATGCCTAATTTAAAAGTTTTTCGTCCCGCCGATGCCATTGAAGTGGCTGAAAGTTATGAAACCGCCCTTGCTTTGGATGGACCATCTGCAATTGTTTTGACGCGCCAAAAAGTACCCACAATTCGTACAAAAGTGGATGAAAATTTAACACAAAAGGGAGCTTATGTTATTAAGGATGTTGAGGGCAAACGTGCTTTGACAATTATTGCTACAGGTTCTGAGGTTGCTTTGGCCTTACAGGTGGCTGAAAAAATACCACAAACAGTTGTGGTATCCATGCCCTGCTGGGAACTGTTTGAGGAGCAATCCAAAACCTATCAAAATAAAGTCTTGGGTTCAGCTCCACGTGTATCATTGGAAGCAGCCAGTTCTTTTGGTTGGACTCGGTGGACGGGAGAGGATGGTTTGAATATTTCTATTGATACTTTTGGGCAAAGCGGGTCAGGAGATCAATTATTTGAACACTTTGGATTTACTGTGGATGCGATTGTGAAAAAAATTCAAGAAGGAATTAAAAAATGTGTTTAAAAAAAAGTAAAATGGTGGCAAAAAAACTTTTGTTATTGTTGGCATTATTTTTTACTTTACCTGCCTGTGCTGAAGGAAATCAGAGCATTCAGTCATTTACCAAGTCCAAAAATTTGCTTAAAAATGTAGTTTACGCAGGACATCCAGAAACTTTTTATTGTCACGGTACCTTTGATAAAAAGAATAATATTACATTGCCAGAGGGGTTCACTACACCAACCCACGAGCAGCGTGCCAAAAAACTGGAATGGGAGCATGTTTTGCCTGCCGAACATTTCGGGCGTGCATTTTCTGAATGGCGCGATGGGCATCCTGACTGTAAGGATAAAAAGGGAAAATCCTTTAAAGGGCGAAAGTGTGCCGAAAAAACAAATGAAGAATTTCGCTTTATGTTATGTGATATGTATAACCTTTATCCGTCCATTGGTGCTGTTAATGCCATTCGCAGTAATATTGCCTATGATGAATTAAAAGATACTCCTGTTAGTTTTGGTTCTTGTCCTTTTAAAGTGGGAAAAAATCAAGTTGAACCACCTCCTTATACGCGTGGAGCTATTGCGCGTACATATTTATATTTTGATGCTGAATATCCCAAATATCACATGTCGGATAGCACACGTAAACTCATGACAGCATGGGATAAAATGTACCCTGTGGATGAATGGGAATGCGAACGTGCAAAACGTATTGAGAAATTACAAGGTAACGAAAACAAATTTGTCAAAAATGCGTGTGCAGAAAAAGAATAACATATTCTTCAAAATGTTCAAACATACAAAAAAACACTTCAATAGAAATATTGCAAAAGGGATATAAA
>DFFU01000003.1 GCA_002372315.1 Alphaproteobacteria bacterium UBA3768
AATGTGAGCTCATCAGTTGCTCGGCCTATTCTGGTACTTCCATCAGCAATACAGGAGGCGTTGCGGGGAAAGCCAACGATGGTCAAACGGATTGTAAATGTCCATCGGGAGCCACGTGGGATTCAACAAATGGATGCATAAAACAATGCACTCCGTCATGTTCTGAATCACAGTGTAAAATTTGTGATACTTCCAATGGAACGTGTGTTGACGATGGTAATGTCAAAGGTAAAACAGGTAATGGAAACACTTGTTCCTATAATTGTCAATGTTCTTCAGGTAATTGCACTACTTCGGGGTACTGCTGTCCAACATCATTGCCAACATATAATAATGCGTGTTACGCAAATTGTGGATGTCAAAATTCGGCAACAACAGGTTTAATGTGTACTTCCTCTAAGTGTGTTTGCGATAGTGGTAAATTTTGGAATGGTTCTCAATGTGAGGCCATCAGTTGTTCGGCGTATTCTGGTACTTCCACCAGCAATACAGGAGGTGTTGCGGGGAAAGCCAACGATGGTCAAACGGATTGTAAATGTCCATCGGGAGCCACGTGGGATTCAACAAATGGATGCATAAAACAATGCACTCCGTCATGTTCTGAATCACAGTGTAAAATTTGTGATACTTCCAATGGAACGTGTGTTGACGATGGTAATGTCAAAGGTAAAACAGGTAATGGAAGCACTTGTTCCTATAATTGTCAATGTTCTTCGGGTAATTGTACATCAGAACATTGTTGTCCATCGGGTCAAGAATGGGATGGGGATCTGTGTGTTTCAGCCTCTGCGCCCACTTGTTTGGTAGACTCGGGAGAAGCATGTGAACTTAACATCCCAAATGCAACAAACGAAAATCGTGGAGACAATCACAAAATTGCATACACGGACTGTTGGTGCAAAGTAGGGTATAAGTATATTAGGAATTGTGGAGCAGATACTTGCACATGCCAAAAAGTTGGAGATTCTGGTGTAGGATACTATACGCATGATGAGTACTGTAATGATGACTGCGAGTGTGATTCTGAATTAGGGCTTATCTGTCAAGGGAATAAATGTATTTGCACATCCAATCAAGAATGGACAACGGATGTCTATGTAGGAGGAATCCAAAAGTCTGCAAGGTGCTGTCCAAAGCCTACACAAGAAGTTCAGTTCTGTGGATATCCTCCTATTGTTCCTGGATGGACTAAATTAGCCTATCTGCAAAATTTGGCGATAGGTCTGTGGGATCAAAATACAGGGTGCCCCAAATATATCATTAAGGAAGAAAATGTCGGAAAAGATTGTCAAAGTGGATATGAATGTATAGACGGCGTCTGTGTTGACCCGAATGCTTCTCAAAGTGGAGATGAATGTATAGATGGCGTCTGTGTTGACCCAAATGCTTCAGATGAGACTGATGATTCTAAATGTACTGAAAATTCCAATTGCTGTACAGTAATTAATGGTAAAAATAAATTGCTAAGCACATTTGGTAGCAGCTTAAAACTGGCGATCGAATGCTGTGACAACACACCCGTCCAGCTGAGTAATGGATCTTATGCGTGTTCTTGTCCATCAGGGGAAACAATCTCTAACCAGACATTCCAAACTTATGCATCCGGAAGCGACCGCGATTATTATCTGTGTTGTAATAACGGGTGGTATGGTGACCTTTACAGACCTGATTGGTGTGGTTGTCCAGGAAATGGGCAGCAGTCAGAAATCTCAACAAATCTTTGTTGTAGTGGTGGAAAAGAGTACAACACAACAGATAGAGATTATACAAAAGAAAATGATTCATGTAGGTGTCTTAATGGAGATGGAACGTTTATAGTAAATTCTAATTGTATTTATTGTGTGGGCAATAAGGGAAATTTCGTTAAGAGTGGCAGCTGGTATAAACACGATATGGGAACGAGTAGGTATACAGGTACTGTGGCAACAGCCATAGACTCAGTTAAAGCGAGTTCTTTAGATGTTTTTAAAGAATGTTGTTTAGCTTCAGAAGGTACTATATGTGAAGGAAGTTCTTTTGTTTGTCCTGGCGCAGGTGTAGATAGTGAGGAATACTATGGCTGTATGTTTTTTGATAATCAATGTTGCCTTATTTATAATAGCGAGACAGCATCCTGTGGGGGAACCCAGAAAATATTTGCACCCTTGATTGGTACACTTGATAATAACGGTGTGTGTAGAGTTGTAAACTGAGGATAAATTTTTCTCTTAATGCGATTGCGTGGAGGTATGATTATGCTGAGTTGTGGAACTTAAATAGGGACTTTAAACACTTATCAGGAAGAAGCGTGCTGATTGCATATTGGGATAAATCAGCTCTTTTAAACCTTGACAAAGTGTATTTTTATATGTATAATGCGGTCAATTTTTCCATCATTTTATAGGAGACAAAAATATGAAATTAAAACGTTTTTTGATGTATTTTTTTACATTTTTGACATTTGTGATTTTTTGCTATCCCCTCTTTTTAAAAAAAACTTTTGGACCTGTTTCATTTGAACAATTCTTATTTCACTTGGTCAATCCGATCAAAGGAACAGATCCACGTCTATACTATAAAGGGATAGGTTATGTCGTTATTTTACCACTTTTGTTGACAATTGCCTATTTAACCCCCCACGTGTTTTTGAAAAAATTTTTCAAAAAATATTCTGCCGCATGGGAAAGCAGTCGCTGGCGTTCTATTTTAATTGTTCCATTATTCATTGCAGCGTGCGCATTCCAAATCTACGTCTTGCGGATTGACCAATGGTATATGGGCCACCGCAATCCATCCATATTATTTCGGGATTTTTACGTGGGACAGACAGCCAATGATATTACTTTTTCCAAAAAGAAAAACGCAATTGTCGTTTTCATGGAATCAATGGAGGAAACCTATGGCAATTTTAGTATTTTCAAGAAGAACTATATTCCTGAGCTGATGACATTAGAAAAAGAAAATACTTCTTTTGATCGTTTCTATCAAATGCCTGGGACTCAATGGACTATGGCGGGGGTGTTCAGCAGTATGTGTGGCGCACCACTTAGAATTCCTTTAAGAGGAAGCCGTTTGGATATGTTTAAGACCTTTTTACCCAGTATTGTTTGCATTCCACAAATACTGCAGGCACACGGCTATCAAACAGGATTTATCTTGGGCTCTAATGCTGTTTTTTCAGGGATGGATAATTTTGCCAGTCAGCATGGTTTTGATCAGTATTGGGGAATTGCTGAAATTGAAAAAGAATTGGGTGGATTAAAGGATGATATGTATGGTCATGGTTGGGGGTTGAATGATGTAACAATGTTTGATTTTGCCAAATCAAAAATTGTTGAAGCATCCAAAAAAGATAAGCCATTCTTTTATGTATTATCAACAATAGATACACACTTTCCTAATGGTTATTTTGATCCACGCCATTGTCAACATGAAGAAAATAATGGCACAGATGTTATTCGCTGTTCTTCACGTTTGATTCATTCGTTTGTCAATTGGGTTCAAGCGCAGCCTTTTGCCAAAGATACAGCTATTATCTTGGTCGGGGATCATTTAAGCATGGCAAATGATGTGTATGATACTTTGATTAAAAGTCAAAACAGACAAATTGTGGATATCTTTATCAATGGAACTAAGACACCTCATCAAAAAGAAGGAAGAGCCTTTGCAACATTTGATTTTGCACCTTCAATCCTATCATTTATGGGGGGCAATATTCCGCAAGATGCTTTTGGGTTAGGACGTGATTTGTTTTCAAAGACACCTACCATAACTGAAAAGTTGGGCGTTTCTGAGATACGGAATGAATTACAAAAATATCCTCCAGAATATCAAAAATTTTTCAAACCTGTACAAAAATAATTAAACCGGGAAAAACACTGTCTACCTAGTACGGAAAAACTTTTCCATAAGTTTAAGATGTCAGTATTGTTTGTTGTGGGCGCGTTGAATCTTTTGCTGTAACAAATTGGATTTTTGTGTTTTTTTCAATGGATTAAGCCCCAAATTTTGAGGGTTATCAAAAATTTTTAAAACTCGATTTAGCTCATTTTTACATGCACTGGATACAGTTCCCAATGTCCGACACTCGGGTGTTTCAATCATTCCTTTTTGAAAAAGCGCCTCTTTAATAGGGGTGGGGTTTGTTTCCATAAATAAAACTTGAAATAATGGCAAAAGTCCTAGATGAATTTGACGAGCCTCATCAATATGACCAAGTTTAAATTCCTGAATCATTTTCTGAATTAAATTGCCGTTTAAGTGCGAGGCAACACTGATGACACCTTTTGCACCCAAGGCTAGCATAGGTAAGGTTAAACTGTCATCACCTGAATAAATTTGAAAATCAGGCCTATACGCCATTCGGGGGTCCGCCATCATTTGAGAAACACGATCCAAATTGCCATAACTTTGTTTAATACCAATGATATTAGAATTAGAATACGCCAAAGACGCAACCGTATCAGGGGGAATTTCACTGCCCGTTCTTCCTGGAATATTATATATGATAACAGGATTGGGATAAACAGCTTCAGCAATTGCATTAAAATGGATGTACATTGCATTAGGTGATGGTTTAATGTACTCTGGTACATTTACTAACACAGCATCTGAACCTAAATCAAAGGCTCTTTTTGCTTTTGCTATGGCACGATTCGTATTGGTATCCCCTGTAGACACTATGATGTGTTTTTTCGAAGGAATATTTTGGCGAATCGTCTGAACAAAGTTCCATTTTTCTTCCAATGATAACTGTGTATCTTCGCCTGTTGAACCAGTTAGGAGCACAGTGTCCGTGCCATTGTTCAGTAAATGATTTGCCAACAAAGTGGCCTTATCATAATCAATAGCCAACTTTTTATTGTTTTTAAAAGGGGTTACCATTGCGGTAATAACATTGCCTAAATCTATCGTCATATTCATACCTTTAAACTTTGTTGATTATATTCAAAAATGAAGGAATAGTCAATGAATTATTGAATTTTAATTGGACTTTTGATATAATATATTTTCTTGAACTCAACAAGGGAAATTTTATGGATAAGATTTCTGTGATTATGCCACTGTATAATAGTGAAAAGTTTTTGAAAAACGCTGTGGATTCTGTTCGTGGTCAAAGTTATCCCAATTGGGAATTAATTATTGTAGATGATGCCTCAACAGATCGGTCTCTCTCTTTAGCACAGAATTTTGCACGGGAAGATATGCGTATAAAAGTATTTAAAATGCCCAAAAACAAAGGTGTTGCAGCAGCCAGAAATTTAGCTATAACATACGCAATAGGTCGATATATCGCTTTTTTAGATAGTGATGATGTATGGGGAAAAAATAAATTAAAAGTTCAGTTGATGTTTATGAAAAAGCATAAAGTGCCCCTTTCACATACCGCCTATGCCTATATGAATGAACAAGGCCAAATCAGGCCCATTGGTCGTGGCAACGTAGATTCTGTTGTGGATTTACCCCGATATATGAAAACAACACAAATTAATATTTCAACTGTGATGATTGACCGAAAACAAGTACCACATTTTGCCTTTCCTGAGGATAGACAATTATGTGAGGATGCACGCCTATGGATGCAATTGATGCATCAGGGGCATCAATTTTATGGGCTAAATAAGCTTTTAACTTTGTATCGAGTTCGTGAAAATCAAATGAGCCAAAATAAATTTAAAATGGCCCAAAATACATTAAAACGCTATTGGAATGAAAAAAGTTTTTCCCCTCCTCAAAGACTATTTTATTTTTTGAACTACGCCTATCATGGTTTTGAAAAAAGGTTGCGCCCTACTCGGTTGAATGTGGGTTTTGTGAACGATCGTTTTAATTATAAAGCAAGAACTTAATTTAGATAATGTTTTTATTTAAAATTTCAAAAATTTATTTTTTAATCAACGAGTTATAAATCATTAAAAAAGTTAAATGAGAATTTTTCATATCTTCATTAAAATTAAAATATCAAAGAAGGAGTTCCAATGAAAAACTTTATTCGTTTAATACTCAGATGCCTGTTACGCCTCATCAAAATTCGTGTAGCATTTCAAATGAATGAGAATGATTATTCCGCCAAAAGTATTTATGTTTCCAATCATGTGTCATGGTTAGACCCTGTAATAATGTTTGCCTTTTTACCAAATAATCCTATTTTCTTTTTACACCCACACCTATATCGCAATAAATGGTTAAAATTCTTTTTGCACTATGCAGAAGTTGTTCAATACAATTATATGGATGCGGTTGATGCCAAAAAAGCCATTGAGTTGATTAATCAAAATCGTTCTTGTGTCATGTTCCCAGAAGGTTGTATGACCAATACTGGAGATATTATGAAAGTTTATGAAGCCCCCGCTATTATCGCAGATCGCACAGGTGCTGCTTTGGTACCTGTATGGATTAGTGGCGCTGAGTACAGTCCTTTTTCAGAAACAGATTTTCATCAACCACATCGCTTATTTCCCAAAATTAAAGTTAAAATTGGTATGCCACATGACATCAGTATGGATGAAAAGTTGAAAAAGAACCGCGATTATTTACGTGATTTAACTTTCCATCTGATGAACAATATGCGATTTGAAGCAAACTATAAATCTAACCTAACTGTTTTTCATCAATTATTGAGGGTTGCACGTATTTATGGGAAAACAGGTTTATTTTCCCGCCGAAAAATTATTGAGGATGCCAATCGCCAACCCCAAACCTATATGGATATCATTTTAAAAAGTCATATTTTGGGTAAAAAGTTTGCAGGTTTTACACACACACATGAACGGGTTGGTTTGATGATGCCTAACGTAATTGCCAATGTGGTGGCATTTTTTGGACTTTCTGCTTATGCCAGAGTACCTGTTATGTTGAATTTTTCGCAAGGGCCTTCTGTTGTTTTATCAATGTGCCACACAGCCGTTGTGAAGCATGTCATTACTTCTAAAGCGTTTATTTTAAAGGCTAAACTGGAAGAAACGGTTAAAGCGCTAGAAGCCGATGGTATCAAAATTGTTTATTTGGAAAATATTGCAAAAAAGGTTTCTTTAAAGGATAAATTAGCAGGGCTTTGGGCCTATAAAACACGGCGTATTCCTGTGGATCAAGAACCAACAGATGAAGCAGTTATTTTGTTCACTTCTGGATCTGAAGGTTTTCCAAAAGCGGTTGTTTTATCACATAATAACATTGTGGCAAATGTTCAACAAACAGTTTGCATGTTAAAGCTGTCCACACAAGATTTGATGTTTAATGCCCTACCAATGTTCCATTCATTTGGTTTGACAGTGGCGACTATTTTTCCGTTGTTGTCTGGAGCGCGTGTGTTTTTATTCCCATCACCATTATTATATCGTACAATTACGGAATTACTTTATGAATTAAAGGTAACAATTATGGTGGCAACTGATACCTTTTATCGTATGTATACCAAAATATCGCATCCTTATGATTTTCGTTCTATTCGCCTGTGCTATGCGGGGGCTGAGGCTGTGAAAGCCGATACACGTCAGCAGATGGCCGAACGTTTGGGATGCTTGTTGATGGAGGGCTATGGTACAACAGAATGTGCGCCTATTTTATGTGTGAACACTGTTTTATTTAATAAGTTCGGCACTTTGGGACGTTTGGCACCAGGCATTGATTATAAACTGGAAGAAGTTCAAGGAATCACTGCAGGAAAAGAATTATGTGTACGAGGGCCCAATGTTATGAAAGGATATATGTTTGCCGATAATCCAGGGGTATTGGTTCCCGTTAAAGATGGTTGGTATCACACTGGAGATGTTGTTCAGGTAGATGATTTAGGCTTTGTTAAAATTGTGGACCGTGTAAAGCGATTTGCTAAAATTGCGGGGGAAATGATTTCACTAACCGCTGTTGAAAATATTGCCCACGAAATTTGGAAATCTGAAGAATTTCGTTGTGGTATTGTGGCAGTACCACACCCTAAAAAAGGTGAACAAATTGTGATGGTTTCCAATAATCCAGATTTGGATAAAGATAAATTTACACAAAAGGTTCAAAAGAAAGGTATGTCCGAACTTTATGTTCCATCTTTGTTTTTATACAAGGAAGAAATTCCATTTTTTGCAACAGGTAAAGCAGATAATGTATCACTCAAAAAGTGGGTTTTGAAAGAATTGGAAGGAAAATAGTTCTTGCCATTTAAAATAAACTCTTTTATCATTGAGTTATGATTGATAAAGGGCTATTATTTAAACAAACTTTGGGGCATTTTTGCGTGGATGCGACATGCGCAGCTGTTGTGGTTTTAAAAACACACAACCTGGTATCAGTTGTTCAGTTTTTTGTTCTTTATAATTTTTTGGCTTTTTGCTTGCAACCATTAGCGGGTATTTTATCAGACAGAATTAAAAGATTTTCTGCATACACGTATATTTTCATTTCATTCATATTACTACTGTTTGGAATGATACCAATTTTAAATATTTGGAGTTCTGTTATATTCGTTGGATTAGGAAATTGTTTGTTTCACGTTGGGGCAGGAACATTGATTTTAACCAACTCGCAACACAAAATGACACCTTTGGGTATTTTTGTGTCCAGTGGTGCTGTGGGTTTATTCGTGGGCACGATATTGGCACACAATATTGCTTTTCATTTTATTTTAACTTTTCTGCTGATGGCCTTAATTTTTCTGAATCTCAATAAGCCCCAAAAAGTCTTATTGCGACACCATCAACTTGTTCATTGTGGCATCACTTTTCTTTTGTGTCTGTGCATTGCTATACGATCTTTTATGGGATTTATGCCTTTGACTCTCTTTGAAAAAACGCCACTAATTTTATGGATGATAACAATGGGTATTTTTATTGGTAAAGCGTTAGGTGGCATTTTGTGCGATAAGTGGGGAATACAAAAGGTTATCTATATTTCCACAGCCTTAGTGATGGTGTTATTTTTATTCAGTTTTCAAAATCCGTATTTATGGACAATTGTTCAAACAATTGTAAATTTATCTATGCCTATAACCCTTTATTTAATGTATCAATCAATGCCTAAATACCCTGCTTTTTCTTTTGGATTGGCGGCCAGTTTTTTGGTAGTGGGATTACTTGCAACATTTTTATTTCAAGGCATTTTAATTCCCCCTGCTTGTTTTTTGATTTTATTTGTGCTAAACTCAGTTATTATTTTATATGCGAAAGGGAAACTTAAATGAAGGAACTGATTGCTCTTATTACATTAGTCGTTGTTTTTTTTGTTATGCCCCCATCCTCATTGAACATTGGTGTTATTCAATATATGGGATTAGAGGTTTTTTTGATGTTTTTATTAGGATATCGTCGGTGGAAAGAAGTTATGCTGTTCGCAGTGCTCAGTTTATTATTAAATTGGCTGATGAATACGTATTTGGCGACTTTATCCAATGGTGTATCGGGTTACATAAACTTGGACTACACTATCGTTTATTTTTCCTGCCTTGCTTTGTATAAAGTATTTTCTATATTGATTGAAGGCGCTTTGTTGGGACTTTTGGTACAGTATAGTAAGAAATTATGGCTTTCTGTTACCTTTGTAAACGTTATTTCTTCTGTTGTTGGATATCTGTTAACTCACTGGGGAATTATATAAAATATGATGCTTTTATTGGCCATGTTTTCAACTGCTACAGTGGAAACGATTTTGCTATATGCCTTAAAATATCGTGGTTGGAAAATTTTGGAGTATTTTTTTCTGTTAAATTTGTTGTCTAATTTAATCGTCAATATCGTGTACAGCAATACGTGGAATATGTTACCGCATTATATATTAGTTCCTTTATTGGAAATATCCGTTGTTTTATTTGAAGCATTTTTACTGGGCTTGAAAGTAGGATATGATAAAAAATTGTGGGGAGCTGTTTTTCTGACAAACTTAGGCTCATTTTTATTAGGCGTTTTATTGTTCGGCCTGTAAAAGAGCCTGAATGCTATCCAAAGAATTGGTATCCCAGATTTGCACATCAGAAAGCGTGCGTTTTACTAATCCAGATAACACCTTACCTGGTCCACATTCCACGAAATGGGCTGCACAAATATTTTGCAAGGTTTCACGCCATCTGACAGTATGAATCAATTGTTCCAACAACAATTGTGGATATTTTTGAATATCGTCTTGTGTGTTAGCAAGTACATTAAAAAAAACGGGAATTCGTGATTGATGAAAGGTCATATTTTTTAACGCCATATTCAATTTATCTTGTGCGGGTTGCATCAACGGACTGTGGAACGCCCCTGAAACAGCCAAAGGAATGACGCGTTTTAATCCCATCTGTTGTGCATAAATTTTGGCACTGGTTAAATCGGGCAAGGCACCGCTTAAAACAATTTGACCAGGACAATTATCATTGGCAATAAAACACCCCGTTTTTTGTATAATTTCCTGTGCTTGATCAATGCTCGCACCGATTAAGGCCAGCATTCCCCCCCTATTTTGTTGGGCAGCATCACGCATTGCCTCAGCACGCACTTTTAAAAGATTTGTTGTTTGCGCTAAGGTTAAAGCACCACTTGCACACAGGGCAGAGTATTCCCCCAAAGAATGGCCCGCCATACACGCCACTTTTTTGCTGATATCACATTCATGTTCCAAAACACGCCATGTAGCAATAGATACAGCCATTATGGCGGGTTGTGCATTTTGGGTCAAAGTAAGTGTATCCATATCCCCCGTAAACATCAATTCGGATAGTTTTTGATTGAGCACATCATCCACTTCATCAAAAACATCTTGGGCAACACGAAAATTTTGAGCCAACTCTTTGCCCATGCCCACAAATTGACTTCCCTGTCCGGGGAATAAAAAAGCATATTTATTATCCATAGATTCACTATAGCAAAGTTTATTCTTAAAATCAAGTTGAATCGCCTTTGGTCTGGGAAAACATTTTATGCCCATATGCAAAAGGACTCATAAGCAAAATATTTATAACACGGGCATTATCAAAATGATGGATAGAATCTGAATAATGCCCTTGATTGAGTTATTTAAATCGCCACTCACTACAACACAGAACACTCACTCTGTAATTGATACACATTTTAAATATTCCAGGTTGCTCTTCATTGTGACATACTAAACCAAATCGCACATCACAATGAACACGTTGTCCCACTTGATCAACACTGAGCCCTGGGTAATTTTCGGCCTCACATTTAATTTCTTGTGGCTGATCACAAACTGCCCCACCCGCTGCACGAATTCTTTCATAGGTTTCAAAATCTCCACCCCCATCTTCAAATTTGGGATAACTCACGTCAAACCATTCGGTCCACTGACACTCCCTTGTAACGTTCGGCATAACGCAAGCATTCCCCTCTATAAAACGGTCTGTCCCAGAACACATAGAACATGCCGACACAACAGCAGGATCGGGATCCGAACAATTTACACACTTACCACTGAGTGCCCGAATTTGACCGCCCGTACATTTTGGTACGCACATGTCATCATACATTTCACGATTGGTACATTTTGCACATTCATCCGAAGATGCCGAAATCATAGAGATAATAGAGCAAGATCTACAATTCCCGTTGCTGTCATGAAAATATCCAGAGGAACATTTAGGCGCACAATAACTGCCAACCATTTCACGATTGGTACATTTTGCACATTCATCCGAAGATGCCGGAAATATAGAGCTATTAGAGCAAAGTATACAATTCCCGTTGCTGACATGAAAATATCCAGAGGAACATTTAAGCGCACAATAACTGCCAACCATTTCACGATTGGTACATTTTGCACATTCACCCGAAGATGCCAAAACCTCAGCGCTATCAGAGCAGGGAAAACAGGAACCAGACGAATTCCTAAAACCATCACAATTTTCCAAAATACAATTGTTACCAGTCATTATTCTGTGATTGGGCGCCCGACATGCGCCACAATAAGTGTTGTTTGAAGTCTGTGCGCCTGTATATGAACAAGAATAGCAAGATGTTGCATTTGAGTTTAAAAATCCATTACACTTATTGCATTCATCCACAGAAAATTCTTTTATTGAATAAGTAGAACCACCTGAGCTTGGGCACTTTTTACAATTTCCCTCTTTATCCTTTAACCCATCACAATCAGAATCACATAATTTGCCATACCATCCTGCATCACATTCGCATCCATCGGGATCCCAAGTTCCATTTTCACCACAATCAACTTTTTCTTCGCAACGCGTCCCTGTATAACCATCACGACACTGACCATCATGCATTGGATTTTCTAAATCTTCAGCTTCCATATTATTATTGAATGTAAAAACAGTGCAATCATCATTGATATCACGAAATTTGCTTGATGCTGAATTTTTTATGCTTTTACAAACATCTACCTCAGGTGCTTGAGATAATGTAATTTGAAATTGGGTGGGATTTGTGGGATTTATGGCCGCAGAAAAAGAAGTATCTGCCCAATTTTCAAACTCACCGACAGAAGGATCGTTACCTGTTTCAATTTGTGTAAAACATGAATAGGCACGCTGATTGATTTGATTCAATAATTCGTTGGCGCGGTATCTGTTCATAGCGATGGTATAACCGTATACCCCTGTGGCAGAAAGAACGCCTATCACAGCCAATACGCCCAACATTTCCACCATACTACGGCCACGTTCGCATTGTGTTAGCATTTTTTGTACTGCGGAAAATCCATTTGAACGTTTTTTTATGTTATTTCTAATCATTCCTTCTCCTTATGGTACTAAATAACTTAACCACCATTTGGGCAAATGGTGTTTTTTTCATTTTGCGCGTATGCGCAAAATTTTATATGCAATAATACATGTGTGTGTGTGTGTGTGTGTGTGTGTGTGTGTGTGTGTGTGTACAAAATCAAGGCTTTCGCCACTTTCGTCACCTCTATTTTGGATTAAATTATCACACATCTTATGACCCCTTTTCCTCTTCTATCTGATTTTGAGTCTATACTTCATCACTAACTTTGTCAAGAAAAATTATGGGTTATCGCGAAAATATTTATTCACTGCGTTAACCAAGGCTTTTGATAGTTTATTGCGATAGGATTTTTCCCACATCAACCTTTCTTCTTCTTTATTGGATAGGTAACCCATTTCCAATAAAACAGAGGGAATGTTGGGTGATTTTAACACAACAAAACCTGCGAAACGATGCGCATTCGGTACCAAACGAATTTGCTTTTTCATTTCAACCACCACATTATCCGCATATTGTGATGATTTATTCATTGTATCCGTTTTGGCCAAATCAATTAAAATATCACTGACTTCCTGTTGATATTCGGCCAAATCCATACCATACAAAATATCCGCTTTGTTTTCACGTTCTGCCAATGCTGCCGCTTCTTTATCTGATGCTTTTTCAGAAATAGTGTAAATGGACAACCCTTTGGCCGAAGAGTTTTTGGCACTATCCGCGTGAATAGAAATGAACAAGTCCCCCTTGGCTTCATGCGCTTTCTTGATGCGCCCACGCAAAGGTATAAAAACATCTTTACTGCGTGTCAAAACGACCTTATAGCCCGCTTTTTCCAAAAATTCTTTCGTTTCCTTCGCCATCTTTAAAACTAAATCTTTTTCATAGCGACCCGTTCGTGAAATGGCACCAGGATCTTGGCCACCATGTCCAGGATCTAAAACGATTATTTTTTGCTTTTTGGGTGTTGATTTTTTTTGAACAACAGATGGCGTTATAGCGGAATTAGTACGATTTAAATCCACAACAAACCGCCAATTTTTCGCACTTTGAGCTGGCAATGAAAAGTGCCGTTCTGTCCATTGACAATTTTCGGGAAAATCCAAAACAATCCGCGCCATTTGTGGCAAAGGCATTCCTGTTCGGCAGGCATTTACAAAACCAACTGTAGGCCATTTTTTTTGTAAAACCTGATAATCAAAGTTTGCCTTTTTAAAATCTATTACTAAACGCGGTGGATTGTTGAGCTTTAATAAAGAAACATCTGCTTGCTGATCCAATTCAGCCACAAAGCGCACACCATCTGTCGGGGTACTCGCCAAACGAATATCTTGTACTGTTTGTGCAAAGGACAATGAACTAATCAAGCACAATAACAATGTTAAAACTTTAAAAAATCGCATTTTTTAAAAAAATATTCCCCTTTACAAAAATTTCTTGATAATTTATTTATAACCTGTTATAATAAAAAGTGCAATTAAAAAATTGCCCAAAATTATTTTTTTAACGAACAGGATGATAAAAAATGATTCTAAATAGTACTTATTTTTACATTCTTAGTACACTGGCATGGGTTGGTGTTTGTTCGTTGACGATACAACAAAAAGGGAAATTTATCCCATTATTTAAATTGGAGAATTATTTATGTCAAAGAAAATGCTTATCGATGCTTTGCATCCCGAAGAAACACGCGTGGTCGTGTTGGAGAATGGACGTGTAGAAGAACTGGATGTCGATACTCAAAACAAAAAACAAATTAAAGGAAATATTTATTTAGCAAAAGTGGTTCGTGTAGAGCCTTCTTTACAGGCATGTTTTGTGGAATATGGTGGCAATCGTCATGGTTTTTTAGCCTTTGGTGAAATCAATCCTGACTATTATCAAATTCCTGTAGCCGACCGTGAAGAATTGAAAAAACAAATCGCAGAGGCCAGTAAGGAAGAAGAAAACGAGCAAATTCCAGAGCAACCTACTTCTGATGTAGAGTTGGTTCATGAGGCTGAGGAAACCCTGCGTCATCGCCCACATTTTTTGAAAAAATATAAGATTCAAGAAGTGATTCATCCTGGTCAAGTGATGTTGATTCAAGCCGTCAAAGAAGAACGCGGTAATAAAGGTGCTGCAATGACAACTTATTTATCATTGGCTGGACGTTGCTCAGTTTTAATGCCAAATAATAGTCATGGTTCAGGTATTTCTCGTAAAATTTCGGGGCAAAAGGATCGTAAGGCCTTACGTGATATTTTAGATAAACTTTCTATCCCCGAAGGAATGAGTGTTATTATCCGCACCGCGGGTTTGGGAAAAACAAAAACAGAAATCAAGCGCGATGTAGATTATTTAATGAAAACATGGAATAATATCCGTGAACTCACTTTAAAATCTATCGCCCCAAAATTGATTCACCAAGAAGGCGATATCATCAAACGTTCTTTGCGTGATGTATTTACACCTGATATTGAGGAAATTTTAATTGATGGTATCGGCGTATTTAAATCCACGCGTGACTTTGTGAAATTGTTAATGCCAACACAAGTGAAGAAGGTCAAACAATATAAAGGTAAAAAGCCATTATTCCAAGAATATCAAGTAGAACCACAATTGGAAGCCATTCATAATAATGTGGTTCAATTACCTTCGGGTGGTTATTTAGTGATTGATCAAACAGAGGCCTTGGTTGCTGTTGATGTGAACTCAGGTCGTGCCACGCGTGAGCACAACATTGAAGAAACTGCTGTTCGTACCAATTTGGAAACATGTGATGAGTTGGCACGCCAATTGCGTTTACGTGATATGGCGGGTTTAATTGTCATTGATTTTATTGATATGGATGAACCAAAAAACAATGCTGCCGTTGAAAGACGATTAAAAGAAGCCTTACGCAAGGACCGTGCCCGTATTCAAGTGGGGCGTATGTCTGGTTTTGGGTTGATGGAGATGTCTCGCCAAAGATTACATTCCAGTTTTTTGGAATCCAGTTATCATCCCTGTCCATGTTGTCATGGACAAGGTGTCATGCGTTCCACAGAATCTTGTGCCACACATGATATTCGGCTGTTGGAGGATGCTGCTGTGCGCTTCGGAAAAACAACTTTAATTCTGTCTGTACCACCAGAAGTTGCTGCCTATATACTCAATCAAAAGCGTACCTATTTAGCAGATTTGGAAAATCAATACAGTGTTAAAATCCAAGTTCAAGCGGATACAACTTTTGTGCGCCCTGATGATTATAAATTGGAATGTGTGCGAGCCGACAAGGTGAAAGTTGTTGTACCGGCCCCACAAATGCCCAAATTTAAAATTGAGCCTGTGGAAATTCCAGAACAACCTAAAGAAGGTGAAGAATCATCTCGCCATGGTCGTCGTAAACGTCGTCATCGTGAGGAAAAAAATAAAAACGAAGGGAATTTCAAGGTTGTGGAGAGTGCTCAGTTGTCTGAAGTTAAGACAGAGGATAAAATTGTAACAGAAAAACCTATTGAAAAGGAAAAATACGCCGATGAAAAACCCAAAAAAGGTGGGTGGTGGAACCGTTTAATTGGTTGATTCACTTTTGATTTGAATGAATGTTTTGGCTTTTCAATTGTATTAAACGAAAAGCCAAACATTTTTTAGGACAAACTGAAATACATTTCATACAATTGATACAGTTAGGATGACGTACAAATCCTGTTTTTTCTACGGGGACGTTCATGGGGCATGCTTTATTACATAAATGACAATGGATACACGCTTTTTGGTCACGCCTGATACTGATCGGGCGAATAATGCTCATCAAACCATCAACGGCTCCCTTCATACAAAAATAATTACAAAAGGGTCTGTCCAAAAACAGGCTGGCTATCAAAAAAACTGCCAACGTAATCCCACTGATCCATGAAAGGTTGTTGTGAATCAGGTTGTCTTGAAAATAAAACCGCGCGCTTAAAAAAGCATAATGAATACCCGCAAAGGTGATAAGTGCCGCCCAGATATATCTGGATAGTTGTAAAAACCTTTGGTATTTCCATGGAATTTGAAATCTTGGTAAATGTAGTTTCCTTGCAACCCAACTCAGCCAATCTTGAATAGCCCCAAAAGGGCATACCCATCCACAAAAAAAGACACCAACCGCCAACACTGTCCAAAACAGATAACCTGCCACCGTTTCTGGGTGGATTAAAGGTAAAAACAGACCTGCCATAAAGCAGGCCTGTACTAAGAATCGGATATATTGAATTCCTTTTTTCATTGGGTTGCTTTTGCCAAAGCCTTTTTCGCCCATCTGCCAACCCCCATGGTGATGCTGCCATAATTGGACCAACCATCTGTTATGACTTTGCAATCCTTACAAAGCTTTGCTGTGTCTGTAAAGGAATTATCAGCTCCGCCACCTCCATGTGTCACAAAAGGAATCACTGTTTTACCTTTCAGGGCACCGCTGGCCAAGAACGTGCGCACCGGTGTTGCCATTGTTCCCCACCAAACAGGTGATCCCACAAACACAACATCATATTCACCAACATTTTCCGGCCAAGGTTTAATCGGCGGCAAAGTGCCAGCCGCTAATTCTTTTTTGGCCAATTCCGTTTGCGCTTTATATTCCGATGGATATGGCGTCACCAATTCAATTTTATATAAATCAGCCCCTGTTTCTTCAGCAACAACTTTGGCTGCTTTTTCAGTGTTCCCAGTCAATGTAAAATATGCAACCAGTGTCTTGGCTTGCACGTTTGCTGCAGTTAAAACTGTTCCAAGCAAAGCCGTCATTAAAAGTTTTTTCATACTGTTTCCTTTCATTTGTTTTTAATTGTTAAACCATCGTGGAACGCTTGTCCGACGATATCGCCAATAATGCGATAACTATGGGTTACACTGTCGTAGGAAATCAAGCTTAATTTGCCTAAATCCACGCGACCTTTATCATCCAAAGCAGAGTCTTCAGCCACCACATTCACAACTTTACCAACCAAACGGTAATCGCCTTCATCATCTTCCAATTTCAGCATTTCACATTCAATACTAACTGGATATTCTTCAATAACTGGCGCATCTACAAATTCTGATTTATGTGCATGAAATCCTGCCTTTTCAATCTTGTTGATGTTCTTACCTGATTCAATACCAAAATAATCAGATTCAACCAATGTTTCTTTGGTCGCAAAAGCCACTGTAAAAGCTTTTTTCAGTTTTAAATTTTCGGTCGTTTTATGATGCGATAAAGAAATGATAATCTTGTCCATATCACATTGTGTCCCCCAAGCCGCATTCATCGCATTGGGCACCCCATTTTCATCATAGGTGCCAATAATTAAAACAGGCATTGGAGCCATAATTAAATCTTTTTTGATGTTTTTTTTCATTTTATTTTTCCTCTTTTTATTGAAGTAAATTTTTAATATCAGAAATGATTTGTTCGGGCGTCATTCCAAGTTCTTTTAAAAGTTCCGCCGGATTATAGCGGTCATAGAATTCCCGTTTTAAGCCATAGGTTTTGACTTTCATATCGGTCAAAGAATAAAAGTTTGCAACCTTTTGCCCAAAACCGCCATCTATAATACCATCTTCCATTGTGATAACAAGACTGTGATTTTTTTGCAAATCTTTTAAGAGTTTTTCATCTACGCCATTTGCAAATCTGGGGTTAATCAAAGTGGGCTTAAATCCCAATTGTATTTCAATTTGATTAGCCAATTCTTCCCCTTTTTGATAGAAATCACCCAAGGCCAAAATAGCCACTTTCTCACCAGATTGTTCGACTTTATAGGTGTTAAGTTTACTGAAGTCTTTATCTGCTTCGCGTGAAGTGACAGCATTTCCGGGAATGAGAATCATTACCGGATGCTCTTTTTGATCCACAGACCAATTCAACATATTCAAGTATTCTTGCTTACATGTTGGAGCCAGTACAACCAAATTTGGAATGTTTGAAAAAGCAGATAGGGCAAAAACCCCCAAATGCGTCACATCCGTCAAGCCGTCCAATGAGGCATAATTGAGTAAAATCGTTACAGGATTATTGTTGATGCACACATCCTGTGATACCTGATCATAGGTGCGTTGAATAAAGGTGGCCGCTGTTCCTACCAGTGGTTTACCGCCGGCCTTGGCAACACCAGATGCAAAAGCAATAGCGTGCTCTTCGGTAATACCTGTATCCACATACTGTGGTCCCATTCCTTTTCGTACATCTGGACTCAAACCAAAAAGATTAGGCATGGCAGGTGTGATAAAAACAAAATCTTTATCCTGTTTGGCCTTATTTAAAATATACTCGGTTGTTAAAGAGGTATAAGTTTCCTCTGGAAATTCCACATGCCACTTACCTGTTTCACGATCAAAGGGCATACACCAATGCCATGCTTCCCGATTTTCTTCGGCCAATTTATACCCTTTTCCTTTTTGCGTGTTGATATGCACAATAACTGGATGATCAATGTTTTTAACACGTTCAAAAACCTTTATCATCGATTGAATATCATTGCCGTTTTCTTCATAAATATAATCCAATCCAAAGGCTTTGAAGAAGTTGTTGGGCGCTTTTCCTTTTGTTGAGCGCAATTCATCCAAATTCTTATAAAGTCCGCCATGAACTTCGGCAATGGATTGTTGATTATCATTGACGATAATAATCAGGTTTGAATGGATTTCCGAGCCAGCGAAATCTAATCCTTCTAACGCTTCTCCGCCGGACAAAGAACCATCACCGATCAGGGCGAGCACATTGTATTTTTCACCTTTTAAATCACGCGCTTTAACAAGGCCTGTTGCCAACGATACAGAGGTTGACGTGTGGCCAACATTAAATAAATCGTGTTCACTCTCATCTGGGTTGGTATAACCGGAATCTTCAATAAAATGTTCATCTTCAATATATCCCGCTTTACGTCCCGTTAGCATTTTGTGTGGATAACTTTGATGCGATACGTCAAAGACAAATTTATCCCTTGGAGAATCAAAAACATAGTGCATGGCGATTTCTGTTTCTACGATACCAAAGTTGGGTCCAAAGTGCCCGCCGAATTTTGTTAAACGGTTGAATAAGGCCTCCCGAATATCGGCCGCCAACGCATTTAATTGTTCGGCGTTTAATTTTTTTACATCTGCTGGAGAGTTAATTGTTTTTAAAATATCGTACATTTTATTTCCCTTTTTCAATTTTTGTATCTCTTTATTTTAGTAAATTTGGCGATTCTGTCAAGAAAATTTTATCCCACAGACTTATGAATATCTTTATTTTTGATGTCTGTCGCCCTTCTTTATAAAGGGGTAAATTATGAAGCAATTTTTAAAGTGGACTTTTCTTGTATTATTGGCATTTTTGGCCACAATATACACATTACATATCAAAAAATCATCACATACTTTTATTCCAAAGAAAAATGAAATTATTTACCCCATTCACAAGTTGACAAACCAATCTTTTGAGTATACACAAAGTTTTATTGGTACAGTTCAAGCAATACAGTCTGTCAATATCGTTCCTTATTTATCTGGTTTTTTAAAGTCTGTTATGGTAGCATCAGGTGATGAAGTCAAAGCTGGACAAAGCCTATTCTTGCTGGATGAACGCATTCCCTTGGCCAACTTAAATCAAGCTAAAGAAGCCGTTAGCCAAGCCTTAGCTACTCGAACAAATGCTTTTACACTTTATGAACGCATGAAAAACACAGAGGCAAAAGCAATTTCTTCCACAGATTTAGAGCAAGCCAAAACTGAATTTCAAGCTGCTGATGCCGCCTATCAAAAAGCTTTGGCCGCACAAAATCAAGCGCAAACGCTGTATGATTATACTACAATCTCCGCTCCTATCAGTGGATGGGTGGGGAATATAACCGCCACAATCGGAGAGTACCTTTCACCAGAGGGAAAGGTATTGGCAACGCTAACGGGATTTTCCCCAATTCGATTGAAATTTGCAGTTCCTATGCGATTATTAAATCAAAAAATGCCCACAGAAAAAGCAACTTTACAGGCTGTTTTGTCAGATGGAAATAGTCTTAATTTTAAGGATTTTAAAATTATGCGCGATAATCGTGTCAATTCTGATACGGATACAATTTCTTTTTTTATTGATGTTCCTAATCCCAATAAGTTATTGGTTCCCAATGCTTATGTTGAGGTGCGTTTTGTTTATCCCGAAAATGGTATTTTAGTCAATAAAAATTGGATTCATTTAACCCCCAATGGGGCCAAAGCATTTCTTTTAAAAAATGGCATCATTACCTCCCAAAAAGTGAAAATTGGCGCCCCGATCGCCCATCAATTTTGGATTCAATCAGGATTAGATGTTTCAGATGAAATTATTACAGTTCCTGTTTCTGCACAGCATATTGGACAAACAGCCAAAGGGGTTGTTCAATGAATTTTTCATCCTTTTTTATTACCCGCCCACGTTTTGCTGGTGTAATTGCTTTGGTCATGGTTCTGGCTGGAATCATTGCAGGTTTTGTCTTACCAATTTCGCAATATCCAGACATTACTCCTCCACAAATTGTCGTGTCCGCAAACTACCCTGGTGCAAACGCTTCTGTTTTAGCAAAGACAGTTGCAACCCCTATTGAAAATCAAATCAATGGTGTGGAGGGAATGTTATATATGTCATCCACCACAACAGATACAGGACAATATACTTTAACAATTACTTTTGACATTGGTGTTGATCCAGATATCGCTCAAGTCAAAGTAGAAAATAGATTAGATAAGGCAAAACCTTTTTTACCTGAAATAGTGGTTCAAGAAGGTTTAAATGTTCATCAGCAATCTGCCAATATTTTGGCCTTTATTGCATTGACTTCCCCTCAAGGAACATACAGCCCTTTATACCTCAGCAATTTTGCCTTTACCCAAATCCAAAATCCATTTAAGCGTATTTCTGGAATAGGAGATGTCAATATCTATGGTCCTCAACATAGTATTCGTATTTGGTTGGATATCAAAAAAATGAATGGATTAGGCATCAGTTCCAATGAGGTTATTCAAGCCGTTCAATCACAAAACCAAGTTGCTGGTGTGGGTGCAATTGCTTCGGCTCCTGCTCCACAAGGCACAAATCAAGTTCTTTCTTTAACTGCTAAAGGGCTTTTAAGTACAGTGGAAGATTTTGAAGAAATCATTATACGTGCCAATTTATCCAATGGTACGGTTCGCTTAAAAGATATTGCCCGTGTTGAAATGGGGGCTGATAGTTATCAATTAAATGCCAGTTTTAATAATCAACCTTCAGTTGTGATGGCTTTATCCCAATTACCAGATTCCAATTCCTTGGAAATTATGAAAGCCTTAAAAAAAGAAATAACTCTTTTAAAAAAATCTTTTCCAAAGGATATGGATTTTGAAATCGTATATGATTCTACTACTTTTGTGCGCGCCAGCATTCAGGCTATCTTAATGACATTATTTTTGACGTTTTTATTGGTCATGGCTGTAGTGTACATATTTTTGCAAGACATTAAAGCAACATTGATTCCCATGATTACCATTCCTGTTTCCCTCATTGCAACCTTTATGGTCATTTATATATTAGGTTTTGATATTAATATTTTAACTTTATTTGCCATGATTTTAGCCATTGGTTTAGTGGTGGATGATGCCATCGTTGTTGTGGAACGCGTTCAATACCTCATCAAATATAAAAATATGTCTGGTCCAACCGCTGCTAATCAAGCAATGAAAGACATTACCGCATCTGTTATCGCAACCACTTTGGTTCTGATGGCCATTTTTATACCTGTCGGTTTAATGGCTGGCATGACGGGTAAAATTTACGAACAATTTGCAGTTACCTTATCCACTGCTGTTTTCTTTTCTTCTATCAATGCCTTAACACTCAGCCCTGCTCTGTGTGCCATTTTTTTTAAATCTAAAGGCGCCCAATCCTATCAATGGATGAACTATTTTAACAACCTGCTCAAAAAAGGCGAAAATTTATATGTTATAGGTGTTCAATTTTTATGTACTCACTTAAAAACAATGTCAGCGATAACAATTGCAACCATTATCTTATTAGGTTGGTTATTCATTCGAATCCCCCAAGAATTTATTCCTCAAGAAGACCAAGGAATTTTATTGGCATCTGTTCAACTGCCCGCCACAGCCAGCATCAATCAAACTCAAGATTTACTCTACCAAATGTCCGAACACGCCCGTCAAATACCAGGCATTCAATCGTTTATTGGTATTTCTGGCAACAGTATGTTATCAGCTAGTGGTGAAAATATTGGCATGGCTGCCATTGTACTTACTCCATGGGATGAACGCGATAAAATGGGCTTATCCATAGATAAAATATTGTCAGAATTAACACAAAAATTTTCAAATCACCCTGAAGGTGAAGTTAATTTTTTTGCAATGCCTTCTATCCCTGGTGTTGGAAATGCTGATGGTATCAGTTTTCAATTAAATGCCTTAATGCAAAATACATCTGCAGAAGCATTGGATCAAACTTTAGAAAAAACATTAAATTTTATCAATAATCATCCTATGTTCAGTTTTGGATTTTCTTCTTTTTCATCCGATACACCCCATATTTATTTGGATATAGACCGTACAAAATTAGCTGCTTATCAAGTATCTCTATCAGATTTATTTAATGTCTTACAAAATAATTTGGGATCCCGTTACATCAATAACATCACTTTGGATGGACAGATGAGTAAGGTCATTGTTCAGGCTGATTTTTTCCATCGTCAAGATATCAATAACATCAATCAACTATATGTGCCCAACAAAAACGGAAAGCTCATTCAAATTCAAAACTTTTTAAATGAAAAAATTGTCTTAATGCCCAAAATTATATATCGGTTTAATCAATATTTAAGTGCTCAAATTACAGCCCAGACAGCCCCACATATAAGTTCAGGAACAGCCATTCAGGCACTTCAAAATTTTGAATCAACGCTTGATAAAGGATTCTCATTTTCATGGACTGGACTCACATTACAACAGGTTAAAACTCAAGGATTGGCAGCCATTTTAATTACATTAGCATTGATTTTTTCATATCTTTTTTTAGTGGCACTTTACGAAAGTTGGTGGGTTGCTTTTGCCGTTATTTTAACAAATATTTTTGCTATTTTAGGTGCTTTGATTGGATTAGAATTATCCGGTCTTTCATTTAGTATTTACGCCCAACTTGGGATTGTAATGCTGATTGGATTGGCCAGCAAAAATGCCATTTTAATTGTCCAATTTACTACAGAGTATCAGCGTTCAGGTATGGATGTGATTACAGCTGCCATAAAAGGATCTTCTGAACGTTTTCGCGCAGTGGTTATGACAGCCCTCACCTTTATATTAGGGACATTTCCGATGGTTGTTGCAACAGGAGCTGGAGCCGCCAGCCAACGATCCATTGGTAATACCGTATTTTATGGCATGATTATGGCCACTTTAATTGGCATTTTATTTGTACCAGCTTATTTTGCCTTTTTTGACAAAATTTCATTAAAATATACCCCCAAAAAACAAATTTTTAAAATCATATTCTTTTTTGTTTTTTGCAGTTTTTTAAGCGCTTGTGTAGTGGGACCTGATTATGAAGCACCTCAATTTTTTAATGATGAACAAATCCAAAAAGCCTTGGATACTGTTCCACAAAAAACTATCCTTTTTAACCCAAAAGATTTAAAGGATGATGTTTTAAACCAATTGATTAAAAAAGCACATCAAAACAGTCCTACCTTAAAAATAGCCCTGACACATCTCAGGTCATCCCGTGCGGGTTTAAAAATTGCAAAAGCCAATTTATTGCCCACATTAGATGCCATCATTCAATATACGGAAAATAAAAACAGTAAGAATATGGGAACAATTTTAAATGAAGATTACTACCAAGCGGGATTAGATGTATCATGGGAATTAGATTTGTTGGGAGGAAAGCGCCGACAAGTTGAGGCCGAAACAGCCAGTTTGAAAGCCACCCTTTACGCTTTGCAAAATACAAATATTTCTTTAACAGCCGAGGTGGCACGATTATATATTCAGCTGCGCACAATTCAAGAACTGATATATCAAACAAAAGAAAATATTCAACTGCAAACTGAGATGACGCAATTAGTGCGTGATAAAAAAAAGACAGGATTATCCAGTCAACTGGCCCTAGAACAAGCCTTGTACCTATTAAAAAACACATCAGCAACTTTAGCCGATTTAGAGTATCAGCAAGAACAAACAAAAAATGCCCTTTCATTAGCATTGGGTGAATTACCAGGTAATTTAGAAAAGGTTCTCCATCAAGAAAGAAAATCACTCATCAACAGGCCTTTTCATTTTGATTTACAAAAAATAACAAAAATTCCAACAAGTATTTTGCGTGCACGTCCTGACATCAAAGCAGCCGAAGAAAATTTAATAGCTCAAAATGCTTTAGTGGGGGTTGCCATTGCAAATATGTATCCTAAAATCAGTTTAACGGCTCTATTAGGATTGGAATCACTTAAATGGTCCGATTTTGTACACCATGATAGTTTGATGCATTCCATTGTCCCCAAAGTAACAACCCCTCTTTTTCATTTTGGTGCTTTGAAAGAGAATGTTGAAATACAAAATGCCAAAAAACAAGAACAACTTTTAATTTACCAACAAACACTTTTGCAAGCTGTGGGTGAAATCAAAAATGCCATTGTGGCTTTGCACCAAGAACGCATACATTACCACACACTAAGCGAAACTTATCAACATGCTCATACAGTCGCTCAACTAATGAAGAGTAAGTATAAAAATGGCTTGATTGACTATACTGATGTTTTACAAGCAGAACAAAACCGATTGCAAGCCCAAATACAAATGATTAAATCATGTGGTGCTCTTTATACTGATTTAATCTATTTTTATAAAGCAATCGGAGGAGATTTTTATAAACAATCAACTAACGAATAAAATTTGTGAATACTGTTTTTTCCGTTTTTGGCATAGGAATACCCGCTTTTTGACCTGCTTCTTGACATTTTAAATGCCAGGCCATATTGCGGGCCAAAACACGCATATTTTGCATACCTTCCAAATCTTGTTGAACTTCCTCAGGAAGTGCCCCATGTACCATATTCCAATAGCGCCCAGAAATTATAGGCATTTGCGTAATTGAAAAGTACTTATTTAGCTGATCCAAAGTGGCCGTTGTTCCAGCGCGTCGGGCACAAGCCACTGCTGCAGCAGGTTTATGCATAAAAACATCCGATCGCCCTGAACAAGCCGCCGAAAAAAACACCCGATCCATAAAGGATGTGATCATCCCTGATGCAGCTGCATAATGCACTGGAGTACCAAAAATAAAACCATCAAAATCTTTGGCCTTTTCAACAAATTCATTAACCCCATCCTCAATACAACAATGGCCCAATTTAGCGCATGTCCGACAGGCAATACAACCCGAAATCGGTTTTACACCTATATGAAAGATTTCGGAATCAATATTTTCCTCTTTTAATGTTTTGGCAATCTCTTGTAAAGCCACATTTGTACATCCACTTTTATGGGGGGAACCATTAACTAATAATACTTTCATTTGATTTTTCCTTTCACTATTTTGATAATTTCTTTTTCATCTGCTGGGGTCAAAATGCCATAAAGAGGAATCGCAAATGCCCCAAACGTACCATTATGTTTTTGCAACCAATTATAACGATATTTGATTCTATCCTCTGGGGTTAAGGATAAGATCTGATACTTTTTACATCCCATTTGAACTGTTTTGATTTGTGCTTTTTTAATATCTTTAAAAGCCAAAGGCTCACAATGATCAATCTTAACACTTTTATCCGTAATAACAACCGCTTTGTGTTTAATATGTTTATACCCCCATAAAAGCACAGTTACAATAAACAATCCCCACCCGCAAAAGCAACAGCAATAAGTACTGATAATTGCAATAATTAAAGCCATAATCATCGCCCAAAAGGTTGTATCGCATTTATTAAAATGATAGTAATAAGTTCTTTGTGTCATTTTTAATCTCCTTTTTTTAAGGTTAAACCATCCCGAATAAGCATTTTTTATACGATATCATGATTACTTCAAACTTTCTGACATAGTCTCTACTTCAAATTTGCTTTAAAAAAACTTTCAATTTTATCAAAAGGAATTTTTTTCATATTATCGTATAAATCCACATGGTTAGCATCAGGTACGATATAAAGTTCTTTATTATCACCTGTCAATTTTTTAAAAGCATCTTCTGAAAAATAACGACTATGGGCTTTTTCTCCATGGATCATCAATACAGGATTTTTGATCGTACTGCTGTAAGCCAAAATAGGTTGTGTAATCAATGATAAGGCCGATGTTGCTTTCCAATTTCCGTTGGAATTAATGGAACGTTTATGAAATCCACGTGGTGTTTTATAATATTCAAAATACTCTTTTACAAACAAAGGTTCATGCCCTGTTAATTGTTCGGGTAAACCATCTGCCTTTGCAAATGTTTTTGATTGAGCATCCTTGGTACGCTGAGCATTTAAATTTTCGCGCAACTTATACAAGTCATCCTCTCTCATTGAATCATTATAGCCTTTTGCACTGACACGTGTCATATCATACATCGTGGATGTAACGGTTGCTTTAATACGCGTATCCATCGCAGCTGCATTCAAACCAAAGCCCCCAAAACCGCAAATTCCTAAAATACCAATTTTATTTTGATCTACTTGATTTAGAGTACTTAAATAGTCCACTGCTGCGGAAAAATCTTCGGTATTGATGTCTGGGGAAGCTACATCACGCACGTTACCGCCACTTTCACCTGTAAAAGATGGATCAAAAGCTAAGGTTATAAATCCACGTTCAGCCAAATTTTGCGCATAAAGCCCAGAGGCCTGTTCTTTTACTGCCCCAAAGGGACCAGTTATAGCAATTGCAGCCATTTTTGTAGTGGCATTTTGAGGAATGTATAGATCACCCACCAATTCTATACCATAGCGATTTTTAAACCTCACTTTTTGCGTTTGTATTTTTTCGCTTTTGGCGAATGTTTTATCCCAATAGTGTTCTGTTTTATAATGCCACGCATAACCACCAATAGCCAAAAAGATTAAAAGTAATCCATAATATTTCATTTTTTCTCCTTAGAATTGAGTAAAACAACATATCTTTGTCATTTGCACAGAAAATCCAAATAGTCGCACCTTCTCCATCAAGGCACCACCGAGTTCATACATAGCAAATTGTTCCGAAAAAGTCAATAACTCCTAGCGTAGATAGACCACCTAAAAAAAATACATGCAATTCTAATTCTTTTTCCTTGACTTTATTTATAATTGTATGTTAACATTCAAATCAACAAAAAGGAGGACAACATATGACAACAGAACAAGATTTGCTGCGTATGAAAAAAAGAGGTGTTTTAACCGAAAAAGAATATAAAAAAGCACTCAGTCAGTTAAAAATTGAAAAGCATCAAGGTGTGTTGGAATCCGAAAAAATAAAACAACGGATTTTATTTTCTATTGCCCTGCTTGGCATTTTCAGTATTTTAACTGGATTAGGTTTAATCGTTGCTGCCAATTGGGCTATTATTCCCGCAACAATAAAAATCAGTGGTGGTTTGATTTGTTTAGCTGCCTCATTGTTGGCAACAATTTATTTTCAAAAAAATGAAAACAACCTTTGGAAAGAGGCTTTCTTATTTGTTTCGTTTTTATTGGTTGGAGGGAACATTGCTTTGGTTCAGCAAAGTTACCATTTAGGCCTTTCTTGGCAAGAAGGAAGTATGGTGTGGTGGGGATTTTCTTTGCCTCTTATTTTCTTTACGAAATATAAACTTCTTCCATTATGTTCTGTTGGCTTATTGGGATTTTCTGTTTGGGATATCATTTGGAATATCAATTACATGGCTATTGTGGGAATGTGCTTTGTGGTCATGTTGACGACTCATTTCTTTAATGGAACAACTGCAAAATTTTTACGCCAATTATCCTTTTTGGCCGCTATTTTCTTTTTGTATGAGGGTGATATTCTTGAAAATACAGCAACAGGAATTGTAGGTGTCATTACGACAACTGTTTTTTTAATTTTTGCTCTTAACACTCCAAAAACAGAGACGGGAATTATAAATTTTTACAATTACCTGTTTTTGCTGGCTGCATGGCGTATATTTTTGTTATTTTGGAGTACCTATTATAATTTAACAAATATAGGTATATTGCTGATTGTTTTTGGAACTGTTTTGCTGACTGGGGTAGGGTTATATACCTATTACTACAAACAAATTCAAATCCTTATTAAGGGACTTATTAAGCATGAATAAAATAAAATACTTTTTCCTGTTACTGCCATTTATTGGATTGTGTTGTTGGTCATTTTATTACACGAACTTTATAAAACACGCAGTAACAGTCGTCCTGCCAGTTACAGGATATGACCCAAGAAATTTACTTTCGGGTCATTATCTTGAGTTCCAGGTGGATTGGAAAAAAGCAAATTGTTATCAAGCCGACTGGAATGGCATCTGTCCAAAGCATGCTTTTTTAAAAGCCAATCGCTACTACATTCCAGAAAAATATGCTAGCCGATTAGAAGATGCGATTAATAGTGGAAAAAACACAAAAATTGTTTTTTCATATAAAAAAGATTATCGCCCTATTCCAAAAGAACTTCTTATAAATGAACAATCATGGAAAACTTATATCCAAAAACCTGATTACGCAGATAAGCATTGCTATTCTCAAGGAGGTTGTGGTGGTACAAATAGTGGTTATTTTTGTAATTCAAATGGTCATCATACCCCAAATAAGTGTGAGAAAACAAACCCAGAAAAGGTAATCGTTAAAGGACAAACATATTACTACAATAAATTATCAGATTTACAATCTTGGTGTCGTGAAGCCTTTGAAAGCAAAGATGATCGTAATAGTCAAGGAAATTGTAATTGGGGTTATCTTTCTTATCAAGGCGCCGTTTCTTGGTGTGACAGCATTGGTAAAAATTTAGTCTCTGCAGAAGAAATAGAACAAAATTGCGATCAATTCTTGTTTTTACCCCAAGCTAATTCGGATCAACAATATTGGACAAGAAATTTAAACGTTGTCCATATGGGACAAAGTTGTTCTGTTCAAAAGATGTCACGTGGCGACGGATATGCATGGGCGGGTGCCGTTATTTGCCAATAAAATACCCTTAAGCATTAGATCAAAATCCCTTGACTGGGTTATTTTAATTCACCAGTGTTTTGTGCACATATATACCTATATATTTATACAGAATAAAAAATATTGACAAAATAATATTTTCTGCTATAATCTATGGATATATGTTTTGAAGGAGACACTATGTTCAAGAAATTAAAAAAACATGCTAAATTATTTACATTAATGACTGGGGTTGCTATTGGTCCTTTGACATTCGCCCAAAAAGATTTAATCTCAAATGGACAAGATGATTACCCTAAAACTTTTTCCGAAGAAGTTGAATTTTCTGACAAATTAGATGCCTTGGAAGCAATCTTGAATGGGCGTGCCGAAGCTCCTTCACCTCCTCCACAACAAGATTTAATTGAGTTACTTGGATTATTAGAAGAGCCAGAAGCTATTCATCTGACTCCTGTAAGTGATGCCAATGGATCTCAAGCGAGTACTGAAACAAAAGATGGGGAAAAAGCATCGTTTTCATTGGATTCAAAGAGCAATGTGACTGTCCAAACAAATCAAACGATAAAGGCATCCCTATCTGAATCTGAAATGAAAATCAGTTCGGGCATAACAAACAATATCCCCGCCTCAGAAGAAGTGAAAATTACAAACGAACCAGTTGTTGAAGAAAAAAGGAAAGCTGAAGAGATTCTCGTTCAACAAGTAGTTTTAAATGTGAAAAGTGATACTCCTGTTCTTGAAACAACCTCTGAAGCAGAAGGGTCTGCTGTTAAAGACAGTCAAAAAATTCAAAATTCCCTCCACCCTGAGGTAAAGTCAAATGTGATGGACAATGACACGACATCATTACCCCAAACAAATCGTTTGCATGAGATTACAAATTTAGATAAAACGCCAATATCAGCCCCTTTTGACAATTCAAAAGATGAAAGCAAATCAAACACAAATCCTTTAGGAGAAAACAAGTCCGAATATCCTGTTCAAGGGTCTACAGGAGCAGGAGAAGTAATTGGTGCTATTTTACTGATGAGTTTTTTATTAACTGGGGGATTACTGATGGCCGATAAACTTGAACAGAAAAAATTTATTGAGAAGGTTAAAGCAAAAGCATTAAAGAAAAAAACAAAAATTCAAAATGCGGTGAAACCACAAAATTTAGCCAATAAAAAATCCCAAGAGGCCAAAGAGAATGTCCAAAAAGCAGTTGCGTTAATGCAGCAGCAAGCACCAAAAACACCTTTATTGGAACTCAAAAATGATGTTCAAAAGCCCGATATTCGTTTCGCGCATTTTGCCCCTGCCCCCGATTTTGTATATCGTTCAGATAAAAATAAAACACCTCAAGATGTTGAAAAAACTGAACATGGTGCAGAGGTAAATCCTGTTGTGGAAGAAGTTATCAAACCTATTTCAAATTCAAAAGTTTCCTCTATAAATGAAAAGGAAACGAAACCCTGTGGTTCCGAATCTGAACAATATCAAAAGGGCATTCGGATGTTGGGTATCAACAAAATGAAGCGTTCTATCCTGCGGCAGCAGAAAAAAGAATTGACTGCCGAGTTGGAAACAGCCAACGAAACACGTAAACAAGAAATCTTGGCCCTATTAGATGAAAATGCGATCAAAGGAAAGCAATTATCTAAAGAACGTCGTCAGGCCTGTGCAATGATTCGTGGTAAACAGGGTGAACAAGAAAAAGAACAGCGCCGCTTATACGCAAAAAGGATGGCTCAACTGCGTCGCCAGATGAAAAAAGATGGCTTAGATCATTCTGAAGAAATAGAACAAATAAATGCGGCGCGCTTGGCAATGAAAGAAGCCTGCAAAGCACAAATGGCTCAGGCAAAAAAAGAAGTGGATATGCGTATACAATTAGCCAATTATAAACATGGTATTCGCTTGTTACATGAGGCACAAACTTCCCAAGATAACCTGAACCATATAGTCAAAGAATTGAAAAAAGAAACGGGCTTAAAGAGCAAAAAAGAAGTTCTTTTAACAGATTTTGCTTTATGGAACGAACAGCGTCGAGTCATCCTTAAAAAACGTCAAGCTGTTAAGCTGATTAAAGGACGCGATTTCATCAGACAAAAAACTCAATTAGGTAAACAGATGAAAGCCGCTTTATCTGATCAAAATATGCCTTTGGCAGAACAAATTGCTCAACAATTGACTATGGTTCAACAGGCAGAAAAAAATCATATTTCAGAAAATAAAAAAATGAATTACACTGAAAAGCGGATAGACTTGATTAATCCATTTACTGCTGAAAGAATTCATGCACGTCGTTCCAATGAGCAGACGCGCTTAGAAACCGCACATTTCTTACAAGGCCAGCGCATGCTGTACCATTTGAAAAATGGTCTATCTTCAGCTGTAAACGAAAAATTAATAACCCCCAAGCGTTATGAGAAAAAGGCTAAAAGTTTAATTGGTAATAAAACAGAACCATTTGACTATATAAAGCAACGTTGTTCCTATTTGAAAGACGCCACATTAGCTGGAATCTATCGTCGTCAAAAACAAATGGATCGTTGATAGGCAATACAACTGAACAAGCACTATGGATTTAGTTATGAAATCCATAGTGCTTTTGTCATTCTCCATAAATACAATCAGAGTATAAATAATCGTTTTTTGCTTGACAAACATAATAAAAATCATGTAGCATTACCTGTAGGTGGGAAAATGCTCAATAGTATTAAATCCAAAATTATTGTTTTAACATTATCATTGTTATTGATGCTCGGGTTGATTGTAACGGGGGCGGCTATTACTGCTTTTTATCACGATAGAGAATTGATTATCGCAGGAAATGATTCTGCCATTACCACTTTTGAGGGCCAACTCAATACAGAAATTGCAGAATTAGAAAAAAATGCGTTAGACTTAGCCGTGATGGCCGAAGGTTATTATCAAGAGGGAAAAGAACAAAAAATCGGTGAATTCTTTACCAAGAAAATTTTAAATAATTATCCAAATTCAATGGGTAATGGTATTTATTTTGAACCCTATAAGGTAGATAAAAGTCAGAAAATTTTCTGTATTCATGCGGCTTGGCATAATGACAAAATTATGTTATTACCAGCTTGTATAACCCATACTTTTGATTATTTCAAACAAAATTGGTATCCTGAAATTTTAACTAATCTGAAAAAAGGACACAGAGTATCGTGGGCAAAACCCTATAAAAGCAGTCAGTTGGGTAACTTGATGACAACTGTGGGCGCTGGTATTTATGATGGTAACAATTTGATCGCAATGGCAACAGTTGATTGGGATATGAATACTATTTTAAAGTCTGTTTTAAAAATCAAACCAACACCTAACAGTTTCGTTCTTTTTGCCGACAAAACAAATGATTATATAATTGCCACAACAGAACCACAAATTGATAATGCAGCTGTCTTTGGAAAGACCTTAAAAACATCAAAGTGGTATTCAAGTAAATTAAAAGAGGGAACACCTTTTGAGTATAAAGGCATAACCTATATCCCCTATATCAAGCAATTAAATAATGGGTTCTTTTTGATTGTAAATGTACCTTTGTATGAATTGTTTCGTGCAGCTGTTCACCATTTAAGTATCCTGTTGACTGTTCTTTTGATTAGTTCTTTTAGCATTGTGGCTATTTTGTATTTTGTTTTGAAGCGCAACATTAATCAGCCCATTATGCAATTGACTGAAATTGCCAATAAAATTAGTCATGGTGATTTGGAAAAAACAATTCGTTTGGATGAACCATCTGAATTAGCACAGATGGCCAAGGCCTTTAATAAGATGAAGACAGATATTAAAACACATTTAACACGTTTAGCAAAAATATCGTCTGAAAAAGAGAAAATGGAATCAGAATTAGCCATTGCCAAAACAATTCAATCATCTGCTCTGCCCTCTGATTTTCCCAAAAACAAGTCTTTTGAATTGTTAGCCTCTATGGTACCGGCACGAGAAGTTGGTGGCGATTTTTATGACTTTTTTCCCATAGATGATAATCATTTTGCTTTTGTAATGGCTGACGTGTCTGGTAAAGGAATTACTGCGGCTCTTTATATGATGTCCGCCAAAATGGCCATTAAAAATATGTTACAAGCAGGTTACCCTTTACAAGATGCGATTTCAAGAGCCAATAAAACTCTTTGTGATAATCATGCACGCGGGATGTTTGTGACAGCATTTATTGGTATTTTAAATTTAAAATCAGGAAGGGTGGAATATATTAATGCAGGGCATTGTCCTCCACTTCATAAATCCTCAAAAGGATATGAGTATGTAGACGTTGTAAAAAATTTAGTACTTGGCATAACAGCCGATTATAAATATGAAACAGGACACTTCTCACTTAAAAAAAATGATTACTTATTTCTTTATACAGATGGTGTCACTGAGGCCCAAACTAAAGGGGAAAAATTATTTGGCTATGAACGCTTGCAAAAAGCCCTCAATCGCAAAAAATTATCACTAGCCGATACTTTGACATTTGTGCGTCAAAATATTCAACAATTTGTCAAAGATGCCCCTCAATCTGATGATATCACCATGATGATTTTAAAAAAGAAATGAAACATTACTCTTACACATATTGCACTTTTAAAAGAATCATGCTATAAGCATGCGTCTAACATAGATGAGGATTACAAATGTTCTTTTTGAAAATGATGGCTCTTTTTGGCTTTGGTATAAGCATTACAACGTCTGCCTTTGCTCAATACACTTTGGCTGTTTTTGGTGATAGTTTAAGCAATGGGTATAAATTGCCAAAAAATGAGTCTTTTTGTGCCCAATTGGAACAGGCCTTACAGGACAAAGGATATATTGTTAACGTATTAAATGCATCCAAGAATGGAGAAACAACAACAGGAGGCATTCAAAGAATTGACACTCTTTTAAAACAAAAACCAGATGGCGTTATTTTGGAATTAGGGGTGAATGATTCATTTAAAAATGTGTCTATTGAAAAAATTCAATCTAATTTGAAAAAATTGATTACTACTTTTAAAAATGAAAAAATTCCTGTCTTATTGGTGGGTATGAAGACAATTCCTAACAAACCCATATTATATCAAAAGCAATTTGAAAAAATATATTTGAATTTGGCCCAAATGCACCGTTTAGATTTTTATCCTTTTTTCATGGATGGATTATTTGATTCAAGTGTTGTGTGGGACTTAAATCTACAAAATGAAAATTTAATTCCTCATGACATCCATCCCAATAAAAAAGGCGTTTCAATCATGGTACAGAAAATTTTACCCACAGTAGAACGTTTTTTAAAAAAACAGGGACATCCCCCAATCAATCAAACAAAATAACCCTTTCTTTTGATAGTAACCTACCTAGCAAAAATTACCGCATCTTTTTTTTACTAAGGAAAATAGTTATTTTTTAGGTTGACTTTTAATAAAAAATCATTTAGTCTTTAGATAAGTATACTGTTATACACTTTGTGTATAGATGAATAGGGCCTGATATATAAGGAGTCTATGATGAAAAAGACAATAAATAATTCGCTCCGAACAAGCAATTTTTGCTTATATTTATTTTTTTGTTTAGTGCTGATAAGTGTTATGGGTATGACTTTTTCAGCCATCGCTGGTGGAAGTATTTTTGGTGGGAAAAAGAGTCGTTCATCTAACCCTAATGGTGTTTATGCTGTTGGTGTTCATATATGCTCATCTTTAGAGTGTCCTCCTATCCGTATCGTATCAGGCTCATGTACAGGTGAATACATGAAAAAACGCTGGGGAGTATGTATCTGTGATGAAGGGTATGTTGCCGATGGAGAGACCTGTAAAGCATGCCCGGAAGGACAATATAGCGATGGGATACATGAGTGTACAGGATGTGTCATAGGAACATACAAAGCCAATGAATCTGATACAGAATGCACACCTTGCCCCAAAAATTCTTATTGCGTCGATGGTATAAAGCATGATTGTCCTGAATATGCAACCTGTACTGCAACAGATTTTTCATGTGCATCTGGTTTTATTAAAGATGACTCTAGCTGTATTTGTACCACAGGAACAAGATTCATATTAGGCGATAGCTGTGTATCGTGTGAAGATCATGGTTATCCCAAAACACAGGTGTGCCTTGATAGTGGTTCTTTCTACAAGAATGGTTGTATAGAAACATATCCTGGTTTGACTTGTACTTCTGACAAATTCTGTAATGACGAAGGCAGTTGCGAAATCTGTCCAGAAGAACCATCTTGTGGGGATGCTAAGTGTTGCACACTTACCGGCCCAGAAGATGTTTGTCATCGCAAAACACCTGATTACTATGGATTCTGGGGCAGAAGTGATGAATATGGGGCGACTTCAACAGACTTTATCTGTCATGATTGCGACAAGACATATCCCATTGGGGGAACTTCCCCTGAGGAATGTGCTCATTGCCCAGACAGAGAATATTATAAAGTGGGTGATGATGGTATTTGTTTCCCATCAAAATGTGAAGGGTTCAGAGGCTCAGAATACGGGGATTGTTATGCATGCTCGTATTTTGAGGGAGTTAAGGCTGAAGCATCTGAGTGTAGCAAATGTTCCGATGATCGTGTCATGGCTGGAGAATATTGTATTTTAAAATGTAAAAACGGCGAATTCTTAGATGCTAAAAGGCATTTGTGTGTTTCATGCGATAAGGGTGAAGAAGTAACGTCTTTTGATGCTGCCGATTGTGAAAGAAGCTGTCCTGGTGTTCGCGAAATCATTGATGATATCTGTGTACGCACCTGTAATGGTCATGGTACAGAGGTTAAACATAAATGTGTCTGCGATGATGATTGGTATGGGGAAAAGTGTGCCTATAGATGTAATGGATTCAAAGATATAAATGGTGAATGTCATCCTTGTGATGATGCGGAAATTGTTGAGGCAAAAGCGTCCGAATGTAACAAGTGCGAATTCCGTGAAATGAGTGGAACGAGTTGTTATCCAGAAAATTGTGGCAGTGGCAATTTTAGAGATATATCAGGCACATGCCATAGTTGTACAGACTTTGGGATTTATGAAGCAACAGAATACCAGTGCGGTAAATGTATTGACGATCGTGAATTAATTACCAAGGCTGGCAAAAAATATTGCGCTCTTTTGCCAGAGGTGTGTATTGCCAAAGGTGGATTTAAGGATGTAAATGACAAGTGTTATCTGTGCACTGTAGAGGAAGCACCATACACAACAAATACAGAGTGCAACAGATGCTTAACACGCTTATATGACGAAGATAGCGGTCAATGCTATTCACCTTGTGAAGATGGCTTTAGAGATAATGATGGTGTTTGTCATGAATGTACAGACACAGTGGCTTATCCAGTCCACAACAATGAATGCTTTAGGGTTTGTACAAAAGAAACGCGTGAGATGGTTACAAATTATTGTGCTCCTGTGTGTGTTACACCAAGGGATGTGTATGATTTAGACACGAGAAGTTGTGTATCTTGTTACTCCGAAAATGTACGTGCAATTTCCAAAGAGGATTGCGAAACGAAATGTACAAATTCAAGTGGTAAGATCCGCGAATATGTTGATGGCGTTTGTCGCTTTACCTGTAGTGGGCATGGAACAGAAAAAGACGGCAAATGTGTTTGCCACTTAGGATTCTTTGGTGATAAGTGCGATACGACCTGTGATGGATTTATAGATAATGATGGTAATTGTCATGGTTGTCGTGATTCAGAAGAATGGGCAACATCTGAAAGTGAATGCTCTAGATGTTTGAACCGCTATTACAATACAACAAACGGTAAGTGTTCAACATGTGAAAATAATCATTTTGAGGACGCATCTGGTGTCTGTCACATTTGCTCTGATCCAAAGCCATATAACACTTATAAGGTAAGTTGTGATAATTGTACCAACAGAGAATATAGTGGTAGTACTTGTTATCAAACTTGTACTGCTTCCCAATTTAGAGATGGAAATGGATATTGCCAAAGTTGCAGCACCGACGCATCCGTAACTACCTCTAAAGAAGAATGCGACAGGTGTTCTAACAGGTCTTGGTTTGCAAATGTGTGCTATCCGAAATGCGCAAGCAATCAATTCAGGGATGCCAATGGTGAATGTCATACATGTAACATAACATCACCCTTTATTTCCTATAAAGCAGAGTGCGATTTTTGTGGTACAACACGTGAATATGTGAATAACATGTGCTATCTAAAATGTACTGATTCCCAATTTAAGGATGACAATCGAATCTGTTACAATTGTAATACGACAGAATCTGTCGCGTCATCACAGGAAGAATGTACAAAATGCTCTGCCAGAACGTGGTTTGAAAATATGTGTTATCCTCAATGTAGTACTGGTAAATTCAGGGATGCCAATGCTGTATGCCATTCTTGTGACACAGAATCGACAATTGTTACCTCAAAAACTCAATGCGATTTTTGTAGTACGACGCGTGAGTATTTGAATAACAAGTGCTACCTCAAGTGTGGTTCTAATCAATTTAGGGATGCCGATGCTGTATGCCATTCTTGTGACACAGCCTCATCAATCACAACCTCGGAAGCGCAATGTAGTCTTTGTGGAATAAAACGTGAATATAGCGACAACAAGTGTATTCTAAAGTGTTCAAGTACCCAATTTAAGGCTTCAGATGGAACTTGTCAAGATTGTACCTCAACAGAATCTGTTGCATCTGATCGAACAGAATGTGCAAAATGTTCTGCAAGATCATGGTTTGGAAATATGTGCTATCCGTCCTGTGGGACAAATAAGTTTAGAGATGCCTATGGTGTCTGCCACGATTGCTCAATTGACTATTCTTACACAACATATAAAGTTGAATGTGACAAATGTCCAACTTCTGGCACAAATGCGCGAACATATAGTGACAACAAGTGTTCTAAAAAAACATCCTAATAAAAATACCATCAGTTCATGCTGATGGTATTCTTTTTTAAATATATTCATCCCACCCCTATATCGCATGAATCTTTTGGCTAATCTATTTCTTTAATCCAAAATTTCCGTTGGATTTATACTTGATACAAAAAACAAACGCCGACACATCGCCGGCGTTTTTTAATTGAATAGATGGGTCTAATACATACCGCCCATACCACCCATGTCAGGGCCATGTGAATGACCACCACAGGCACATTTATCTTCGGGTTTATCCGCCACCATCGCTTCGGTTGTAATCAACAATCCACCGATTGAGGCAGCACCTTCCAAAGCTGTACGAACCACTTTTGTCGGATCAATGATACCTGATTTAAACATATCCACATATTCATTATTACGTGCATCATATCCAGTATTTGTTTCATATTTTTCCAACAACTTACCCACAACAACAGATCCATCTACGGCCGCATTGGCTGTAATTTGGCGGATTGGGGCTTGCAAGGCTTTGCGAATAATGTCCACACCAACACGTTGATCATCATTAGCAGGTTTAACCTTATCCAGCGCTTTTGTGGCATAGAGTAAAGCCGTACCACCACCGGTTACAATACCTTCTTTGACCGCTGCACGCGTTGCATGTAAGGCATCATCCACGCGGTCTTTCTTTTCTTTCACTTCAACTTCACTGGCACCGCCCACTTTAATCACAGCGACACCACCGGACAACTTACCCAAGCGTTCTTGCAATTTTTCACGATCATAATCGGAACTGGCTGTTTCAATTTGCTTTTTAATTTGTTCGCAACGCGCTTGAATATCTGCTTTATCACCCGCACCATCCACGATAGTTGTTTCATCCTTGGTAATCGTGACAGATTTTGCTGTTCCCAGCATATCCAAACGAACTTCTTCCAATTTCATGCCCAAGTCAGCGGATACAACCTGTCCTTTGGTCAAGATAGCAATATCCTCCAACATGGCTTTACGACGATCACCAAAACCAGGCGCTTTAACAGCGGCAATCTTTAAACCACCGCGTAATTTATTGACAACCAATGTTGCCAAAGCCTCACCTTCAATGTCTTCGGCAATAATCAATAAAGGACGACCCGTTTGAATAACGGCTTCCAAAATGGGCACCAAAGGTTGCAAAGTAGAAAGTTTGGATTCATTAATTAAAACGTACGGATTTTCCAATTCAGCTGTCATTTTTTCAGCATTGGTCACAAAGTAAGGCGACAAATAACCACGATCAAATTGCATCCCTTCCACAACATCCAATTCGGTTTCCATACCTTTGGCATCTTCCACAGTTATGACACCATCTTTACCAACTTTATCCATGGCTTTGGCGATATCATCCCCAATGGAAGAATCCCCATTAGCAGAAATTGTACCAATTTGGGCAATTTCTTCGTTGGTGGAAACTTCTTTACTACGGGACTTAATATCTTCCACAACAGCAGACACCGCCATATCAATACCACGCTTTAAATCCATCGGATTCATACCAGCAGCCACAGCCTTACATCCTTCACGGATAATAGATTGCGCCAAAACGGTCGCAGTCGTTGTACCATCACCAGCCACATCGGCGGATTTACTGGCAACCTCGCGCACCATTTGTGCACCCATATTTTCAAATTTATCGGCCAATTCAATTTCTTTAGCAACTGATACACCATCCTTGGTGATACGTGGGGCACCATAGGCTTTATTTAAAACAACGTTGCGTCCTTTGGGGCCCAATGTTACCTTCACTGTATCTGCCAACAAATCAACACCCTTTAACATTTTTTCACGGGCACTGACTCCGAATTTAATCTCTTTTGCACTCATTTTATTTTCCTTTCAAATTATTCCAAAATGCCAAATACTTCTGATTCTTTCATGATAATCAGGTCTTCACCATTGATTTTAATTTCAGTACCAGACCATTTACCAAATAAAACTTTATCCCCAACTTTCAAGGTCATAGCCACAGTTTTTCCATCTTCATCACGACCACCAGGGCCCACCGCAACCACTTCCCCTGTGGAAGGTTTTTCCTTTGCGGTATCAGGAATAATTAAACCTCCTGCTGTTTTATTTTCTTCGGCCAAACGTTTAATGACCACACGATCCAACAATGGTTTTAAGTTCATTTTCTTTCCTTTCGTTATCTAAGTTAAAAACCGTTTTTTTATTGTGCAGCTTATATAGTACAATTTTATGTAAAAGTCAAGATTTTAAGCATAAAAAAACGTATCCCAAAGGATACGTTTTGCAAAATCAATTAGCCCTGTTTTGCTTTTAGCTTAGGCTTTTTCTTATTAATCACATAGACATGGCCTTTACGACGCACAACTTTACAATTCTTATCACGCGCTTTGGCAGATTTCAAAGAAGAACGGACCTTCATAGCTTTTTCCTTTCATGAATTTTCAACAAAATTTTGGGCTATTATACAAAAAAGAACACCCTTTGTCAAGCACTATTTTTTATATTGACTTCTTTTTTAAAATAATTTAAGTTGTTCTTGCTTATGTCATTGCACATAAGTCGGAACAGAAATTCCGAACATAACGAAAACCGCCTTAGGGCGGATGGTTTGGTGAATATATTGAATAACCAACACTGCTCGTTATGGTAGTATTTCTGCGTCCGTCCACTTTTAAAAAAGTGGATTTTTTATTTTTAAAAGGAGGTTATCATGACAGAGCGTGGGCGCAGTTTAACAGAGATGTTGGGGACATTGAGCATTATGGGGATATTGTCTGTTGTGGGGATATGGGGATATCGCCATATAGTCAATTCCCATGATGCCAACACGATTTTACATGATATCAATATGATGGCACATACCTGCGCGGCACAATTGGTGATGATGGATCGGACAGAATGTGCTTTATCCGATTTTCCCAATAAAATTGATGATAAATACCCTGTGTCTGCACAAAGGGTCAATAACGATTATTTTAAATTAGTTGTATCCAATATTCCCCAATCCATTTGTCAGGAGCTGTTAAATAAAGGGATGCCTTTGGCCAGCCAAATCTATCCTTTTACATGTGTTGAAACGAATCAATTTGAATGGACATTTCACAAAAATTTAGAAGGTACTGTTTCCGCAAAATTTTGTCACAGCGATTTAGATTGTAATGTATGTGGGGTATGTCAAATAGCGGATGGTCAAAGTCAAGGGATTTGTATGGGGTCTTGTGCTACCCCTGCACATGCGTGTGAAACGAATGAGGATTGTAATACCGAAAATGAATGTATGGTTTGTAATCTTGAAACGCATACCTGTCAAGATGGTTGTCAACGCGTAGAATATTTAGAAAGCTCAGGAACACAGTATATTGATACAGGTGTATTAGCAAACGGTTCTTTTGACGCAGAACATAAGATAAAAACAGATCCAACTAACACAAGAAAGTTTATTGTTGCGGGTACAAGAACTGCCACACAACACTTAAACTTTGGACAATTTGAACCATCAAGCAAAAACTTTATTCTTGCATATCTTGGTACTTGGTGGACTATAAATAATAAAACATACCCAAATACAGAATATGAAACAAAAGTCCATTACAAAAGTGGTAATCAATACGCTGTTTTAAACGGTGAAACAATCGGTAATGCTTCCTTAACTGGAACAGAACAACTTGATATAAACATTTACTTATTTAAACGTAATTTTTATAATCCAGAAACTCAAGAAGATATCCAACCAATGATAGGTAGAATGTATTACTTTAAGATGTGGAATAACGGCACGCTTATTCGTGATTTTGTCCCTATTCTCTCTCCCGAATCATCCAAAGGCGGTGGTGAAGCCTGTATGTTTGACAAAGTTACCAAAAAACTTTTCTGTAATGCTGGCTCTGGCAATTTCAAAACAAATAAAGATTGAAGTGAGCAAAAAATTATAAACTTCTTCTGGATTTGAGTGCCATTTGCAATGTGCCATCATCCAAATAATCCAATTCGCCTCCGACAGGTACACCACGCGCCAGAGTTGTAAGTTTAACGGGATACTTTTCCAATCGATCAGCTACATAATGCGCAGTCGTTTGCCCATCCACAGTGGCAGGCAAAGCCAAAATCACTTCTTCAATATTACCTTTTTGCACACGCCCAACCAATGAATCCAAATGTAAATCATCTGGTCCAACACCATCAATAGCGGACAAAACCCCCCCCAAAATGTGATAAACACCATGAAAGATGTTGCCACGTTCCAAAGCCCATAAATCCGCAATATCACGCACCACACAAACTTGCTTTTTATCACGCTTCAAATCGGCGCAAACACTGCATGGGCTTTGCGTATCAAAATTGCCACAAATGGGGCAAATCTGCACATGATCAACTACTGCTTGCATGGTCTCTATCATGGGTTGCATTTGTGCTTTTGGATTATCCAACAAAGACAACACAGCACGCCTTGCCGATCGCGGTCCCAACGTGGGTAGTCGCGCAAACAAACCCACCAAACGTTCTATCTCTGGAGCGGGCATCTTTTTCCTTAAAACGGCATTTTAAATCCAGGAGGCAACCCCAAATTCTTTTGCATTTTTTCCATTTCTGATGCCATATAAGTATCGGCTTTTTCACGTGCATCAGAAATAGCCACTGTAATGAGGTCTTCCAAAGACTCTTTATCCTTTAACAAAGAATCATCAATCTGGGCTTTGACACCATAGCCTTTGCCTGTCAAAGTTATTTTGACCAAGCCGTTGCCCGCTTGTCCCTCAAAAGTCAATTCTTCCATTTTGGATTGCAAAATTGTCATTTGAGACTGTACCTTTTGTGCTTTCAGCATTAATTCACCAATATTTTTCATTTTATATCCTTTGTTAAAGTTGGTGTTTTTAGCCTATAAAATTTTATCGTAAAAATCAAGAAAAAAATATGAAACAAAAGATTTTCAAAATTTTTCTTGACAGAGGGGGATATTTTTTGTATAATTACGCTTACCTTATGCCTCCATGGCGGAATTGGTAGACGCGGCAGACTCAAAATCTGCTCTTAGCAATAAGGTGCTGGTTCAAGTCCGGCTGGAGGTACCAAATCAAGCGGCTCCCTTTTGGGGAGCTGATTTTTTTATATTTTCCAAACACTTGTACTGGTTCGATGAATACCTCTTCCGAAAGTGTTAAATTTCGTAAATTATCGAACTCGTTCAGGCAGATTCCTTTAAAAACAAGTATTTATACGAGTTCAAGTCCGACTAGCCCCAAAGGAAAAAAATAACCCCATCAGAAACTGGGGGTATCACGACAGAAAAAACTATCTCGTTACTTGTCTTTTCTTTAAAGCTATTTTTCCAATTTTTGTTTTTGAATGTTTTGCTACACGTTCAATCGGCATCATTTCTTTGGCGAAATAGGTGTCTAAATAATGCTTCATAAATGTTTTTGAAAAATCGCCATAATAACATACTTCCGTATTAAATTGAATCCCTGCGAATAAACATTTTTTAGCGACCATCCAATCGGTTATATTTGTTAGCCATTCTATCGGTTGAACTTCAACCCAATAGGGTTTTCCGCTCTCTAACGATTTTCCATCAGATAACTTGATCCCAGTCTCAGTGAATATAGATCCCTTGGGACCATAACCAGGAACACGAACATACTTTTTGCCATCCAGTTGATATTCTCGATAGGATTTTGGCTTGAAAGGTGTGTCTATTTCTGAAAGACCCTTTTCTTCAGCTGAATCAAATGTGTATTTTTTTCCAGTCGAACGAAGGGACCTGCGGTGATATAAATATTCTAAAGCCTTGCTTCTGCGCTCATCAGCAACTGTTTGGGGGTATTCCCCATATTCCACGATTTCTACACCATTGATACCTTTTTTTCTGTTGGTTGGCTGTAGTTTGTGGGCTTCCGATGGAGACAAAGCAGGACGCACCGCGACATAACGTCTAGGGGGCAGCCCCATACGGATCTTATTACCCCAAGGGTCAATGCAATACACCCCCATATTCCCGGTCGAGGACCAGGACCAACAAGCTAAATCATTTTCAGAAGTACGATCAGCATTGTATGGCATATCGGTACCCAAGATGATAGCCAAATCCGTTGGTGCAACCTTTGTACCATACATTTTTATCACATCCAGAGCATCATCGCCCCATATTTTCTCTTCACTCAATAATGTAAAATCCAAAGCCATAATAGACCTCCTTGTTAAAAGAATGTCCTCATTATACATCAAAAAAACACTATTTGTCAAGATTTTAGCGACCTTCACGTCTTTTTGTTAAAGCTTGAGATAGCAGACTTATTTGAGAAGGTCTTCTTCTTAATGGGGCTTTTTGTTCTTTGATGGCTTCTTTTGCCCACTCATTACAAATTTCATTTATTAGCTTTTTTGCTTCTTCTTTAGAACATCTGTACAAAGACATAACGCTTTCCAAAGCTTTACGTTCTATTTCTTTTCTCTCTTTCTTATGTCTTTTATCTGCTTGTCTTTTTTGACGTGCTTCTTCGCGTTCTCGTTCTCTTTTTGTTTTTGGTGGTTCGGCATAAAACGACGACATTTAATAACTCCTTCATATCTGTTAATAATTTTTGAGTTCTTAGGTTATTATACCACAAATTTCCTAAAAAGCAAATTTTGAGAGACAATTAATTTGGGACGTTGACGTCCTGAATTAAAATTTCAAAAATTCTACTTGTTGCGCCAACTTTTTGAAATCCTCCAAATTATTAGCCCGATGTTCTTTCAGTAAGCGGTACCAAATCAAGCGGCTCCCTTTTTGGGAGCTGATTTTTTTATATTTTCCAAGCGCTTGTGCTGGTTCGATAAACACCCCTTCCGAAAGTGCCTATTTTCGTAAATTATCGAACTCTGAAATGCAAATCTGTTTAAAAACAACAACTTATTCAAGTTCAAGTCCGACTAGCCCCCGAGACCTAATCGCAAATAAAATAACCTGTTGTGTTTTCTGGAATAATCTGGTACGATAGTAAAAGATTAAAACAAAGTGGAGAATAAAATGAAAAAAACACTTTTAATCAGCACATTTTTGGTATCAATTTTTTATCATTTTCAAGTCAATGCGACAGAATTAACAGATGCACTGAAAGAAGACAAACCTTTATCGGAAATTCAAACACTCATAAAAAATGGTGCAAATGTCAATCAACCAGATGAAAAAACGGGAGCATATCCATTAATGATGGTAAAAGATACCGCAATATTTCAAGAACTTGTAAAAGCAGGCGCAGATATAAAAGCAAAGCATGAATATACTTCTGTCTTCCATGAAGTGTGTAGAAATGGAACCTTAGAAATGGTTCAGTATATGGTTAAATCAGGTGCCAATGTCAATGAAGTAATTGGAGAAGAGTACATGAAGCAGACGCCATTGATGGCTGCTGTCGCCAATAAAGATCCAAGGGTTGTTGAATTTTTAATCAAATCTGGAGCCAATGTAAAAGCGAAGATTCCCTCGGCAATGGGTGATGATACTGTTTTAAAAACAGCAATTATAACCGATGCTAATCCAGAGGTTATAAAATTACTAATTAAAAATGGAGCTGATGTTCATCAAAAAGATAAATATACCGGTTCACTTTATGAAGATATAGTATCTGATAGCTCTTATCCAGAACTTATCTCAATATTTCAAAACGCTGGTTTAGATTTTAAAAAAGAGAATTTAGATTTTCTTTTTTTAAGAGCCATAGAAAATAATAAGTCTTTAGAAATGGCGAAGTATTTACTTAAACTTGGGGCTAACCCTAATGTACAAGCCGAGAAAATGTTTATGGGATATCCAGTTAAAGAAGATTATCCTATTATAGTTGCAGCGAAAGCTGTTAGACCAGATGCTTTAAACTTTCTTCTGGAACAAAAAGTTAATGTGAATGTGAAGGATAAAGATGGAAAAACGCCATTGCAACTACTTCAAACAAATCAATATTTAATAAAAGATCCAAATTACAATAAATTCATTGTTGCTTTGGGTGGAAAGTCAATGTCAGCTGATGATACAAAAAAATCTCAAAATAGTATGAAATTATTGGATAGTATTTCCAGTTCTAAAACAACAATAGAAGATGTAAAAAAGCTTATCCAAGATGGAGCTAATGTTAATTATAAGGATCGATATGAAAAAACAGTATTGATGGAAGCTTTAAATGTCTTGGATGAAAAAACATACAATGAATTCAAAGGAAATGGACTTATCGAAAGTAATTCAAATTATCGAGCATATATACAACAAAGGTTAGATATCGTAGAGTTTTTATTACAAAATGGGGCTGATATCAATGCCAAGGACAAATATGGTAAAAATTTATTATTTATAGCCATCCGACGTAATCAACCAGATATTTTGGAGTATTTATTGAAAAAAGGTATTGATGTTAATTCTACCAATAATGTGGGGGAAACTCCATTAATGGAAGCAGCGACAACTGCAGAAGATGTAAATGTCATTAAAGTATTATTAAAATACGGAGCGGATAAATCACTAAAAGATAAAAAAGGATTAACTGCGTCCAGACACGCTATGTTTAATTTGAATCCTGAAATTCAAAATCTATTGAAAGTATCTGAGCCAGTCCAAAAATACGATCTACCAGCTTCTGCAGAAAAGTATTATTCTGAGATGAAAGAAGGTATTTTAAAAGAAATGGTTTTGCCCATGGTTCAAGGAACCGTTTCTGATCAGACAAAAGTACAATCTGTTATGAAACAAATAGAAGATTCCATTGACATGGAACAAGTTAAATCTGATACGTGGCCATGTTTGTCGAAAATGCCAGAGTCGAAATGGAAATCAGCTGAAAAATGTTTTCAAAATTTCATGATGGATTTGATGCAAAAAACAGTAATGTTCACTGCGTTGGCTAATGGTGGCGAAAATGTCGATTTGAATGATAAGGGTGCCACGTTTTCTGCAATTAAAAAAGGCACCGAAGTTGTAGGGAATAAAGCTATGGTAAAACACTATGCTAATTCTTTAATGACGGATATTTCTATAATATCTATTATTGCTAAAGCGGCTAATGGTGGGGAAGGAAAAGATATTTCTTCCGATGAAGCAGATGATCTTAAGAACAAAAAAATAGCTTGTGGCGCAAAATTATATGGGAAAAAAGATGGCAGTGTTGTTATTGAGTTTCCCAATGAATGTGCTCGCATGGAAAAATCTGATGAACGATTTGATATATCTGTGGATGAAGTTATAGAAGCAGCTAAAAAAGATGAATATTCTTTATACACTCTTAGTTGTACAGGACATAAATGTATTGGGAAATTTAAGAATTAAGTGAGAGTTTTTTCCTCGGGGGAAAAAAGTTAATTTGGGACGTTGATGTCCCATTTTAAATTTTCAAAAGTTCAATTTCCAACGCCAACTTTTTGAAATCCTCTAAATGTTTGGCTCGGTATTCGCAAAGCGTGTTGTACCAAGCATTACAACCACCGTTTCAATGGTGGTTTTTCAATTCCGACATCAATTCATTCTGCACTACCGTTTGAATTCATTGTGTTTCATTGCTTTGCGCGCAAAAATAATTCACTGGATTATTTTTGCTTGCGCAGTTATTTTATAAGGCTTCTTACAAGTTCGATAATGACTTCTCTAAAAAAGTGCATTTTTTATGAATTATCGAACAAAAAAATTAATTTCATTATAAAACAATGCATTATTTAAGTTCAAGTCCGGCATGGGCTCAAAAAAATTTTTTAATCAATCAATTTTTTTCTTGCTGTATGTTTTGAATAGCTGTAGACTATTAAATATATTATAAATGAAAGGATAAAAAAATGGGAATTTTAAATATTTTTACGCGTAACGAAGAAACAAAAGCAGAGGAACTATCTGTAAAAAAAAATGAACCAATGATATTAAGTGGGAAGGCTGAGTTAAAGTGCTTGTCTGTTGTTACAGAAGGACGAATTTGTCCTACTGTTGAATTCAGTAATAAAAATCCTATTATGAGAGTGGTTAGGTCCTCTGGTTTGGTAGATAACCAAGGGATGAAACAAGGTCAATGGAAAACTTTTTCTTATGATTTTGCATATAAAAACCATTTTCCTAACGAAGAAAAAATTGGTGAATATAATGGGGATGTTATTGTGAAGTATCCTTCAAAATTATCCACTTATAAGGATGGTGAAAAAGAAGGGGAAGAATTAAGCTTTGATCGCATTGGACGTATCATCAAAGTTTCTCCATACAAAAAAAATAGATTACATGGAATTGAAACCATTTACAAATATGAGAAAAATGGAAATGTTACGGTTTTTTATTCTCAATATGAAAATGGAGAATTGACGAAGAGCGATGGTCAACTTAGATGCGAATGGACGAAGAAAAAGGAAAGTTTGAAAGTTGAAAAAGAAATGGATAAAAAGGAACGTTCAGAGACTTTAAAAAAAGTATTGGAAGCAAGTTCAAAAGAAGAGAAAAAGAAAGTTTTAAAAGAATTTCACTCTCAACAAAGTCCCGCAGGTGTAAAGCGTCGAACAGCTTTAAAATTTGACAGATGACTTTTTCCCTCAGGGGAAAAAGTTAATTTGGGATGTCGACGTCCTGAATTAAAATTTCAAAAATTCTACTTGTTGTGCCAACTTTTTGAAATTTGTTAAATTTAGGGGGCCAATTTTTGACATATTCATGTTTTTATGATATAATACAATCTCTAAATGTGAGGTAGTTAAGTGGTTAAAAAAGTAAATTTTAAACCAAATAGTTTGCGAATATTCTCTGAAGTTTTAGGGGATTTAAAGGAGCATTGTTTCCCACCCTATGAACAAATCCAACCTATTATTCAAATCCGTCCTGCAGAAGATTGTCTTTACTCTAGCTATGGTACTTATACAATAGAAGAATTAAATAATTCAGTTCAAAAAAAACAGACATTACCCTCGCACATTAAGTTTATGAAAACAAATGGGATATCTTGGTTTTACAAAGATGATGATCCTTTTGATTTCTATTCAACAAAGAAACATGTTTCGTTAGGTTTTTCACCTCAAAGATTAATGAACCCAAAAATTCTTAAAGATAGAGAAATCCTTAATTGCATAAAAAAAATGCTGGCTTTACTCGGTCAACCAAATATTTCTGAAACAGATGTAATTAAGGTTTTTCCAGAAGATATTTGCAGAAAAGTATATGAACTAAGTTCCCCCAGAGAAGATATCTTATCCTGCCTGACAATTTCTATAGAAAAAGTACGTCAAACTTTGTTTCCGCACTTGAAAACGCATCATGAAAAGGATATTCAAAATTTACCAGAATTTCAGGCATTTCATAAAGCTAACCCAGATAAATCTTTGCTTGATTTTTTAAAAAAAGATTACAGAGGGTTTTCTTTGGCAGAAGAATGGGGATATATAAAAAATTCCAAAAAATTAATTGAATTCCAAAAATTAAGAAATACCCCTCGTCATGTATCGAAATTTATGAAAAATCCTATTCTCTCCGGAGAAACTGACTCTATGACAGATGAAGATTGGAATAGATGGATTTATCACCAAGGATATCCTTACCAAAATCCAACAGAACTTTTTGATGATTTTCAAAAAGCCCTGTTTTTCGTGTCACCTAAAAAGCCACAGAGTACAATTTCTTATGATGATGCCACCTGTGCAATTTGGGCTCAAAAAGATATTGAGAAATTAAAAAAAATATTGAACACTCTCTCTTTTGAAAAAGATATGGAAACCTTCTTAAAGAAAAATTTTCCGAATGAAGTTTCCCCCGAAACAGTGACCATAGAAAAATCTGATAAAACGAAAACTCTCGAATCAGTTACACTTTTTTCCACCTTCTTTGTTAAAAAAAATGGGGTAGCCCCCAGTGAAATTGCCCAAGAACAACCTGATGGAACACTATTGTTCAAAGAAAAAGATTTCCATAATTGGATACATCATGCAAAAACAACAGCCCATGCTCATGAAGGGTATCAGGAAAGCTCAAAAATCTTATCTGAAGATATGCAATATTTATCAGATTTTGTGGCCGATCTAACGGATGCTTTTAATCAGAAGGCACAATCAAGAATTCGGATGGCTAAAACTACAAAATGCCATATTCAAAACTCTGGTCGCTAAAGAATCCCATGTTTGAATTAAAACTTCAGGAGCTCCACTTGCTGTGCCCACTTTTTGAAATTCTCTAAAATAAATGTTTATGCAAAAAAATTTTGATCTTATATTCATTAGAGAATATGTTTTTTCTTGATGTTCTTTTGGGTTTTATTGACAGTTGTTGATTGGTTTATTTTACAGTTGTATTTTTTATAAAAATCTGCTAATATAAACTGGTGTAACGCAAACTGAAAGGATGCGCATGAAAGGTATCGTATTAGCTGGCGGTTCAGGGACACGACTTTATCCGCTGACAAAAGTAATTTCCAAACAATTATTACCTGTTTATAATAAACCAATGATTTACTATCCTTTATCGACATTAATGTCATTTGGCATAAAGGATTTTTTAATTATTTCAACCCCCCAAGATACCCCCAACATTGAAAAGCTTTTGCAAGATGGCAGAGATTTTGGTATCAATATTCAATACGCTGTTCAAAAGGAACCCAAAGGAATTGCTCAAGCGTTTACCATTGGGGCTGATTTTGTGGGTAATGATGATGTGGCTTTAATTTTGGGGGATAATATTTTCTATATGGACGAACAACTACCTGCGTTCAGATCAGAGGTTGAAAAAAACAAAGGGAAGAATGCGACCATATTTGCGTATCATGTGTCAGACCCAGAAAGATTTGGTGTTGTTGAATTTGACAAAAATAATAAGGCGGTTTCAATAGAAGAAAAGCCAAAAGCTCCTAAATCAAATTACGCTTCTGTTGGACTTTATTTTTATCCATCTGATGTGGTACAAAAAGCGCAATTATTGCAACCATCTGCGCGTGGGGAATATGAAATTACAGATTTGAATAATTTGTATTTAAAAGAAAATCGGATGAACGTTGTTCCGATGGGACGGGGGATTGCTTGGTTGGATGCGGGCACTTTTGATAGCCTTTTGGAAGCAGGGAACTTTGTTCAAATTTTGGAACAAAGGCAAGGGCTCCAAATGGCCTGTTTGGAAGAAATTGCCTATAAAAACCATTTCATTGAGAAAAACCAAATGGAAAATCTGATTTGCAGACATAAAGGTAGTACTTATAAAACATATTTGCAAAATTTAATAAAGGAAAAAGCATGAACTTTATCAAAACAGCCATAGACGGCGTTTTCATTGTTGAACCGAAAATTTTTAAAGATGAACGGGGATATTTCTTTGAAAGTTACAACGAAGAAGAATTTAAAAAGAACGGCATTCCAAATCGTTTTGTTCAGGATAATCAGTCTGAGTCCAGTGAGGGTGTCATACGTGGATTGCATATGCAAAAAGAACCACATGCTCAGGCAAAATTGGTACGAGTTGTCAAAGGAAAAGTTTTGGATGTGGCGGTGGATGTACGCCCCAATTCTCCTACTTTTGGTAAATATGTCGCGGTGGAATTATCAGATGAAAATCAACGTCAATTGTTTATTCCACGTGGATTTTTACATGGCTTTTCGGTGTTGAGCAAAAAAGTTATATTTGCCTATAAATGCGATAACCTTTATTGCAAAGAGGCAGAATTTGGTATTCGCTATGATGACCCAGAAATTGGTGTCGATTGGCGCGTGCCACCTGAAAAAGTGATTACTTCCCCTAAGGATAGAATGGCCAATAAATTAAGCGATTTAAGGAAAATACATGTCAGATAAAGTTTTGATTACAGGTTCTCGTGGTCAGTTGGGTACGGAACTTTCCAAGTTGTTACCAGATGCTGTTTTGACAGATGTGGCCGAGTTGGATATTACAGATTTATCAGCTGTTCAAAAATTCGTAAAAGAAAAAGGGGTTGGTGTAATTATAAACTGTGCGGCATACACAGCGGTGGATAAGGCCGAAGATGATTCGCTTGTGGCCGAAAGAATCAATATATTAGGTCCTGAAAATTTGGCAAAAACAGGCTGTAAGATTGTACATATTTCAACAGATTATGTTTTTGATGGTAAAGGATATCAACCTTACACACCAACGGATGAGGCGAATCCAATTTCAATTTATGGCAAAACAAAACGTGCTGGGGAATTGGCTGTTCTTGCCCATGCAAAGGAAGCCATTATAATTCGCAGTGCTTGGCTTTATTCGCCTTATGGTAATAATTTTGTCAAAACAATGCGCCGTTTAGGTTCGGAAAAGGAAAGTATAAATGTCGTGGTGGATCAAATAGGAACACCTACCTATGCGGTGGATTTAGCTGATGCGATTGTGAAAATTTTACCCCAGATTTCCCAAGTCAATAAAGGTATTTACCATTATACCAATGAGGGAGTCTGTTCATGGTATGATTTTGCCAAAGAAATTATGGATGCCTCTGGTTTAAAGTGTCAGGTCAATCCCATTCAAAGCTCGGCCTATCCAACGAGGGCTAAGCGTCCTTTTTACAGCGTCTTAGATAAAACTTTAATTAAGGATACCTTTGGCATTCAAATTCGGCATTGGAGAGAGGCGCTACAAGAGTGTTTAAAGAAATTTTAATGGGTACTGTGTTTTGCTCTGAAATTTACTCCTTTGACAAAATAACAAAAGTTGTTTTTTGTTCAAAATTTTTCTATAATAAACTCCCTTTAGAAAGGAAATAAATTATGATTTTATTTTTATTGGCATGTGCTTTATTAATTTTGGGGTATGTTGTTTATGGGGCATTTGTGGAAAAAGTTTTTGGAATAAGTTCTGGAAAAACACCCGCTATGAAACATCCTGATGGTGTGGATTATATTCCTTTCCCAACATATAAGGCATTGCTCATTCAATTTTTGAATATAGCGGGATTAGGTCCTGTTTTTGGGGCTATCTTGGGGGCTGTTTATGGACCTGTATGTCTGCTTTGGATTGTTTTTGGTTGTATATTTGCGGGAGCTGTACATGATTATTTGTCTGGTATGCTTTCTCTGCGTCATGATGGAAAATCACTCATCTATTTAATGGAAATTTATTTTGGTTCAAAGGTTAAGTATATAGCTTTATTTTTGCTAATTGCGATGTTGCTGTTGGTGGGGGCGATTTTTGCCAAAAGTCCTGCTCAAATGTTAGGTCAGTTAACAAATACTTCTACATGGTTATGGTTGATGGTTGTTTTTGGGTACTATTTTGTGGCCACATTATTACCAATTGATAAATTGATCGGGCGCTTTTACCCACTGTTTGCTTTGTGCTTATTGATTTCCAGTGTATGTTTGATTATAGCCCTTTTTATGCGCGATATTCCACCTTTTTTGAATTTTGAACTGGCGAATTTGCACCCTGAGGGTTTGCCCTTATTTCCGCTTCTATTCGTGACAATAGCCTGTGGTGCAATCAGTGGCTTTCATGCAACACAATCACCGATGATTTCAAGATGTTTGAAAAGTGAAAAGTATGGTCGTCCTGTGTTTTATGGGGCTATGATTATAGAGGGGGTTGTAGCCCTAATTTGGGCAACTTTGGGGATATGTTTTTATCCAACAACAACGCATTTATTAACCTCTATTCAATCGGTGGATGCGGGGGGAACTGTTTCTGCTATCGCCAAAGGATTATTGGGAAATATTGGAGGGATTATTACAATTGCTTCTGTGGTTATTTTGGCCATTACAACGGGGGATACCTGTTTCCGTTCAGCGCGTCTGACATTGGCTGACTTTTTTAAGTATCCTCAAGAAAAAATTAAAAATCGTTTGATTCTTTCTTTATCTGTTTTGGCTGGGGGTGTTTTCCTATCCATTGTACCCGTAGCCACTATTTGGCGCTATTTTGGCTGGTTTAATCAAACATTGGCTATGGTTACCCTGTGGTTGGTAACAGTTTATTTACATAAAAACAAAAAATGTTATTGGATATCTTTGATTCCAGCGGTATTTATGACAGCTGTCAGTGCTACCTATATTGCTTACGATAAGTTGTTTTTGAATTTACCAATACAAATTTCTTATGGAATAGGATGCAGCATTGCATTTATATCTTTTTGGGGATTTCTACATCTAAATTATAGAAAGAAATAGCCTTTAACTATTGAATGTTTAGCTGCCCTTTGAAATAGACAATTGTCTTTTCTAACCCTGCATCTAGGTCAATTTGGGGTTGCCAGTTCAACATTTTTTTCGCCAAAGAAATATCGGGTCTTCTTTGCGTGGGATCATCAGAAGGGAGTTCCTTAAAAACAATTTTAGACGTACTTTGAATCTTTTTCACAACTAAATCAGCCAATTCTTTCATGGTAAATTCACCAGGATTACCCAAATTAACAGGACCTGTAAATTCCTTATCAGAATTCATCATTCGAACCATGGCTTCAATCAAATCATCAACATAGCAAAAAGATCTTGTCTGACTTCCATCCCCATAAATTGTAATATCCTTACCCAAAAGCGCTTGGCAAATGAAATTAGAAATAACACGTCCATCTTTTGGATCCATGTTGGGACCATATGTATTAAAAATTCGGATAACCTTGATATTGACACCTTCGTGCCTGTGGTAATCAAAAAATAAGCTTTCTGCACAGCGTTTTCCCTCATCATAGCAAGAACGAATACCAATTGGATTTACATTACCACGATACGATTCTACCTGTGGGTGTACAAGTGGTTCCCCATAAATTTCGGATGTGGAACATTGTAAAATTGTTGCGTTATGCTCTTTGGCAAGCTCCAACATATTGATAGCCCCCATCACACATGTTTTTGTTGTTTCTATGGAATGTTTTCCTTGATAAGCAGGCGGGCTGGCGGGACAAGCCATATTATATATTTGATCAACCTTTTCGGCAACCTTTAATGGCGCACAAACATCGTGGTAAATAAAAGAAAATTGTGGACTTTCTTTTATTTCTTCTACATTTTCCATACGGCCAGTATAATTATTGTCAACACATATAACCCGATTTCCATCTTTAATCAAACGCTTCGCAAGATTAGATCCTAAAAAACCAGTTCCACCTGTAATCAATATTGTTTTCATTTTTTCTTCCTGTAATTTAAAGTATGTTTTTTTATAATACAATTTTATACAAAAGTCAAATAATTACTTAAAAATACACAAGAAAGAGTTGTGAGCAGTGATTTCGTGGCATTTTGTCAAGCACCAATAGCGTTGAGGAATGGCAACACGGAAATAAAAACACCGACCACGAGTAATAAGTCCTGCATACGCTGTCTTCATAATGCACCGCCTTTCGTGCTGTATGGGAAGTCGTATGGGAAATCGTATGGGAAGTCATCCCCGACAATTTTTAGGCATAAAAAAATCCAACAAGAACAATGTCTTATCGGATAAATGGCGGGATTGAAGGGGCTCGAACCCTCGACCTTCTGCGTGACAGGCAGACGCTCTAAACCAGCTGAGCTACAACCCCATCGCCAACGAAGGACATTTTATCAGATTTAAAAACGAATTGCAAGCAAAAAAAATAAAAAGATGAAAAAAATCTTTGAAAGTCAAAAAAAACTTGCATATGTGATTATTTTCAGATAATTTTACTATCAACAGACAAGGAGTGAAAATGTATTTTTTTATTAAGTATGTAAGCATTATGCTATTTTGTTTTGGATTTTTTTTGAGTGCATCAGCGGACATCATAATTCCTCCTGTTCGGGTGCGTCCCCCAAAAGATATTGTTTTACCTGTTCTGCAAATGCCTATTACCCGTGTTCCACAGATACTTGTACATCCAGCTCATAAGCCTTTTTTGGTTCAAGACCTTTATGTCCAAACAAAAATTATTGGTAATGTGGCAACAACAACATACGATATGACAATTAAAAATCCAAACAAAGCTGTGTTAGAAGCCGAATTTATTTTCCCTTTGTCCGAAAATCAGTCGATTGTGTCGGTTGCACTGGATATCAATGGTAAGATGCGTGAGGGTGTGGTTGTTGAAAAAGAAAAAGCGCGCCAGACCTTTGAAGCTGTGGTGCGTCAAGGTGCAGACCCATTATTGGTTGAAAAAACATCCGCAAATCAGTTTAAAGTACGTATTTACCCATTTAACCCGAATGGGGTACGTAAAATTCAAATCGTTTTAGAAGAAAATCTTAATCAGAAGGATGGAAATTTTTTATATGAGTTACCATTGACCTTTAAGCAAAAATTGGCACATTTTTCTTTGGATGTTGAAATAGTAACAGAAAAAATGCCTGAATTGCGTACAGATTTACCTGATTTTAAATTTACACAAACAGACATGGCTATGCGTGCCCATTTTGCTGCCACAAAATATGATTTAAATCATGCACTCACGTTAAAAATTCCCGTTGCACAAAAGAATCAAATCTTTACACATACTCAAGGGAAACGTACGTATTTTTATGGAATGCTAACTTCTTCAAAAGAATTAAAGGATAAGGTTTTGCCCAAAAATTTAGCTGTTATTTGGGATAATTCATTATCTGGGAGCAAACGAAACATTGAAAGAGAAAAGGCTCTTTTAATTGCTTATTTGAAAAAGATAAAAAATGCAACAGTAAACTTCGTTTTATTCAATATCAAACAGGGAAAAACCAAAAAGTTTGCAGTTAAAAATGGCAATGTAAAAGATTTGGAAAAATATTTAGATTCAATTGTCTATGATGGCGCTACGAAATTTTCATCACTAGATTTCAATCAAATAAAGGGGGATGAGATATTGATGTTTACAGATGGCGTAACAACCTTTGATAAAGATGATCGTTTGGCCTTACCCCAAAAAACACTTTACATCATTAATTCATCTGATGAATTTGAACCTGAAAAATTAAAAGGTTGGGCGAATCAAACATTTGGCAGTTTCATTAATTTAAATAATTTAAATGAAGAACAAGCGTTGAATAAATTGATTTATCAACCTTTGCGTGTCATTAAGTACAAAAAAGAAAACATGTCTGAGATATATCCTGTTGTGGGCACTGAAATTGATGAAAATATCAATGTTTCAGGCATTTTAAAATCTGATTCAGGAGAATTGGAAATTGCCTTGGGATATGATGAAAATAATATTACTCAAACACATAAAATTGGAATTCAAAAAGGTGGAGATAATTCGGCTGTAGCACGTTTATGGGCTATTCAAAAAATCAATTATCTCTCTCAAAACCCCAAAAAGAACAAAGAAGCCATTTTAAAATTGGGACAAAGATATTCCATTGTGACGGATAATACATCTTTGTTGGTGTTGGAAAATGCTGCTGATTATTGGCGTTATCATATTATTCCCCCCGAAGATTTACGTGTGGAATATGATCATCTGCAAAAAAATGCCCTTCAAGAAGAAAAACAGAAAAAAGATTCAGCTTGGGTATATGCATTGAATATGGCTAATCATGTGAAAGAATGGTGGCAAAAAGATTTTGATATCAATCAGGTGAAGCGCCAAAAATACGAACAACTAAAAGTGCAAAATAACCCACATCCGCAAAATGTTGAAGGTGAAACAGCTTTGATATCAGCTTCTGTTGGTGCCGTACATTCAGATGGAATGCTTTTGGATAGTGTGCCAATGCAGTTAAGGGCTAATGCTGACATTGTTGTCCCTGAGGCAAATGCGATGGCAGCAAAGTCCGCGTCTGTTCCCAAACCCCAAAGTACAATCCGAATAAAGGCTTGGGATCCTGAAACACCTTACTTAAAAATTTTAAAGGCATCTAAGGATAAAGAATTATATGATGATTATTTAAAACTGAAAACAGGCTATGCGGATCAACCATCATTTTACTTCGATATTGCGGATGAGTTTATGCGTCGGGGGAAAAATGATGAAGCATTGCTTGTACTATCTAATATCTTAGAAATGCAATTGGACAATGTGGAATTGATTCGTATTGCAGCGAATAAACTTTTACAGATGGAACGGCCTGATCTAGCAGTGGAATTATTTGAAAAGATTACCGAATTACGTGGGGAACATCCCCAAAGTTTCCGTGATTTGGCTTTGGCCTATCAAGCTGATAATCAGTATCAAAAAGCCTTTGATACATTCTATCATATTATGGAAACAGATTGGTCACGTTTTAATGAAATAAAGCAAGTTATATTTGTGGAAATGAATCAATTGTTGGCACACCATCCTGAAATTGATATCAAGGACATGAACAGAGAATTTATTTTTCCAATGCCGGTGGATGTGCGTATTGTTTTGGGTTGGAGCACCGATAATACTGACATTGATTTGCATGTGGTGGATCCTTTTAATGAAGAATGCTATTATGGGCATAAAAATACGCAAATTGGGGGGCGCTATGCACACGACTTTACGCAAGGTTTTGGACCCGAAGAATTCATGTTGAAAAAGGCGGCCAACGGAAAGTATGTAGTTCGTACAAATAATTTTGGGGACCATCGTCAAAGTATTTCTGGCCCCAGCACACTTTATTTGGATTTATACACCAATTATGGGCGCGCCGATGAAAAACATGAACGTTTATTGGTACGAGCAGGTGATGTCAAAGATAAAAATGAAATCGGTGATATTACTTGGCTTGATAATGCTGATGAAGTAACAGTTGATGAAGAATGAGAAAAAGCATTTTATTTTTGGGATTTTTTCTTGCTTCATGTACCTTTATGCGGGTACCTGATTTCTTTGTTTATCGTGAAATTAAAACACAAAATTATAAATTAGCCTCTTGGCAAAAAAAATTAAATTCTAATACCCCCATTCGCATTTATATTGAAGGTGATGGGCATGCGTTTAATCATATAGGGATGCCGACATCTGATCCGACTCCTCGGGGAACTTTTTTGCGCCAAATTGCGTTCAATGATCCCCATGAAAATGTTGTTTACTTGGCGCGTCCTTGTCAGTTTGTCAAGGATAAAAATTGCCAACAAATTGATTGGACAACAGGACGATTTTCAAAAAAAGTGATTGATTCAATGGCTCAAGCTGTTCAAAAAATTGCCTCAAACCATCCAATTGTTTTGATTGGATATTCAGGCGGGGGATTGGTATCGGGATTGATAATTGATCAACATCCCGAATTGAAAGTGATAAAATGGATTACTTTAGCAGGGGTTTTAAATCACACAAAATGGACAGAAAGTCTAAAATTACCCCCCTTAAAAAATTCTTTGGATTTAAAAAAGATGCCCAATGTAGAACAACACCATTATGTTGGTGATAAAGATGAAATTGTACCCTTTCAACTTACCCAAGATATTACACCCAAAAACATAACTATTCTCTCGGGGGCAACACATACCACTGGCTTTGACGATTATATACATGAAATATACGAATGATTAGTTTGATCAATTATCTTTATTTGTTTTAAAAGTACCCGAGCCTGCATTACAGAAAAGTTTTTTGTTACTTTTGAAGTGAATGCCCAACCAAAGGATACAAAACCCCTTTGTCCCACAGTATGGGCTTCTAAACCCACTGTCTGAATGGACAATTCAGACGAATGCATTATATTCATTATTTTTTTAATTTGCAAATCTTTTTTTAAAAAAAAATGCTAGACCTTTTTAATGAAACTGTGTATAATCCGTTCAAAACCTTTAGGAGAATTTGATGGAACAAATTAAAAACGCGTTGACAACTTTGGAGCAAGCTGTTTTGAAATTAGAATCAGCCGTACATAGCAATAAAAAAGAAAACTTACGTGCCAATGAGGAAATCGCTCAGTTAAAAGCTGTTATTCGGCGAACCTATGATCGTTTGGATAAAGCTTTAACCAACTATCAAAAAGGAGATCAATAATGGCTATTGTTTCTTTAAAAATTGGAGGACGCTATTATAAATTTTCTTGTAATGATGGACAAGAAGCACATATGAAAGAATTGGCTGATCAATTGGATAAGCGAGCGGAGGCTTTGACCAAATCTATTGGAGTCATGCAAGAAGGCCAGTTATTGAGTATGATGTGTTTATTGTTGGCTGAAGAAAAACAACATTTAGCTAAAGAAACCAATGCAGAACTGCAGGTTCAAGTCGCTGATCAAATCGCACAAAGCCTAAATAATTTGGCGTTAAAAGTTAATGTTATTGCCGAAAGTTTAGAAGGAAATCCATGAAATTTTTGTTTTGTGGGGATGTTTCGGGACAATCTGGGCGTAAAGCCTTGAAGGATTATTTGCCGAAACTAAAAGAAAAATTTAAATTAGATTTTATCATTATCAATGGTGAAAATGCCGCCCATGGTTTGGGCTTAACCCCAAAAATTTATACTGAATTATGCCGAATGGGTGCCGATGTTATTACGATGGGTAACCATACCTTTGATAAAATGGATGTTGTAAAAATATGGAATGAAGAAAATGTGTTAGTGCGCCCACTCAACTATCCGGAAAACACTGTAGGTAAAGGATGGCAAATTATTGAAATAAAAAACAAACGCATTTGTGTGGTACAATTATTGGGACGCGGTTTTATGCATTCAAAATTGGAATTATCCGATCCTTTTATAGATATGCAGAACTTTATTCAGAATCATCAAAATGAATATGATTTATTGATAGTGGATTTTCATGCAGAAACAACCGCCGAAAAAGTAGCTATGGGTTATTTATTGGATGGAAGGGCCACTTTGGTGGTGGGAACGCACACGCATATCCCCACCAATGATGCGCACATTTTGGAAGAAGGAACCGCCTTTATCACGGATGTGGGCATGTGCGGTGATTACACTTCTGTTTTAGGGATGACACGTGAAAGTGCCTTTGCACACTTTGGCTTTGGTCAAAGAATGCGTTGGGAACCTGCCACAGAAAAATCAACTTTGGCTGCTGTTATGGTAGAAACAGATAACAAAACAAACAACGCCAAAAAAATTCGCCCCATCATTTTGGGGGATACTCTTGAAAATACTTTAAAAATATGATAAAATACTTTTATTCAACTTTAGCAAAGGAAATCAAATGTCAGGACATTCACAATTTAAAAACATCATGAACCGCAAGGGCGCCCAAGATAAGGCCCGTGCTCGTATCTTTTCAAAATTGGCCCGCGAAATTACAGTCGCAGTAAAAACAGGCGGTGCGGATCCTGATGGTAATCCTCGTTTACGTTTGGCTATCCAAAATGCACGCAGTGAAAATATGCCCAAGGATAATATTGAACGCGCTATTGCCAAAGGTTCACAAAGTGCTGACACCACAAATTATGAAGAAGTTCGCTATGAAGGTTATGGTCCTGGGCGTGTCGCAATTATTGTGGAAGCCTTGACCGATAATCGTGCCCGTACAGCGCCCAATTTGCGTGCCTTATTTACCAAAAAAGGAGGCTCTTTTGGGGATACTGTTTTATTTAACTTCGAGCATATCGGCTATATTGAATTTGGTTTAAATGTGGCATCGGCTGACGCCATGTTTGAAGCAGCTTTAGAGGCTGGCGCAGATGATGTTCAAACCACTGAAAGCACACATGAAATTACCTGTAAGCCTGATGACTTAGCACAAGTACGTGAGGCTTTGGAAAAGAAGTTTGGCACACCCAACGCCGCACGCATGGATTGGAAACCCACCGTTACCACGCCTGTTACTGATTTGGAAACGGCCCAAAAATTGATGGCCTTTATTGAGGATTTAAATGAAGATGATGATGTCCAACGTGTCATTACCAATGCCGATATTCCCGACGATATTTTGGCACAATTAGGCTAAGATAAAATTTGGGGGGGAGAATGCGCATTTTAGGATTGGATCCTGGCTTACGTCATACCGGATGGGGTGTGATTGATAAGACAGGTAATCGCTTTACATTTGTGGCGGCTGGTGTCATTAATCCTGATGTGGATTTATCTTTAGCAAAACGTTTGGCTGAATTGCACGAATCTCTCATCAAAGTCATTCAAGATTATTGTCCAGATGCTGTGGTCGTAGAAGAAACTTTTGTCAATAAGAACCCCTCCTCTACTTTAAAATTAGGACAAGCAAGAGGTGTCGTTTTGATGACACCTGCGAGTATGAATATTGATGTGGCTGAATATACACCCAATCAAATCAAAAAGACAATTACTGGTGTGGGACATGCCGAAAAAATTCAAGTGGATATGATGGTGCATAAATTAGTTGCTAATGTCCCTGAAAAACTGCCCCCCGATGCTGCCGATGCCTTAGCCATGGCTTTGTGCCATTGTTTTCAAAATCCGCTGTTAAAATAATTTTTCCCAAAATCACTATATGTAGATATAAATGAACTACATCTTGTGTTTTTTAAAATAAATTTGTTTTTCGCGTAAAAGTTGGTTGAAATTTTTATGAGTTTTGTTTAGGATGCATTCTAGGTTCAATTTTTTCTGATGAAAGGGGCAAAGATGCAGGACACCGCCACATTCCAAAGCGAATGGCAATTGATGTGTCAACAGCTGTCAGATCAGCTCAAAGATACCTCGGTCATGCGTTGGATGAGCCGCGTTACCCCCGAATTAACAAGTGATAATAAATTAAATCTGTGGGCACCCAGCCCTTGTATCTGTGAACTCGTACAAATGCGATACAGCGAAGCGATTCGGGCATGGTGGCATGAAAAAAATCCCGATTCGTCTATCTATATCGGTATTAAAAAAATTGAAAGTGCACAGCCAGCACAACCCATTATTTTAAATAAACCACTCATTACTGCCAAAGAGGAAAGAGCGGTTTATGCAAAGGTAACCCCTGTTCTTCCCTCAGAAGATATCTATACACAATTTTTGGATAAAACACACACTTTTGATTCGTTTGTGGTAGGCCCTAGCAATGAATTTGCTTATGTTGCTGCCAAACAGATTGCTGATGATGATAATGTGGCTTTCAATCCTCTTTATTTACAGGCGGGTGTAGGATTAGGTAAAACCCATTTGATGCACGCAATTGCTTGGCGCATAAAAGAACGCCATCCTGAAAAAACAGTTTTGTATTTATCCAGTGAACAGTTTTTACAGCGTTTTTTGAAATCCTTACAAGCCAAAGATATGAACAACTTTAAAGAATTGTTCAGAAATGTTGATGTGCTGTTAGTGGATGATATCCAATTTATTGTGGGCAAACAACGCACTCAGGAAGAATTTTTTCATACCTTTAATAATCTAATTGCACGGGGTAAGAAAATTATTTTGTCTTCCGATTCGGCCCCCATGGAACTACGTGGTATAGAGGAACGCCTGCAAACCCGTATTGCCCAAGGATTAGTTGTCAATATTCAACCTGCATCCTATGAGTTACGTTTGGGAATCTTAAATGAAAAGCTCAAGCGCCTGGGGGCAGATATGGATAAAGATGTTTTGGCTTTCTTGGCCAAAAGCATTACTGCTAATGTACGAGAACTGGAAGGTGCTCTAAAACGTTTAGTGGCACATCGTCAGTTATTGGGTGGAGAAATTACTTTAGAATCCACAAAACAAATTTTAAAGGATATTTTGCATACCATGGAGCGTCAAGTACGTGCCCCAGAGATTCAACAAATGGTTGCCGATTATTATCGTTTGTCTTTAAAAGATTTACGTTCTACGCGTCGGGACCGTGCTATTGCCCGTCCTCGTCAGATGGCTATGTATTTGACAAAAATTATGACGCCTATGGCTTTGCCTGATATTGCTGCTTTTTTTGAACGCGATCATACCACGATTATGCATGCTGTCAAAACAATTGAAAATTTACTGACACGCGATAAGCAATTGGCGCAAGATAAAGAAACAATTATGTCTCAACTGAAGGCCATGCGATGATATCCCCTTTTCAAAATCCTTTTATGTTGGGCTTTGATGGATTAGAGGATTTATTGTTCCGCGTTGCCAAAGGGGCTGATTCTTTTCCCCCCTATAATGTGGAACAGATAGATGAATTTTCTTTACGCATGAGTTTAGCCGTTGCAGGCTATCATGAATCGGATTTGGATGTGGCACAAGAAAATAATCAATTAATTATTCGTGGCCATCAAGAAAATGATGAAACACGACATTTTCTGCATCGTGGAATCGCTGCACGCAATTTTATCAAAACTTTTATTTTAGCTGACGGCATTAAAATTGAATCAGCTCATTTGGATAACGGTTTGCTAATTATTGATTTAGTGCGTCCTCAAGTTGAAAAATTGATTCGCAATATTCCGATTCACACATCAGCTACAAAACCCAAAGTTTTGCAACATAAAAAGAAAAAATAATTTATTTTTCCCAGTTATGATTGGGATCAATTTGGTGTTTCTTTTCCCACTGAATATGTGATTTTCTGGCGTATGAAACAGCTTCACAATTTGAATTTACCGTTGCCGAAGCACCATCTGTTACGATAAAAAAAGGCAACTTATACTGCTCTGCTAGTTTTTTAACTTCTAAACAAAACTGTTGTGCTTTAGTTAATGCCATTTTTTACCTTACAAATATTTTATCAAATAAAATCCACCAACAAGACAAATAAAAAACAATATACTCAACCACCAGAGATTTTTTTCAATAAAGTCCTTCATAGGTTTGCCCCATTTCCAAAGTAATAAAGAGATTAAATAAAATCTCAGCCCCCGTGCCAAAACAGAAGCCATCATAAACACCCCAAAATTTAATCCCGTAACCCCACTGGCAATCGTGATAATTTTATAGGGAAAAGGTGTAATTCCTGCCCCAAAAACAATCCATGCGCCATATGTGTTGTAATTTACACAAAATTTTTCAAAACTTTCACGGTAGTGATAAAAATCCAAAATTGGCACACCCACTATATCATATAAAAAATGCCCAATGACGTAGCCAAAAATACCACCCCAAACAGAAAACAAAGTACAATAAAAGGCAATTTTAAAAGCTTTTTGACGATCCTTTAAAATCATGGGAATCAATAATAAATCGGGGGGAATTGGGAAAAAAGAACTTTCTGCAAATGAAACCGCACATAGAGCTATCATCGCTTTGGGGCCTGATAGCATGGACATGATCCAATCATATATTTTTTTCATTAGCCTTGACCATAAATTCATTTTTTCCTTGACCTTTATTTTTAAAAATGGAACAATACGACTGTGTATATTTTATAATTTTTGAAAGGAAAATCAATGAAAAAATTATTTGTTGCTCTATTGATGACCGGAATTTTGACAGGTTGCGGAATCGGAGACACCAATACGACTTATGATCGGGCTCAAATCGGGCGTTTAGGGCAGACATCTGTGGGACGCATTATTTCTATGACCCAAATTGATATAGCGGGATCTAGTGAAGGGGGCACTTTGGTTGGTGCCGGATTGGGCGGTGTTGCAGGCGGTATCGCAGGCAGTACAGTAGGACGCGGCAAGGGCAGTGATTTAATGGCTTTGGCAGGCGCTGCTGTTGGAGCGTTGGCGGGTAGTGCGATTGGTGGAGCTAGTCAACAGGCCGCCACAAAAGATACAGCTTATGAATTTTTGGTTCAAAAAGGTCATACAGATAATGTCATTTCCATCGTTCAAACAAACGAATTAGGCTTAAAACCCGGGGATAATGTTATATTAGTCACCATTGACGGAACAACACGTATTCGTCAAAAGTATTAAGGAGAAGATCATGAAAAAATTATTATTGTTAGGTATCACAGGCTTGATTCTAGGGGCTTGTGCCTTCCATTCAAAGCAACCCATTGATGACACTTATTATAAAAGGACACAAGGTATTGCTTGGCCTGATACTGCTTCTTCTATTAGTAGTTCGGGCAAAAGTGGAACAAATGGGAAAGTTATGGTTCATCAGGATCAGCAGGATCTAAATTAAATTGGCAGGATCCAAAAGCAGTTGAAACACAGCAAGTACCAATTCCTGAAATGCCCGATAAAAAATTACAATGTGTTAAAACAGATCGCAATACTTATACCTGTTGTTTGGGGCAATACTAATGCGGAGCTGGTTGTAAATCAGATGGGCCTAATTGTCATAACGGATATTGTTTAAAATCTGATTGTGATGATGTGATTGGACAAAAATGGGATTTAGTCTATCAAAGATAGAGATAATCTTTATTACTGCAAACATCCAACGATAAAAATATCGTGCAGACCTGATGGAAGTTCTGGAATTACTTGTAGGGATTCTGATGGTTATTATTGTAGTTATATGATTGCAACAAAAATGGAACACAGTGCGCCAGAGGAAAGGATATATGTTGGGCCAAATACCGAGATGTTTAATTTTTAAATAAAACTTCAAACGCCCGACAAATGTCAGACGTTTTTTGGATATAAAACTAATTCTTTTGAACCAAGGTAAATTGAATGGAATATGTTGAACCTTGGGGCGTTATTTCCAATGAAAGAGTATCTTTACCACGTACGTAATGGTTATTTTTCAAAGAACTCCACCCTAAATTTATAAGAACCTGACGATAATATTGCATTACCTTTTTGGGTTTTTCCTTAGTTAGGGCAGAAACAAGTGTCATTTTTTCAGAAGGGCTATCAAAAGTTGCATTTTCTTCCACGTGGTAAAGCCCATCCATTTGCGGAATATCCTCTGTCGCTGGCAAAAAATTTTGAGCGCACACGCGTATTGTAAAAATGAATAAAAAGGAAAATATCAAAAATTTCATTTCGCATGATCTTTTTCATCAAAGACATTTAATAAATCCGGCATTGTAGAACGGATTTCGGCCGTTGAGGGTTTATCAGAAGGTTGGGGTACAGAAAATTTACCACCAAATTGTTGAATTTCTTCGGCTAACTTCGTCAATTCAGCCCTCTCTTCTGCTATTTTTTGTTTTTCCTCTTCCATCTGTTTTTGAATATTTTCTTGCACTTTTCTGCGTGTTTCGTCAATAGCGGAATTTGTTCGTTCCAATTCGTCAGTCGTTAGGAATTGTTCCAATGTTAGGGTGTACCTTTCGGCATCCTTTTCACCATTTAAGGCCGCCATAAACGACCATTTATAGGCAGATAAATCATCCTGCGGCAAAATCTTGCCTTGTTCATACATTTGGGCCAACAAAAATTGCGATTTGGCATGTCCTTGCAATGCAGCCGATAAAATACAATATGCCCCCTGTTGTTTAACAGGTAATTCAGAACTGGATAAGAATGTCAATCCATATTCATATAACTCGTCAATTGTCGGATTGAACACCCCACCACGCACTTCATCAAAGTGGCCTTCACATTCTTCTGGGACCAAAATAGGTTCTTGGTTATCATCAAATGTCCAAAAAATTTGAGCCGAGGCAGAAAAACCCCACAAAAAAGTTAAGATAAAAATTAAAACTTTTTTCATGTACACTTCCTTTTTCTAAGATTTTAAACCTTTTTTCACAAAAGGCAAGTAAAAAATTACTCCTGAGAATTATGATGTTGAAAATCAATCTGAATATTATCTGGCAAAGTCACGTTTTGCAACTTAGAAAGGGGTGTTGCATCAGAAATGGACAAAGAACGTATAGTATCTCGTTCATTTTGAACTTGTTGCATATAGGGTATCAACTGTTCAATTAATTCCTTTTGATGTGTTAAAAGTTTCCGACCATACCAAAAACCTATGATCGCGATACCCCAAACACCAATCACCAAACAAATCAACAAATAAAATAACGTTACTGCACTCATAAAACTTACCAAATAAATATAACTGGACATTTCTTATTTTAACCGCTATAATATAAAAAATCAAGTAAAAAAGGATAAAAGATGCATTATTTGGACTTTGAAGAAAATATTCGTCTTGTGGATGAAAAGTTGGCAGCACCTAATTTGTCTGAATCTGAAATTAAAAGATTGAATAGTAAGTTGGCACACCTGATCGAAAGAGCTTATCATCGCTTGACACCATGGCAAAAAACACAAATTGCTAGACACGAAGATCGCCCCCATACATTGGATTATATTCATGATTTGATGCCCGATTTTTTTGAACTGTCTGGGGATAAAAATTTTGCCGACGATAAGGCTATTATTGCAGGGTTAGCCCATTTTCGTGGTCAAACAGTTATGGTGATAGGCCATGAAAAGGGCAATTCCACAGAAACAAGATTAAAGCACAACTTCGGAATGGCGCGTCCAGAAGGGTACCGTAAAGCGATTCGTTTGATGAAGTTGGCTGAACAATTTGGCTTTCCCGTCATTACATTCATTGACACTGCAGGTGCATTCCCTGGTGTTGATGCTGAAGCACGAGGTCAAGGTCAGGCCATCGCCAGTTGTATTGCAACACAAGTAGAATTAAGGGTTCCTATTATTGCCACAATCATTGGGGAAGGAGGCAGTGGCGGAGCCTTAGCTTTAGCTATTGGTAATAAGGTTTTGATGTTAGAAAACGCGATTTATTCTGTTATCTCACCCGAAGGCTGTGCTTCCATTTTATGGAAAGATTTTAAATATGCAAAACAAGCAACGCGCGTTTTAAAAATGACGGCTAAAGATTTACTAAAATTTAATATCATTGACGATATTATACCAGAGCCTTTAGGGGGGGCTCATCGCTTTAAATCTGAAACCATTCAACGCGTGGGAGATGCAATTCAAAAATCCCTTGATGAAGTAAATAAACTAAGCAAAGAAACTTTGGTGATTCAGCGGCAAACGAAGTTTTTAAACATTACATCAGATTTTCATCATAAGAAAAAGTTTTAGTTATCACCTTTGACTTCAGTGTTTTGATCTTCCTCTGACATTTTCTCAGGAGATGTGTTGTTTTTCGTTTTCATAAGTACCTCATCAGAGCGGAATCTTTCTCCCCAATCATCAATCAGTTTTTTAATGTCTGAATCCAATGTTTTTTGGGAAAAACCTTTTTGACGAAGAATGTCTGAAATTTCATCTTTTAAAGAATAACAAAAAGAATTTTTTGAAATGGCAAAAAAGATTGTTGCAGTATCCAAAATAACACCATCACTGATAATATCATTTTGCATTTTATAACGTCGCAATTCGCCCTCCATAGAATAAGGGCTGGCCATAACATAATCCACCTCATCATTCATGAGCATTTCCAAAACTTTTGGGGCTGATAACACCTCTTTTAAATCAACACCTTTAGGTAGACGTTGATATATCAAAGGATATATCATTTCTTCTTTGCGGACAACCCCTTTTAAACCAATTAAATCATAGTACGATTCAACTGGCAATTCCTTACCTTTTTTAAAATAGACAGTGAAATAATTCGTAAAATAGGCGGGCAAAATAATTTCAATATCCTTTTCCTTGATGCCACCATGATACACCCCTAAAAACAAATCTATATTCCCCTTCCTTAAGGCTTGTATTGCCTCATCATGCGAAACAAAACCTGTGCTTGTATACCGAATATCCAAATCTTTTGCAATCTTATCCCAAACGACTCTTCCCAAACCAAAACTTTGCATATTTGTACGCGTTCCTCTATCTGCTTCCACCCAGCCAAAAGGGGCATTACCAATCATACCAGCCACCCGCAGTGGACGCCCACTGCGTCCACAGTTTTTTTCTATTTTGATTGATGTTTTTCCATTTGAACAATCAGGATCACTTTGGGGATCGCATAACTCAACAATGTCAGCATTGCGTACCGTCTTTTTTTGATTTTTCCGTGCTATTTGAGGGGCAGCATAAGAAAGTGTCCCCATAAAACAAGCAATAAAAACTAATAATAAAAATTTTCGCATTATATTCTCCTCTTTTAAGATTGAAACTACTTTATTTTAGACAAAAATTCAATAAAAAAATAACCAACGAAAGAATAGGATGTATTTTTTTCATATGATTACTAATTTAAAAAAAAATTGTAAAAGAAAGGAAAAATATGAAAAAACTTTTTTTAATATTATTGATAACAACCACACTTGCGCATGCAGAAACAATTCCTTCTGGAAACAGAGCAGCCCGCCGCACAACCGATTCATGGCGACATTCATGGGAAGAATTGGGGCTATTACCACAAAAATATGCCAATTTTAAAAAAACTTTAGCTGATAAGACGGGAATTTCATATACATTAGATGCTTCATTCTTACCCCAACGCGTCAGTCCAAGTGGACATAAAACTGCTTGGCAAAGCCAATATTATGGCACCATCAGTTGGGATATGTTTTCGTCCGAAACGTGGGGCAGTGGCACACTTCAAGCCGCCTATACTGCCATTCGCTATTGGGGGGCTAATGGTAATTTTTTAAGCAATCAAATTGGCGTTTTAAATCCTATCAACGACTACACCCAACCTGCAAATTATTTTGACCAACTTAGTTATACCCACACTTTTGCAGGTAAAGCCAATATTTTGTCCATAACTGTGGGACAATTTCCAATGTACAATTTTGATGGTGGTGATTACAATGCGAACCAACAAATCAATTTTTTAAATGAAGCACTCAGCCAAAATGCTACTTCAAACTATCCAACTGCCAGTTTAGGGGGCTATTTAACCATCACCCCCAACAGTGAGTGGTCATTTTCAGCAGGACTTCAAGATGCCAATAACATTTCGGGCGAAACCATCAGCTGGAACAAATTAAAAAAAGGTAAATTTACAGATTTTGTATCTGCCACTTGGACACCCACTTTCTTTGGACAACCTGGACAATATAGTTTGTTATTATACTATCAACCCGCTACAAACACACAAAATACTACGAGCCGTGGTTGGAGTTTGAATTTACAACAAAACATCACGGACAAAATTGCACTATTTGGACGCATTAGTGGCGTTGGAAAATCAGCCGAATTTGCGCGTCAATCCTATGTCTTTGGTGCTGTTTATAACAATCCATTTAACCGAAATCAACTGGATCAAATTGGATTGGCCGCAGCCTTTAATAAACTGGATAAAGATGTCAATGGCGCAGGTACACGTACTTGGGAAAGTGTAGTAGAAGGTTATTATGCTTTTGGTGTATCCAACTTTTTAACCTTAACACCAGACATTCAATTTTATATCAATCCAGGTACCGATACAAAGCGACATACCGCTACGGCAGCCAGTTTGCGTGCCACTTTGATGTTCTAAAAAAACCGGCTGAGAAGCCGGTTTTAACTTGAAAAATCCCTTTATTAAAAAGGAATTTCATCATCAAATGTTTCTGTTTTACCTGTAGCAGCAGCAGAATCCCATCCTGCATCAGAATTATCTGATGTTGATTCAGCCGATTCACCCACAGGCGCATTTCCATCCGCACGTCCTTCCAAAACAACCAATTCACCACGGAAAGAACCCAAAACAACCTCCGTGGAAAACTTTTCAGCCCCACTGGCATCCGTGAATTTACGAGTTTGAAGCGAACCCTCAATATAAACTTTTGTGCCTTTTTTCAACGCACGTTCTGCAAAATCGGCAAGACCTGTATTAAAAATCACAACACGATGCCATTCTGTTTTTTCTTGACGTTCGCCATTTTTGTCCTTCCATACATCAGAGGTTGCAACTGACAAATGTACAATTTTTGCCCCTGCTGTTGTATGACGAATTTCAGGATCACGCCCTAAATTACCAACCAAAATTACTTTATTAATGCTTGTTGCCATTTTAAATCCTTTCTGTTTAATTATTGTCCCATACAGTCTAGCTTTTTCCCGTGCAAAAAGCAAGTAAAAATTTTTATAGACAAAAATAAAAAAGAATGCTAACCTTCAAAAAAATCTAAGGAGGTTTCAATGCGCCATTTTTTGTTGTTAGTGTTTTTTCTTTTAAGCGCAAATAGCTATGCCAAAGATATGATGGATACACGAACCTATGGTTCAGAGGCTCCCACAAAAATGTACCTGTTTACATCATTGGTGTGTCCTCATTGTGCCAACTTTCATCGGGAAATCCTGCCAGAGATACAAAAGAAGTATTTAGAAACGAAGCGTGGACAAATTATCGTCGTTGACATGTTGATGAATAAACCCAATTTGATGGGAGCGATGTTGCTTCGTTGTGCTCCCTTAGAGGCAACACACGCCATTGAAAACAAACTTTATAACAATCAAAAATTATGGGGCTATGATGAGGGTAAAGCAAGATCTTATTTGGCTCAGATTGCATCCGATAGCGGTATATCGGCTGGTGATTTTGAAACATGTTTGAGCAATCAAGATCTAGCAGATACGGTTATTAAAGAACAAGAACGTATGTCCCGTTTATATGATGTATCACGTATGCCAACTTTACTAATCAGAAAAGGGGATAAGGTATCTGCTTGGGAAGGAGCAGATAAAGAAGTTATTCTGTCGGGGCTTTCTGACTTTTTCAAATAGATTTTAAGAAAAAACTTGATTTTTCATATAAAATCAAGTATACTTGGATATATGGATAGGTGGCCGAGTGGTTGAAGGCGCACGCCTGGAAAGTGTGTTTAGGGGCAACTCTAACGGAGGTTCGAATCCTCTCCTATCCGCCATTTACCCCCTGTTTGGGGGCTTTTTTTTGAATAAAACGAATTCATGCTTGAACCAGCGATAAGTAAAATCAGAGATTTTTAGGTAATTTTATATCTCAACTTGATCTCTGTTATTCATTGCAAATTAGTCATCTTGATTTGTTTTAAATGTTCCAGAACCTGAATTACAAAATAGGCCTTTTGAAATCTTATCAAACATACAAGGTTCACCAGTTGGTGCAATAACAGGAACAAAATCGCGAACAAGAATTCCATTTAATAAAAGACGATGTGCCCATATAGTTCCAGTAGATTTATATCCACCATTAGCTATAGCAAAAATTGAAAAAATCCCCTCTTCATGCCTAACACTTGTCGCTTCTTTTTGTAAGTGATTGTTGATATATAATTTATGCGTTTGTTTTTGATCGGTATCAATAGTTCTTTCAAAAACAATATCATCTTTTTCAGTTGGTTTAATGTTTGTGCCACGAGCACCCAATTCATATTTATTACCTGAACTAATTCCCCAATAACCATGAACAAAAGGTGAATAGCCCATCAATCCCCTTGTGGAGTTTTTGTCCAATGTTATGGTATAGGTCGCAATAAAATCATCCGTTTCAGAGATATTTATTCCAGTTTTTATGTATTGATTGCCTGTTGCTTTTAACCATTGTACCCTTTTACATATTTGGCATGTACCTGTCATCTGTCCCCTTGGAATAACGCAACCAACACATTCACCCGAACATTCAGAATCATCCATACATTCTGATTTTGGAGGTTCGCATTCATTTTCACACAGATGCGTTATACTATTACATGTTCCGCACAGGGTTTGACAATAACTATCATCCGTACAATATTGAGTATCATTTTTTGCTCCTGACATATCCTCATTATAGTACATTAGATATGGCATACCTTCATTACAATTGGTAATTGAAATATGGAAGTTTATTTCATCAGATAGACGACGAAGTGATGTATCATTGCCAATACTGTTCAAAATATTTTGGCAAACTGCATTAGGCATATTTTTAATTTTCAATGCAAATTGATGTGCGTTTTTATCGTAATACACACCATCAAAAGAACCGCCAACAAAAGTATTATGTGAAAAGTCTGAAAGACTCGGTTCATGACCAAACTGAATTTGCGCAACACAAGCAACTGCCCTCAGGTGCGCTTCTTGCAAAATTTCATTCGCATAGTGCTTGTTCATGGCAGTTTTATAAGCCCAAATGCCTATAACACTGAGTATTCCCATAATAGTCAACATACCCACCATTTCCGTCATACTGCGCCCACGTTCTGTCATTTTGCTACCCTTTCAAAATAAAAAATCCACTTTTTTATGAAAGTGGACGGACGCACAAAAACTGTCTAAAAGAGCAGTGTTGGTTATTCAATATATTTACCAAGCCATCCGCCCCAAGGCGGCATTTTCTTTTAGAACGGATTTTGTGATCCGACCCATGTGCAACGACATGAGCGGAATTAATTTAAATTATTTTAAGTGGAATGTCAATTATAAAAATAATCAGGATAACAACAATCAAGCCGATATTTTTAGAGTTTTTCAACCGAGACAACAATAACTAAATAAAGTGTGATTCTGCCGAATCTGCCATGACAATAACTGGCTAATGAAACAAAAAATTAGTTCTGTGTTATAAAAATCAGCCCTCAAAAATGAGGGCTGAAATTCAAAAAAATTTTATTCTTTTACATCTGATGCAACTTGCATCTTAACAATTATATCTGGATTTTTGGGGGGCTCACCTGCTTTTATCATATCCACATATTCCATCCCTGAAGTAACTTTTCCCCAAACCGTATATTGGTTATCCAAAAATTGTGCATTATCAAAGCAAATAAAAAATTGGCTGTCCGCTGAGTCTGGATCCATAGCACGTGCCATTGAAACTGTACCACGTACATGGGGTGTTTTATTAAATTCGGCTTTTAATTTTTGACCACTTCCCCCCATGCCAGTACCTGTTGGATCACCTGTTTGTGCCATAAATCCTGGAATCACACGATGAAATTTAACACCATTATAAAAACCTTTACGGGTCAATTCCTTAATGCGCGCCACATGTTTTGGTGCAACCTCTGGCAGCATTTCAATGACCACACGGCCATAATCCAAATCCATATACAGTGTATTTTCTTTATCCATTGCAAATCCTCCTGTTGATAAAAGTAAAGTTGTTAAAAATACAAATCTTTTGTGCATTTATTCTCCTTATTGATATATTTTATGTTCAACAAATCATTATTGTAAATTATAAATAATCATTTCAATGTAACAATTTTTGGCACGTCCTTCAGGTGTATTATTGTTGGCGATTGGATCCCTTGATCCATATCCTTCAACAAACAATCTTTCTGATGCAATTCCAGATGAACGTAAATAATTCGCAAAAACGGTCGCCTGACGCATTGATAGTTCCTTACTTCTTACCACACCTAATGAATTATCCGTATGTCCAATAATCCGAATCATTGTTTCTGAATGATTTTTTAAATTTTTAGAAATTGCTTTCAACGCAGGTTCAATTGATGGTTTTACAGTCAGCTGATTAGAACCAAAAATAGCTTGTGTAGGCATATAGACATAAACCTTATTTCCATCTTGTTTTACTTGAGCACCTGTTGATAGCAAGTCCTGACGGAATTGTCGTGTCATAACCTCCATATAATCACCTTGTGTCTTTGCAATATGAACAACAGAAGGATCAATTTGCTCCACTTTTTTTTCTTTCGTAATCAAGGTATTACCACCATAAACCATTTGAGACATTTCTGGCTGCCCCATAGATCGCCGCCAATTATAATATTCAAGTTCATCCATCGGCTTTGGAGCGCAGCCAAACAAAAAAGCAGAAGCAGAACAAATTATTAAAAATTTTTTTAATCCCATGAAAGACTCCTTCGTTGTTTTTTTAGGTTAAATTTTTCTACGTAAAATGTCAATAGGTTGGTAACCATTTTGTGTCAAAATATGCCAAAAAAACCACCCATTTGCAGCACTTTTATTTTGTAATTGTGCTGCCAATTGATGAATTGATCCTATTTTTGCACCACACTTTAACTGACCACTTTCTAAAATGCGCGCCTTTTTATGTTGTGGCGTGTATAGGTATTGTCCCACCTTAACATAACCTTTTTTAAGTAGATGTGTAAACAAAATTTTGGGAGGTTTTTGATCAAACGTTAATTGAGCAAAATCATCCATTTGGCAAGAAACGGATTGAATCCTTTTTTGCGCTGCCTTTACATATTTTGCTTCCCGTTCTATACCCAAGTAATGGCGCCCCAATTTTTTGGCAACAGCCCCTGTTGTACCAGACCCCATAAATGGATCTAATATTAAATCCTCCGGCTTTGTGGAAGTTAAAATAATTTGATAAAGTAATTTTTCTGGTTTTTGTGTGGCATGCAATTTTTTGCCATCCGCGCCTTTGAGTCGTTCTGGTCCTAAACAAATCGGAATATCCCAAACACTACTGGCTTGTTTATCCCCATTTAATGCCTTTAGTGTTTTATAATTAAAGGTATAAGGTGAACCTTTCTTAGGGCTACACCACAATAAAGTTTCGTGGCGGTTTTGAAAGCGTGTCCCAGTAAAGTTAGGAGGTGCATTGGGCTTTGTCCAAATGACTTCATTTAAAATCCAAAATCCCATTTCCTGCATCAAGTATCCCAAACGATATATATTTTGCATGCTGCCAATAACCCAAATTGTTCCATTTGGTTTTAATAAGCGCTGACACTGAGATAACCAATTTTTACAAAAAGTATCATATTCTTGCATATCCTTGAATTTATCCCAACTTTCATCTACCCCCAAAAAACGCGTACCATCACCACGGTTTAAACATCCAGATGTTTGCATAAAATAAGGGGGATCCGCAAAAATCATATCAATGGAATAAGATGGCATCTGTGCCATTTTTTTTATACAATCACCCTGTAAGATAGTATCTATTTTCATTACAAACTCACACCACCATTCACCATAGAAAGGTGTAATTTTTGAGCATATTGATGAGCTTTTTCAATTTTATCAAAATTATCTTGAATCCGAATAACTAAACTCTCTACGGTTTGTGCATCTTGTGCAGAAGACAGCTTTGCTTCATCGTCTTTTATAAATTTGACGACTTGACGAGAATTCATTACAATTTCAGCCAAAATGACAGACTGTGGATGTTGTTGGTATATTTGTTCAATATCCGCTAAATAGGTAGTGACCAAAGGAGAAAGCTGATTTGTTTTTAATTTTTGGCTTAACAAATCTTGACGTGCATAAAAATTATTCAAATCCGATACTTGAACAGACCATAAACGCGCCTTTTCCAATAGAGCTGTATACTCCATAGGTGTCAAATCCACTTTCACTGCTAAATCACGAATTTCACGCGCCGTGTAATTTAATTGATCCAATTTTTCATTTGCAGAAGGATCCGATCGTAAAGCAACACGTTCCTGAAGTTGTTTCAGTGTTTGTTCCATATTATTCATAATATTTTGCGCCTCAGAACGCATTTGTTGATTTTTTATCTCAATTGCTTTTAGATCTTGTAGCTGACGTGCCTCAAGAGATTGGCTTTTTTTCAAATGCAACTCTTCATCAAACGATTTTTCAAACGGTATACTTTGAACACTATATGCGTTATAATTAAAATCAAAGACAATAGAAGGCAACTTGGAAATAGCCGTTAAAATAACCGGCATCTTTACATGCGTTGCTTCTTTGGCCATTGCCCATTCTATTACCCCCCCCGAAATAGTAATTAAATCATTTGCCCCTTGGACATCTGAAAAATTCAAAAATCCCTTGTTCATAACAAAGGTCCCCTCTAATGTTGGTAACTGCGTTTTTCCATTTGTGAGTGCATATTGAAGGCTGGATGAAAATGCCTGCCCCATCTGCTCTGCGGCTAAAGCCGATTGGACTGCGGTCAACCATGCCGAAGCATCCATTCCATGCAGTATTCCATCATTCCAGATCATACGACCCTGCCCTGTTGCATTATTCATAAGTGTTGCCCATGAACTACCGTTGGATTGAATTGTTGCATTCCCCGATAAATCACCTTGTGAAAAATGATAGGGGCCATAAACCAATGCATCTCTTGGAATACGAATTTTATCCCATTGTAAATGTAAATTGGGTATAATTGATTTTTCGGTATCAATCGTTCCATCCACAGATAAACGCCCTGGTTGTTCATCACCCAATAAGCAATCTAAAGCTGTAATTTTCCATTTTTTATTTTCTGAATCTGCTTTCAATTTTAATTGTTCACCTTTTAATGATCCATATGTAAATTTATCTAATGCCACATCCAGACGAACGTTGGAATCAAAGTCAGAAAAAGGCGTTTTTATCGTTGTATTGAGTGCATTTATAGGTGGAAATATCATATCCAATGGCATTTGCTTTGCTTGAATTTTTAAATTCAACAAGTTGGGATGCCATTGTCCATTAGATGTCAATGTATTTTTACCCAAAGAAAATTGAACATTTTCCCACGAAAATTTTTCTGCATCTTTGGATAAAATCCCATCAAAATCCACAGGTAATGCCCACTCAGAAGTCAATGTTTGTGTAGGAACAATAATTTTCATTAATTGAGTAAAATCTGAATGGTTCAAAATCACATGAAGTTTGTCAAAAGATTGATGTTGGGGATAAACCTTTCCTGAAGCAGAGAACTTTATCTTATCTAAGGTTGTTTCAGCATTCACTTGCCCTTCTGCTAAATTTCCAGAATAATCAATAACCGCCGAAACAGACGAAAACTGTTTAAGATTTTCATAGATATCCAGAAATGCGAAAAGATTATACCACATTTCCCATTGAGGTATATTGACATCTAATTTTGATTTCTGCACAGTAAAATCGGGCGCACCAAGTTGACGTATTTGTCCAGAAAATTTAATGTCTGCTTCACTTTCTTTTTGTATGTCAAATTTTGAAATATCCCACATATTATCGGTCCAACTTCCTTGAAAATCAATTTGATCAAGATTGTGTGATAATAGTGTGAAATTCGATAGATTCAGATTTATTTTGCCTTTTTTATTCAATTGGTTAATATCTTTGATAGTGTTGAATAACCAATCCTGAATTGTCTTATTATTCATTTGTTGCAAAGCAGGATAGTAATTGTCCATATTAAAATTTTTAATATCCAAATCAGCGACCAAAATTTCTTTGGATTTTTCCACTTGACCAGAAATTTGAATTTGATCCATGGAACACATTTGAATATCTATTTTCTGCTTAGTTTCTGATAAATCGATTTTCCCATTCAACTGTGCCGTTATTTTTTCAGAGCTTGGAAGCCATGGTAAATTTTGTTTATTCAGCCCCCAGAGAGTCAGTGCAGACAAATCCTGAGTTTGAAGAGTCAATTCCCCACCTAAGGCATTCTGAGCTGGTTGCCACTGTCCATTTAAGCTGAAGGATGTATCAAAGGGTAATTTCGCAGTTGCTGTCCCCACAAAGAATCCGTTATTCATTTGTCCTTGCACCAAAATATCCGCAATATTTTGTTGATTCAAAGTGATTTGTTGAATAGAAATATCCACAGGCTCAGAACCTTTCACCTTTACAATGACTGATTGAAACAATCGTTCTAAAACGGGTTGCCATAAAGCATAATCCAAATGATCCATAACGATATTTAATTTTTCTTCTTTGGTCTTATCGTCTGGTTTTAACAGAATATTACACGAAACAGCATTTCCTTCTTCACCCTGAACCAAAACCATCTCTTTCAGTGTATTGTTTTGGGGATTTATAGACCACTTAAAGTACCCCTTTAATTCCCCTAAATCGGGCCATTTTAAATTGCTGAACTTTTCAAAAAACTCAACAGGACTTTGAAAAGCATACTTCCCTTCCAACAGCAACCAATCCTCATTTCTATTTGAAGACAGCGAATAACTCATATCCACTTGGCTGCCCCCTACAGGTGTTTTGATGATTAAAGAACCTGTCACGGGTTGAGAAACTGCCAACTTATTTGCATTTAACTCTATATTTACAGGCATATCCATAGCCTGTACAGTTCCTTCAAAAGCAAAGGGCCCTTCCAACGAATCAATATGTCCCTTCCCAGAAATTTGTTTTAATACAAATGTATCACTTGTTATATCATTGTGATATGTAATTGTTCCGTTTTCTACCTCAAAAACATCCACAATCAGTCTACCAGCATTTTCCAAAATCGCCTCATTTTCCAATGACTGTTCGGGGTTAAACAAATACGGAAAAGCAAAATTCGTTTGATAAGTATGTAATCTTTCAACCAAAAGATTCGGATCTTTTAAAATTACTTTTTTAATCACCAAAGAGGGACTTAAAAAGGATGACCAATCCATTTCAACTTGAACCTGTTTGACGGACAGCATATTGGGTGTAGAACTGCCATCTTGATTAGAAATGAGTAGGTCATGCATGATAAAGGTTGGTTTGGGACGCCATGACAAAGAGGCTTGCTCGGCACAAGCAACATGCCGCCCTGTGAGTTGTTCCAAGGTGGAAATAACCTGCTTTTTATATACATCCACATTAAATGAGCGCACCACTGAAAAAACAAATATTCCCACCACAATGAGAATGATCAGTAAAACGCCCAAAATTATTTTTTTCATCAATCTCTCCCTCTGTCCAAAGTATAACATTATTTTTAATTTTTGCAAACACTTTTTTATATTGAAATTTAAAAAAAATTCTTTATACTGCTTTTTATGCAGAAAACAGATTCTTTTTTGGGTGGAAAAATTAAATTGATACAGTCTGAAAATGGTTTGAAGGCCACATCTGATGCTGTATTATTGGCGAGTGCTGTTCAAATCAAAAAAAATGAAACTTTGTTGGACGTTGGCGCAGGAAATGGCGTTGTTGGACTGTGCGTTACTGCACGTACTGATTGTTCTGTTTTTGCGTTGGAATGCCAAGAAAATTTGACCCAACTGATTCAAAAAAATGCACAGTTAAATAATTCTAGGATCAAGGTCTTTTGTCATGATTTATTCAGCCCCAAGGATATAATTAAAGGGCGATTATTCCATCATGTTGTTACAAATCCTCCTTTTTATGACAACACGGGAAGAGGACGCCAAAATACGGAACTTCTGTTGGCCTTTCAAGCAAATTTCGATTTAAAAAAATGGTTAGATTATTGTTTAAGACACTTAAAATCAAAAGGCTCATTTACCATGATTCATCGTCCCGAAATGTTAGGTGAAATTTTATCTGTTTTAGAAAAAAAATTGGGTGCTATTGAAATTTTTCCCATTCAAACAAAATTGAATCAACCAGCCAAACGCGTTATTATTCGCGGAATTTTAGGATCGAAATCCCCCCTAAAATTATACCCTCCTCTATTGATGCATAACCCCAACGGAACACGTTCTGAATTAGCCGAAAATATTTTACGCAAAGGCAAATCAATTTAATTTTTCTTTTTTTTAGGGCGATATTTGAATCCCAAAATCCGATAGTAAAAATCATCCTCTTTGACACGTTTATTAATAAACCAACTTTTTATTTTCTTTTTAAGATTTTGGCGCGCCATCCATTTTTTATTTGCTTGTTCAGATGTACAATGGTATCCTGAAAAAAGTTTTTTCAACAATTCCATATCAACCGCTTCGCCATTTTTAACAAAAGCACACTCCACCAATGTTAAAAACGCATTTGCACGAGTTATTTGATATTTGCCCTCTGGAATTTTTTCATTATTTTGGATATATAACATATGGGCTTTTGCCACAATTTTTTCATTGAAATGAGAACAATTTTGCGCCATTCTTACTAAATCAAAATCGTCAGCCTTTTTTACCGCCATATAAGCAAATAATATCTTTTTTTCCTGTTTCAAAGCATCCCGCACACGTTGTAACCGACGCGCATAACGTTCCCTTACAATTGGGGCAGATTCTTTTAAAGGGACATTATAGGGAAAATCATGGGGATAAAGCATATTGAGACGTTTATTGACATAAATGTCGCGAGGTTCAGGCTCAAAACGATTTCCCTGGTACTCCCACTCATCTGAATCCAAAATAAGCTGTGTATCAGAAAGTAAAAAATCCAATCTTTCCTCAAAGCTAAAACCACCTATCCAATCAAAAGGACCACTAAAAGAACGCAAGCCCATGGCCTTCAGAGTCATAGCTGTTGGACACCCCTCACCCAAGGAGAAAAAATAATCGTATTCTCCTTGAGGTAATTGATTATTTTGTTGCTGTTCTGACATTTTTTGTTTAAAACAAATTACACCAATTCTTCGCGAGAAAACCACAAAGAAATTTCACGATTTGCACTGGCTGAAGAATCCGAACCATGTACAGAATTATGCCCTTTACTTTCAGCATAAAGTTTACGCAAAGTTCCCTCTGCTGCTTCATTAGGATCTGTTTTTCCCATCAATTCACGATAGCGAGAAATGGCGTTATTACCTTCCAAAACTTGAACTTGAATAGGTCCAGAAGTCATAAATTCAATCAAACCATCATAAAAAGGTTTACCTTTATGTTCTTCATAAAATTTTTCAATTTGTTCACGGGAGGGTTTTTCAATGCGTTTACTGGCAATAATTTTCAAACCAGCTGCCTTAATTTTGGCATTAATTTCGTCTTCCAAATGACGTGCTGTAGCGTCTGGTTTAATCATTGAAAATGTACGTTCTATGGACATGTTATTCTCCTTTGTTAAGTTGCCTTTTTAGCATAGCCAAATTTCAATAGCTTGTCAAGATTTTAAGTACGCAACCAATTTTTCCAAAGCTTTTGACCGATGCGATTGTTTATTTTTGATGTCAGCAGGAAGTCCTCCAAATGTTTTATCATAGCCATCCGGCACAAAAATAGGATCATAACCAAATTTTTCTATTGAATCATCAATTTTTGGGGTTAAATGGCCATGTACTTGACCTTCAAAATAAAGTGGTTGTGTCAAATCATGAGGCTTTAATAGGCACAAACAACAATTAAAATAAGCGGACCAATCCTTTTGATTTTTAAGCCTATCAAATAACACATTAAAAACGGCTGGATAACCCCCATTTTGCTTAGCATAGCGCGCCGAAAAAAGCCCTGGTTCATCATTTAAAGCATGAATACAAAGTCCCGAATCGTCTGCTAATGTCATCAATCCTGTTTCCTTAACTGCGTGCAAAGCCTTTTGATAACTATTTTCTCGGAAGGTTTTACCTGTTTCTTCAACATCAGACAAACGAACATCATCAGCGCCCAAAACTTCGTATCCTAAAGGTGCCAAAATTTCACGAAATTCTTTTAATTTATGGGCATTATGCGTGGCTATTAATAGTTTCATTTTATCCTTTCAATGAAAAACCCGCCCTAACGGACGGGTAATTAAACCAAAAAAATTTATTTCAAGGTTAAGTTTGTGGCACAAATCTTGCCATTTTCTTCCTTTAATTCATAGGAAATTTCTTGCCCTTCGTCCAAACGCTTCAGTTGAGCTTCACGTAAAGCGCTAATGTGCACAAACACATCTTTATCGCCTTCGTCAGGGGTAATGAAACCATAACCTTTTTTATAGTTAAACCATTTAACCTTTCCGGATAACATTTTTTGCTCCTTTAATAATAAACGCCTTGTCATCAGCCAAAATTCGAAAGCAGTTCTTAATGACAAAGTTGTCTTTGTAGATAAGGATATGCATCCGAAGACGAATTCACTATAATTTTTTTTCTTTCAAAAAGCAAGAGGTATTTTAAAATATCTTGCTTTTTGAGGAATTTTTCGTTATAATAAAGTGTGTCTGTTAGTTAATAAAGTCAGGCATATAACAGATTGAGAGTAGTGAATACTTCAAAGATGGCAGAGTGGTCGAATGCGGCAGACTCGCCACCTGAACGAAGTGAAGAGAGCGCAAAGCGTTCAAATCTGTTGGCCGATAAGTCGGACTTATAACAGATTGAGAGTAGTGAATACGGAAAGATGGCAGAGTGGTCGAATGCGGCAGACTCGAAATCTGTTATAGGGCTTGTCTCTATCTGGGGTTCGAATCCCCATCTTTCCGCCAAATTGGACAAGTCGCTTAAAATAGCGACTTTTTCTTTTATTTTCAATGTGTTAAGCCAGTTCGATTGTTATGAATGGAAAACGGGCATACTTTGTCCAACAATCGAACTAGTAATGCAGTAAATACCTGATTTCATTATGTTTTGTATTTTCACGCCTATTTAAAGGGCTTACTGACACTCGAACATTTTTAGGTGTTTTTAAATTTTCTTTGTCTTTTTCAAAAAATTCAAAAATCCTTTAATATAAGGTTTTGGAACGTTGAAAGGTATTTGTATACTTTTACCATACAATTTAAAACTCATTCCTGTCTTATGATTTTTAATATAAGCTTGTGTGAGGTCTAATGTGTAAATTTCTTTTGTAATAGCTTGATTATAGACAACTGTTTTTACGTCAGAACTATATCTTTCCAATGGAAATTTTTTTCCTTCTGAATCATAGGCATACTCAAAAAATGACCAACCATGATTATTAACATAGCTTAAAACTAAGGAAATCTTGGTAGTAGAGTTTTTTGTTTCTGAAAGGAGTTGATAACTGATTGATTTATTGCTATCAAAGAGCCCGTGTTCAGCACCTTCAGTTGTCCAACTAGATGACACCCATTCAGTTCTGCAAGTTGTTGTTTTTGAAAAGCTATCTTCTTCACACAAAATAGCATTTTCTGCACTCTCTTCATTGACAAGAGAATCAGGAATTGTACTTGTGCATCCAGCAAGAATAACCAATAAAAATAGTGACGTTAAAATTTTTTTCATAACTACTCCTTTTAGAAGGGATATTAGCTTATGCTGAGATAAAATGCAAGATATTTTTAATTTTTGTTTTTCCAAATTATTCAATCTCTAGCAAGTCATTTTTCTTGATTTTTCAACAAAAATATGCTATAAAATCAGACCAGAATAAATAATATCATGAGACGAGAAATGAATGAATTAGAATATTTGGAAAAATGGGAATCTGTTTTCAGGGTGATTTTGAAACGTTCAAGAGGAATGGTTGTATCACCAACAGAACAATTTAAAGCTTATCTTGATGCAGTTGAGATTGCACGTTGTTTTAGTCCATCAAAAAGCACAGAAAAGGCAGATGTTTTACAGGAAATCAATAAATGATTAAAAAAGGTCAATTAGCAAAATGGAGTGATTTAAAAATCAGTTGTTACTATAGCAAATGGGTCCACTCAAGGTATTTTTGGATGGTCCTTTTATTTATTATGGTTTTAGAATTTTTACTATTTAAATCGACCAAACTATTCGTACTAAATGCTTTTTCTTGGGTAACAACACAGAATTCAAATTTTTATTTGAATACCATAACGGCCATATATGCCTTCTTTACCATTAAAATTTTCTACGCCAATAAAAAATCAGCAGATTTGTTACAAAAGCAATTAGCATCACAAAGAGATCAATGGTTAAGAGATAGTTTTATTAAGAGAGAATGTGAAATTATTACAAAGGCCAAAGAGTTATTTGACAAAACGGAAGGGGCAATTTATTCTTTCGAGGGATTTTATTTGTCTCGCTTAGCATTCCATACCAATCCTAAAACAGGGATAATTGAGAAATTATCTAATAATGATTATACATACTATTATGATAAATTTAAACCCTTATGTACGTTTTATTCTGCAAACAAAGAAATTTTTGATAGTTGTGGGTTCAAAGAGGGATTTGAGTATTTAGGATGTTATACGTACCTTTTAAGTGCTTCTAAAAATGCATTTGAAAAAGATCCTGAACTAAAAGAAACAAGATACTTTAATGGGTTGAATAGAGCTTTATTCTGGTATACATTCCCAGTTTTAATACATAAGAGATTTAAAGAGGGAATGGTGGTAGCAAATCCCAATTATGAACAATGTTGGGAAGAATTTACCCCAAAAAAGTTTGAAGAATATAATCATTTTTTAATTGAGGCGAGAGATGCAATACATTCAATGAGAAAGATTTTTAACCAAATAATGGTTGTTGATCTTCAAAATGATTACATAAAATAAGATGTTATATGAGAAACACTGGCAGATTTAGTTCCCATTATGCACAGCATTGCCCGCCAATCTTAGAGTATCTTATATTTTGCATGCACGCAACACAATTCTAAGAGTATAACTGGACTTTTTGGGAACACATTACTCTAATCATCTTATCACTATTTAAAATGTACTTGACTTTTGAAAAACGATTCGCTAAAATACAATTGAGCTTAGCAAGGAGGTTTGGTATGGATAAAGCGTGTTAGCTGACGTCTGCGGGTGTAGCACAATGGTAGTGCAGCAGCTTCCCAAGCTGACTACGTGGGTTCGATTCCCATCACCCGCTCCATGTGATAAAGCTCTCAACAAAATGAGGATTGTTTATTTTAACTGCAAACACTATGGCAAGTCCGACAGTCTGATTGTTAAAAATCACTTAAAATCACAAATTATCGGGCTATTTTGTTGTGTTATAGTCGTTTTTGTGATATATTCTAGCGCATGAAAAATTTATTATCTATTATTACTGTTTGCAAAAATGAACCTTTTATTGATCAAACCTGTCAAAGTGTTTGCAAACAATCTTGCCAAGACTTTGAGTGGATTGTTATTGATGGCTCATCTCAACCAGAAAGTCTTTTAAAATTGAAAAAATATGCCCCTCGTTTTAATTATTTTACATCCGAACCAGATACTGGCATATACAATGCGATGAACAAGGGAATCAAAAAAGCTCATGGAGAATATCTTCTTTTTATGAATGGAGGCGATATTTTTTATAACAATAAAGTAGTAGAAACAGTCTTACCTTATTTAAAAAAAGAAACGGCAGACGTCTTTTATGGTGATTCATACAGATTGTTTGAACAACCAAAAGATTGTTTTGTCAAAACTTATCCTGATAAACTAAAAAAATCTTTCTTCTTAACAAATACATTAGCCCATCAATCATCATATATAAAAAGAGAATTATTTGAAAAATATCAAGGATATCGCGAGGATTTTAAAATTGTCAGCGATAAAGAAAAATGGTTGAAATTTATTGATAATGGTGTTAGATTTTCACATATTCCATTGGTGTTGTCCTGTTTCAGAATGAATGGGAAATCGCGTCAACAATCTTCCTTACTTTTGAAAGAAAAAAAAGAAATGTTAGAAAGTTATTTTCCAAGAAAAGAACTTTATGGAACAAATATCCCTTATTTACAACAAATTTTCGATTGATGGTTTCTTTTTCAGATCTGTTGTAATTTGAGTCTGATATTGATTTAAAAGTTTTTGTATTGGCTTATAGGAGAGTCGGTGAAAAGGGGTTATACCAAAATCCTTCAGCGCCTGCTGGTGCAACTTTGTGCCATACCCCGCATTTTTATCCCATCCATAAGCAGGAAATTGTTTAGCAAGCTCTACCATAATTCTATCACGTGTTACCTTTGCCAAAATACTTGCCGCCGCTATTGACAAACTTTTGCCATCGCCTCCAATAATGGCTTGTGTTGGTACCGGCCACTCATCAGGCAAGCGATTACCATCAATCAGCACACACGTTGGTTGAAAACCTTTTTGAACCATTTGCGTATAAGCACGACGCATTGCCAAAAAAGAGGCCTGTAATATATTTATTTCATCAATCTCTTGAGCACTTGCCTGCCCAATACCATAGGCAGGTGTAGATTGAATAATTTTTTCATACAATATTTCACGTTTAGTTGGGGTTAACTTTTTTGAATCATTGATTTGATCTGCCAAATCTTCAGGGCATCCGTTCACCCACATGACACACCCAGCAACCACCGGCCCACACCATGGCCCTCTGCCAGCCTCATCCAAACCCGCAATAAAATGAAAATCGCCCAAAGCACTTTCACATTGAAAATCTGGCATATTAGCCTTTCAAACGTGCACAGATATCCTCATATGACATCAGATTTTGAATAGGTCCCAATGCCGCCACTGTTGGTTTCTTTACAAACAATTGATGCGCATACTTCGCTAAATCGGATTTTTGAACTGCCATCACCGTTTTTAAGATCTCATCATCAGATACAACGTGTCCCACATTCAAAATTGAGCGCGCATTACGATCAGCATGAGAAGAAATATCCTCAGATTGCATCAATAAGCGTGCCTTAATTTGTGTTTTCGCACGATTAATTTCTTCATCCGTTAAAGTATCAGCCAATCGCACTATCTCATCACACATCACAGGCATTAAGTCTTTGACTTCTTTTTCACCTGTACCAGCATAAATATCAAACATACCTGTATCGGAATCAAAATCTGTTGTAGCACGAACTGTGTAAACCAAACCACGTTTTTCACGAATCTCCTGGAATAAACGTGAAGTCATTCCTCCCCCCAAAATCATTGCCAACAACTTCGCTGTCCACCGATTGGGTGACGTATAACTTTCTGATTCAAAACCTAACCATAAATTGATTTGTTCATTTTTTTGATTCACATAGGAAGCCCCCCCCGTATAGTGAGCAGGCTCACATTGTTCACCATGATGCGTATTGACATCTTTAAAAAGCGATTCGCACCGATCTACAAATTCATCGTGTTGGACTGCACCAGAAGCACTGATAATCATTCGCTTTGACGTGTATTGACGATGCATGTATTCCAACATTTTTTCACTGGTCATTGTACGGATAACCTCTGGATCTCCTCCAACATCACGTCCAAAAGGTTGATCTGCGTAGGCTGTCGCATCAAAATTTTGGGCCACCACATAATCGGGACGATCTTTATACATGCTCAGCTCTTGCAAAATCACACCCTTTTCTGTATCTAATTCTTTTGGATCCATAACAGAGTGTTGAACAATGTCCGAAATGATGTCCAAGCCTGTTGCCATATTTTCTTTGAGCAAGTGAACATAGTAGCCTGTCATATCCTTACCCGTATAAGCATTGATATAACCACCAACATCTTCAATTTCTTGCATGATTTTAAGGGCAGAACGCGTTTTTGTTCCTTTAAATGCCATATGCTCCAAAAAATGGGAAATCCCATTTTCTGAACGTTCTTCATACCGTGAACCCACACCTACCCATGTACCCAAGGCAACTGTTTGAGCACTATCAATCTTTTCCGTGACTATACGGATTCCATTTTTCAAAGTCGTAATTTTTATCATTCTGGTTCCAAATAAATTATGTTTAACAATTTGTCCCAATAATTGGACAATCTACCGCGCCATGTTGTATCAGGCGCTCCCATTGGCGTATAGGCACCTGTATTATCCAGGTACCAACCACCCAAACCACTTTTCTTGGTAGTTGTTGGAGTAATTCCCCAATCTTTTTGATTTGAACGAATATCATAATTATTCATCATAATATTATTATCAACCAACATATTAGGCATACCAGATTGTCCCGAATAGGTACGCATCATAGGTGTTTGTTGCGCAGCTTTCCATGGATTGATTGTGACTGGCCGTTCTTCAATAATACGACGCTCTGGTGTCAAGCGCAATAGAACATATCCCGATCCATTTCCAGTTGTTTCACCTTCCACATAAACGGTATAAAAAGCCCCTAAACGACGTGTTGCAAAATCAACATAATCCAATTGGAACTGAATCATGATGCGTGATGTACCAAAACGCGTCATTTGACAGGCAAAATAGGGTGAATTTATTTGCATAATACCCTTGGAATATAAATCCAAAGAACCATCAGAAACCATACAAGCAGGATACATACCATTCGCCATTACTTGATAATCCAAAGTTAAACCATAGGAATCTTGACGACGATCCACATGAATGATACGAGCAAAAGGAATATTAAATCGAACAGCTGTCGTAGCTGAATATCCAAAAAATTCCAAACCATCATGAATACAGGTACGTGATGCAGGATCCGCTTCGCAAAATAAAATTTGCTGAATGCTTTTGGGAAACAGTGTTTCAATTTGATCCATCAACTGGGGGCGTGGTGAAAAACTAATGGGCTGACATGCACCACCACGACATATTTGTGTGGGATAAGTGCGTGACAAGGCAACACTTGCTATTCCCAATACTATCAAAAAAACAAACAAAGTTTTTTTATAAAACATAGGTCCCTCTTCTTTTCACTATACTAGCGGGAAAAAAAACAAAATGCAAGTACTTTTATTTCTTTTTTGCCTGATATACTGCCAAAGCCGATAAACAAGCTGTTTCAGCCCGCAAAATAGTTTGTCCCAAATGCCAAGCACTATCAGCCTTTTGGGCCAAAATTTTGTGTTCTTTCTCACTCCATCCACCTTCGGGCCCCACAAAAAACGCGGGAACCTCGGAACAACTATAATCCGTATTTCCGCCACGTTCCGATAGCCAAATACATGTTTTATCTTTTAATTTTTCCAAAGTATTTGACAATGTATCTGGAGTATGAATTTGTGGAATATCCATGCGTTCACATTGTTCACAAGCCTCTTTAACCACCGATAAAACATGGGTTTGATTAAAATTTTTAACCACACTTCGTTCAGCAATAATCGGGTATATTTGTGTTACCCCTAATTCGGTAGCTTTCTGCCAAATAAAATCCATCGCCTCTTTTTTGATTAAAGCTGGACACAAAATACATTCGGGTAAATTTTTTTGTTTTTGAATTTGTTTTTGAACCTTTAAAACAACTTTTTTTTTGCGATAGGTAATACTTCCCATCCATTCACCATCATCCCCATTAAAACACGAAATTTCATCACCTTCCTTAAGGCGCATCACATGACGCAAATAGTGTGCCTGAAACACAGATAATTCAATTTCTTTTTTCTCGCTTAAACTACCTTCAACAAATAATCGTATCATATGTCCCTCACACGAAATAAAACAGAGGTTATATCATCCACAGGTGGTGGAGGTGCAAATTCAAAAAAGGCATGCATAATTTCCTTTAATGCACCATCAATATCTTCTTTTTCCATAAGTGGATAAGCTATTTTTTGTAAGCCTTTATAACCTAAACGATTTCCTTTATCGTTTGGACTTTCGATAATTGCATCACTATATAAAAACATAACATCACCCGCGTGCATTTTGATATGATAATTTTTATATTTTGGATTGGCCATAATCCCCAAAGGCATACCTTCTGTATGAAGCAACATTTTGCGCCCACGAGTTATTACAAGTGGTTTAGGAGCATTAGCCCCGGTATACACGAAGTCCTTTGTTTTTAAATCCACAATTCCCAAGAACAGCGTTGCAAACTGTCCTCGTGGTAATAAGGCATAAAGTTGAGCATTCAATTTTTTCAAAAAGTCCGCTGGATTGGCTGATTTTTTATCCAATTGAGAAAAAAGTGCATGCAAGCGAAAAGTGTTTAAGGCTGCTGCAACGCCATGACCTGAAAAATCACACAAGTAAATACAAAGTTTTGTTTTAGAAATTGGAAATATTTGCCAATAATCTCCACCCAAAACAGATGAAGGCGAAAAATATTGAGCCACATCTAAATGATATTTTTGTTTTAAGTGTTCTAAATCTTGACGTGATGGTAAAATACCCACCTGCATACGCTGCGCTGACAACAGCTCTGATTCAATTTGGGTCAGCTGTTTTTCCAAATTTTGAACCAACAAACGATTTTCCAAATGCACCCGTACACGAGCAAAGAATTCCAACGGATTCACAGGTTTTGTAATAAAATCTGTCGCCCCTGAGCTGAAAGTTTTTTCACGTGTTTCACGATTATCTGCAGCTGTTTGAATTAAAACAGGTATACTGGCAGTTTCTCGTTCTTTTTTCAATTCATGCAAGACCTCATACCCATTCATACGTGGCATTGTAATATCCAAAATAATCAAATCAGGTTTAAAGTCCATCACTTTCTGTAAACCATCCACCCCATCAGATGCCATTTCCACTTGAGTTATTCCCATAATGCTTAAGAGTCGTCCCAAGACAGCCTGATTAGACGGATTATCCTCAATGACCAAAACCTTGCATGAGGACAATTCTGAGCCCAAAATATTTTTGGTAGAATTTGTTTTGGCATTTTCAGATGAATAGCTTTCTAACCATCGTGCAACTGGTGTGTCTTCCAACAAAAATGATAAAGTCACTTCACGCCCAAAATCATCAATTGTACATGAATCCGCAGTTCCTGCAATAATTCTGAGCCCCCGCCCCGATTTTGCAAAAACAGAAGTGGATGTATTCACACGCCCCACTGGTGCATAACCCGCCCCTTCATCACGAATTTTAATTTCTAACTTCTGATTATCCCAACTGGCAATGATGCTGACAGACTTTTGGGCATAGGCAGGATCGTTTAACCTGTCATGTAATAAACGGGCATACTCCACAAAATCACGGGCCGATTGGCGCATAGAACTGTTAACACGCAAATTCCCATGGATTAAACCATTGACGATAGATTCATGCAATGCAAAATGCACGCTTTCAAATTGAGAACGGGAAAAATGCAAATGACGATTCAACGCTTTTGTAAAAATTTGAGCAATATTTGTGGAATAAATCACAGGACAAGTAAGTAAAAAACTCAAAGAATTTGGTAATGCAACTTCTGACATTTTTTGGTAAAATGATTCCACTGAATCACTTAAAGAAGATGAATCAATCACGGAGGAAACAGGTAAGAAAAAAAGTTCGGAAAGTTTATCTTCATCCAAATCTTTGGCCAGAACTGCCAATTGTTTGGGAAAACGTTGTTCTAACCCATTTTTAATCAAAGGCTTATCATCAGATGGCCACAAAGGAGCTTTTAACTTTTTGGCCATTTGACGAATCGTTTTAATCGGTAAATGGTCGCCAGTTAAATAAATCATTTGTCCCCCTATCTTTATTTAAAACATAAACTTTTGTGCTTCGGCCAGCTCTTCGGGTGTGTTGATATCGGCTGGAGCTCCTTCAATCAATTTCACCGATGGCACGATCAAAGCATAAATTTTCATCCCGTTTTCCAAAGCTCTGAGCTGTTCCAACTTTTCTGTTTTTTCCAGAACACCTTCTGATGCCGCCACAAAGGCCTTTAACGCCTTTAAACGATAAACATAAATACCAATATGCCAATAGGCCGAAATACATGCATTGGCTTCACGATTAAAGGGTATCGGGGAACGTGAAAAATAAAGGGCACGCCCGTAATCTTCACCATCTTTAAGTCCCATTGCAATTTTGACCATTGCAGGATTTTGAATATCTTTCGGATCAAGCATTTTTTTACCAACGGTCATCCAATCAGCACCCGTTTTATCCAACAACTCCACCAATCGCAAATTAAGCGCAGGATTAACATTGATACCATCACCTTGAAAATTGACGACCACATCATAACGTGTTTCATCAGGATCAATTTGTTTCATCGCAGCCACAATACGATCGGTTCCTGAAGGTAGATTAGCATCTGTTAAAACAGCTTGAGCCCCAAAAGAATGGGCCAAATCCACAATTTCTTGATCCCCTGCTGCGATATAGATATCCTCTTTTGGGTGCACTTTTAAGGCATGTTCATATACGTGCTGTAACAGAGGCTTACCATTGATAAGTGCTAAAGGCTTATTGGGTAACCGAGATGATTTTAACCTTGTTGGTATCAGAACTGCAACTTTGCGCATTGTCTTTTCCTTTATATATTTTGATTCGGAAGTGAATTATTAATTGGTTGACCTTGACTTGGAACAGATCCTGAATAATTCTGCGGATCTTTTTTTACGTCTATACCAACTGCTTTTGCTATTGATGGATATCCTTTTTCTGTCAATATCTTAATCAGTCCTTTATGTAAGGCAAAAACAACCTCAGGTCCTGCGTAAGTTAAAGATGCCGTATCCAACTGAATCAATGACGCACCCGCCGTAATCATACGAAAGGCATCCTCTGGTGTTAAGATACTGCCATATGCCACTATGGGTAATTGCCCATTAGACTGTTGATATACCTGACGTATCAAAGTAATGACACGTTCTTGTATCGGTTGCCCAAACATCATTCCATTTTGGTAATCACGCAAGGCGGATTCGGGCAGTAAATTGGCGTTCTTATCCGCAGATAAGGGACCACCAATAATAACACCATCCGCACCCCCATCTATCAAATTATGAACCACTAAGGGAACTTCCTGTAAAGTAATATCCAATGGAATCTTAACCAAAACAGGAGGAGTTTGAATCGGTGCAGAAATACGAACAGCCTCTTTTACAGCTTTTAAAATCGGAACAATGCTTGCCGAATCCACAATCATCATTGCCAATTCAGAATTGGGATGAGAGAGATTGAGTGTCAAGAAATCGCAGTAAGGTGATAATTTTTGGGTCATCAATACAAATTCTTCTTGATAGGTAAAGTGGCGACCTTGCTTAATATTTTGCTCTTCTGAATCCGATGGAATTGCAATATCTACACCAATATAATGGGGTAAATAACGTCTTTTTACAAACCATGGTAAAATGGTTGCAATTCCAGGATTACGATATCCCCGACACTGGGTAACCACCGCCTTTTCTTTTTTTAAGTAAAGGGTCTTTTTATCTGGCATTTCTTTTTCTAATGTATAAGGACCAAATTCACCAAATGAGTACCCCATTGAAATTAAAGCATCCAAAACATTGCCACGTTTATCTACACCTTCCCCAACACCTATGGGGGATTGGAATGTATGCCCCCACACATCAACAGAAAGCATTGCATTATGGGCTGGTTGACGTGGAAATGCTCCATCACGCAATCCCCAATACATCAATTTATGCGACCAGTGTGGATTAATCAATTGAACAAACCACCAAAAAATGCGAAATAAGATATTCCCGACACTTGATTGTTCCTTAGCCATTTTTAACCTCCCCATATTTAATTTGCAATTCTGTTTTACGTTCGGGCAAAATCTTTTGGAACAAAAGCCCTGGCGCTGTAAATTCTTGTCCTGCCGATAAAGTATTTAACAATTTTTCCGCAGAATCTGTTGGCCAATGTGCCGCCGTATCTTTTCCAAAAATGGACAACATTTCGGCCGATTTCGTTGGCATTATCGGAGCAGATAGATGCCCAAATAATTGAATCATATTCAAAGCTGTTGCCAAAATCGTTCCCGCACGCACCTTATCTTCTTTGACCACTTTCCAAGGCTCACATTTGGCAATATAGTTGTTACCACTGACCCAAATTTCACGCAAATCAGCCAAGGATTTACGAAATTCTATGGCTTCCATATGCTCTGTGTATTGCTTAATTAAGCGATCTAATTCGGCATAGAGTTCTTTTTCATTTTCGGTAATTTCGCCCATCGGAGGAACAACATTGCCAAAATCTTTTGTGGTCATTTTTACCACACGATTGATAAAGTTGCCCAACACATCATTTAAATCTTTATTCACAGTGGCCGCAAAGCTTTCAAATGAAAAAATAGAATCATCTGATTCAGGAGAGTTCGCAGGAATCCAATAACGCCAATAATCCGCAGGGAATTCTTCCAGCGCATCGTCCAAGAAAACGCCACGATGTTCTGATTTGGAAATCTTACCACCTGCAAAATTCAGCCAACTGGTTGCCTTCAAGAACGACACTTGAGTCCAAGGTTCCTTTGAACCAAATAACATTCCGGGAAAAATAATAGAATGGAACGGAATATTATCCTTACCAATAAATTCGGTGTGCCAGACATTTTCAGGGTTTAACCACCAATCTTCCCAATGGCGATTTTGGGGATCCTTATCGGCCCATTCCTTTGTAATTCCAATATAACCAATTGGCGCATCAAACCAGCAATAAAATACTTTATCTTCATATCCTTGTTTGGGGACAGGAAAACCGTTTTTGATATCGCGCGTAATACCACGGGGTTGCAATCCTTCCTTTAACCATTTCTTGGCTGTTGTATAGGCAATATCCGACCAAATACCTTTTTTGCTTTCCACCCACATTTCTATTTGATTTTGCATTTTTTCCAAATCAATGAATAAATTTTGAGTTTCTTTAAAAGTAATATTGTGGCTGCCAGAAATCGTACTATATGGATTTTTAAGTTCTTCTGGCTCTAACAATTTAGTACAATTTTCGCATTGATCCCCTCGGGCTTTTTCATAACCACAATAAGGACAGGTTCCACCCACCTGACTATCCGCCAAAAATTGATTATCATCCACACAAAAAGGTCGTTTTGTTGTTTTTGATGAAATGTAGCCATTTTTATCCAAACCTTCAAAAATACGGTAAGTCATTTCTTTATTCTGTTCGGAATCGGTATTACCATAAGCATCAAAGGACAAATTAAAACCTTCATAAATTTTTGTATGTAAATCATGATATTTTTTGATATACTCTTTATAGGTTATTCCTTCTTCTGCAGCAGCAACTTCCATCTTTGTCCCATGTACATCGGTGCCACCCACAAATAAAACATCTTCACCTTTTGCCCGTAAAAAGCGTGCATAAATATCCGCATTCAACATCGCCCCTGCCAAATGTCCGATGTGAGGGGATCCGTTAATGTAAGTCAATGCACTGGTAATCAAATATTTTTTGGACATAGAAACTCCTTTTTTCATATATTGTATAAAAATCTGAAACAAAGTGCAAGCGTGTTTTTTATAAAAAGTCTTGATTTTTGATAAAAAAATGTGTATACTACTGACATATAACTTTTTTGAAAGGATAATCTATGGCTCGCGTTACTGTTGAAGAATGTATCAATAAGGTGCCCAATCGTTTTGATTTAGTGCTGTTGGCCGCTGGTCGCACAAAATCTTTGGAAGCAGGTGCTCCATCGGCTTTGGATCGTGAAGATGATAAAGATACCGTTTTATCATTACGTGAAATTGAATCAGGAACTGTGGATACCAACCAATTACGTGAATCTGTGATATCTAATATGCAACGTTATGCATCCAATGTGCAAGATGCCATTGAAGCCCAAGATTTGAAGGAAGTAGAAGCCGAAATTGCCGGTGAATCACCGATGTATGCTGATACCGAATTTGTGGAATCTGATGCTTTCCAAGTGGTAGGAGATCACGAAGTAGAGGGCTAGTTCTGATCCAAGGGGGGATGGATGCGCCAATATGAATTAATTGAAAAAGTAAAGTCTTATCAGCCGTCAGCAGACGAGGATGCTTTGATTCGTGCCTATGTGTTGGCCAGTAAAGTCCACCATGATCAACGCAGAGAATCGGGGGAACCTTATTTTTATCATCCCACTTCTGTCGCCCAAATTTTAATTGAATATAAAATGGATGCTGATACTATTGTGGCCGCACTGCTCCATGATACTGTGGAAGACACCCCTACCGCTTATGATAATATTGAAACATTATTCGGTCATGATGTGGCAGAATTGGTTGAGGGGGTTACAAAACTGACAAAAATCCAACTAGTGGATGAAGATGCCAAACAGGCACAAAATTTTCAAGAACTCGTTTTAGCCACAAGTAAAGACATTCGCATTTTAATGATCAAAATGGCCGATCGGCTCCATAATATGCGGACTTTAAGCGTTTGTAAGAAAGCCGAGAAACGTAAGCGTGTTGCCACAGAAACACTCAATATCTACGTACCTTTGGCCGAACGTATCGGATTACACAAAATCAAAACAGAAATGGAAGATTTATGTTTTCAAAATCTGTATCCTGAAGCCTATCAAAAAGTAACCAAACAATTAGACGAATTTGAGGCTAAAGGTAAAAATAAATTAAATACTTTAATTCGTATGTTAAAAAAACTTTTGTTGGATAATCATTTAAAGGCCGAAGTCCTAGGGCGCAAAAAAAGCCCCTACTCTGTTTGGAAGAAATTGCAAACACATGGTAATTCCATGGAGGATATCTTTGATTTGATTGGTTTGCGTGTATTAGTCAAAAAAATTCCAGATTGTTATAAAGCTTTGGGGATTATTCACACACACTTTCATGCCATCCCTGGTGGAAGGTTTAAAGATTACATTTCAAATCCAAAAGACAGTGGCTATCGATCCTTGCATACCAGTATTTTAGGGCCTCATAATCAACGTTTAGAAATTCAAATTCGCACATTTGAAATGAATGAAGAATCTGATTTTGGGTTGGTTGCCCATTGGGAGTATAAACAGGGCTTTCATCGTGATGCTCATCAATATCAATGGATGCAGGAATTATTGGAACTGATTCGCACTGCCAAGAATCCTAAAGAATTTCTGGAACACACTAAGTTGGCTCTCTATCAAGACAAAATTTTTGTTTTTTCGGATAAAGGGCTTTTGTATTCTTTAAAACGTGGTGCAACTGTTTTGGATTTTGCCTATCAAATTGATACCAAACAAGGTAATACATGTATTGGGGCCATTGTCAATGGACAAAAAGAAGCCATCTCTTCCGTTTTACATAATGGAGATAGCGTTCGTCTGATAACGGGCAAAGTCCAACCCGATAAAAAATGGCTCACCCAAGTAACCACTGCCAACGCAAAAGCACAGATTATCGCCAACCTTCGTGCACAGGAAATGAATAAAAAACGTACATCTGTACTTCATGATTTATCAAAATCCGCTGAACGTGCCCATGTAGACTTTTCCAAATCTGATTTAAAAAAAGTTTTAAAAGAACTAAAGTATCAATCTGTGGACAGTTTGTTGGATGGTATTTTACATGAAAAATTAACTATTCAAAAAGTGTTAAAAACTTTGCATCCATCCATGCAATCCAGTTTTTATCAACGTACAATTGGCCTTTTTCGTCAATTAGGTAAAAAACCCCAAACAGCACCTATACTTGGATTAAACCCCACTGATCATTTTGTTTTGGGAACCTGTTGCCACCCTGTAGTGGGTGAATCTATTGTGGCCATTGAAACGGGTAAAAATCATTATAGTATTCATACGCGTGATTGTGCTACGTTGACCAAGTACAAAAAAGCCCCTGAAAAATGGGTTGCTGTTGAATGGAATTTATCCCAAAATAATCATAACCCCCAACCAGCACGTTTAAAAATTGTATGGAAAACAGGTCCTGCCACAATGGGGCTTATATTGAATTTATTCATTCATGAAAAAGCTCAAGTTCTACATATGAATACTTTGGCACAATCCGATAAAACAACAGAAATTATGGCAGATATTCAAGTTAAAGACTTGTCGCATTTAGATCGAATCATACACCTTTTGAAAAAAAATAGTAAAGTGATTTCTGTATCCAAGGAAAATGGACAATGATATTGGGAATTGGATGTGATATTTTAGAAATTAAAAGGTTTCAAAAAGCATGCACTGAGACATTTATTCGGCGTGTTTTTACCGAAAAAGAACAAAATGCTTTAAAAAAATTAAAAGGTAGCCGCAGATGGAACTATTTGGCCAAAAGATTTGCGGCAAAAGAAGCCTTTTCAAAAGCCTGTGGTACAGGTATAGGAAAATATATAAGTTGGCAAGATATTGAAATTTTAAATAACACTCAAGGGGCTCCTATTTTACAATTATCCCCACAGGCAAAATCTTTTATTAAAAAACATTTTAAATGTTCAAAATTTAATGCGCACATTTCACTTTCAGATGATGCGCAGGCAATAGCATTTGTGATTTTGGAAAAATAATTATGCCACAGGAATTTCTGGTGGCAAAACAGATTCAGCAATAGTATCAGAAACAGATTTATCCATCTCACCTTCAACCATTTCAACTTCTGTATTTTCTGATATATTGTCTTCAACTGACTGAGCTTTGGGCTTTAAAGCCTGTTCATTTTCAATAGCAATTGCTTGTAAACGCAAATAATGATCCGCATATTGTTGACAGTTTTGCATCAATACATCATCCCCCTGCAAACTAGCATCTTTAGAGGCAGCTTGATACTTTTCAGCCAGTTGCAAAGGTGTGCCCCGTAATTTTCCCAAAGGTCCCGTTGAATCAAAATTGGTATAGCGAAAAATTTGTTGTGTTTGATAAGAACGAACAGAACGATTATTATTGTGGCGCCGCGCGCGATTGTATTGGTTTTTCATATATCCTCTTGATTTTATAAAGGGAAAAATTCATCCCCGTTTTAAAAACATGTGTATTATAGCGCATTTGTTCAAGGATGTCAAGGGGTAATTGAACCACTAAGGTTGAAAAATAGAAGTATGTCCATATGCGCGTCCGCCTGAGATTCTGCACTGATGAAAACCAAGTCCCGTATGAACGCCCGAACCTTCCGGTTTACAGTTTGTTTAACATTGCCCTGTAATTGATTTAAACCAGCCGCCACCACATCTTTCTTCAATGAGTCCAACAATCGGCTTTAATCGGTTATTGAACCCAGTGCCCACAACCACCTGTTATGCTTTCCTTGGGTTTAAGTTTTAAAGTCATCGTTAAAGTTGCATTAACCCCTACCCCTTGATTGTTATCATAATTGTTTATAACGTAAAACTCAAGAGTCTGCCCTGCGGGTAAGTAATATATCGTCCTTGTTTCGTCATTAGAAACAGGTTGCCCATCCCACTTATCGTTGTTTCCAATGTCTATAAGAGAATAGTCAACTGTACCATCAGAGTTCTTAGCAAACCCACTAGTAGTAGCACCATTAATTCTATGCGCCCGACCATTCTGGTTCGGTTTACTCGGTTTGTTTGTAGCCCCCACATATACTGACATGGTGCCAAATTGAAATTTTTGTTCTTTTTCTTTACATGTTGTGCCACCAGTTGGTGTAACTGCGAAAGAATCATCTGCGGCTAAAGCAGTAAAGATAACTTGATAATGACAAGGATACGGACCGATCGTTTTAACATGCTGTACAGGGGTATACAATGTCTCCAGTCTACCACTCCATTGTATTGTTTCTACCCGTACGCCACAACATTGCCCTCGACGACACCACTGATCACTATTACAGCCCGAATAATCACCACACAACTGACTTGAACATTGGGCATGGAACATGCACTCAGAACAATTCCCCTCTTTATCAAGATAGGGCGTTTCAGCAGGGCAACATTTGGGTGTACATGATATGGCGCCCTCTGGACAGGTCACCCATTCTTGACCCGATGGACAACAATGGCCCTGACCACACCACTGATCATTATTACAGCCATTACCATCACTACAATATCGGGTTAAACATTGGGCATGGAACACGCACTCAGAACAATT
>DFFU01000016.1 GCA_002372315.1 Alphaproteobacteria bacterium UBA3768
CAATGCCAAATGTGTGATAGCCTCACAGGAACATGCCAAGATACCTCTGATAAGGCGACTGTCAGTGTAGGTGGAACTTGCTCTTATAATTGTCAGTGTCAAAGCGGTTTGTGCGTGGATGGAAAATGCACTTCCAGTACCTGTGATGCTACAGTTTGTTCTGCAGGTAATGAGTTATCGGGTGTTGCGTTTGATAAAGAAAAGATGGTGCATGCTGCAGACTGCACTTGTACCTGTAATACATCTGCAGGCTACCAATTGCATCAACTGTCCACAGGTACGTATGCATGTTTACCCTATTGTGACAAAGATACGGGTGTTTTCTTATTGGTGGATAGGAGTGGGTCTACATTTAATGATAAAGGTAGTGACAGAAAGTGTGATTACACTGGTGAGGCCTGTGACAAGATTAATAACCTTTTGCAAGGATTGAATGTTTCGGATAGAAATTATGCCCTTTATAATGAAGAAACGGGTGGTTGTGGCTATAATGAGGCAATGAGTATGTTGTCCTTTGGTGGGCATTCTTCTTCTGAACTGGAGTTGTGGAGTGATGTGTATTATAGGCCTAAATGTAGCGATAGTAATGGAACGTACTTTGACAAAGCATTGGGGCATATCAAATCTAATTACTGTAAAAAAGGATCGCCAATTGTGATTATGATTATCACAGATGGTGAGATTCAAAAGCGTAAGGATGATATGGCGAGTCATATGAATTCAATGATTGATAGGTGTGATGCGAACATTGTGTATATTGGACCGGATGGTTCTAAATTGCAAAAAAATATGAATAAGAATGTATCTAATTTTAAAAGTTTGAGTTTTGATTCAGATTCTGTCCAAAGATGGATTGATGCAACAAATAGCGCTATCAATGATAGTTGTATACCCAAAGGCTCATCCATTAAAACACCAAGTCAATCGGATACTTCATTATTCTGTAATGTTTTGAATAGATCAACTGATGGTGATGCCTATTTGCGCCTAACCAAGGAACAATGCTTTTCCTGTGGAGGAAAAACGAAATTCCGTTGGAGTAGTGATCCGGATAAGTGGGGAGATGTTGGTGTTTGTTGTGGAGAAAATAATTACAGCGGTTCTTGTAAGGATAAAGCGGGCAGAACGTGGGAGTATGGTGAATAGTTTTAACTTGGTTTAAAATTTCTTTGTAAAAACAGTAATTTTATTTAAACTAACTTGAGAGGGTTTATGGCTCTAGGCGAGGGGAATTATGAAAACAAAATTATTGATGACATTATCGTTAACGGGACTATTGGGGATGTCAGCTATTTCCCATGCCAGTTGGATAAAGTATGGGGCAGCATATAATGTGGGTGATCCCATTCCCAATGGTGATTGTTTGGAAATGATGTGTGAACATGGCTGTGTGGAGGAAGATGGTAGTTTTATTGGCCATTGTTGTCCTTCATCAGGTGCAGAAGGGGAAAGTTGTAATACCGATGGTATTTCAGTAGACGCGTGTTGCCAAGATGGGATGGCCTGTGAAAATGGGGTGTGTAAGAAAAAGACGTGCCAAGTTGGCTCTACAACTTATAATGATGGAGAGAATGTAGGGGAATGCGGAGTGTGTCGTGAAGGGGAAGTTGTTGATCGTAATTTGACAGCACCCGATTGTAAAGGTCCCTGCAATACTTCAACATGGCGTTGGAAGTCAAAAACAGATTATTTCACAAAAGATTCAGAGGGCAGATGTTGCATCAATGGGAGCAGACAATACAATGATTCATATTGTCCAGGTTGTAAGAACATGACACTCGGAAACAGATACAGTATGGCCTGTTATTGGTATTATGATGAATGTGTGGCACATTTCGGTTGGAGCGATACGAGAACAATCTCAGTCGTTGAAAAGAATATGACTTTGAAAGCCGATGTTTTGCATATTGTGAGTTTCAGTAAATACATTGTTAAGGACGAAACCACAGGAAGTTATCTTGTAAATAAGACAAGTTTATCGTGGAATTCCAGTTTGGATAGCACGGTGACACTTCAGGCGGGACATACATATACGATTGATTTGAAATTTGAAAATCTTTGTGATCATTGTTCTGTTACCGCAACTTGTAATTGATCGTTTTGGACAGTGGTAAAGAATTTTTAAGGAAGGAGAAAGAATGAAAAGGACTTTTCTGATACTATCTTTGTTTGGCGGATTGATGCTGATATCGACATTATCGTATGCGGAATGTGTGAATTTGCCCGGACTTTGGCATTGTTTTCCGAAAGATGATCCGAATAAAGTTTCAACAGGTGATTGTAAGAACATGGAATGCCCTGACGGGTGCGTGGAAGCGCCTGACGGTACGCATGGATATTGTTGCCAGGAACCTACCGGAACAAATTGTCGGATGCGCGTCCTTTCTGATGGATGTATACAGTTAAAGAAAATTGATTGCTTGCCGACGCAGTATTGTGATGATCAGGGTGTCTGTCGGGATATATCAGAATTTTCCAAACAAACGATAGAAGATGATTTACAGCAATAAAAGGTAATTTATTCTTGACAATTATTCATAAATCTGTTATAATCCATCTCGGATTTTGATAGAATCCTTTCTCCCGCATTGCTGGGGGATGTGGCCCTTGGGCGGCTTGTCATGGGGATAGGTGCGGCAAAAACAAAGGGTTTAACAACCGAAAGGAAAATAAAAAGCATGTCTTTTTACGAAAATTTAATACTCGTGCGTCCTGATTTAACCGCTTCAAAAGTGGCTGAGTTGAACAAAAAGTATGCCCAAGTCGTTGCTGACAAAGGCGGAAAAGTTGTCAAGTCAGAAGATTGGGGATTGCGTGATTTAGCTTATAAGATTCAAAAGAATCGTAAAGCTTACTATGTTTTAACTTATTTGGATGCACCAGCTGAGGCTGTGTTAGAATTGGAACGTTTAATGCGTTTGGATGAAAATTTGTTGCGCTATATGACGCTTAAAATTGATGAAATTCCTGAGGGTGCTTCTGTTATGTTGGAACCCAAATCTCGTCGTATTAAGGACGATAAAGTGGAACTTCAAATTGAAGGAGAACAATAATGGAAATGAAAATGAATCATGGTTGCCCTTTTTGTGGCGCCGGTATCCAAGAAATTGATTACAAGGACGTTAAAACTTTGTCCCGCTATGTCAGTGAAAATGGTAAAATTATTCCTGGACGCATGTCTGGATTATGTCGTTTCCACCAAGCGGCTTTAACCAAAGCTGTCAAGCGTGCTCGCAATGTGGCTTTAATGCCTTTTGTGAATAACGATTAAGGAGGTTCAAATGGAAATTATTTTATTGGAACGTATTGACCGTTTGGGACAAATGGGTGATGTTGTGAAGGTAAAAAATGGTTATGCACGTAACTATTTGTTCCCACAGCACAAGGCTTTGCGTAAAACAGCTGATAACATGAAGTTGTTTGAATCAAAACGTAAGGAATATGAAGCCATCAATGCCAAATTAAAGGCTGAGGCAGAAGAATTAGCCAAGAAAATGGCAGGTTTATCTGTCACAATTATTCGTCAAGCTGCGGAAACAGGTCAGTTGTATGGTTCTGTGACGGGACGCGATATTTGTGACGCAATTGCTGAAGCTGGCTTTAAAGTACAACGTCGTCAGGTAAAAATCAATGAAGCCTTTAAAGTTATGGGTATGTTTGATGTAGCGATTGTTTTACACCCAGATGTGGAACAAACTGTTCGTGTTGTGATTGCTCGTTCTGAAGCTGAAGCTAAAAAGGTTAAAGAAAAGAAAACCAAGGCAGTTAAAGCCGAAAAAGCTGAAACTTCTAAACCTGAAGAACAAAAAACTGAAACAGCCGAAGAAACAAAAGCTTAAGTAAGGTTTTGAACAATTTGAAACACCGCCTAGTCTAGGGCGGTGTTTTTTTTATTCTAACAAATTGTATGAATAGAAATTGCTTGATTTTTTTTGGAAAATATGCTAGAAAAGCTTCATCTAACAAAAGGAGATTTTATGCGTAAAAAATTAATTGCTGGCAACTGGAAAATGAATGGTTTAAAGGCTGATGCTAAGGCTTTGGCGGCTGATATTTTTGCAAAAGCAACGCCCAATATGCCCTTTGATATGTTGGTTTGTCCACCAATGAATGTGTTGGGCTTTGTAGCAGAATTACCCCATAGTGGTGTTTTTGTGGGAGCACAGGATGTGGCTGAAACCATTAAATCTAATGGAGCATTTACGGGGGACGTGTCCGCTGCTATGGTCAAAGATTTGGGGGCTACTTGGACGTTGGTTGGGCATTCCGAACGCCGTCAATATCATGGTGAGACAAATGCGATTGTAAAACAAAAAGCGCTCAATGCCATCAATGAAGGTTTGACAGTTGTTATTTGTATCGGTGAAACATTGGCTGAGCGCGAAACGGGAAAGGCTGTAGAGGTTGTGCGTGCACAAACACGCGAATGTGTACCAAATGAGGCGACGGCTGAAAATTGTGTGATTGCTTATGAACCTGTGTGGGCCATTGGAACAGGAAAAGTTCCTACCACTGCGGATGTTGCCGAAATTCACGCTGCTGTGCGTGATGAGATTGCCAAAGTTTTGGGTACTGAAACTGCTGATAAAATGCGCATTTTATATGGTGGATCTGTCAAACCTGAAAACGCTAAAGAATTACTCAATGTAGAAAATGTAGATGGGGCTTTAATTGGTGGAGCCAGTTTAAAAGCTGATTCGTTTTTTGCTATTGCTGAAGCTGTTAAATAAAGGAAAAAACTAATGCGGCCACTGACCGAAGCACTTTTACATGGAAATTCTGAATCCCTGACAAAAAAGGGGTGGAAACCATTGGAACAACGCCGCATTTTTAATAAAGCAGATGCTTTGCTAGATTATATTGCGGGTGTGCCTGATGAAGATTATGTCAAAGGAATGTGGCATAGTCGTATTCGTCCCATCAGTGAGGATGGTCTATCTTGTTGTTTAAAAAGGGGAATGCCTTCCCAAAAAATGCAAGCTCAAAGTTTAAAGGTTGCGCAGATGCTTATTCATATAGGACAAGATTTATTAGAGCAAGCAGCGTGGCTTTTTAAGCATTATCCAGCTATGTTTAGGACAAAATATGCCGCATCACCTCAAACCTTTTCTAAGGATGTTCATGGCTTTTTTATGCGGGGACAATGTGTTCCAGAAAAAAGTTTTCCTTCCTTTAAAACAGGGGAAAATCCGGCTTTTTCTCGGGACAAAAAATTTATTGAAAAGTGTATAGAAATGTACAACGATTCCATTTTTGAATCAGATGAATTTCAAAAATACCGTTCTCAGGCTAAATCCCCAGAAGATCCATATGTTCAATGGGTAAGGAATAAAAAAGCAGGGCGTCAATTTTCGGACAGACAATTGGCCTGGCAAGATGAAATTGCACAACTTGCATTAAAAACAGAAGTTGGTGTCAAGTTAAGTAAAATGGAACTTGCGCACCACATCCAAATGAAAAAACAAAGGACTTGAAAATATAAAAATAACTTTAACAGAAAGGAAAAAAATGTACTCTTTAATTTTAGCAATTCATATTTTATTGGCCGTTGCCATTACTTGTTTGGTATTGTTGCAACGTGGTGAAGGTGGCTTGGGTGGCTTGGGAGGCGCTAATAGTGCTGCTAATTTTTTGACATCTCGCCAAACGGGTACATTGCTCAGTAAACTGACAAAGTACTTTTTTATTGGTTTCGTGTGCACCAGTTTAGGATTGGTTATTGTGGCCAAAAATATGGCAACTCCTAAGACTGTTAATTTAATACCGGATGCCCCCAGAACGGAAAACCCTTTGACTCCTAAAGCGGAGTAAATCATGACAAAAGTTTTGGTAAATTCAATAGAATTTGATAATTCTTTGCCCTTTGTACTGATAGCAGGACCTTGCCAAATGGAATCGGCAAGTCATGGTATGGAAATGGCTATGGCGTTGAAAGAGCTTACCATAAAAATGGGTATTCCCTTTGTTTTTAAAGCTTCTTTTGATAAGGCTAATCGTACTAGCGTGAATGGCATTCGTGGCATGGGTCTCAGTGCTGGGATTCAAGCGTTTGCGGATATTAAGGAAAAAGTGGGATGCGCTTGCTTGACGGATGTGCATGAACCTTATCAATGTGCTGTGGCCGCACAAGTGGTGGATATTTTACAAATTCCTGCCTTTTTATGTCGTCAAACGGATTTATTGTTGGCGGCGGGTAAGACAGGCCGTACCATTAATATCAAAAAAGGGCAATTTTTGGCTCCATGGGATATGAAAAATGTTGCTGATAAAGTGGCTAGTACTGGGAATAACAAAATTTTATTAACAGAGCGTGGTACCAGTTTTGGCTATAATACATTGGTGGTAGATATGCGTTCACTACCTCAAATGAAAGAAACAGGCTATCCTGTTATCTTTGATGCCACACATTCAGTTCAACAACCTGGTGGTTTAGGGGGGGCCAGTGGCGGTCAACGTGAATTTGCACCTGTTTTGGCCAATGCCGCGATTACAACAGGAATCGCCGGTATTTTTATTGAAACACATGCTGATCCCGATAAAGCGCCCAGCGATGGACCAAATATGATTCCTTTAAAAGATATGGAATCCGTTCTAACACGTTTAAGAGATTTAGATAACCTTATTAAGAAAGGGTAATGATGAACAAAGATTTAACCATATTTGCAAACGATTTAAGGATCTTAAAGTTAGAAACAAAAGTAAGATTTTTACGTGATGTAAAAAAATATGCTATCCTTTTTGACCCCAATGAGCCCAAAGATATCCCCGAATATTCTGTGGACGAACGAATGGGCTTTTATGATCAAATGGAAAAATATCTTTTCTATAATTTAAGGGGACATTACCGTACATCACCTAAATATAACGGCGCTCTGCTTTCTGAAAAGCAAATCATGGAACAAGCAAAAGATAATATCCTTCATAACCGTATTGTTCATGGATTAGATGCTTATTTGCAGGCTTCAGAAAAAGACAAAAAGCAATTTGAAAGACAGGTCAAAAAGCCAAAGTTATTCGCCTCGTTTTTGCGTTCCAAAAGCGTTTTAGATCACAAATTTAGATAAAAAATATCAAAAAATGCATAAATATGTAATTTTTATTTGACTTTTCAAGTATTTTTATTAAAAATAAGTCTTGAGGGGTATGAACTTCTCACGTTTAATTTAAAAAAAGGAAAATAAAATGAATAAAACAGAATTTATTGAAGCCGTTGCCAAAACAGCTGGTTTATCCAAAGCCGCTGCCGCGGATGCCATCAATGCCGCTTTGGAAGTCATTGCCAAAGCATTGAAAAAAGGTGATTCCGTCCAATTGACTGGATTTGGTACTTTTGCTGTGACAAAGCGTGCTGCTCGTACAGGTCGTAATCCTGCCACAGGTAAAACAATTAAAATCGCTGCTACAAAAGCCCCCAAATTCAAAGCGGGTGCTTTGCTCAAAAAAGCCGTGAAATAAGTTTATACCTTATTGAAAAATCCTCCGTAATTTTACGGGGGATTTTTTATTGAATTTAGCTATGTTTTTTTGTATAATATAATTGTTAAGGAGGTTATATGAAACATATTTTAAAGGCTTTTGTTTATTCTTGTCAAGGACTTCACTATACTTTTAAAAATGAAGTTGCTTTCCGATATGATATGCTTGTTTTTGTGATAGGTGTGATTTTGGCGTTTTTTTTACCTGTTACAAAGTTAGAATCAGCTTTAATGATTTTGAGTTTATTTTTAATTTTAATGATGGAATCAGCCAATACGGCCATTGAAGCGACTGTTAATAGGATATCTACTGAGCGCCATCCCTTGTCTGGTCATGCAAAAGATATAGGAAGTTCTTTGGTTTTTATGGCTTTTGTTAATGCAATTGTTGTTTGGTTGATTATTTTACTTTAAACAGCTTGACAATTTCTTTATTTCATTTTAAGCTATACTTATGAAAAAATTAGTTATATGTGTTTTGGTTATATTACTTTCATCCTGTGGGCGCATTTCTAAGCCAGAGGCTCCCTCTGGATCAACATATCCGGAGGTATATATTGTTCGGGATTAAAAAAAAAATTCAGGACTATCCAAAGGCGATGGCTATTTTTGGTAGCGCAACCCAGGATATTGCTGTCAAATGTCGGGCGACTGTTTTTAAAACGGGCGCATTGTTGGCTAAACATAATGTTCGTCTTGTCTATGGTGTAGGGGATGATGGTATGATGGGAACAGCTTATCATGGGGTACGTAGCGAAAAAGGCAAGGTATTGGGGATAACCTTACCCCTTTTGCTCAAGCGTCAATGTGCGGATCCCAGCATATACGGTAAGGATGAATTGAAATTAGTTGAAACTTTGGATGAACGGAAAAAGTTGATGTTGGACAGTTCGGATGCGTTGTTAATTGCACCGGGTGGATGGGGAACATTGGATGAAATCGCAACCTATGCTGTGCATTTTAAAATAGGGGATTGGCCTACTGTTCCGATTATATTTTTAAATTATCGGCATTATTGGGATGGTTTTTTGGAATTTGTTAAGCAAATGGAAAAAGATGGTGCTGTTACATCAAAACAGATATCTTTTATTGGTTCAGTCAAAAAACCAAAAGATATTTTTAAAGAATATCATCGTGTATTAAAGAAAATAAAAACATCTTAAAAATAACAAAAAGCCCCGATTACTCGGGGCATTTTTTATTAAAAAGCACGTTCCATGGTTCCCTCCTTGTTATTTCAATAACATTTTGAAATCCACAACAACTGCGCGGTCTTTGGTGACCAACACGGGGTTGCCATCAATGGATTTGATTTCGGGAATTTCCAAAACCAACTTTTGAACTTTGGCAAGTGTATCGGCCAAAGGTCCAACGGCTTTGGGGGCTTCACCACGAACACCATTCAAAATGGTACCGACTTTGGTTTCCTTAATCATGGCATCAAAGTCATTGGCGGGCAAGATACGCATGGTTGTATCGCGCATGACTTCGGTATAAATACCACCCGTACCAAAGATCATGACACGGCCAAAGTTCTTATCGGAATTGACGCCAATAATGGTTTCTGTGGCTTTGGTAATCATTTCCTGAATCAAAACACTCGCGCCCTTCAATTGGAATTTGGCGATAGTTGCTGTCAATGCGTCAAAGGCTTCATTGAACTTTTCTTCCGAATCAATGTTCAAATAAATCCCCTTCATTTCTGTCTTATGCAGTGCGTCTGGCGCAGACAATTTCAAAACGACAGGAAAGATATTTTTGGCAAAAGCCAAGCCTTCGGCCTTATCGGTAAAGTTGCCACACTTTGGATAATCAATGCCATAATGATCCATAATCATATTCATTGTGGATTGAGGCAGTGATGCCAAACCTTGCGCCACAGCATCGGCCACAGCAGCTTTGATATCGGCTGGTACTTCGCCTACATCGGCGGTTACTTCCGGCAGTCCTTTGAAGGCCATTTGGGCTTTCATCAATCCCAATAAGCGGATGCAATCAGTTGGGTAATCATAGGCCAAAATTTTTGCATCCTTTAAGATATTGACGGATTCGCGCACACGGGATCCACCGATAAAGGAACAGAAAATGTTCACATTTGGGAACTGGGCAGAAATTTTCACAACCGCTTCGGCTGTTTCTTTTGGATCTGTGGCCTTTTGTGGGGTCAATAAAACGATAATATTTTTATATTCGCCTGATTCACACATCACGCGCAAAGCGTTTTCATAACGATCTGCTTTGGCATCACCTACCACGTCAATGGGATTACCGACAGAGGCTTCCGGTGTTAAAACTGCACGCAACTTTTCAATTGTGGCATCACTGGGACGTGCCAAATCCAATTTAGCATCTTCACACAAATCAGAGGCCAACACACCCACACCCCCTGCGTTTGTGACAATACCAACAGAGCCAGAAAAGTCTGTATGTTTCACATTTTGCAACATTTCCAAGGCACCAAACAATTCACGTGTGGTATAAACTTGAATAGCACCAGAGCGTTGTAAAGCAATTTCCAAAACACGATAATTGGGGGCCAAAGATCCCGTATGGGACAAACTGGCCGCTTGCGCTTTGGATGATTTTCCGGGTTCCATAATCACGCATGGTTTTGTTTTGGAAACCTCTTTGAGGACCTTCAAAAATTCTTGACCTTTCTTCAAACCTTCCAAATAGAACACAAAAGCCTTTGTATTTGGGTCATTTTGGATGGCTTTTAACAGGCTTGCTTCATTCAAATCAGCTTTATTACCAATGGAAATAAAGTGGGAAAATCCAATGCCTTTTTCTTCGGCCCAATCCAAAATAGCACAACAATAAGCACCTGATTGCGACACAAAAGCCACATTTCCTTTAATGGGGAAACAAGGCGCAAAGGAGGCATTTAAATTAGAGTAGGTTGAAATATAACCTAAACAGTTCGGTCCCAATAAATTGATGCCCGCATCTAAACACTTTTTAGCAATGGCTAATTCCAATTCCTTATTACCTGCTTCACCAAAACCTGCGGTAATGATACATATGTTTTTGGCCCCGTTTGCAATGGCATCATCCACAGCAGCTTCACAAAAACGGGCAGGGACCAGCAATACGACCAAATCTAAGGCTTCGGGCACATCACGAACGCTGGCAAAACACTTTTTGCCTTTGAGTTCTTGACCGGCCAACTTGGGGTTGACACCATACAGATTTCCTTGAAAACCCGCATCCAATAAATTTTTAAACACCACTGCACCCAATTTGGATTCATCAGCGGATACACCCACAACAGCCACAGACTTTGGGGCAAAAAAACTATCTAAACTCATTTTGATTCTCCTTTGTTAAAAAATGATGGCAAAAGTATAGAAAATTATATCACAAATGTCAAATAAAAAAATATCGCTTTTTGGGGGAATGCAAATGGGTTACCTATCCAATAAAGAAGAAAGGTTGATGTGGGAAAAATCATATCGCAATAAACTATCAAAAGCCTTGGTTAACGCAGTGAATAAATATTTTCGTGAAAACCCGTAATTTTTCTTGACAAAGGAGAGTGGGGGGGTATAAACTAAACCGAAAGAAGAGAGAAGCGGCGCAAAATGTGTGAAAATATAATCCAAAATAAAGTGTTCAAGAGTGGCGAAAGCCTTGATTTTGTACACACACACACACACACACACACACAATGTATTATTGCATATAAAATTTTGCGCGTATGCGCAAAATGAAAAAACCACCATTTGTCCAAATGGTGGTTATAGTTATTTAGTACCATAAGGAGAAGGAATGATTAAAAATAATATAAAAAAACGTTCAAATGGATTTTCCGCAGTACAAAAAATGTTACATGTGAAGAGAGAAGCGGTAGTGAATGTTTGAGGTATGTATGCACTTAAGCTATTTTTATCATTCAAAAATCCCCCATTTAGGGGGATTTTTTACTTCCTCATCTTTCTGATTTTTTCAACCAAAGCATTGGTGGAAGAATCATGATTTAATTTTTTATGTTTGTCTGTTAGTTCGGGTAAAATATTTTTGGCCAATTGCTTACCCAACTCCACACCAAATTGATCAAAAGAATTGATGTTCCACAATATACCCATCACAAACACTTTGTGTTCATACAGCGCAATCAGTGCTCCCAATGTGTAAGGTGTGATTTTATCAATTAAAATCGTATTGCTGGGGCGATTACCTGTGAATGTCTTAAAGGGAATCAGTTCTTTGGATATGCCTTCATCTTTTAATTCTTTTTTATTTTTACCCCGCATGAGTGCTTCACTTTGTGCAACAACATTGGCCAATAAAATATCGTGGTGATTGCCAATTTCATTGTGTGAATGAATGGGGGCAATGAAGTCCACAGGAATCAAATGTGTACCTTGATGAATCAATTGATAAAACGAATGTTGTCCATTGGTACCAGGTTCACCAAATAAAATAGGCCCAGTGGGATAGGAAATAATTTTGCCATTTTTATCTATACTCTTGCCATTGCTTTCCATGTCCAGTTGCTGTAAATAGGCAGGTAATCGTGACAGGTATTGGTCATAGGGCAATACAGCATAACTTTCAGCCCCCATATAACCAGTGTACCATGCCCCCAAAAGTCCTAAAATAACGGGCATATTATTTTTAAAATCGGCTGTTTTAAAGTGCTGATCCATCGCATGGGCACCTTCTAGCATTTGAATAAAATTATCATAGCCAATGGCAATCATCAATGATAATCCAATGGCGCCCCATATGGAATAACGACCACCAACCCAATTCCAAAAAACAAACATATTTTCAGTATCAATTCCAAATTTTTTGACCTCTTTTTCATTTGTGGACACCGCAACAAAGTGCTTTGCAATGGCATTTTCTCCCAGAGCTTTGGATAACCAAGCACGTGCAGTTTTGGCATTTGTCATGGTTTCCAAAGTGGTAAAAGTTTTGCTGGAAATGATAAACAGGGTTGTTTCTGGATGACATTGGCGCAAGGCTTCGGCCATATCTGTTCCATCCACGTTGGATACAAAATGCATGTGTAATGATGGTTCACAATAAGGGGTGAGGGCCTTCGTTGCCATAACCGGTCCCAAATCTGACCCCCCAATACCGATATTGATAATATCCGTTATTCGTTTATTGGTTGCACCCAACCATGTGCCATTGCGGATTGCATCGGAAAACTGATGCATATGATCCAATACTTTTAAAACATCTGGCATCACATCTTTGCCATCTACAAAGATGGGATTGGAAGAACGATTGCGCAGGGCAGTATGTAAAACAGCACGATTTTCGGTAGTGTTAATTTTTTCGCCATTAAACATAGATTGTATAGCAGAGGATAATTGACATTCATTTGCCCATTTTTCCAATAACTTCATTGTTTTTTCATCGATAAGGTTTTTGGAATAATCCAATAAAAAATCCTGCCATTCAACGTGAAATTTTTGAAATCTTTTGTTGTCTTTTTCAAAGGCTTCACGCAGATTAAAGCCTTGCATTTCCTTGGCTTTTTTTTGTAAATCTTGATAAATTGTCATTTTTTTCCTCTATTCTTCTTCAGGAGCTGCAGATTCAGGGATCTTATCAAATTCAGGTGGAATAATAATGGATTTTCCATCCACAATTTGTGTTGGGCTTAATTCAGGTTTTCTATGCCCACATCCCACTAATAAAATGAAACACATTAAATAAATTATTTTTTTCATTTTTTACTCTCCTTTTTCATCATTTTGAATAATAACAAGCATACGCCTATACAAATAAAACTATCGGCAATATTAAAGGCTGGAAAATGATAGTTTCGCCAGTGAAAATCCAAAAAATCAATCACAAAACCATATTGAATGCGATCTAAAATATTACCTAGAGCCCCGCCCAATACCATAGCAAGAGCTACACGAGAAAAAGAGTCTTTTTCTTTTTGTATTAAGTAAATAATGAAAGTACAAATTGCAAGAGATAATATGATGAGTGTCCACACACCAGCATTTCCTTTGGCAGAAAACATAGAAAAACTAATCCCAGTATTGCCCACTAAATACAAATTGAAAAAGGGTAAAATTTTTTTTGGTAAACCAAAGGTTAAAGCGCTCATTGCACCGTATTTAGTCAGTATATCTAATCCCAATACTAATAAAGAAATAAAGTATATCATCTAATAATCCAGTGCAATGCCTTTCCAATTGTCATGTGCAACCCCAGATACTTTTTTCACAATAGCGGATTTTGGGGCGTTCATATTACGTACAAATCGTTCCGCTACCTTAGGTGGGGTTATTTTATCTTCACTGCCTACATAATGAATTTGTGGGATTTGGGATAAAGCCAATAGGTTGTCCGCAGGATTTTCTGCATCGGGCATTTCTGTTGAATTTGTGGTATAAGTATAACTTTCTGTGTCCAAAATACCCGCAATTGTAATGATGCGTTTTACGGGCAACCTATGGGCTAAATTTAAAGCCACTGTTGCTCCGCCATCATAGCCGACTAACTCCACAGAAGTTGCTTGATATTTATTGATGATAAGTAATAAAATTTCTTCTGTTTCACGCATAATTTCGGGATGAAAGCGTTGCTCACGATATATTTCTGGTTTTTCGTTGCAAATTTTGTCATCAGTCCATTGGCATGGACGTGCGACATATACTACGTTTTTGGACGGATCTTTTTGGGCGTAATACAGTGCAATCATATTGGATGGGTTGGGGTTACCATCGCCCTCTAAATATATGCGCAAAGGTTTTTTTGCTTGTATTCCTTCTTTTTCCCAAATGGAAAATGTCAAATATTTTGTTTCAATTAAATTTTTTTTAAATCCGGTGGGATTAGGGGGAAATAAGGCGCAAGCCCCTATAAATAAACATAATATAATCAAAACAAAATATTTCATTGAACCTCCATCAATGTTAAATTTTCTGTCCATAACAAATATGCTTTCACTATTTTATCAGGAAATATATTTTTTATCAAGTCCCTATATGCATTTAATTGGGCGCGATAATTATCGGGAACATTTTGGGGGACAATTTTATTCGTTTTATAATCAATAATTAAAATGTCATTTTGACGAATAACCAAGCGATCAATTTGACCAGAAATTTTTTGCCCATTTAATGTGCCAATAATGGGAACTTCGGCCAAAGAATTTTCCCCAAATAAATCTATTATTTCTGGTTTTAACATTAAATCCAATAATGAATATGGAGGGGGCATTCCCTGTGGTGTTAACTCCTTTAATTTGATTAAGCGCTGGTCGGGTGAAAGACAGGGGAGATATTGTAATAACTTATGAATGAAGATTCCTTTTTCTAAGGTTTTTGTCAATACAACATCATTATTTTTTTCTTTTTCAAATACCACTAATTTGGATGGGGATAGGGGGGCTTGTTCACTTTCCATACGAGGAATAACTTGAGTCCAATCTTGTTTTTCATCAAAGTCATTAGGGTAACTTTTAAATTTTTTGGCTACAACCAGATTTTTTTGTCCTGATTTAAAATAAAATTTTTCTTTAATTTCATTTAAATTCAGTGATGATAAAATCAAATCATACCAATTATCCTTTGGGGCGGCTCGCTTGTTATTATAGCCCATGATGTACAGTTGGTCCGAAGCGCGTGTCAGTGCTACATAAAGCAAGCGCTTACGTTCTTGTTCATCTTTTTTATGTAAAATATCCAAAATATCATTCACTTGCACAGGGGCTTTCTTTTTATCCAATACCCAAAGAGGGAGATCGTTTTCTGTCCAAATTAAGTTTTCACGTGTTGAAAAAGGTTTTGACGCAGAACGGGTATCTGGTAAAAAGACAATATTTCCCTGTAATCCTTTAGAACCATGTACAGTCATGATACGTACGGCATCCATATTTTTTTGATCCATATCACGTTTAATGATAATTTCTTGACGGTTCATCCATGACAAAAAACTTTGTAAGGAGGAAGGGTGGGTACTTTCAAATTGCAAACAAATATCCAAAAATGCATCCAGAGCCTCATTCACTTCGTTTCCTAAACGGGCTATAAAATCACGGCGTCCTCCAAATTCGTCCAGAACTGTTTCAAAAAACTCAAATGGTGGTACTGAATCGGCTAATTTCATGATCTGCTTCAATTTATCGGATGATTGAGGGTAGTGTTTTTTCATTTGTTCCCAAACGCTTTTTTCACCTCGATTATGGCAAATTTTAAATAAATCGTTTTCCGTTAAATCAATCAGGGGAGATTTGGCCAAACAAGCCGTATTCAAATCGTCATCAGGTAATAATACAAATCTGGTGAGGGCTAATAAATCTTGGATTGCAATATGCTCTGTCAAAGCCAATCTATCCACACCAGCCACGGGTACATTGTATTCCTTTAAGGCACGTACGAGCTCTCCCATCAACTGTCCACGTTTTTGCAAAAGGATGAGGAAATCTCCCGCTTGAACGGGGCGGCCTTTGGAAGATAAAATTTCCTTTTCTGTAATCATTTGATGAATTTTCTGCGCAATTTTTTGGCTCATTCTAACCATAGCAGAAGTTGTTTGAATACGTTGAATTTGCCAAGTATCAATGTTTGATTTTTCGGGAGGATTTTCAAGTGGCCATATTTCAACATATCCTGCATCCCCTGTGCGTTTACCCAAGTGGATGAAATCTTCATCAGGACGGATAACCCCATTGGATGCTTGTGGATTTTTTAATACTTTATTGACTAAATCCAAAATAGGGGTTGTAGATCGGAATGAAAAATTAAAAGGAATTGTTTTAAACTCATTTTTAGATTCTGTAATCTTTTGTGCAAAAAACTGGTGTCGTCGTTCAAACTCATCTGGGCGTGCCCCCTGAAAAGAATAAATCGATTGCTTTTTATCACCCACAACAAATAAGGTGCGTATTTTTTCGTTTCGTGTTTCTCCAGAAAAGAAATCATCACAAATTTTTTCAATGATTTGCCACTGTTTTGGGTTTGTGTCTTGGGCTTCATCTACCAAAATGTGATCAATTCCTCCGTCCAATTTGTATAGTACCCAAGGTGTCATATTTGAAATGTTGAGCAATTCAACGGTCTTATCAATCAAATCATCGTAATCCAATGCAGATTGTTCTGATTTATGGTTTTGATAGATTTCTAAAATTCTATATAATAAGTGTAATAAGCGTTTATTTTGCTCTATCAGATGAAGCGCTTTTAATTTTTCTTGTGTTTGAAATACACATTGAGCTTGAACGTTTTCTTGGAATCTGTTGGCAATTTGCCCATCTGTTTTTTTGATATATTTTTCCACTAAGGCAGGATATTCATCTAAATCAAAATTTTCTTGGATGATTTGGTTTTCATTAGAAAACTTTTCAATATGAAAATATTTTTTCAATTGTTGAATAATGCCATTTAACTCATTGAATTGATTTGTAAGATTATACAAACTAGAACGATCTTTTAAACAATTGTTAAGCGTTTTTAGCAAATCATCTTTATTCATCAATTGGGCCAATGCCGATATATCTGATGAAAATTGTGAATCATTTAAAACAGTATTGAGTGCAGATTGTAGCATTTGATTTGCATTTAAATCTTCCAAAACTGTAAAGTTTGGGGGGACATCTGCTTCCAAAGGAAAACGATGTAATATGCTAGTGCAAAAACTATGAATTGTCATCATTTTAAGTCCCCCGGGGACTTCCAAAACTTTCGCAAACAATCCGCGGGCACGTTTGATGATATTTTCATCTGGTTCTTCTTGTAAAAGAGTTGCAATTTTATTCTTTAAATCATCTGGATTCATGATGGCCCATTGGCGCAAAATATCCATTAGCCGATTGGACATTTCAGCCGCTGCAACCTTAGTAAAAGTTAAACACAGGATTTTTTCTGGTGCGCCATACATCAGCATCAAATTCAAAACGCGATCCGTTAAGACCTTCGTTTTGCCAGAACCTGCTGAAGCTGCTACCCAAGCTGATAAAGTGGGATCGCTGGCTAAAAGTTGCTCTTTATTGATTTCAACCATCATTTTCTCCTTCATCGGCATGGGCCCATTCTTTTTTGCGCGATAAATGGGCATAGTCATCATAAGTAGAGGTAAAATCAGCCACAGGTTCTACCTCATAGGGGGTCTTTGCATCGGCGTAGGTTATCAGTAATTTTTTAAGACCTTGTTGTGTTTTTTCAATAACAATGTTTAGATCTTCTTTCTGACTTTGTACAAAACTATTGCGTTTCGCGTGACGCCCCATATGCCAATATTCAATATCGTCAATTTTTTGAATTTGAATATTTTTAAATCCTCCCTGCAGTAATATCCATGCTTCTAATGTTAATTGGGGAGCTAAACCAGATACCACTTTGGAAAAGCTGGGAGGAGTACCTGTTTTGTAATCAATTACCGTGGCCGATTGATGTGGTGTTACATCCACCCGATCCATTCGGGCTGTTAAGGTAAAATCATCATCTTTGAGTTTAAAAGAAACTTGCCCAGTTATTTCCAAAAATGTTTTATGTTTTTGTTGTGATAATTTTTCTTGTTGGTTTTTGAAAAAGGGCCAAACATTGCTTTTAAATATGCTTTCATAAAATAGGCAATCTGATGGGCTTAAACTTGTTTTTTTTAAATTTTCCCGCATTACAAGAAAGGCTTTTTGATCATCCAAAAGATGATTCATTTGCGACAATGTATCGTGTACTGCTTGCCCATACAGGCTTGCTTTTGCGGGATTATCCCAATCATCCAGAGGATAAAGAGATAAAATGTATTTTGCATAAATAGCGTAAGGATTTTTTTTCAATAGTTCTACATTGGTAACAGATAATTTTTTGGGGCGCACTTCGGCATTGGGACAGGGTGCAGGGCGCACAATATTTTGTTCCTTTTCTGGGTGATCCACTAGTTCGGCCAAATGTGCCCGAAAAGTAGGAATCTCCAACCCATTTACTTGTGCTACCATTTGTAATCTTTGGATAAAACGCGAAGCTACTGTGGGGGTACCATTAGATTTTATGCATCGGCTTAGAATCACTTCCTTGGAAGAGGCTAAATGCATAAAATCATGTGCCAAATTAGTAATGTGTGCCTCAGCATCTGGCAGATGCAATTGTTCACGCATTGGACGATTCAGCCATGGCCCTGCATCAAGTAATTGTGGAAAAATTTGTTCATTTAATCCACCAATAATACAAAGATCTGTATGGGTAAAACGTGCTTCAATAGGACCCAAAATTTTAATTCTTTGGTGATAACCATAGCTTTGATGCGCGCTTTGAAAGCCTATCATTTGCGAAAATAAAGTTGGATATTCTCGTGTGCTGATTTTTCCCAATAAATCACACTGATCTATTATTTGGGAAAGTGCTGATTTTAATTGACGCCCTGTTGGTGTATTCCACAAAACATCTGATCCAGATTGCGTATCTGTTGTAGCCCAGGTTTCAGCCAATAGAATATGTTTTTGAAAAAGAATTTTGGCTTCAACTAAGGTATCATTTTGAAAAAATTGAAAAAAAGAATAACCATCTTCTTTGGGGACGTAATTTAGCGATTGATGTTTTTGACGAGCTAACTTTTCGGCATTTTTAATGTTAATGCGTACCTGTGTGGGATTTTGACCATCGGCAAATAAAGGATTTTTATACAAAGCTAATTGCTGAACAGGGTTTTTAAAATCTTCTGCCAATGCTAAAATTTGCAGCAAAAAGGCCCCTGTTGATGTATGTTTAAAGGGGATGCCAGCCGAATCGTCTAAATGAATTTGCCAACGTTTCATTTGGCTGATTACACGACGGGCTAAATTTCTGTCTGTTGTAACAAGACAGGCTGTCTTATCAGTATCTTCCAAGGCTTGCCTTAAATAAAGTGCAATTGTTAATGCCTCTTGTTCGGCGGTTTCACTGAGTATATACTTTAAATTCTTTAAGGAATCTTCATTTAAATTACTAGACTGCCATATATTTGATCGAAATGCTTGTTCAACCAATTCTTCTTTGGGATTAGGTTGGGATTGAAAAATAATTTGATTGGGATGAATTTTTAAATCCTTAATGGTTTTGTATATCAAGTATTGAGTATGATGCTTCTCAGGGATAGTATCGGACTTTATAAATATTTCATCAACTCCATCTAAAAAAATATCTCCTGTTTTTTGGACTGCTTGCATCAGAGCTTTTACGCCAGGCAAATCAGATGTTAATCCCGCCATAACCATATAGTTATTTTGTTGTTGTATTCTTTGGGCAATAATGGTTAAAACACGCTGTAATCTGTCTTGTTTATCGATGACGCCATGTTCCTCTAAAATTTTAGGCCATTGAGTTGAAATGATATCCAAAAAAGTAATTGTTTCTTGCCAATGCTGGGCGAAATTAGCGCTGGGTACCAAATCGGCTAGGTTTTCAAAACGAACATTGTATTGATAGGATAGGTCTAATAGTTCGGCAAGACTCAAAGCCACTTGAAAGGCCTTAGGCGTTTCTTTTAAATTAGGTTTTGCTTGACACAATTTTGTTAATAAGAAAAGACGTTCCCAATCGGAAATAGCAGGTGGTAAATCTACCGATAAATCATCCATATCATACAGAGCCACCATTTGTGGTAAAAGGGTAGACTTATTTGGACTTTTTTTAAAAAAACTTTCTTTGAGTGTTTGACAAGCACGACGTGTGGGTAAAATGACTTTGACACGTGCTAAATCAAAAGGATTTGCTTGAAACTTATCCAATAAATGTTCGGCTAAAATATCCGCTAAAGATCCAACAAAATCAATGGCATAAATCAAACTTTTTTCCTTTTAAAATAACGGGTCGTATCTTCCACTGCTTTGGGAGTGCCTACATGGAACCATTTACCATCAAAAATCAAGCATCCCAAGCGCCCAGCTTTTTCAGCTTTATCATAAAGTTCCACCAAAGAATATTTTTCTAAAGGATGACCTTTGAAGATATCAGGGTGTAATACTTGAACCCCCATAAAACAATAGGGCGCTTTTTTTTGAGGGGGATGACGTCGTATAGGTTTGCCTTTTTGAATAAAATAATCACCTTTTGGAACATCTCCTTTAGCTTTACGTGTGGGAACTAAAGCCAATAAAATATCCATTTCTAATGGATTCCAAGCGCGTTCCATTTGTTTCATCAATGTTTCTTTTTTATCCAACCATAATGCATCGGCATTGATGACAAAAAATCCCTCTGAACCTGTTGTTGTTAGAAGTGGTAAGGCTTTTTGAACGCCACCACCTGTTTCCAAAGCCTGTTTTTCATCAGAAAAATGAATTTTTCGGCCCAATAAAGCTTGATGAATCATCTTGCCACAATAACAAGTATTGACAACAATATTTGTCATATGTCGAGTATTATACAAAACATAGTTGATTAAACTTTTTCCATTCACTTGAACCAAAGGTTTAGGTTGATGATCCGTTAAACTTTGCATACGTACACCACGACCAGCTGCCAGCACCATAGCTGTTGTCAGATAATAAAAGGGTTTGATGATTAAAGGTTGATGGCGTAAGATGGGATCAATATATTTGTCCAACCATTTTTTATAGGGTTTTAAAGCACGAATTTCTAAATGTTTTTCCAACATTTTCCAAGAATCAGGAATAAACTTTAAATATTTTTCTTTTTTATCACGAATGGCCAAACGCGTAAAGATACCAATAACTTTTGTATGGCGTTGAACCGCCAAGATAGCCCCCAGAACATGGTTGGATTTTGTATCAAGTTCACCCAAACTATGCCAATAGTAGTCCCATAATTTTTGTGCAATTTCCTTTGGTAAAGGGTGCCGTTCGTCCTCTAATAAAGAAATAACATCATACAAAAAACCACCCCATCTGGCATCTTGAAAATCTAGAGCTGCCATTTTCCCATTTTGTTTTACCATTAAATTATCAGCATGATAGTCCAGTAAAACTAATGTTTTATCCATTTTTTGAATTTTTTTGTTTAATTTAAGCCAAATTTTTTTAAACTGCTGAATGGCTTTTATGGGTAATCTTTTACCTGTCAAAGCAGGAATATACCAGTCGGTCAATAGGTTTTCTTCAAAGGTCAGATAGCCATCTGTATATACGGGGACAAAATCCGGTTTTTGACGTATGCTTTGGCGCATCTTTAATAAAAGATCTAGTGCTTTTTGATAAGCACAAAATGTGAGAGCATCATCATTTTGGTTGTAAATGTCGGCCAAACTCTTTTGCCCTAAATCTTCCATTAAAATCAAACCGTCTGTAATGTTGGATTGATATATATGGGGAACCTCAATTTTATTTTTTCCCAATACTTTATCCATTTTATAGAACAAATCAGGTCTTTCACTTGCAGGGGAATCCATTAAAATATAGGATTTTTTACCAGATAAAACACGTGCGTAACGGCGACCAGATGCATCATGTGGCAGCCATTTGAGTCGTGGACGAATAACTTTGGCTTTTTTTAAAAAATTGGAAATTTCACGCTGTCTAGACATTTTTAATCCTTTATCTCAATTTGACGCCCGTTGGGGGTATTTTCAAAAACAATATGGATAGTATTTGGGGGCAAAAGTGAGCCTATTTTTTCAGGCCACTCCATAAAACAGATACCATCGGAAAAAGCATCTTCTATTCCGATCTCAAAGGCTTCTTCTGGGCTCTTAAGGCGATAAAAATCAAAATGATAAATAGTACCTTTTATGGTATCATAGGTTTGTAACAATGTAAAAGTGGGACTAGGCACTTCCACGTTTTTATCGGATAGAGCTTGAATCACGGCGCGTACAAAAACGGTTTTCCCCATTCCCAAGGTACCATCCAAAGCCACCAATTCGTGTCCTTTTAAATGTTGGGCAAATGCCTTGGCGCATTGAATGGTATCATCTTCACAAGTTGTCAGATATTTCATTTATTTTCTGGTTGAGTTGCTTGGGCTTTTTTTTGTTGATATAATCCCATAAAATCAATGGGATTGATTTGCAAAGCAGGCAGGCCTGCCTGTTGAATCATGTTGCCAACAATTTGACGAGCATAAGGGAAAATCATGTGGGGGACTTCCACCATCAAAGCGACTTCACGCATTTCATCGCCCACATCAAGTGTCACCAAAGCTCCATAGGTTAATTCACATAAAAATAGAGCTTTATTTGTTTCTTTATTATCGGCTTTGATGCGGATGGTTAAATCCACCATATACGTTTTTTCATTGTTTGTTTTGTTAGCATGTAAATCCACATTGATGTTGATGGCTGGTGCTGATTTTATTTGCAATAATGAAAGGGGCATTTCGGGTGCTTCAAAGGACAAATCCTTTATATATTGCATGTTGATTTGAATTTGGTTATTGGGAGTATTTTCAGTTTTTTCTGTCATTTTAAAAATTCCTCTTGAAAAAAAGTTAAAATAAGCGTCTAATACGCTTGGTTAAATCATACGAAATCTTGAACAAAAAGTAAAGGAAAAAAACAAAGATGCTAGAAAATATTTTACTGTGGTTTATACTGGGATATATAGGTTGGCGGTTGCTCAATTTAATTTGTCCTATTCGTGCCAAAGTGATTGTGCGTATGAATCCAATGGATGATGCCTTTGCTTTGTCAGACAGTATGGTATCAGCAAAGGAGTTGCCTAAAGTAGGTTTGGAGGCTTTATTTAAAGCCCGTTTTGTGCAAATTACAACAGCTTATGCTGCTGGACAAATTAAATCAGTGCGTTCATTTATGACAGATACTGTCTATCAAGCTTTTGATCAGTCTATTCAAAAACGTCTGGAAAAAGGGCATTATATTGATTATAAGTTAGTGGATTTTAAACGTGCACATGTGGCTGATGAAATGTCCCAAAATGTCTATTGGGTTGATTTTGAAACAGAGCAAGTGAACCTGTTAAAAGATAAAGAAAATCAAGTTTTAGAAGGGGATCCTATGCATCTTTCTTTGGTCAAGGAACGTTGGCAATTTCAATGGGATGAAAAGTTGGGTTGGGTGTTGTCTGCAGTACAAAATGTGGAGGCACATGCGGCTTAAATTTTTACTTTTATGCTTTTTATTATCTGCCTGTTCTGGGGGACGCGCTATACGTTTGGACAGTGTTTCTTGGCGTGAAATTCCTGGTTGGCAGAATGACAATTTTGTTGAGGTTTTACCGGCTATTTTACGTACCTGTGAGCGCGCTCCTCAAGATATGATACGCTTTTGTCAAAAACTCAATAATCATGTGCATGATGATAATGTGGCTTTACGCCAATTTTTTGAACAAAATTTAAAGCCTTATCGTGTGACATCCTATGGTTCACCTCAGGGTAAAATTACAGGTTATTATGAAGCCGAATTGACGGGTAGTAGAGAGCGTGAAAATGGGGCGCAGGTGCCTATTTATGGTTTGCCAGATAATTATCGAGCAGGTCATAAAACGAATACGCGTGCAGAAATTGAAGAACAATGTGTTGATGCGCCAGTAATTGCTTGGGCAGATGATCCTGTGGAACTATTCATTATGCATGTACAAGGTTCTGGTCGTTTAACAACGGTTGATGGGCAAGTTATCCACTTGGGATATGCGGGGAATAATGGCTATCCTTTTAAAGGAATTGGTACAATACTCAAGGAAGAAGGCATTCAAGGTTTAAATTCAATGCCTCAAATCCGTTCGTGGCTTCAAAATAACCCTATTGAAGCCCAAAAATATATGCGCCAAAATAAGCGTTATATTTATTTTCGGGAAATTTTTGGAGATACCCCCTATGGTACTGCTGAAGTTGTTTTAACCCCTGAAAGATCTGTGGCTGTTGACACCGATTATATCCCTATGCATACGCTGATGTTTTTAAACACAACAAAGCCTGATAAGACACCAGTACGAAAAATGGTCGTAGCACAAGACACAGGGGCAGCCATTAAGGGACCTATTCGTGCAGATTACTTTTTTGGACACGGGGAAGGGGCTTTTCAAATGGCTGGACAAATGAATCAAGTGGGCACTTATTATATATTAAAGCCGAAGGATTAAGATGGTTTACTTTATTCCTGATGAACAATTGTGGCAACAGTTGAAAGAGAAAGTTAAACCTGTTCAGCGTAAGGTTAAAAAGGATATTCCAAAGCGTTTACGTGTGGTGCGAAAAAAAGAACTCATTACATCATCCATCTTGGATTTGCATGGTCTGACAGTTCAGGATGCTTTTGAAAAAACAGGTACATTTATCCAACGTACCCATCATATAGGATTAAAAGAAATTACTATCATTACTGGGCGCGGAACAACAGGAAAAGCGTTGATTAAAAACGAATTTGAAAATTGGTTGGAAAATAATAATATAGCCTCTCACATTCGTGCATATAGTTGGAAAAATCGGGGGGGCGCTGTTAAAATTAATCTTAAAAAGAAGTGATTTACTCGGACTCTGATTCTTCTTCTATTTGATTTTGAATTGGTTTTACTTTTTCAATTTTTGCGCCAGGAAACTGTTTTAAAATGGAACTGACGTCGGGTTGTTTTTTTAGATTTTCCAAAACAGCTGCTTGTTTTTGCTCTTTTTTTTCTATTTCGGTTGGATCACCACCTGATTTTTGTATATCCAAAACCCATTTTTCGCCAGTGGTGTTTTCCAAAAACTTACTGAGCTCTGCTGACAAATTTTTGGGGGCATTTTCTGTGGGACAAAAACGTAAAACCTTATCATCAATTGCAATCAAATGCATCATGCGTTCAATGTTAAAGGCTAACATTCGTTCACCTTTTTGGCGCGCTAAATTGGCCAGTTCTGACAAATTCTTAAAGGGAGGGGCTTTGGGTGTTTGAACCACCTCAACAGGAGTGGTTTTGATTGCATGGGTTGGGGGGACAATAGTCATGGCGGAGCTTTGTGCTTGCTTGATTAAATTTTCTGGATTCTCCAAAATTTGACTGGCATAACTAATGCGAATCATCAGCATTTGCAGGGCGCGTAAAGGATATCCTGACAATTTCACCTCTTCCAAACCTTTGTTCATCATTTGCCAAAAAGATGTCAAAGTAGGCATTTCTGTCTTTTTGGACAGTTCCTTTATCTTTTTACTTTCTGTTTGTGTCCAACTTGCTTTTGCATAGTTTTCTGAAAAGACCTTTAAACATGTCAAATCATATGTTAAATTTAATAGATCCTGTAAAATTTGGATGGGTTCAGCACCAATTTCATATTGTTTGTTAATGGCATTAAAAACTTCCGTCATACGACCTGTGAGTAATGATTGATACAGATCAAATAAAATGTTTTTATCCGCTAAGCCAAGCATTTGGCGGATCCCTTCTGTTGATAGTTCAGATGGCATCTGTACCAATGCTTGATCTAATAAAGAAAGTGAATCACGTACAGATCCTTCACTTGCATGGGATAAAAGTAAAGCCGCTTCATCTGGTAAATCACGTCCTTCTTTATGGGCAATCTTTTGTAAATATTCAGCTAAAGGTTTTTCTTCAATTCTTTTTAAATCAAAACGTTGACATCTGGAAACGATTGTAACGGGTACTTTTCTGATTTCTGTTGTGGCAAAGATAAATTTAACACGTTCAGGAGGTTCTTCCAAAGTTTTGAGCAACGCATTAAAAGCTGCTTTTGAAAGCATATGAACTTCATCAATGATATAGATTTTAAATCGTGCCGAAACAGGATTATATTTGGCGCCCTCAATAATTTCACGTACGTTTTCAACCCCTGTATTACTGGCAGCATCAATTTCAATAACGTCAATATCCGCATCATTGGTAATATCTAAACAATGGCGACATTTACCACATGGGTTAGGGGTCATACCACCTTTACCATCTGGTCCTACACAATTTAAGCCTTTCGCTATAATTCTGGCTGAGGTTGTTTTACCTATGCCACGAATCCCTGTCAGTAAATAAGCTTGAGCCAATTTATTTTGTTCAATTCCATTCGTAATTGTTTGAACCAAAGCTTCTTGTCCCAACAAATCATCAAAAACTTGGGGACGATACTTGCGCGCTAATACAGTTGATTGAGCCATGGTAATCCTTTTAAAAAAGCGGAAGGAACACGACCTGTTCCACTTAAAATGGGATGCTTTCTTCCGAACCTGACCCGCTGTTTTCAGGCAACACCCATGCCCTTCCACTAGGTATGATATGGTATTTTTGCTAAAAAGTCAAGTTTTATTTGTCAAGGACTCGACTTCTTTTTTTACTTTATAAAATGAAAGACAGTTGAGAAATATGTCCATAATTGGGAGTTCAATATTATCATCTGTGGGGATTTTGATGATGATCTCAAATAGCTATTTTAATAACTCTTTGGCTAATTCTCTGGATTTATCCGTAATTTTAGCACCGGAAACCAAACGAGCAATTTCTTCTAACCGGCCAAATTTATCCAATTTTTGAACAGAGGTAACGGTACGATTTTCCACATCTGCCTTTTGAACTAAATAATGATTTTTGCCAAAGCCTGCCACTTGGGGAGAATGGGTAATGACCAAAGTTTGATGCGATTCTGCTAATCGCGCTAAGCGTTCCCCAACAGCGCTAGCTGTTGCACCACTAATTCCTGTATCAATTTCATCAAAAATTAAAGTCGTATTGGATAAGTCTGCTAAATTCACTTTTAAGGCTAACATAAAGCGTGCCAACTCACCGCCAGAAGCACATTTATGAATAGGGGTTAAATCGGCTCCTTTATTGGTGGCAATCATAAAAGTAATTTGATTGAGACCATTGGCGCTAGCCATAGATTCATCCAAATCCAAAACATCCACATGGAAAGTGGCCTTTTCTAGTTTTAAATCAGGTAGTTCTTTTATAACGGCTTTGGCCAACTTTTCCCCGGCCATATGGCGTTCTTTGGATAGTTCATGCGCTTTTGTTAAATAATCTAATCTTGCATCTTCACAGGCACGTTTTAATCGAATCAATTCGTCTTCTCCATGATTCAGCATTTTTAAATCATGTCCCAACTTATCTTTTAATTTGGGTAAATCGGCAATTTCCATATGGTGTTTACGTGCCAAATCCCTCAGTTGGAATAATCTTTCATCAATAGAGGGCAGTTCTGATGTGTCCCCTAAATCATTCAGACAATGTTCCAAATTATCTGATAAATCTGCTAGTAAGTTTTGTGCATTTGCCAATTGTTCTATTTCATTTTCAAAACGACCGTTTGTAATTTTGTTGGCACCCATCAACTGCCCATCTGTTTTGCTGATAAGGCGTAAAATGCCTTGTTCTTCGTCTCCCAATAAAGCACAAGCATTTTTAATATTTTCAATAATATGTTCGGCATTCATCAATTCGGTACGCCGTCTTGTCAGATTCTCTTCTTCATCTGCTTTGGGATTTAATTTTTCCAGTTCATCCAAACTTTCCCGCATAAAATTTTCATCTGAGCGTTGCTCGGCCAATTTATTTTCAAAATCATTCACCGCATGCTTTGCGTTTTGCCATTTATGCCATAAACTTTGTACTTCTTTTACTTTCTTTTCTAAATGACCATATTCATCCAGTGTGGCGATATGTGTATTGGGGTTTAATAAACTGTGCGTGGCAAATTGACCATGAATTTCAACCAAGTTTTCTCCCAGAGTTTTTAATAATCCAACACTGACAGGTTGATCACACACAAAACACTTGGATTTACCATCTTTTGATAGTGTTCGGCGGATAATTAAATCATCCTCATGTGAAAGGCCTTGTTCATCCAGAATTTGAAAGACAGGATGTTTTTGGGGTAAAGTGAAACCAGCACTTATAACGGCCTGATCTTCATTTTTTGCCACAAATCGTGTTTCAGCCCTGCCACCCAACACCAAAGACAGTGCATCCAGTAAAATGGATTTACCGGCTCCTGTTTCTCCTGTAAAAACACTGAACCCTTTATCAAAGGTCAAAGATAATTGATCAATTAAAACAAAATGCTGAATATTTAAACTGGTCAGCATATCTTATCCTTTTAAATCTTATCCACACGCTTAGACCAAATAGAGTCAGGAAATTTCTTTTTTAAAGTATTTTGTACTTGCCCCATTTGTTTTGTCATGCCTAAGGCTTTATAGCAAACAGCCAAACGGTAATAAGCCTCAGGCAGTTGATTCGATTCAGGCCATCCTTGAATGGCGCTTTGGAATCGATTCATGGCTGCGATATAGTCTTCATTTTTTTCATAATAGCGTCCGACCGCTAACTCTTTGGCCGCCAAATGATTTTGAATTGCAATCAATTTTTCTTTGGCATCATTGGCATAGGTGCTCTTGGGAAAGCGCATCAATAATTCTTTAAAAATGTTGTCTGCTTTGGCGGTCATTTCTTGCTCACGCAAAGGATCTGACATTTGTTCAAAATAACATAATCCTTTTAAATATAGAGCGTAGGGAACATTGTGATTGCCTGGATGCAGTTGCAAAAAACGATCTAACGCCAGTATGGCATCGGTATATTCATTTTGTAAGTACTGACTATAGGCTGCCATAATTTGAGCCCTTTCAGACCAACGTGAATAGGGAAATTGTTGTTCAACTTGGTCAAATTTTTGGGCAGCTCTTTCATAATCTGTTTCTTTAAAATCCTTATAGGCTAATAAGTAAAGTCCTTCGGGGGTATCGGCTGAAAGGTGTTGATCATTGCTAGTGCATCCGGCCAAAATTAAAAGAGTTAATAATAAAAATTTCTTCATGTTTTCCTTCCTTTTTCATAAAGTGTAACAATAAATCCTAAAAATTTCAAGTTTTTTCTTTCTTGATTTTTTTGGCTTTTTTTGCTAAGATACTCTAAATTTTTGAAAGGACATAAAGATGGCAACCACAGAACAAACTTTAAAAATGATGCTCAAAGGTGTGGCACAGGCAACTGAAACGCCCATTATCATGGAAAAATTAAAAAAAGCTGAAAGCGAACATAGACCTTTGCGTTTTAAGTTGGGGTTGGATCCGTCAGCGCCAGATATTCACTTGGGGCATGCAGTGGTATTGCGTAAAATTCGCCAAATGCAAGATATGGGACACCAAGCGGTTTTGATTATTGGTGATTTCACGGGAATGATTGGCGATCCAACAGGTAAAAGTAAAACACGTAAACAATTGACTCCCGAACAGGTGGCTATCAACGCCAAAACCTATGCTGATCAGATCTTTAAAATTTTGGATAAAGATAAAACAGAAATGCATTTCAACAGCGAATGGTTTAATAAAATGAACTTTCGTGATGTGATTGAGTTGTGTGCAAAGACAACAGTGGCACGTATTTTGGAACGTGATGATTTCCAAAAACGTTATAACAATAAACAACCGATTGCATTGCATGAATTTTTCTATCCTTTAATGCAGGCATACGATTCTGTTGCGGTAAAAGCGGATGTGGAATTGGGAGGAACAGATCAAACATTTAACATTTTGATGGGGCGTAATATCCAAAAAGATTTCGGCCAAGATCCGCAAATTACTTTATTCATGCCTTTGTTGGAAGGTTTAGATGGTGTTGAGAAGATGAGTAAGTCTTTGGGTAACTATGTTGGTGTCAATGAACCTGCCGCTATCATGTATGAAAAAATGATGAAGGTACCTGACAATTTAATTATTAAGTATTATGATTTATGTACAGATTTACCGCCAGATGATGTGGCAAAGATTCAAATACGCTTGAATCAAGGCGAAAATCCACGCGATATTAAAATGGAATTAGCACGTGAAATTGTGCGTTTGTATCATGGTGAGGCTGCTGTTAAACCGGCAGAAGAACATTTTAAAACTGCTTTTCAACAAGGCTCTGTTCCTGATGATGCTCCCGTTTTAAAAATTCAAAAAAATGATACTTGGGATAATGGTCAAATCTTATTGGAAACTTTAATGACGTCCGATAAATTTAAATCCAAAGGGGAATTGCGTCGTTTGTTTGTACAGGGTGCTGTGAAGGTCAATAATGAAAAACTAACGGATTTAAAGTCAGCGCCAATATTGACGGTTGAAACAGTTGTGCAGGTGGGTAAAGGTAGTTTCTTTAAATTTGAAAACTAACCATCCTCTAATGACAATAACGCGGAAACGCATAAAGGAATGCAAATCAGTGCAGGGCTCCATGCTGCCAAGAATAGGGGCAGACTTTCGTTTTGGCCCAACACGTTTGTAATACGCGAAAAGAAGTATAGGAAAAATCCCGATCCTATAGCTATTAAAACGCGAATGAATGTGCCCCCTTGACGATTGGATGGAGGAAGGGTAAATAAAGCTGCTACTAAAAACATCGCCACTAAAAATAATGGGAAGGCTGTTAGTTCAAAAAAATAAACTTCATGAGCTCTGGCGGAAAAACCTGCTTCCTTTAAAAAACGAATAAAACGTGGAAAACGCCAAAAAGACATTGTTTGTGGAGCATCAAATTTTTCTAATAGTCTTTCCATGTTCAAACTGGTATCAAACGTTAAATGCGATACGGGTTGTAAATTTTCATTCATAGGATCAATGATAAAGGCATTTTGCATATGAATTTGTCCATTTTCCAAGGTTGCAGTGGCGCTTTCAATTTGTCTTTCGGATAGCCCATTTGTGTTTAATTCAAATAACGAAACGTCCTCTAATACAATTTTTCTTTTATTTTGATGAACATGTGAAGCACGCAAAACCATGGTGCCGTCTTCTTGGTTATCACGCCACCAAAAACCACTTTCTGACCAAACAAAAGGTGATGAGCCAGAGATGTTTAATCTTTCCTCTAATCGTTCATAACGATGAGCTGTACCAGAAATTATAGGGCTGAAAAATAGAACATCAAACAGCCCCAGTGCAAAAATCAAACTGCATAATGGCATCAGAATATTCCAAACTGAAACGCCCACAGCTCGCATCACAATTAATTCAGATGATTTATTAAATCTTAAAAAGAAAATCATAGCCGTAATTAAAATGACAAACGGCAGAATAATGTGAATCATCATTGGGGATTTTAAAAGGGCTAAAGTTAAGATATCAATAAAAGCAACATTTTCCCGTTTGGCGGCCATACGCAATAATTCTACCATGTCAAACAGCATAATAATTGCTGTCAAACAGAATAAAACAGCCAAAAAAATCCAAAACAATTGTTTAAAGGCATAGCGTGTTAAAATACTTTTTATCATAAATGCTATTATAAATTAGTTTATCAAAAACTGCAAGTAGATATTTTAAAACAAGTACTGGCCAAAAAAGATAAATGTTGACAAATTTTTATATTGTGCTATAATTTTGCATAAGGAATGTACAATGGAATACATAACAATCTCAAACTTTAACAACAAAAATCTAGTCGTTAGATTTTGTCATGCCCCTCAAGAATGGGAAATGTCTCCTGAAGACGTTGTTGATGAGCTGTTTGTGGGTAAAAAATATCATCGTTGGAATACACTTGATTTTACACGTTTAAAAAGGGATAATCCACAGATTCCTAAGAAGGAACTGGAAACTTTAAGTACAGAATTGACCTTAAATGAAATTTTAGGTCCAGAAAAATATGAAGAAGTTATAAAATCAGTGGCTTCAACACGGCCTGAATTGTCCAAAGTTGAAGCTCAATCTATGTATATTTTGTTGGATTTATTAAAAAAGAATCCAGAATATTTAATGTCTTATATCTATGAAAACGGTATTTTCCCAGGACTTTTGTTTAAAAAAAGAAATTTATCACAACCGAATGGGCTAGCACTATTCAATGATAGCATAAAACAAAATCCACGATGGTCAATTGAATTAGCAACAGCAACCTTAAGTAAAGTTGAAAAATACCCATCCATCTTAAGTTCTAAATTAGATGATTGGCTGTTTTATCAGTTAAAGGATATCAATTTTGCAAGACAAACTAAAAATAAAGAATTTACAGAGGCTTTGGCCAGTTATTTAAGGTATTGCTCAAAAGACTGTCATAAAGTTTGTTCTTTAATTTGTTCAAAAATGGATGCATTTTGCGAACGGGATCAATGCCTGCTATGGGATCAAATTTTGTGTCAAAATACCTCTTTTTCAAAGCAACAAGCAGTGATATTGGCTTTTTTGGAAAATGACCATCTTGCTTCAACTAACGTGAACTTTTGCCGCTATATCCACGCAAATATTCCCACCTCTAAATTTGAAGAAATACTGGGCCATGGATCGGATATAGCACAAAAAAGATATCTCAAAATCCTTAAAGAGCAAAAAAAAGAACGGGCAGATGTTTGTATCCAAAAAGATGGTACACGGCGTTTTTTATATTGGGATTTATTGAAAAAAGGAAAAATACCAGAAGTTGAAATATTGGAGCTCATTCAAGCATATGATCCGCAAAAAAGGCTCCATCCTGCAAAGAATTCTTTTTTATTCCAAGATAAAAAACAGCTCAGTTGGAAAATTTTTGAATCAGGATGTTATAAATTTAAAAATTCTCCTTTGAATGCTTTGATGTGGATTAATTCGTTTTCCCAACTGGAAGGATTTGATTCACTTTTGGCATTGACTTGGGAAAATTTGCCTCCCCAAATACGTCAAAATCCCAATGTTCAATTAACAATGGATAATCGGTTTGATTTATTATATCAATTAGCATGCCGTGGAAATACGTCTATGATGAATGAAATCATCAGGACAATGAAGGATAAATATCCTGAATTTATCAAACGGTTAATACGACCCCATAATGATGGTGATACCTGTGTACATCAATTGTGCCGACAAGGTAAAAAAGGGTTGTTAAAAATCTTGGAATTTCTGCCAAAAGAAGAGCAGAACGTATTGTTGAATAAAAAAGACAATCAGGGAAGAACACCATTGGATGTGTGTTCAAATGACTTTCGTCGCTTTTTGGATCAAAAGAATTTTATTCGCCCCACATTACCAGTCCAAAAGATAGATATAAGTGTTCAAAAAGAATCTAAAGTTGCGCCAGAAAAGCAAGCCACTAAAATTGAAAAAGTATCTAAAAAATTGATTTGGCGACCTCGATTTAAATCAAAACGATATAATGATGATTGTAAAAAATTTGCAAATCAACGGAACGTGATCAAAGGCGCGTGGCGCGAAATTGCAAAATTACGCAGTATGCCTTGGGCTGAATTACAATTACGCATGGGGCAGGATATAAAGCGTAATCTTAAAAGTCGCCTATGTGCTGCTGATTTTTATGCTGACGGAAATGCGTACCGTATCGGTTATATTTTACAAGATGGTGTTATTGGACTGTTGTTTATTATGACACATCAACAATATAACAAAGAATTACAGATCGGTGGTCCAGTGGATACGATGGCATTAGGTATGCGTAAACACATCAGTGCCCAAGCAGTTGCCAAAAGAAATTCAGGGCGTCAATAAAATACGTTATTTGAATTTGTTTTTTCTTATTGATATCTCAATGCTTCAATTGGATCTAATTTCATGGCTTTGCGAGCGGGCATCATGCCTGACAAAATACCCACAATAATAGCCACACTGGCTGAAATAATCACGGACCAAATGGAAATAGGTACATCAATTTCATAAAGGGCACCACCAATTTGGGATAGAAGAACACCCAGTATCATGCCAAAAAAACTACCGATGAATGAAATCAAAATAGATTCAGATAAAAATTGCAACATAATCCATTTGTTGGGAGCACCTAAGGCCTTACGTGTACCAATTTCGCGGGTACGCTCTGTGACAGATACTAACATCATGTTCATAATACCGATAGATCCTACCACCAAAGAAATTGAGGCAATTGCGGCTAATAACATAGATAAAATAAATCCAATTTGGCGCACCTTTTCCACCATTTCTGTCATCAAATGCAAAGAAAAATCGTTGGGTGCTTTTTCTTTTAAACGATGACGCTGACGCAATAAAAATTCGGCACGATTAGAAACGGATTCCATGCGATCTTCTTGCGTTACTTTGATAAAGGCAATGTCAGCATATTGGGGACGATTTGACCCTTTTAAACGTTGACGTACAGTGGTGGCAGGCATCATAACAATATTATCTTGATCATTGCCCATTAGATTGTCGCCTTTTGATTTTAACACACCAATAACCGTAAATGGTTTGCCTCTTAGGCGTAAGGTCTTACCAATAGGATTTTGAAGACCAAATAATTCATCCACAACGGTTTGCCCAATAATGGCATAAGGTTTTCCCGATTTTAAATCTTTTTCGGTAAAGGACATTCCATCTTCAATTTCCCAGTTACCAACTTTTAAATATTCAGGGGTTGTACCATAGATGCTGACGCCATAGTTGTTAGCGCCATAAACGGCCTGTGCTGCTGTGCTGATTACATAGGATGCTGTTTCAACATCGGGTAACTCCCTTAATGCGGCCACATCATCAAAAGTTACGCTTGGGCGACCACGTCCACCACGCACCCCACCACTGACCGTTTCTGCAGGGGCTATAATGATTAGGTTTGTGCCCATGGAATCAAATGTCTTTGTAATTTCGTTTTGGACAGTTTGTCCTGCTGCGACCATTAACACAACAGCGGCCACACCAATGACAATTCCGAGCATTGTTAGGAATGAGCGCATCTTATAGGCTGAAATAGAAACCCATGCTTCGCGTAGAATTTGCCAAATCATGTTTTGTAATCCTCCCGTGGGCCATCATAGCTAATCTGTCCATCCTGAATGACAATCAAACGTTTCGCAAAGTCGGCAATATCTTCTTCATGTGTCACCAAAACAATGGTAATGCCCTGTTTATTCAGTTCAGTAAATAAATTCATAATTTCTACCGAAGTACGTGTATCCAAGTTGCCCGTTGGTTCATCCGCAAAAATGATGGCAGGATTGTTCACCAAAGAACGTGCAATAGCCACGCGTTGTTGCATTCCGCCAGAAATTTGGGTGGGCAACCTGTTTTCATAACCTTTTAAGCCCACTTTTTCCAACAACTCAACGGCTTTTTTATAGCGTTCCTTTTGTCCGACACCTTGATAAATTAAAGGTAGGGAAACATTATCCGCTAAAGATCGCTTCATCATCAAATTAAAGTTTTGAAAAACAAATCCAATACGTTTGCCCCGAATTATGGCTAATTCTTTATCGGTGGCTTGTGCAATATTTTTCCCTTCCAGAAAATAATTGCCTGATGTGGGACGATCCAAGCATCCCAAGATATTCATTAACGTTGATTTGCCTGAACCAGAATGCCCCATAATGGCCACAAATTCATCTTTTTGAATTTTAAATTGAACATGTTTTAGAACGTCCTGTTTCGTTCCACCTTCCATAAAATAGGTTTTACACAAATCCTCTATGCGAATGACAATCTGTGTCATGGATGACGCCTGTTCCCTTTAGCCTGCATAATCACTTCATCACCTTCCTTTAGACCTTCCAGTACTTCAACGCTAGTTAAATTGGATAAGCCTTTACGAATAATAACTGGCAGCATTTTATGATCTTTTAATTGATAAACAACAGTTTGATCCTTATCTAAATCATTGATGCGCTTCATTTCCATTTTGCTTTTAATCTCAGCACTGGGCTTATATTGTAAAACCATAGAAGGTAACACCAAAACATCTATTGCTTCTTGAATTTTGATGTTAACAGAAGCTGTCATTCCAGGCAAAAGTTTGCGTGATGAATTATCTACTTGAATGACAACTGTGTACATGACAACATTGGATTCCTCTGTGGGGGATAAACGAATTTGTTGTACAACCCCCTCAAAAGTATCATCTGGATAAGCATCCACTGTAAAGGTTACCTTCATTTCTGGCTTAATTTGACCAATATCGGCTTCGGCAATATTGGCTTCAATTTGCATTTTTGTTAAATCTTCTGCAATTTTAAAAAGCGTTGGGGTGGAAAGGCTAGCCGCTACCGTTTGTCCTTGTTCGACTTCTTTGGAAATAACAGTACCAGAAACGGGGGAAGTAATGGTTGCATAACCAAAGTTACGTTCGGCTTTATTGTATTCTGCTTGTGCACTTAACACATTCGCTTTTGCGGTTTCTAATGCAACTTCAGCTTCTTCTAGTGTTGCCTTTGCGATCAACTTTTCATCAAATAATTTTTTTGTTCGGTTATAATTGAGTTGCTCAATTTTTTCTTTGGTTTGCATCAATGTTAAACGGGCTTTGGCATCATTTAAATTTTCCTGTAAAACAGAAGTATCCAATTTTGCTAAGATTTGATCTTCTTTAACTTCGTCATTATAATCGGCCAAAACTTCTTCAATAATACCAGAAACTTGTGTCCCAACGCTGACAGTGTTAATAGGTTGAATTTTACCTGAAGCCGATACAGCATATACGATTTGTCCCTTTTTGACTTGAGCCATTTCAAAGTTTTTTATATCCATGGGATCATCCTGTTTTTTATGGAAATAAAACCATGCTAACCCTACGGCAACAACCAATATAATAGAAAGAATGATTTTTTTCATACCTGTCTCCTTTATAGGTATTTTAGGTTATTTTTTCCCTTTTCGTCAAGAAAAAAATTTCTTTACTTGCGTGAAATTTGTTTTTTTGCTATAATTTTATCTATGTCAGAAATGCCTATTTTATCTGTATCAGAAATTTCACTTTCTTTAAAATCTTGTGTAGAACAGGTGTTTTCGCATATCAAAGTGCGTGGGGAAGTTTCTGATGTTAAGCGTGCAACTTCTGGTCACATTTATTTTTCATTGAAGGATAAAGATTCTGTTTTATCGGCGATTTGTTGGCGGGGGCGTTCGTCGACCACTACACAAGCCATTCAAGCAGGTTTGGAAATTATTTGTACAGGTAAATTATCCACTTATCCAGGGCGTTCCAACTATCAAATGATTGTGGATGAGGCTGAACCTGCGGGTGTGGGTGCGCTTTTAAAACTTTTAAATGAACGCAAGGAAAAATTACAAAAAGAAGGTTTATTTGATTCTGCTCATAAAAAGCCAATTCCATACTTACCTGAAACAATTGGCGTGATTACCAGCCCGACAGGCGCTGTGATTCGGGATATCATTCATCGTTTAACGGACAGATTCCCACGCCGTGTATTGGTGTGGCCTGTGGCGGTTCAAGGCGAAACATGTGCGCAAGAAGTGGCGGCCGCTATTGATGGTTTTAATCATTTACCTGAAAAATTCCCAAAGCCAGATGTGTTGATTGTGGCGCGTGGGGGAGGATCACTGGAAGATTTATGGGGATTTAATGAAGAATGTGTGGTACGCGCGGCGTATAATTCTCAAATTCCCATTATTTCGGCGGTGGGACATGAAACAGATACCACCCTTATTGATTATGTGGCGGATTTGCGTGCGCCGACCCCTACGGGTGCTGCCGAAAAAGCGGTGCCGATGCGTATGGAATTACTGCAATATATTGAACGTTATTCTTTGCGTTTAACTTCGGCACTGGAACGCACCCTCTCTGAAAAAAAATTGCGTGTTCAATCAATGGAAAAAGGCTTACCAAATTTGATGGAAATTATTCATCAATTTACACAACGTGTGGATGATAAATCTGAACAATTGCAAAATGCATTTCAAAATCTTTATCAACGTGGTTTAGATAAAATTCAAAATATGGGGCGCTTATTGGATTCGTATTCCTACCAAAATATTTTAAAAAGAGGTTTTGCATTGGTCAGCTCAAAGGGGCATGTCCTTTCTTCTGTCAGTGAAGCAGAAAAACATATACACATGGATTTAACTTTTGCTGATGGTACAATAAAGGTTTCTCCCTTAAAGGTAAAAAAATCTCCTGCGATTTTATCTACTGTACAAGCTGATTTATTTCAAAAATAAAAATACTTGCAAAGGAAATTTTTTTTTGATATATTCTTGAATGGGAAAGGCGTTCCCAAAATGGTGTGAGAACCATACGTATGCGCCGATAAAAGCGTTATTTTATTAGCCTGACAACCAAAAAGGTTGGACGGCGGTAAAATAAAAACCGCCTGTGCGGAAAAATATGCCGCACTATCTTATACGTATAGTTCTCAACGTCCAGCCACTTGTACGCCAAAGTGGCTTTTTTTATGGAAAGGATGTAAAGGATGACAGAGCGTGGGCGCAGTTTAACAGAGATGTTGGGGACATTGAGCATTATGGGTATATTGTCTGTTGTGGGGATATGGATGTATCATTCTGTGGTGGATAGGAATAGGACAAACGAGCTGATTGAGGAGGTACAAAGGCGCGCTGTTGTTGTGGCGGGACAAATTGGCTTTAATGGTCATGCGCCCAGTTTGGCGGAATTTTCCCCCTATAATGAAACGTCAGGGGGTACATTTGAAAGTCAAGTTTACTATACGGATAAAGGC
>DFFU01000021.1 GCA_002372315.1 Alphaproteobacteria bacterium UBA3768
TGAGGCTATCACACATTTGGCATTGTTCAACTTGACATTCAGGTACGCAAGATGACACACATTTCCCATCCACACACGAACCACTTTGACAACACGCGTCTACTGAAATACCATCGGTATTACAACTTTCCCCTTCTGCACCTGATGAAGGACAACAATGACCAATAAAACTACCATCTTCCTCCACACAGCCATGTTCACATATCATTTCCATACAATCACCATTGGGAATGGGATCACCCACATTATATGTTGCCCCATACTTTATCCCACCGGCATGGGAAATAGCTGACATCCCCAACAGTCCCATTAACGATAATGTCATCAATAATTTTGTTTTCATAATTCCCCCTATGCGCTTTAAATAGCAGTAGCATATCAACAATACAATTTCATGTCAAGAAAAAAATACTTGATTTTTACAAAAAAAATGATATATTATGCCGGTGTTTTAATTTTAAAAAGGAGCAAAAAATGACATCAGTTGTCAATGATTCTTGTGTTAAATGTAAGGCTTGCGTGGAAGTTTGCCCTGTCGGTGCTTTCCATGAAGGCGAAAAACAAATGGTTGTAGACCCCAATACCTGTATTGATTGCGGCATGTGCATCGGAGAATGCCCACAAGGTGCTATTAAAAATTCCGAAGAAGCCGATCAAAAATGGGTTCAATTCAACGCTGAAAAAGCCGCTGAGTGGCCTGCAGCTCAATAAGAATTTAGTCAATTCATAATAGGCCTATCTGATTGGATAGGCTTATTTTTTCCAAATAAGATGATTTATAGTGCCTCTCAACCTAATATTTTAAAAGCCGCCAATCTGATTCAATCAGGGGATGTGGTGGCTTTTCCAACCGAAACGGTTTATGGTTTGGGAGCCAGTGCCTATAACGCCAAAGCAATTGCAAAAATCTTTGCCATTAAAAACAGACCCAACTTTAACCCACTGATTTCGCATATCGCCGACATTGATTTTTTGAGTGAATATGCCAAAACAGATGAACGCATATTGGCTTTAGCCAAACAATTTTGGCCAGGTCCAATGACCTTTATTTTAAATCGCAAAGACAATAATCCCGCTTTAGATTTAGCCTGTGCAGGCTTAAGCAAAATCAGCGTTCGTATGCCCAATCATCCTGTGGCTTTAAAGTTGATTCACGCCTCTGGGGTACCTATTGTAGCGCCATCGGCCAATAAATCCCAAACCATCAGTCCCACCACCGCTGAACACGTTCAAAAAAGTTTAGGGGACCAAGTGCCAATGATTTTGGATGCAGGTTCTTGCATAGTGGGCGTAGAATCCACGATATTAGACATGACACATAAACAAGTTGTCGTTTTACGTGCAGGTGGATTAGCCGCAGAAACAATAGAAGATTTTTTGGGTGAAAAAGTGTTATTTTCGGATGGCAACCCCAACAAACCTTCTTCACCGGGGCAATTATTAAAGCATTATGCACCACGTTATGAAACCCGAATCAATGTCAAAAAAACAGAGGCAGATGAGTTCTATATCGGCTTTGGAAAAATACAGGGCGATTTGAATTTAAGCCGATCGGGTGATTTGCAAGAAGCCGCCGCCAATTTGTTTGAAATGTTACACATAGCAGAGGCTCAAACAAAAAAAACAAAAATTGCCATTGCACCTATTCCAAATGTAGGGTTGGGACGCGCTATCAATGACCGTATTAAGCGCGCATCATACAAATAAATGACCTCTTGACAAAATAACATAAAAGAATAAGATGAATAGTATGTTTACAAAGTTTAATTTAACCGAATGCACCAGTGCCTTTGTCGTATTGTTTGCCATCATTGATGTTTTGGGCAATATTCCTTTATTTATTCGGCTTAATAATAAAGGAAAAAGGATTAGCCCCAAATGGGGGGCAATTTTAAGTTTAGTCATGTTTTTAAGCTTTTTCTACATTGGAGAAGCTTTTTTGAATCTGTTCGGATTAGACATATCAACTTTTGCAGTAGCGGGATCCATTGTTATTTTCTTAATTGCATTAGAAATGATTCTGAATACAACACTTTTCCAAGAAACACCCGACGACGACAATGATGCCACTTTTATGCCTGTTGTTTTTCCCAGTCTTGCTGGAGCTGGTGTTTTTACAACACTTCTTTCAATTCGGGCAGAATATGCAGATATCAATATTCTGCTGGCTTTAATGGTTAATGTAGCCATTATTTATATCGTTTTACTACTTTCCAATAAACTTCAAAAAAATATCAGTAAAAACATCTTAATGATGATACAAAAATTCTTTGGCGTTATCTTGTTGGCCATCGCCATCAAAATTTTTGTGACAAATATCACTCTTTTAATTGAAAGACTAGTTCATCAATTACAATAATTCATATCTTCCAAGTTAAGACACCCATCTGCAATAAATCAAGATAATTTATACAGAAAAATTTTAATTAACACATTGAAAAATAATATTTTTATTTTTTTGCTTTACTTTTGTCAACTTTTGGTATATAATATACGTATTGCAAAAAAAAGGAGAGGAATATGGAAGTCAAAAATTTAATTATACCAACTTTGTGTGTTATAGGGGTAATGTACGCAATGAAAGGGTGCGAGTGCACAAAAAAACACGGTGCATATCGCAGTTATACCCCTCCTCAACCTGCCCCTGTATATCAAGTACCAGTTCAACCAGAACCTGTATATCAAGAGGTTTATGAACAGCCCGTACAAACACGCGTCATCCGTCGTCGCATCATTCGCAGAACAATTCAGCAAGTTCCTGCACAAAATTACTACTATGAATATTAATCAACATGAAGGAGTGAAAAATGAAGAAAATAAATAATAAATTTGCAAAAATCGCCGCTATCAGTGGCATGTGTGCTTTAGGCAGTTTAAGTGCAAATGCACTTGGTGTCGATGTGGATATCCATGCAAATCCCCAACAGGGTATCGGTGCCAACGTAGATGCGGATTTACTTTTGGCTCGCGCTAATGTCGGAGCAAATGTTGGCATGGGAGGTATTGATGCTGACATTGGTGCTGATGTGATTGGTGTTGGCGCAAATACAGCCGGACATGTTGGATTTGATGGTGTCAAGGCGAATGCAAATGCCTATGCTTGGAATGTGGCTGATGTTGGTGTCAATGCTGGTGCCACATGGCAAGATGGTGTTTATGTGGGTGGAACTGTCAAGGTTTTTGAACCCGCCAATACAAGAAAAGTCATGGCACAAAATGGCCAAGTTTATTATGTACCAAATCAACCAGCACCAGAAGGTTATGCTTGGGTTTATGGTAGTAATGGTCATGTTGTGGGTTACAAGCCTGTGCCTCAACAAAGAGTTGTCCAAGTACAACCCAGCTATGTCAGTACGGACTTTACAACCACTGAACAACCTGTTCGCGTTGTGCGTGTTGTGCGTCAAGTTCCTGCTCAGGCCACAGAAGTTTCCTTTAGCAACGAACGTACAGAACAATATTTTGGCAACAGCAACTATCAAAAAGAAGATTTTTACCAATTTGATAATCCAGCCAATGGCTACCGTTTTACTGAAAAACGTCAAATAAAACGTCGTGTCATTCAATATAAACGCGCTGTGTACACACGATAAAATGGTTTGTGGTGGTATGCCACCACAGATCATCTAAAAAGGAGGGAAAATGAATTATAAAAAAAATGTGATGATGGGTATTTTGTGTGCTGTTGGTATGTTGTCAACACCCAAGACAAAGGCTGATACTGTTTATGTTGTTGAAGAACCTATTTATACTACGACATACACGGTTCCCGCCGTACAACCTGTTTATACAACAACCTATACGACACCTGTTGTACAACCTGTTTATACAACTACTGTCGATTATAATGCGGCTTATTATGATGGCTATTACGATGCCATGAACAAACGTTGGTGGTATAATAATTGTTGGACCAATCGCCGACCTCCTATTTGTCATACACCCCGTTATGGTTATGGATATCGTGGTGGATGTCGTATGCCAGCTCCTCGTTATAATCATTGTGCGCCAGCATATCGTCCACATATAAATCGCTGTGCACCCGCACCACGGATGAATCATTGTGCCCCTGTTGTACATCGAAGTTTCAACAGATGTGCACCAGCCCCCAGATTCAACCAATGCACGCCTCGCGGTGGTTTTAGTGGTGGTATGCGCCATGGAGGTAGACAGCATGGCAGAGGTTGCCGTTAAAAATTTAAAAGCCCCATTTAGTGAGGCTTTTTTTATAATGTCTTTTGACGAGAAAATATTCGTCCTAAACGAGCAAACACCCCATGTGAAGCTACTTTACGCTTTTCTTTTTCTTGGCGCATTCGAATCAATTCACTCATTTGCTCATCATCCTCATAAGTATGGATATCAAAATATTCATTTCCATACTTATCTTTTTTCAAATAACTCGAATCTGCCATCTTCTTCCTTTACATAAAAAAGTTTTTCAAATACTGGGGTAAATCGGCCACTGCAATTCGTTCCTGCGCCATTGTATCACGATTACGCAAAGTAACGGTCGCTGGACTTTGTTCAATAGATTCAAAATCCACTGTAATACAAAGTGGTGTTCCAATTTCATCATGGCGACGATAGGCTTTGCCGATATTACCAGAATCTTCTAACATCACTCGACCAATACCTGTTTTCAATAAATCGGCTTTGATTTGATGCGCCAAAGCCACAATTTGCTCATTATTACGCTTTAATGGGATAACCGCCACTTTGACAGGCGCCAAATGTTTTTTTAATTTTAAAACGGTACGTGTTTCACCATTAGGTAATTTTTCTTCGGTATAAGCCTCTGTCATCACCGCCAAAAAGGCACGATCAACACCAATAGAAGGTTCAATCACAAATGGCACATACCATTTTTTATCATTTTCATCAAAAACGGCCAATTTGGTATTGGAATCCACATTTTTATGAACTTTAGCTTGCAAATTTAATTCTTCTTGATGACGACTGTGGTTCCCCAAATCATAATCTTGACGATCCGCAATACCCATCAATTCATCCAAGCCATGAGGAAATTGATATTCCAAATCATAGGTCTTTTTGGAATAATGGGCCAAATCTTCCTTGGGGATGTCATGAACATTCATTTTGTTTAAATCTAAGCCTTGAGCTTCCCACCATTTCAAACAATAATCTTTCCACTTTTCCATCCATTCTAAATCGGTTTCAGGTTTGACAAAAAATTCCAATTCCATCTGTTCAAATTCACGCATACGGAACGTAAAATTGCGGGCTGTAATTTCATTACGGAAAGCCTTACCAATTTGGGCAATACCAAAAGGAACTTTACGCGCTGTAGAATCAATGACATTTTTAAACTGAGTAAAAATGGCCTGACAAGTTTCGGGGCGCAAATACACAAACACAGAACCATCATCAATGGGGCCAAAGTTTGTTTTAAACATGGTATTAAAGGAACGTACTTCCGTTAAATCTGTCGAACCGCATTCAGGACATTTGCCATCTTTGACATGATCCGCACGAAAACGGGCTTTACATTTTTTACAATCTTGCAAAGGATCCGAGAAAGTGGATTCATGACCGCTGTGTTGTAAAACTTTACGCATAGTCAAAATGCTGGTATCCAAACCTTCCACATCATCACGTTCATACACCATGGCACGCCACCAAGCTGCTTTGATGTTATTTTTAAGTTCTACACCCAAAGGACCGTAATCATAAACACCCTGAAGCCCCCCGTAAATATCCGCACTTTGAAAGACAAAGCCACGACGTTTGCAAAGACTGACCAACTGATCCATAGAGGTTGCAGGCATTTTATTCTCCTTTGTTAAAATTTGCGCTGATTATAGCGTTTTTTGATATAAAAGTCAATTGATTTTTGGGATGTTTTTGTACGAACAAGCACACTCTATAGAAAAAAACTCTTGACGAAAAATGAAAGTGATGGTATAATACGCCATCGCAACGAAAAGGAGAACTTGCGATGAAACTTCTAAAACAAAACAGAAGACGAACATCACAGGATAACTCTTTTTCAACCCACCCCTTCAAACGAAAGGGGAATTTTTTTACACCGACAGCGTCCGAAAGGACGCTTTTTTTATACCCAAAAGGAGGAAAGAAAATCATAACAACTCAAGGACAACTAACATCACTGAAAGAACGAGGAAACTAACATGAAACAACGAACACAACTGCAAAACACCCCCTCTGGAAACAGGGGGGATTTTTTTTAGAAAAGGAAAGAAAATGACACACACCAAAGTCCTCAAACTGCTCGCACTCACTGGAGCACTCTTCAGCACAACCGCAAAGGCTGAAGAAAACCAAGCACCAAAACCAGGCATCACAGTCCTAGCCGCCAGTGAACAAGACAGGGTCAAAAAGAACTACGCTGAAATCACACTAAAACCCGACATCACCTGCCAAAAAGGTGAGTACAAACTGGGATACTACGGGTCCTTCGGTCGAGCCAAAGAAACAACGGGAGCCGAGATTGACTGGCTGACACTTGCCAGCAAAATCCGAGCAGAAAATGATCACTGGGCTCTGGAGGTTGGGCGGTCATGCACACGCCAATACGCAGGATACCTCTGCGCCCCAACCACAACAAGCTTTGACAACCAAGGGATGATCAAAGGAACAAGCCGAACTTACACAGGAACAACCCTCACTCACAAGGAGACAGGGTTCACTCTGGGACAAGTGGCGGGGGATACCAGAATGACACCAACACACTGGGACAGCACTCTGGTGGGGTGGGCAAAAGAACTGAACGATGATTGGGCAATCCACCTGCAAGCAACAGGGGGAAGAAAGCCACTCTCCACACTGGGGGCAACGCTAAGGTGGCAACCAAACAAAGAAACAGTTCTGGTGGCAGAAGGGCTGCACTGGAACAGGGAAACAACAGGAATCCTGACTGCTAGCCACAAACTGACAGATGAGCTAAGCTTCTTCGCAGGAGCTCAAATGACAAGTCCACACCAAGGAAAACCAGACGGACTGGCAACCGTTGGGGCATGCTACAACCTAGGAAAAGGCTTCCAACTGGTGGCAGCTGCTCAACAAAAAATCGGAACAGAGAGGACGACATCAGCCCTGCTGGGAATCAAGTACGCAGGGGACTTCCGATAACAACCTGGGGGCGTAACCCGCCCCCTTGACAACAATAACTAAAAAAAGTATAAAAATTATAAGGAGAAAGACCATGATTAAAACATATAAAACAACTATCACAAAACCCTGCTGGGGATTAACGAAACCATTCATTTTAGCATCCTCTTCACCACGCAGAATCAGACTGCTGGAAAATGCAGGCTTCAAACCACAGGAAATTGTCCCTGCAGATATTGATGAAACCGAAAAGAAAGGGGAACGCCCCGACAAGTATGTGGTAAGAGTTGCGACCGAAAAAGCCAAACATGTGGCAAATCTTCGCCCAGGAACTTGCATTGTGGCGGCTGATACCATCATTGTGGCAAAGGGGAAGATTGTGCGAAAAGCCCCCAATGAGCAAAAAGCCAGAGCTAATCTGAAACTAATTTCAGGCGGCACACACTATGCTTATACAGGGTACTGCATCATTTCGGCAAAAGGAACAGTTATCTCAAAACTGGTAAAAACGACCATCAAAATGAAGAAATTTACAGATGCTGAAGTGGATACGCTGATTGCCTCAAAAGAATGGGAAAATGTGGCAGCCTATAGGATTGAAGGACTCTTGTCCGCTTTGGTAAAAGGGATTGAAGGCTCTTATACCAACATCATCGGCTTACCCGTCTATGAAGTCAGCCAAGATCTGAAGAAAGTGCTGAAATAAAGGAATGAGACCTTGACAAAAGAAACTTAACTTGGGTAAAATAAAATTATTCAATAACAAAAGGAGTAGAAAATGCCAACATATTTTCATAGTAGAAAAACTAAGAAAGGAAGAACTCTTTGGGTAGCAGAAATTGTTCATCGCAATAAAAGCAAAGGAACAACTTGGCAAACATGGAAAACACCATCTTATAAGATAGCAAAAAAAGTTGAGGGACTGTTTCGCTGGGGACTACCCAGTGACGAAGATAAAGAGGGACAGAAAAGATGGTATGATATTGTTAATGATAAAGATATAAACGGAAGAACCTATTTGCATAGATTAGCAATGGAAAATGAAGAAGGCTATTCAGAAACATGGGAACAGCTTTTAGCAATAGGGGCAGATGTGAATGCCCAAGATAGAAATGGCAAAACTCCATTAATGCTTACACACGATAGTGAAATAGCAAAAATACTGATTGAACACGGAGCTGATATCAATGCAAAAGATAATCAAGGAAAAACAGTTTTGGATATGGTAAAAACAAACGAAATAAGAGACCTTGTACTTAATGCAGAAAAAATTCGTTCCGAATATTTGGCGAAGCATCCTGAAGAAGCTAAACAGGAATCATCTCCTAAAAAGAAATCAAACAAAGCTCGTCAAGGGTTAGTTGCTTTGTTGGATTCTTTGAATAAGCAACCTGCAACTCCAGAGAGAAAAGCAGCCAAGGAAACCGCTGTAAAGGCATATCGTAAAGCACATCCAAAATCTGCTGAACGAGAATAATTTTAACTCCATCTTTCTACTTGTCTATCTAATCAGCTGAACCCTGAAGGAAGTGTTAAAGTAAAGAAAACAGCCCCTGATTCGGGGCTGATTTTAAAAGATAAGGGATTAATACCCTTCCGTGGAAAGACGCTTACGACGATTCTTACGTGTACGACGGATACATTCTTCCATTTTACGTTTCTTCTTTTCAGAAGGCTTTTCGTAAAATTTACGCATACGCAATTCGCGCATCAGACCATCTTTTTGCATTTTGCGTTTCAAAACACGCAAACCCTGCTCAACATTATTGTCGCGCACAACGATGGTTACCATATTCTTCCCTCCTTTCGGGTAGCTAGAGTTTAAATTATAATCATTATAAATGATTTTAAATTAAATTGCAAGCGTTTTTTAATAAAGGGCTTGACTCATGGGTAAAAATCAGCTAATTTTCAAAAAAAGGAGATCATCATGGCAAATTCAATGAATACGATTTTGGTCAGGTATTCAGGAAGCGAAAACCCTATTTCTATACAAGATTTTCTGGCAAAAGGCCCAAAAGAATTAACCGAAACAGAACAAAAAATTCAAGAAGCCACACGCTTAGTTTATGAGTTGAACGGCAAAGAGCCACCCCTTTACCATAAATTTCCCACCTTTCGTTCGGAGAAACAACCTCTAACAATGGACACCACAACCGCAGGAAATACTGATCACTCTTGTGCCGCTGCATTTGAGGTAAATGATAATAAAGTTATATTTCAAATCGTGGACAACCCAAATCTTTTAGTAAATACAATTGCACATGAATTAAAGCACGCCGAACAATGTGATGAAGAAGTATACAGAAAAAGTCTGATCTTTAAAGGTTTTTCTGTAGACAATGCATATGCTCAACATCAACTTGAATTTTTAAATGAAGCACAAGCATTTACAACAGGGGCACGTGCATACTATGAAATATACGGAAATTCCAGCATTTATTATAATTCGCCGACATTATATGGAGAAATATCTAAAAAATATACAGATGCTTCGGGAAAAAAGGATTACCCAAAAATTGAAAAAGAAATGATAAAAGTTTTGTTGGATATACTATATACCAGAAAAGCCTATAAAGATAAATATGACACTGATTATCCCATTGGTGACAATGATAAAGGAATAGACAAGATTCCTGATGCTTATCACTTATCCCAAGATTTACTGGAAGATTTGAAAAAAGTCCCCAAAAGTGCATTCTCATTTAATGGAAGAATATGGCAAGCAGCAAAAAATAATCATTGGGATGACATAATTTTACTGTGTCAAAATGCGATTCAGAATGACGAAAAAATCAATAAATCTTCTTTATTTTCTCCTTTGCATAAAATGTTAAAAGAAGCCTCGCCACAACAAATACAAAAACTATTGGATCTAAAAGAAAACGATGACAAGTACGTAGTTAGTGATCAATTAATCCATTATACATTTGAAAAAATAAAGGATCCGGCACTTTTAGCATATTTTATATCGGTTACCAGAGATGAAAAAACAGTCATTGATAAAGAAACGCTTATCCATGCACTTTGTAATTCTGTTAATGATCAGACACAATTTCAAAACTTAGTAAAAATAATAGAAAACGAACAAGGAAATTTACCCTTTGTATCCAGTGATTTAACAGAGAGAAATAATAACATATTATTAAATGAATTTCGTTTTTCTAGTTCATCTTTAATACCACAAATGCTCCCATTAATTACTAAACTAAAAGGGCAGGACGGAAACAGTTTAATCACACCCGAAACCCTTATCAAAAATTTTGGACAATGGTGCACAAAGTTAAGAGATCCCAACGATATTCAAGCCATGTTTGATTCGATTAAAGATGAAAAAGGAAATCTACCTTTTTCAAGGAAGATGTTTGACACAAATGAAGGACAAAATTTTTTGTTGGAAGAAATGAAATTTTCTTTTTTTTCAAAGGGAAATTCCGTTGAAAAATTACCTATTCTTATGGCTTTGAAAGACAAAGATGGCAAGCCGATTATCAGTCAGGAAAATATTGATAAATTCCCCGAGCATAATCCTTTGACCAGCGCTGTAAAGGCGTATAAACGGACAGGAATTCAGCAATGTCTGAAAGCGCAGGCAAAAGCGGGAGCAAAAAGTTTGGAAACAGAACTAAAAGGATATGTCAAAAAAAGACCTAAAACCACCTCAAAATCACCCAAAGCTCCCAGTCCAAAAATAAATCCTTCAAAAGGGGATTTTTCTTTATAATTTTTTCACTTTTTTTCATAAAAAAAGCTTGCATTTGAAAGTAAAAAATGCTAGGGTAAATCCTATCAAAAAACAGATTAAAAGTGAGGTAAAAAATGACCGAAGAATTGAACAATGAAACTGCCTTGACAACAGGCACAATTGTCAACGATATTATGCAAACTGCCATTGAAGATGAAATGCGTAAATCCTATTTGGATTACGCGATGAGCGTGATTGTAGCACGCGCCTTGCCCGATGTACGAGATGGGTTGAAACCTGTACATCGCCGTATTTTGTTTTCTATGTATGAAAATGGCTATGATTACAATAAGCCTTTCCGTAAATCTGCCCGTATCGTCGGGGATGTCATGGGTAAATATCACCCCCATG
>DFFU01000010.1 GCA_002372315.1 Alphaproteobacteria bacterium UBA3768
AAGGTCGTATGTCAAAATTTATTGAGTACAATAGGCGATACCACCCCCATTCGCCGATTATCGTTGGAAGGCACCCCCACAACACCTCTGACCACTTGTGAAGATTCCAATACTTTTTTGATTGTCTATAATGAAGATATGACCGCCTATGATAAGATGGAATCGCCACGCAGTTGTCGCACAGTCAACGATTGTAAAAGTGTTTGTGCCACATGTGAAATTCCAGAAGGGGAAGAAGTTGGAATATGTACCAATGAATGTGAAGAGCCAGTTAAACTCTGCCAAGTCCACACTGATTGCAATCAAGAAAATGAATGTATGGTCTGTGATACAGAATCAAACATGTGCAAAAATGGCTGTGAAAGGGTGGAGTATTTGGAATCAAGCGGAACACAATATATTGATACAAATTGGATACCCAATGCAAGTGGACGCATAGAATTATCAGGGGCTTATACTGAAGTTGGCAGTTCATATTATTCAACAGGATATTATTTGTTTGCACAACATGGCGGGACAAATGCCAGATTTAATATAGGGCAATATACAAGTACATTAACAACATTTTCTTTTGATGTTACTTCTGCGAATAGAATGACAGATTATCCATTAGATATAAACAAACATATATTTGGTATTAATGCTCATACAAAGCAAATGTTTATAGATGCTAACGTCTATGAAAACCCTTCTGTTGCAGATTTTGGAAGCACGACTTATACTTCATATATGTTTGCACGAAATGTCTCGAATGTTGCTGGCGCTTTTTCAAAAGCGAAAATATACTACTGTAAAATCTGGGATAATGGAACACTTGTCCGTGATTTCGTTCCCGTAATTGCCCCCAGTGGTCAAGCGTGTATGTTGAATCGCGTACCCGAAGATGGGAAGTTAAAACTTTATTGTGATATGGGGGGTGGTACTTTTAAAACAAATAAAGATTAAAAATTGATTGTATCACCCAAGTGGATATCATTTGTTTTTATTTGTCCCGCATTAAGCTCTATGACATATTTAACAGGTATAGGGCAGGTAATGATCGTTTCATCCAAAGGGTGGGCATTTTCGTGAATATGTTGAATAATACCTTTTTCATCCACAAACAACATATCCAAGGGAATATAGGTATTTTTCATCCACATAGAAATTGGTTTTTTCTCGTCAAAAATAAATAGCATCCCATGATCTTTTGGCATAGATTGGCGATACATCAATCCTTTTCTTTGTAGCCTTGGCGTGTCGGCAATTTCCACAAAATAGTTGATTTTTTTTTGTTGGGTTAAAATGGATAAAGTGTTGGCAAATGAGGTGATTGAGCAAAGTAAAAAAAAGCAAAATATTCCCCATAATGTAAATTTAAATTTCATTTTTTTGACTTTTGAAAAATAGTTTTATCATACTGATAGATGAATTTGTTTTTATTGATAGTTTCTTTTAATTTTTCCAAATAATAAACATCTTCTGGCATATAGGTTCTGAGTGATTGAATAATTTGATAACTGGATTGAGAGGATTGATTATAGGAAAGTTTGGCCCTTTGTTTGCGCCAAATATCATAATTGGGAGTTGCATTCATTTCTTGTACATAGGCCTCAGTTGCTTGGATTAAATCAGGGTATTTGATAAAATCATATGTTTCCCGATCAAGCCATCCTTTTTGTGCATAGGGACTCTGCATATTTTCCTTACCCCAGTTGGTTTGTAACGCAGATTGTGTAATAGCAACAGCAGGTGGAATTTCATCAATTTTTTCCATCAGATCCATAATTTTTGTAGGGATCGTTTTTAAGAGTGTAGAATCATACTTTTCCACCAAAGCATCAAAAAATTGTTTTTCTTTCTGTGTCCATTCTAATCCTTTGTCGTATTTTTCTTTTAAGATTAAAAACAGATATCGTTCCCCTAAGATTTGTTCATTTTCGCGTAAAATCAAGGCTGTTAAAATTTTTGAATAAAGTTCTTTAGATCCTTTTTTTGAAAAATCTTCGGGTAATTTTTTGACAAAGATTCGCGGAACAGTTCCTTTTTCGGTTGAAAATAATTTTTCCAACTCGTCTGTTGTTTTTGGGGTAATTTCTTGACCTTCTACATTCGCTGTCATAATGGGTAAAAGTTTTTCAAAATTTTGGGATAATTCATCAGCATAAGAGGTAAAACTTATGAAACAAAAAATCAAAGTCATTAAAAATTTCATACTTTTCCTTTCAGTTTAGTCAATATCATAGATTTTAATTGTTGTGTGGGAATTGCTTTTGTCAATATGAGAGTGAACAAATAAGTACTTCCAGATATAGCAATGATGATTCCTAGCGATATGATTTCTTGAAAAGTGTTCGTTTGGGAAATGAACGCACTTTTTATAATCTTCAAAAGATAGATGCATATCCCCATGACAGTTGCAGAGAACAAAATTCGTATGGCACGCATCAAAAATAATTTGTCAAATGAAAATTCAGGATGCTTTAGCAATCGAACAAGGTACTGCCCAACATTAATCCACACGCTACAGGTTGTCGCCAATGCGATACCTGCATAACCCATGGACATTCGGAATGAGCCAATACCCATTATACCACTGAAAGTTAAAGCTAAAACAGAATTTAAAATAACCCCAACGATGGCAATCTTAACTGGAGTCGAGGTATCGCCTCGTGCATAAAAGAAGGGGGCAAATGTTTTGGTGGCCATATAGGCAGGTAATCCCAATGAAAAAATCATCAAAGCTTTGGCTGTATGAATTGTGTCATTTTCTGTAAAAATTCCATGTTGAAACAATGAGGCAATAATAGGCGTTGCCAGCATAAATAGTCCAATACATGATGCAATGGACATCATCAGTGATATTTCCAGTCCTCGATTTAAATGCATATTAGCCTGTTGAATTTGTCCCAATTTGATATGCTTGGACAGAACGGGTAATAAAGCTGTACCTATGGCAACGCCAATAATTCCTATTGGTAATTGAAAGACGTGGTGAGCATAATTAAGCCATGAAATGGCCCCAGCTCCCACAAAAGATACAAAGAAGGTGTCCAAAAATAAATTGATTTGATAGACGCCCGATCCCAAAACACCTGGAGCCATTTTCTTGAGTAAAGTTTTAACGCCTGTTGTCAAATGAAAAAGCGTTTGAAAGGGACCTTTTAATCCAAAAAGAAAACCCGCTTTTTTAATGTGCCATAGTAAAAAGACTAATTCCAATATACCAGCAGTGGCCACACCGCACGATAGAGCATAGGCAGGTGCAAAAGGACCATGGAATAGAGGGCTTAAACACACCAAAAAGAAAATCATGGTTAAATTCAATAAGACGGGAGCAAAAGCGGCAGCCCAGAATTTGCCCAAAGAATTTAAAACACCCGATAATAATGATACCAGAGAAATAAACAATAAAAATGGAAATGAAATACGACTGAGTGATGTTGCCAACTCTAATTTACCCTGAATTTTATCAAAACCAGGGGCCAAAACATAGGTCATAGCAGGCATGATAACTTCCATAATCAATGTGAAAATCAATAATGTATAGAATAAAAAACTAAAAACTGTTTGGGCGAATTGTTTGGCTTTTTCAGGGCTGTTTTTATGAAGTTCTTCTGTAAATAAAGGGATAAACGCCACATTTAATGTGCCTTCGGCAAAAAGGCTTCTAAATAAATTCGGAAAGCGCCAAGCCACAAAAAAAGCATCCGCCATCATACTGGCCCCTAAAAATCGTGCCATCAAAATGTCGCGTACGAAACCAACTACTCGGCTGATTGCCGTACATCCTCCTACAGTTGCGATAGATTTTAATAAAGACATATTGTTATCCTAAAATAATTTTTTATTTTTTACAAGTCTTTTTTGGAAGATAAGTACACGCGTGATTTTGGCCAAATCTTTATGCGCTGATAAAAGATGCCATTTTTCTTTTTTAAAAATTTTTACAATGGACGCTTTTTGTCCTTTTCCAATTTCTAAAAATAATAAAGGAATTTTTTGAATATGACTGAGGATGCGATAGTAATCCAATCCATCCTTTCCACCGTCCAAAGCTAATAATGGATCGTATTGACGCACATTTAGTGCTAATTCAACAATATCCTTTGTGGGAATATAGGGGGGATTTGAAACAGCAAAATCAAACGAATCGTTTATATCACACATATTCTTGCATATAAATTTTGCTTTTGTATTATTTTTTTTTGCATTTTTACGGGCGATTTTAATGGCTTTTTCAGATACATCATACCCCACGGCTTTGGCATTTTGATACTCCATTAAAAGCGAGATCAATAAACAGCCTGTTCCAGTGCCAATGTCAGCGAAAGAGTAGGGGAGAGATGTGTCAGGTAGTGTTTTTAAAACCGCTTCAATCAATGTTTCGGAATCAGAACGTGGATCCAGAACATCTTTGGATGTGATAAAATCACCTTTCCAAAAGCCTTTGTGTCCCAATATTTTACTCAGTGGTTCACCTTTTTGTCTGCGCCGTAAGACAGATTGAATTTTTTTTTCGTCTTGAATTTCAGTTAAAATCCACCGCGCTTCCAACAGAGGCATATCGGAAAAATGCTTTAATTTGTTTGCCAATGCTGATGGAGTCATTTTAACCTTCAGCTAAACGTTGCATTTGGTCTTCGGTAATCAATGCTTCAATAAAATCATCCAACCCTTCACCATTTAGAACTTGGGGTAATTGATAAACGGTTTTATTGATGCGATGATCCGTGACACGTCCTTGTGGGTAGTTATAGGTACGAATACGCTCTGAACGATCCCCAGACCCTACCTGAGACTTACGATTATCGGAACGTTCTTTGTCAGCTTTTTGACGCTCCATATCGTAAAGGGCAGTTCTGAGTCGAACCATGGCTTTTTCTTTATTTTTAAATTGGGAACGTTCTTCCTGACATTCTACTGCAATGCCTGTTGGTTTATGTACAATACGGATGGCAGAATCAGTTTTGTTGACATGCTGTCCTCCTGCACCACTGGCACGACAGGTCGTAATTTCCAAGTCAGCTTCATTGATTTGAACATCCACTTCTTTTGCTTCAGGCAAAACGGCCACTGTTGCAGCCGAAGTGTGTACACGTCCGGAAGTTTCTGTTTCAGGAACACGTTGAACACGGTGTACGCCTGATTCGTATTTAAGACGTGCAAAAACAGAATTACCACTGATTTGGGCAACTGCTTCTTTATAGCCTCCCAATCCTGTTTCATTGAGTGATAAGACCTCAAATTTCCATTTTTTTAGTGCTGCATACCGTTCATACATACGAAACAATTCAGCTCCAAATAAAGCGGCTTCTTCTCCCCCAGTTCCTGCGCGTACTTCCAAAATAACATTGCGATCATCGGCCTCATCTTTGGGTAACAATAAGACCTTGATTTCATGTTCCATTTGCGGTAATTTTTCTTTAATTTGATAAAATTCTTCCTCTGCCATTTTTTTGAGTTCAGGATCCATTTGGGTATCGTTCATCATTTCTTCATCATCGTGCATTTGCTTTTGGGCATCCAGATATTCTTTTGCGATGCGTACGATATCTTCTGTTGCACTTAATTCTTTTGACAATGCGATAAAATTTTCACGACTTTGTTCTTGTGTTAATAACTCAGTCAGCTCTTCATGACGTGCCAAGATAGACTGCAATTTTTCATCTAAATTCATAACATTCTCCTTTAATATATTGATTTAACTTAAAAATTCTTGTTGTTGAAATAAATTTAAAAGCTAATCTTTTGTCAGTTCAATTAAAGGAGTATTATCTTCTTTCTTTAATGTTTGTGTGCGAATACCATTGATGTAAAGATCCAATACACCACCACGTGCAGTACTGATGGATAAATTTTCTAAAGGAATTTGGGGGATAAAATGTTCATTTTTGGCCATAACTTTATCCAATAATGTGATATTTTTTTGATTATTTTTAATTCTAACCCAAACCCGTTCCGTTGCTAAAAAGGCAATTGGTGCGGTATAAACAGCATCATCTACCGGTCTAACTTCTTTTTCTGTGCTTTTCCCTTTTAAATTTTTGTCTTCAACGATTGGTGCTTCCGAGGACTGCTGTATAGAATCTTCCTCAGAGAGCAAATTTCCTTGTTCAGTTGCATTTGAGGTTTCAGAAATACTTTCCTGAATTTGATCGTTGCTTGATTGAATTAAAGCATTTTGCGAATAGCTATTTGCAATCAAAAACCAAAGGATGTAAAATAATAGCAAAACGAGAACAATAAGTGCTAAAACCTTTTTGGATGGCAAAGTCGCTTTCTTCTCTAAAACTAGCATATCCATCGGTTCTTCCTTATCATCTGAAGATTCTTGATGATAAAGAGTAATCATTTCTTCTGGATTTAACTTCAACATTTTGGCATAAGTTCTCAAAAATCCAACAATGTATGCTTTTGCGGGAAATACGTAGTAATGTCCTTCTTCCAATGCCTCAATATACATAGGTTTAATACAGGATACCTTTGATACATCCTCAATATCCCAACGTTTTTTTTGGCGTGCTTTTTTCAAAATATCACCCAAAGTTTGTGCTGAAACATTTTCAGGTATGACAGGTGTCGTTTTTGCTAATTCATCCATATCCAGGTGGACAAGCGTTTCTTTTTTCTTTCTAGGCATAATCAAATCCCTTTCAATAGTTTTTCTTTCATTATATTGTTTTTTTTACAATTGTCCAGTTTTATTTTGAAAACATTATAAAAAAAACGATTAAAGCAGCTGTTCCCAATGCGGGGCCGTAGGCTCCTTTTTTTTGAATTGGCATCCATGAAAACGTAATGAATAAGAAAAACGATAAAATTAAGCAGGCATTTAATCCCACCAACCCCAACCAAGAACCCAATGCAGTAATCATTTTGACATCACCAGCTCCTAGCTCTTTTGATTTGGATTTTGCCAAGACTAAAACAGAAAAAACTGAAACTAAATAACCAGACACAGAACCTATTAAAGCAAAAGAAATATCATGAATGTTGGTGTGCGTATGAAAAATCATTCCCAGTAGTAAAAGTGGTATTGTAAAAAAATCAGGCAATAGCCAATATTCAGCATCAATCACACTGCAAACGTTGATGATCCAAGCAAAAAAACAGGCATAAATACGGATGGGTTCTGGGAGTATAAAATAAGATAACGAAAATAAAAAGCAATGGCAAATTGCCCAAAAAACAGCCCATAAATAAAGTTTATACCATAGCCTTTTTAATAAAAAAGCTCTAGCAGGATCATAAACCTTAGAAAATCTCGGCCTGTGCCATAAATTCAATATTAGGTTACCTGGATCGGCGGGAATAATTTTACCAAAACGTCCCGCAACAAAGGGAACACAAAAACCACTGATAATTCCCAACAGTGCATATGCCCACATGAAAACTCCTTTTTAAACTATCCTATACAAAAAAATATCAACTTGCAATAAAATTCTTTTCTTTTTTTAAAAAAAAGTCTATACTAATAACTGTAAAGGAGAACAAAAATGATTCGTGAAGAAATTAAAAAAGCGCTGGTAGAAGCGATGAAAAATCAAGAAAAAGAGAAAGTAGCAACTTTAAGGTTAATTAATTCAGCCATTAAAGATCGTGATATTGCAGACCGTACCAAGGGCAATTACGATGGTATTGATGAAGCGGGTATTTTGTCATTGCTACAGACAATGATTAAACAACGCCGTGAGAGTATTGAAATGTATAAGCAAGGAAATCGTGATGATTTGGTGGCGCATGAACAAGGCGAAATTGATGTGATTCAATCATTTTTACCCAAACAAATGACGGCTGATGAAATGCAGGTGGTTATTAAAGAAGTTATTACCCAAACGGGTGCCTCAGGTATGAAGGACATGGGGAAAGTGATGGGGGTTCTGCGGGGAAAATATGCCGGTCAAATGGATTTTGGGGCAGCCTCAGGGATTATCAAACAACTTTTGGCAGGCTAGAATGTTTTTTGGTCCCGAATTTTTGGATCTATTGCGTGATAAAGTTGTTTTATCAGATGTTGTCGCCAGACGAGTGAAACTCACACGTAAAGGTCGTGAATCTTTGGGACTCTGCCCTTTTCATAAAGAAAAGACACCTTCTTTTACAGTCAATGATGAAAAAGGGTTTTATCATTGTTTTGGTTGTGGTGCGCACGGGGATGTAATCCGCTTTCTAACAGACTGTGAAAAAATTCCTTTCACAGAAGCTGTGGAAATGTTGGCACAGATGGCGGGAGTTCCACTGCCTAAGCCAGATAAAAAGGAAATGGCTCGTCAGGCACATCAAACGTCATTGGCTGAAATTATGGAATTTGCTTGTCAATATTTTCAAATGCAACTGAGAACCCCTGCTGGTCAAAAGGTGTGTGATTATTTGAAGAATAGAGGTTTGACAGGCCAAACAGCCAAAAATTTTCGTTTAGGATATGCCCCCAGTGGTAACGGGTTATTGCATCATTTAAAATCCAAAGGATGTGATTTACATCAGTGCCAAAAATTGGGCTTATTAGCATTTAATTCTACTCGTCAGTTGTGGCATGATTATTTTTATGATCGGGTTATGTTTCCGATTTTTGATCGTCGTAAACGCGTGATTGGTTTTAGTGGTCGAATGCTTGAAAAAGGAGAACCAAAATATTTGAACTCTCCTGAAACAGATCTATTTCATAAGGGAGAGCAGCTGTTTGGACTTCCTTTTGCAATTGACACGATACGCCGTAAAAATGAAGCTATTGTTGTGGAAGGTAATATGGATGTGATTTCCTTGCATCAGCATGGATGGACACAGGTAGTTGCACCTTTGGGAACCGCCTTTACTGAAAAACAACTTCAAATTTTATGGCATATGTGTGATGAACCTGTTATGTGTTTTGATGGTGATTCAGCGGGACAACATGCCATGATTCGGGCTTTGAACAGGGCTTTACCTTTGCTGGTCCCAGGGAAATCTTTGAAATTTGCTGTTTTACCTCAGGGGATGGATCCTGATGATATGATGCGTCAAAAATCGGATAGTACATGGAAGAATATTATTCAAAATGCACAAAGTTTTTCAGAGGTTTTATGGTCTGATTTGTTGGCAACACACGACTATAGTACCCCTGAAAAACATGCAAAATTTGAAAAAGATGCATTGGAAAAGGTGTCCAAAATTCAAAATGTGGAAGTGCGTCGTTTATATGAGCGCGAAATGCATGAACGGTTGCGTGGATTGCTCTATAAAAAATCGGGTAGAGGAAAAGGAATGAAAATTTCAGCGCCACAAGTGGATGATTTTTTATTGGCGAGCCTTTATGCATATCCTCAAGAGTTATCTATTTTTTCCGAATCTTTGGGAAATTTAAAACACTTTTCTGGCTTGCGTGAAACGGCATTGTTTAATGGTTGGTTGGATGCGGTATTGACGGGACAGGAATTACCTATGCCTGAAACGGAAAAAAAATTGATGCATCAAATAGAGGTAATTCGTTCGTCTAAAAAGCCTGTCGTTGTGGTGCAAGAAGTGGAAAGATTTATCAGTGATTTACAATTACAACAGTTGCGTACAGAATTTGCCCTAAAGCAGGCTGAATATTTAAAAACAGAATCGCCAGAAATCAAAGTACAAATTGATTCTTTACGTCAAGAAATTGAAAATTTTTTGTCAGAACATGATGTGTAGCTTGAATCAATAAAAAAATAGCACCGATTTATTCGGTGCTATTGCGATTTCAAGCAGCAAACTAAAAGAATTTTGCGTTTGAAAGAACATCTTTCAACTGACCAATAGCACGATGATCTGTGGTATGTTCTTCAATAACCTTGAATGCATTACCCAATGCTTTCTGACCTGATTTCGCCATTTCTTTGATGGGATCAAGTGTTAATCTATCCGTAATCATTTGGATGGTTTGTTCTAAGGTCATTTTCTTCTTTTCTCCAATGTTCTTTTCATGAATATTGGGTAAATCAATTGTTACAGAACGCCCCATTGTCGCAAAGCGTACACTTGTGTTCAAAATTTGTAAATCTTTAATCACAACAGATTTTTTTGGGGGTGTATTTTGTTTTGTTTGAACATTTTTTACAGAATTTTGTTGTTCATTACTTAAAGTTTTTAAACTGGACTGTACATTTTCATTCAGCACCATTAAATTCATTTGAAAGGCTTTATTGTACTCAGCCGCAATTTTTGTACCCTTGATCAATACCTTATCAACAATAATTTTATTGTTCATAATTGTTTTAGGTTGAAATTGAACAAAAATTTCACCCAACTCAAATGCATAAGGTTCATTAAATCCATTTGGATTTGCAACCTTTAATCCCTTTAAACCAAAGCGCCCAGAAAAGAGTGAAACATCTGCACTAGCTAAAGAGGCGTTTGTTTTTGTGAACTTGGGAACAATTGTGCCCACTAATGGTTTAATCCATATGCCTGCCGTGAAGTAAATAACAACTAATGCAATCAATACGATTGCAATTAAACATACGAACGTTTTAAATAAAAATTTTATTAATTTTTTGAACATATTGTCTCCTTTCAAATATCTTTTAGGTTAATTAAATTTTTCAATTTTGTCAAGTGATAAAATATTTTGAGTTGTATCTATTTTTGCATGGACACCCAAAGGTAAAATAACTTTCTTATGCGTATGTGAATAATCGTTTAAACGTACAATAGGGCATTTTATCGTAGATACAACATCTTTTATAATCATATTTGCCAGATATTTTTCTGCTGTAGAAAGACCCGCAGTCATATCGCCTAAGATAAGTCCCGAAATCTGATGAAATATACCGGCTAGTTTCAATTGGTTCAGCATTCTATCTAAGCGATAGGCGGGTTCTGAAACTTCTTCCAATACCAGTATATTTCCTTTCATATCTGGGCAATAAGGTGTCCCTAATAAAGCGCAAAAAGAATTTAGATTTCCTCCCAATAGGATTCCTTGTGCCTTTCCTGAATGGACTGTTTTAACAGTATATTGACGAATTTTATTTTGCAGAGCCAAGTTTAAATTTTGAAAAGTTTTGGGTGAAAGTTTTTGAAAACCAAATTTTCCAACAAAACCAGTATATGAGGGTAATTTTATTTTCTTGAAAAGAGCATTTTGTAGGAGGGTTGTGTCTGAAAATCCAATAAATGGTTTGGGGTGTTTTTTAATTTTTTGGTAATCCAGTTTATCTAATAATCGCAATGTTCCTTCGCCACCACGAATAGCTAGGATTGCATCAATTTTGGGATTCGTAAAGGCCTGTTCCAAATCAGCTAATCTTATGGGGTCATTACCAGCTAAAAAGTATTTTTTTTCAAATAGATATTTTGTATAGCAGAGGTGATAGTCTAATTTTTTTAATTGTTCTGATAAAACTTCAATAATTTCTTTTTTTAAATTAGGCACGTAGCTAGCAGGTGCGATAAGTTGAATATTTTTCATTTGTCCCCTTTTTTAAAAAAGTGTTGCTTTTTTTTCTTTTTTTTATATACTAACAATATTGTTTTATTCTAAATAGATTAAAAAGTAAAGGGGGAAAATTTAAATGAAACGTTTTGCATTGATTTTTTTTATGACTTTATGCTTTATCATAAATGTATACGCTCAGACAAACTTTAATTATGTTATTGAAGAGGAGACAGATGAGATAACAGAAAATCCTCCAATGAATTCTGCGCAGGAATCAGAAAATGGTGTGACAGAACAAGTTACCGCAACTGAGGTAACTCAAGATAAAGTTGGTGAAAATAAAGAAGATGAAACCGTGAAGGATACTGTGCAAGTTTCTTCTGAGGAGGAACAGATAGAGGATGAGGAGGAAGAGGAGGCAGAAGAGGAAAAGATTTTCATTGCCCTCAATGATATTCAAAATACATTAGCTGCTGTTCGTTCTGTTTCATATTGCTCTGCAACTTTGGTTATGCTGAATAACACTAAAAGAAATATTCAGGAAATATCTGGTACCATAGGTATTGGGGATCAAAATAAAAAATTCCAATTCCTAGATATAAAGGCTAAATCGGCAGGGGGTTATCCTTTACAGATTGTTGGAAAGGCTTGTGAATCTATTTTGGCACTTCCTAATCTTCAAATCAATAAATGTCAAATGGAAAGAACAAGTGATAGTAAGTGTCGTCGTCTTTTAATTTATGTTCCTATACAAGGTGCTCAAAAACAGTGAAACACTTATTTTTAGTGTGCCTTTTCATTTACATTTTGTGTTGTCCAGTTTTTGGGCAGAGTTCTGTTTTGTCTGCCTCGGATGCAAATCTATATTCAGATATTTTTGAATTACAAAAGAAAGGACAATTAAAGCGTGCCCAAAAAAAACAATCAGGAATTGAAAATCCTGTGTTGATGGGATATGTTTTATATCAGAGATATTTTATGCCTGGATACAAAACACAAAAAGGTGAAATTCGTTCTTGGATGGAAAAATATTCTGATTATCCTGTTGCGACAGAAATGCGCGCTTTGGGGCAACAAAAGAAAGTATCAAATTTACCACGTTCTAGGGGTGTTTTTGGTGGAAATACAGGTGCATGTGAAAATATCATGCGCTTAGAACCTGGGGATTTGACCCGTAGTTTGTTGGATTTATCTAACCTCGATCGAGTGGCAGCCCAAAAAATTTTACGTCAATTTAATAAACATTTATTAAGAGGAAATACGTTAAATGCCAAGAATTTATTAAATGAAAATAAAACAAAAAAAATATTGGGTAAAAAGATGATGGCTAATGCACGTACTGTTCTGGCTTTTTCTTATTTTTTGGATGCTCGCGATGATTTGGCATTGGAACAATTAAATTTGGCACAAAAAAATGCGACTCATCCTATGACTGATTGGTTGAGAGGATTGGTTTTTTGGAGAATGGGGGAGTATTTAAAATCTTCCGCATCCTTTGTGAAAGCATCAGAAGAATCAAAGGAACCTTCATTAAAAAGCAGTTCTTCTTTTTGGGCTGCGCGTGCTTTAATGCGTTTGGGGCGCTTTGAAGAAGTGGGCAAGTTTTTACAAATTGCATCTGAATATCCACGTTATTTTTATGGCGTTTTAGCGATGCGGGCTTTAGGTCAGAATCTAAATCATAGTTGGGAAGAACCATCCTATGCTGATGAAAGTTTAACCGCCTCTTTTTCTCACCCAGCATTGGAAAGATTTTATGCTCTGCGTCAAATTGGACAAGAACAGTGGGCGCTGGAAGAATTGTCTAAACTATACTTGGATGCGGATAGTGAAGGGCAAGAAGTTTTGTGGTCAATTTCTCGTGAAAATGGTTTTGAAAAAGCGCTACAAAACTTGACGGGAATTTTGGATGGAGAAAAGGCTCGTTATCCTTTACCTGACTGGCGTCCAGAGGATGGTTGGCAACTAGATAAAGCGCTTGTATATGCTTTTGTTCGCCAAGAATCGTGTTTTAATCATCGGGCTGAAAGTGCAGTTGGGGCTCTTGGATTGATGCAAATTATGCCTTCAACTGCCAAAGAAATTGCTGATAATTTACAATGTGAATACAAAACACGAAAACTTAAAAATCCAGAATATAATTTACGCTTAGGGCAGGCATATTTAAAAAAATTACTTGATCTACCACAAATTCAAAATAATTTAATGAAGTTGGCTGTGGCTTATAATGCTGGGCCAGGAAATCTCAATCGTTGGGAAAAGAAAATGAATTATCAAGATGATCCTCTTTTATTTTTGGAAACGATTCCTTCTAAAGAAACTAGAACTTTTGTGGAACGGATTTTGGTGAATTATTGGATTTATTTAAGTTTAACAGGTTTGCCTGTACAATCTTTGGATGAAATTGTATCGGGAAATTGGCCCATGTATCAAATGTGTACCCCATAAATTTTCTTGACTTTATATAAAAAGATGTATATATAAGCACTACCTAAAGGAGGTAAAAATGGAAATTATAAATGATACAAATTTTGAAGAAAAAGTTTTAAAATCAGAAAAACCAGTATTGGTTGATTTTTTTGCAACTTGGTGTGGCCCTTGTCGGCAGATGCTGCCGATTGTGGAGGAAATTTCGGCTGAAATGGCTGGTAAATTGGTTGTTTACAAATTGGATGTTGATGAAGCCCCAAAAATGGCGGAAAAGTATGAAATTCAAAGTATTCCACATTTGATTATTTTTAAAAGTGGTCAAGCGAGTGCCCAACATAATGGCGCATGTTCCAAAACGGAATTATTGGACTTGATTCAAAAGAATATCTAGCATGATTATGTTATGAAAAAACCCCGACGAATAAGCCGGGGTTTTTTGAATGTTAAATTAAAAGAACCAACGTAAACGTGCGCCAATTGATTTATGGTAAACATCAGCTTGTGTTTTAGCTTTTCCACTCAAAGTGTATGTACCATATAGACTTAAAGCGGTTTGTTTTGCTAAGTAGTATGAAGCCTCTATTTCAGCTGTATAGGCTCTTCCCTTTGTATATGTATTTGCATCATTTGTATAGCGGATACCTGTATCCAATGCCCACGTTTCGCACTGGCCTTGATACAGACCAACTTTTGCCGTATAAACGGGTTTGTCGGAACCTTTTTTCTGGGCGATTGGAAATTGTTCTGTGAACTCAATATAGGGAAGCATTTTTTCAAATTTATAGCCTGCTTTTACACTTCCTTTAAAATATTTATATTCACCAAAACCTTCATTATATCTGTTAACAAATGGATCTTGGCCATACAGCAAAGATGTCTGCAACTTAAACGCTTTATCAAAGACGTTCCATGCTAATCCTGTTTCCCAGTTAATATTTTTGTTCTCTCTGTCTGTTTCGTTTAATATGGCATCTTTAACTTTTGCAAGAATATTACCAATGCTGGCAATGATAGCCACTTTGTCTGTTAAACCATATTGGAGTTCTTCGGACAAATTTGTATCATAGACTTTGTCAGAAACACCCCAATCATTTTTATAATGATTTTGCGTATAATCCAATGACGTAATAGAGCCAACTTGTCCTTTAGATGGCAGATAAAATGGGTTTGTAATGTCGGCCGCATAGGCTGTGTGGATTGAAGATAAAATAACGAATGAAAATAGTATCTTTTTAAGCATGTAAGTTCCTTTTTTATATGTTGGAAAAACAAACAGATACGTAATAGCATATTTTCTTGAATTAAGCAAATGAAAAACTTTTTTTGATTTTTGATTTTTTTTCTTGACAAGGTTGAATAAATAGTATATACTCTGTCAAAGTTTTTTTAAGAAAGGATATATCATGTTTGCGATTGTTAAAACTGGTGCAAAGCAATATAAAGTTCAGAAAGACGCTGTTTTGGCTGTTGAGAAATTGGCAGGAAAAGCAGGAGATAAAGTTTCTTTAAAAGAGGTTGTTCTGTTGGGGGATAAGGTTGGTGCGCCTTTTGTGAAAGGGGCAAGTGTAGAAGCCGAAATTATTCGTCAAACACGTGGTGAAAAGGTAATTGTGTTTAAAAAAACACGTCGCCATGGATATAAACGTAAAAATGGTCATAAACAAGATTTGACCCTGATAAAGATTTTAGAAATTAAAGGTTAAGGAGAAGTAAAATGGCTCATAAAAAAGCGGGTGGTTCCGTTAAAAATTCTCAAGACTCTGCCGGTCGTCGGTTAGGTCTTAAAAAGTCTGGTGGTCAATCAGTTGCTGCGGGTAATATCATTATCCGTCAACGTGGGACACAGTATTATCCTGGTGAAAATGTTGGGATGGGGGTGGATCATACCATTTATGCGACAGCTGATGGTGTTGTTCAGTTCAAACATTCCGCAAAAGATCGTACTTACGTTTCAGTAGTTACAAAATAGGAATTAAAAGTGAATTATTCTAGAATGGTTGGATTGCCAAAGCCGATATCTGTCAATTTTGAAGGGATTGGTGATGAACCGACAGACTCAATGGGCGCCTATACAGGCTCCGTAAAGGTTGCTTCCTATGGCGTGAGAGATAGAGATGAACATGTATCTTTTCCAAAAGGTCTGCCAAAAGCTTTTGTTCTTAAAGAGGAACATTTAAAAGATTAAAGTTGAACCCGCTTTTGGCGGGTTTTTTAATCTTGAAATTTATTTTATGCTATGCTATAATGCATCTATGCGGGCGTGGTGGAATGGTAGACACGTTGGTCTTAGAAGCCAATGCCAAAAGCGTGAAGGTTCAAGTCCTTTCGCCCGCACCAAATCAAACCCCTTGTTTTTCAAACACTTATGAAAAGAGTTTTACAACAGATGTTGGACTCTTTTGTTTTTGAAAAATCTAATCATATCAATAACTTACAAAACAAAGGAATATCAAAGCCACCCATTGAATCACACCCCTTCAAAAAGTGTGATGCAAACTGTGATGCAAAAACACAAGCGCCCGCACCATTTTTGTGGTTGCGAAATAATGTTTTTTATTGTAGAATGGAATTACCACGTGTGAATGGCAAAAGAAGATATAAACGTTTTTCTCTTCACACCAGTGATTATTATGAAGCGAGGACTTTGATGGATAAACAAAAACAATTAGCTAAAGATCTTCAAGAATTGCATGAGTTGTTTAAACAGTTGGATTTTATAGAACCAGATCCTTTTCCATATCAACCTTCTTCTTCGGATCCCTCTATTGCAATTTATCAGACCAAAACGATTGACGTTCAAGTTATTAAAACTCTCTCTTCCTTAAATCCAAAGTCTTTACTGGAAAAAGTTTGGAATCTTTATCAGCGTGTAAAAGCCAGCAAAAATCAACTTTCAAAAGAAGATCAGCGCATTTTAAACATTATTCAGGCAAATCAAAAACAATTTTTAAATCAGTTAGGCCTTACACTTCAATCAACAATCACGCAAGCAATTGAACCCTTGCAACAACAATTAAAAGAAGTAAAATCTCAACAACTACAAGGACCACCGCCACATTTGATTGGTGAAATTTTGAATTCTATGTTGCTGAAAGGGGGTAATTGTCAAGCTGAACAAACCAGAAAAAGCAATATTTTACAAATGCTTTTATCCAAAGTGGGATTGACAGTGATGGATGATTATTCAAAATTTCATCACCCTGCTATTATTGAAAAAATTGCTACCTTCGTAAAAGATAGGACAGATATAAAAGGGGATAACAAACGCAAGCATTTAAGGTATCTCAAGGAATTCGTAACTTGTGCTTCAAATATTGAACCTGATTTTTATAAATTAAATGTGATTGCAAATTTACCCAATATTGAAAAGACCAAAAAAGTGGATAAGAATTCACATTTACCTTATTCTAAGGATCAACTTTTAATGATGTTTGATCCAAAGTATGACTTTTTTAAGAATGAACCAGATTGTTTTTGGATGTGTATGGTTGCTTTATTTACAGGAGCCAGACAAAATGCAGCTTTCACTTTACAATATGATGATGTGACGAAGCAGGAAGGCTTGGATTGTATTCACTTTATAGAAAATCATCCGTTAAAGCAGCTAAAAAATGAAGCTTCTGAACGTTTTGTACCCATCCATAATCAGTTGTTGGATATGGGCTTTGTGGATTATGTCAGACGAAAACAATTAAAACTTAAAGCAATGGGGACAGATTTTATTTTTCCAAAATGTAAGACAAAAACAGGGCAATACAATAATAAATATTTTGTGCGTACCTTTTCAAAGTTTTTAATGACTGTGGGTATCAAGGGAAAAGCAAAGGATGGATATGATTTTCATTCTTTTCGTAAAAATGCCAGTTTAATTATGCAAGCTGCCCGCATTCCAAATTCCTTTATCTTTAATATCATAGGATGGGAAGGCCAAAATATTATGGATAAACATTATTCAAATCATGGGCTTGCCGAAATAAAAGCTGAAATGGATAAGTTTGAATATGATTTTTTAAAGCCTCACTTTGCAATGTGGAAAGCAATTATGGCTAAAAAATCCTAATTTTGCGCCTCTTTTATATAATATATCCCCAATTTTAAAGTGGCTTTTCCAGTAAGGATTAGCTATTTTCCCCATATAGTTTATTTTGTCTGCAAATGATTTTTCATTCCCTTTTGTTTTTTTCTTCTTTATTAAAGGGATAAATAATAGGGGGTTTAAAGTGTATTTAGGGTGTTTTCTTCATTCTTAAATTTTAAAAACCTCCTTCAAAAAATTGCATAAATGCTTGAAAAATATATATATCATCCATTTTTTTTACACCTAATTTAAAGAAAAAAATAATTTCAATGAAGAAAATAATCAACAAAAAAAATGAATGAATCCAACCTAAATAAAATAAAAAAAATCAAAAAAAAGTAAAAAAAATTTTAAAAGCTCCCTCAAAAAGGTAGTTCTATAATAATGAGGGTTATTTAAAAGGCTCATTTATTGGGGGCGTTGTGTCTTCAATTTGGATGGACATTTTACATGGATCCTTAATTGTATTAACAAAAAGAGCAAGGACACGGAATGTAATTATTGTCAAACCCTGCGTATGGTCATTGTTGAAAAGTGCAACTGTACGTATGGGATCAGGAATAATTTGGGCTTAGACATAAAGGTTTCAACAATGAATCCCCAAAGCTATGCCCTCCCAAATGGCAACTGATAGCTTCTGGGGATTTGCATTAACTAAAAAAGAAAGAGAAACTAATATGAGTAAGAAAATTAAACCTTGTTTGACACATGAACACGAAACAAAAATTGCGACGTACTGTGCCAAAAATAATTTAACATTTGATCTAGCAACAGCCTATGATGCAACAATGGCAACGTTTAAAGATGAACCCATTATGCAAAATACTGTAGATGAAAATGGAGGTATCCAACAGGTGGATGTAACCCATGATTTGGCGCGTTCCATTGAGTTTCATCCAAAAACAATTGAACGGATTGCTGCCAAAATTGAATTGACGGGTGAAAAAATCCAGCAAGAGGCATATCGGGCCAACATTATCAAGGCAAAATCCTCTGAAAAACCAGATTTGGATACTTTGGTGGATAACCTGTATCGCTTAAATATTGTTGATCAGAACGGTTATTTAGGTCTTGTTTGCTTTTTGATGCAACTGAAATATACGCGCGATAAAGAAATTCCAGAAGATGAAAAAACGTGTGTCTTTTTTAATGGGGTTGCGCATAATGGTAAATCAGCCACTGCACGTGCTATTTGTGAAGTTGAATCCCAATATGGTAAAGTGTTTAAGGCACACTCTGGCAAGCTTTTAGAATCTCCCCATGAGGAACAGGTTTGGAAAAGTCATTTAAATTATTTTGATGAAGTGAAACCCTCTGAGGTGAACCGAGAATTATTATTAAGCCTAATAAATGGTGGAAGTATTGAATTAAACCCTAAAAACAAAAAACAGTATAACCATCCTTCAAAAACGAATAGCATCTTCACTTCCAATGACATGATTGGTTTAAAACAAAGGCGTGTTTCTGTTATCAAATTTGGAAACCGTTTAAATGGCAGACCACTTGAAAAAGGAACCTTGAAAAAAATCATTGAAAAAATTTTTGATTCCCTTCCAAGCTTTGAACGTTACTTTGATATATATGGGATTGTTAATACAGAAAATGAGCGCCGATTAAACCTTTGGGCTATTGAGGCAATTGTCTGCTATCTTGAAACTTATTTGGGGCAAGCATCACCAGAGAATGAACAAAGTTTGAGTTTGCACAAAACGTTTGCACCACACAATATTTATAATTGTATCAAGGATAAATATTCGCGGCAAATGATTAAGTCAGAACGCAAAGAGGCAATCACAAACGCTTTGGAATATTTGGTTAAATTAGGGTTGGCAGAACAGAAGTTTTATGATAATTGCACCACAAAAAACTATCAGGTGAGTGGAATCAATTTTATCAGAATTCAAGAAAAATTCAATTCCATTAATACAGCTGATGAAGATAACAAAAAAATCACTAAAGATGAACTGTATACCTTGATGAAACCCTTCTTTGAGACTCCAGCTCCTCAACCAGATGAACCAATGGAAAAAGATCCCCTTAAACTTTCCCCTGAATTTATTAAAATTAATGGAGACTTAGTTGCATTAAGGGCAGAACAAAAAGGATCAGAATCTGAAGTTTTGATTAGTACTGAAAATCTTAAACAGGCAAAAATTTTATATTCAAAACTTGAAAAAGATTTTACGGAAATTATGAATACGCACAAATACAAATGTTGGTTGGTGGGACAAGCTGAAATTGTTTATGTGATTAAATTGTTATTGACCCAACCCCTTTGTCAGTGTCTGCATTATGACGTACTGATTTCTTTTTTTAAATCACATTTTCCAAATTTTGATGATACATGTAAGGCTTTCATTATGCAACGTTATAAGGAGTTGACCCAATGCACGGATGATGCAGAATTGGAATTGCAAGCTAGAATTAAAGCACCACGCGTTTATGATTTCCAAAGTATAAATCCAGTGGGTTGCTTTTATTTTCAAAGATACCGCAAAGGTGATTATCAAGAGGCTTTGGATGAGTTAAGTGAACGAAATGAAAAAGAAAATTATCAAGTAATTCGGCGGGCTATTGCTTTTGAAGATTGGACGAAAACCTTTAAAAAGGGTTATGATGAATTACAATGGAACAATTCTCATCCAAATCAATTGAGATTGCCTGGATTTGAAGAACTGGATGACGAAATTCCTTTTTAAACTCATCCCAACCTTTCCCAAATTTCTACAGGAAAGCGAATAGCCCTTTAAATGAGTCTACCTATTCCAAAAACGGGTCGGCTCATTTTGGGGTATTTTAAATGATTTTGGGATTTGGGAGCGTTTTTTATCAGATTATCAAAATTATTTTAGTAGAGATTTAAAGCGTCATATATTCTAAAAAATGTTGTTAAACTCAGTGAATATGTCTTATGGAGGGAAGAATAAAAAAACAACCTCTGCAAAAGTTTTACAAAGGTTATTTCATTTTTTTAATATTCTTCACCTGTCATAATGGTAAGTACGCGATTTGTAATTGTTGGATCAGCTGGATTTTCAGACATAAATCGGTAATTTTTATCATAATAGTCAATTTTCCATATAATCACATCATCTTTGAATGCGAACTTTCCGAAATCTCTTTCACCGTAGATATTATTATTCTTATTAAAGTCAGAAAAATGTTGTACCTTATATAGAATTCTTGATACATCTTCTACGGGTTTACTTCTGATACCTATTGTTGTTAAAATCCTGCCACCTGTAAAAGTAGTCCTAAGTTTATCATTTAATTCGCGTATTATTTCTGTCTTATTCATATCATTATTCCACTTCAAACCAATCAAGACAAGTTGCTAATAAATGGTCGTAGTTGCCAGAAGTTGCTTCTTGTATAAATTTATCTATTTCTGATTGAGGCAAGTGGTTGTTTATCATAGCTCGTCTGCAAGTACCAAGAATATGAAAAGCATTACCACTTTCACCAATCAATTTTACGGTTATTTCAGGATACTTAACCATTTGCACCACCAAAACGTTGAACTAACACAAATTTCCTGAATTGTTTTAAAGCATTGATATAGGATTCATGGCTGCGACGACCAACACACCATTTTTCTCCAGTACGTCCATACAAATCAATGTATTTTTGAATATTGCTTGATAGCTCATCCAACGTTATATTTTCAGCAACTAGTAAGCGAGACAACCTATATGTATAATCTTCGCAAGTACTAGGGTTGTTTGATGCGCTAAATTCTTTGTATCCTTTGTTAATGAGGTATTGTCTAAAATTTTCTAAGTTTAACATGATTTTGTCCTTTCGTTTTGTTGTTATTGATTATCTTGAAAATTTATATGAACCGGTTGAATCATAGACACGGATAAAACTACCATCCTTAATTGAGACCGTACTTGAGGTATATCCGACCAGCTCACCACCGATTGAGAATAAGTAGTTTCCATTTTCGTCATATACTCGTACAAACCCACCTTCCTGTAGAGCCATTCCAATTTTGTTTTCCATTTTAAATTCCTTTCATTTATCAATAGGTTATTTTTGTTTAACAGGTATATTATATGCTAAAAACCCCGAAATTGGAGCGCTAAAAATGCAAAAAAGTAGAAAAAGTGCATATTGCTAGCAAAAAATTAGCAAATTGGCCTATTTTTTAAGACTTTTCTGGGCTAATTTAACCTGTTTTTCACAAAAGAATAGGTTGAAATACATAAAATCAACTTACCCTTTTCAAAAGAGTAAGTTAAAATTCCTTTTAATTATTAAATGGATTTATTCATTAATGACCACTTTTTAGCCTAAATTTATCAAAATAAATTTTAGTTTACAGGATGGATTTTATTTTCGAAGACGAAACCCCTTTTGTGTAGGGGAAATAAATTACTTTACAGTGAACTTTCTCTAAATCCTTTTCCCATTGTTCGTATTGAGAAGTTCCTTGCCAATCATCACCAACAAACAGATAATCAAATTTATATTTTTCCCATAATTTTAATTTATTTAAAGTATTCTCAGGCACCACAACATCACAATATTTTATTGAACGCAAAATATCAATTCTTTCCGAAATATCAAAGTACCTACTGTGTTTATTTTGATCAATATATTCATCCGAACAAACACCTACAATTAGTTTATCACACATTCCCTTTGCATTCCTCAAAAGGTTGAGATGTCCAACATGCAGAATATCAAAACATCCCAATGTAAAACCTACTATCTCTCTTTTTGTCATGATCAGTTCCCCCTTAAAGATTTTTGAATATCTACGAGAAAATCAACAACATTTTTAGCACTCCTGCCCTGTTGAGCCCAAAAATATTCATTGGCCATATCAAGTTTTTCTTTATACTCAACATCATTCTTTATTTCATCAATGATACGAACAACATGTCCCATATCTTCTGGATAGAGTTTTTTACCTATCTGAGAAATTACATCATAGGTCCACTTATAAGGATCTAATAAATCATGACAATCAAACACTTCATTAGAAACATTTGTTCCTGTATATAAAAATGTTCTTTTAAATAACAATGCATAATCCACCATAATGCGTGACCAATCAGTTATTAAAAGATCAGATTCTGCCATGCTTTCCAAATTACTGCTCACAGACATATCCCAAGATATATTTGGGCAATCCTTATATCTTTTTTGCAATTTATCTATTAAATTTCTATCCACCAAGAATGACTGTGGGTGAGGGCGAATTATAACATAGTACTTCGAAGACAAAAATTGATCTATAAGTTTTTCACCATATTTATTTAATAGAGATTCCTCCCCCCAAGTTGAAGCAATAAGAATTGTATATAGATTTGTTTTTTTATCTATTTTTATATCCTTCAGTCTTTGTTTGTTGAAGTCCATATACGTACTACCTACAACAGGCAATTTTTTTTCTGGTAATTTGCGTTTATGTTCTAATTCTCGTATCATGGGAACTTGATATTCTGCGTCGCACAAAACAGAATCGTAATAATCTAGAGAAAAAAGTCTGTATGAATATGAAAAAGCAATAGCATGAAAAATATGAGAGTAATGTTTCACATTCCTTGAACGTTTAAGCTGTAAAACATCTAATTGAGGAGTTGTCATCACACAAACATCTGCATTAAGAAAAGCTAACTTCAGATATGCTTTATTTCCCTTTCCGATATAAGCCACTTTAACATAAGAATATCCTTCCTGAAAAAGCAAGTCATCCGATGAAGATGAATAATACATGACAGGAATCTTTCGTGACTCAAATTCATCTAAAACAGGCTTAAAAACAGTATAATACTGATTACCTTCTGAATACACAACGAATTGATGTTTCCTTGAAGTTAAGCTATTTTTTTTAAACAGATATCTTTTTACATGAATGATAACTACTCTTACAAAAAAGAACACAGTAGTAATCGAGCCAAGAACTATGGAAAATAACATACTACCTGTTCCTGGATCTATGTATGCAAAGGCTCGCTTTGATATGCATAAGAATGTACATAATATCACTAAAAATTTTAACATTTAGAATACTCCTAAAAAATTATTATTTTCTATGTGTAATTAGAATTCATCGTTGGTTTTCCATTAATTTTTTTGCTGCTTCTAAGCTTAATTGATCCATCCAATTTTCTTTTTTGGAAGGATCATTTCCTTTAAAATAAGCATACATGCCTTTAAAAAATACTTTCTCCTTACCGATAAATTCGGCTGGATTCCAAGAACCAGACATTTCAACGAGTATTCCATTTTTATTGCTTCCTTCCATAAGTTTTGATTTTTGTAAACTTTTTTTTGTATGTACATTAACTGGATTTTTGATAATATCTTTTGTTGCCAATAGAGGCACTTCTGCATTGGTCTGAAACAGATTACTTACTTTAAATGGTTTTGCCTCATTAAAATCTTTTACCATTAAAACAGGATTATGTAAATTAAAAGGAGGCAAATTAAAACCATCATACTGAATGGGGGAACCATGATCGGAAACGATAATAATACGAGTGTTATCATATAAGTTGTTGTTCCTAAGAAAGTCTAAATATTTACCAACTAATTTTAAAGATGCCATACATACATGATATTGTTTCAGTGTCCAATCCGACACGTTTGGTTGTAATTTTGGTTTATATAGTGTGTTTGTTTCTGGACTTAAATCATAATTTGGATAACTTAATAGACCCGAAGAATGAGTTAAATTGTTATTTAACATCACAAAAGAATCTTTATCTGAATTGAAATCTGTTATTTTGTCTAAGGAGTCTAGCTCGTGGTAATCACTAACCAATACGGATGGCAAAGTGCGATTAGGCTCTTTATTGTGATAATATCCATTATCATAAATAAATTGTCTCTGAGTGGGAGATAGTATTGGTAATAAACTATAAAAAAATATGTTGTTCTGAACAGCTTTACTCGATGCAATTTGCATGGGATAGTACATATCTCTGGGAACATTTTGATGAAGGTCAACATAATCAATACCATATTTATCATACAAATCAGTAGAAGTCAATTTTTTACTTTGTTCTGGGGGGATCCTTCCCCATTTGGCATATTTTTGCCAACCTAAATCCTGTGGGTTTATAATCGTAGATTTCCAACCATTTTGTGAAAAAATAGCAGGGAGTACCGTCATTGCCTCTTTAAATTTTGTTTCAAATAAACCAGGGCGGGAATCCATCATTAAAGGCGTATACTCATATCCCCCTAAAATGGGTGGATAACCTAGAACTGTATGTGCATAATATGACAGAGTCTTTGGATAGTAGGTAAATCCAGTAAACTGTTGATTTAAATTTTTATCTTCTTCAAAAGCAATAGGTAGCATTGATCCCACAAATTTATCTAAGAAGATAATTAAAACATTTTTACCTTTTTTACTTAAGTGAATATATTTTTCTCGGGTTGCTGTTTGAGGTACAATGTGCTGTGTTAAATTTACCATATTATAAATAGACGCAAAATTTTTCAATGAAAGAACAAGGGGGGTCATCAAAACAATAATCATCATTGTATTAAGGATGCTTGTTTTTTTAAAATACAAAAAAAACAATGTGATAAAGGGAATACAGATAACAACCAAATAATATAGCCAACGATATAGATTACTGGGATAAAAATCAACCTTTGACGTTTCAAAAGTGAACATTTCGGAGATAGAAATATGTGGCATCTTTATCAACAAAAAACCACTCAAAGCGTATCCAACTGCAATTATCGATAAGCAAGCCAAAGTTTTGCGTCCATTTTTATTTAAAAAATAATAAAGTAACATTCCCCAAAAACAGAACAATCCCATATAAACGGTTACATTTTTCAACAAAAGAGAAACAGGTGCTACCCCATTTTCAAAAAAATCAAGGGGCGAACTGGCCACAGTGTTTGTTGGAACATAAATACCAACTAAGAAAAAAAGTGTTAACATGGATAAGATATATGATGTTCGATAGGGTATAAAATTTGAAAGAGCCTTTGTCACAAAGTCCTTTTTGATTAAACAAAGCAATACTGTCACAAATAAAAGCGTACTGATAGAATGCCCCCATATTTGTTCCAAAAAACACATAAGAATCAGTACCAAACCAAAGGCATATTGAATAACTTTTTCACGATTCATAAACTTTTGGGCTATATTTTTGAATAAAGAAAATAAATTATTATAAAGCCAATATAACACTAATCCAGATGGGGATCGATACAATAAAAACAAGAATACCAAGCTGACTAAAATCAAGCTTATGTTTTCTTTAATTCCTTTTTTTCGGGCGTAAATGAAAGCGGCCAACAAATTGACAAGGGTCATTGCAATGGGTAATACATTGATTGAAATGCCAAAGCAATTTAATAATCTATCTGGTGTGGCTAAATTATGAATAGGCCCCCATGACATGCCTTTTAACATAGTTAAATGTGAAAAGAATGTATAAGCGGCCGTAAAAAAGGGAATCTGTAACAGTAAGCTGACGGATGAACGTAAGCGCATCAAGGGGTGATAATGTTGTTGGCGATAATATGTTTGCAACAACATATACCGTTCATCCCCCCGATAGTTGCGCTTAATTAAATCAACTTTATCCTTTAATTTTTGTTGAATTTTTCTTTCTTCTTCTTGTAATTGATCTGCTTTCAAATACAACGGCAAGCACATGACAGATACGACCATACTCATTAAGAATAAAGTCAGGCCAATATCATGGCTGGCCCCATATATATAACTGAAGATCAGCTGAAATAAGTTATATAATGGGGCAATTACTAAATAATAGAAAAATTCAACCATGACTAGCTCGTGATAGATTAATTACTACAGCCGGAACCATTCCAATGATAGCTGGAATCATAGTAATCTTCGCAGGTGTAGCAGTAACCACTACTAGCCTCTAGCCCATGGCATTCACCATTCACACATCCATCACCCCGGCAGGTATAAGAACAGCTGGAACCATTCCAATGATAGCCGGAATTATAGTAATCTTCGCAGGTGTAGCAGTAACCACTACTAGCCTCTAGCCCATGGCATTCACCATTCACACATCCAGTACCCTGGCAGGTAGAAGAACAGCTGGAACCATTCCAATGATAGCTGTAATCATAGTAATCTTCGCAGGACCCGCAGCCACCACTATATTCTACCCCATGGCATTCACCGTTCACACATCCGGAACCTGTGCAGGTATAAGAACAGCTGGAACCATTCCAATGATAGCTGTAATCATAGTAATATTCGCAGGTTTCGCAGCTACCACTACTAGTTGCTACCCCATGACATTCGCCGTTCTCACATCCGCTACCCCGGCAGGTAGAAGAACAGCTGGAACCATTCCAATGGGAGGTGGAATTATAGTAATTTTCGCAGGAATGGCAGTAACCAGAACTTTCTACCCCTTGGCATTCACAGCTGGAACCATTCCAATGGGAGCCGGGACCATAGTAACTTTCGCAGGTCTGGCAGACACCAGAACTTTCTACCCCATGACATTCGCCGTTCTCACATCCGCTACCCCGGCAGGTAGAAGAACAGCTGGAACCATTCCAATGGGAGGTGGAATTATAGTAATTTTCGCAGGAATGGCAGTAACCAGAACTTTCTACCCCTTGGCATTCACAGCTGGAACCATTCCAATGGGAGCCGGGACCATAGTAAGATGAGCAGGGCAGACAACTCCCACTCTCTTCTACCCCTTGGCATTCACAGCTGGAACCATTCCAATGATAGCTGGAATCATATAAATCTTCGCAGGCGTAGCAACCACTAGAAGTTTCTACCCCATGGCATGTCCCCCTTTCACAGCTGGAACCATTCCAATGATAGCTGTAATCATAGTAACCTTCGCAGGACTTGCAGGTACCACTATTATCTACCCCATGGCATTCACCGCTCACACAACCATCCCCTTGGCAGGTATTCCCCCCACCTTCATTATTGATAGGGGTGCCCTCTAGTGCAAAAGTTAAAGTAGAAGCAGCGCCAGAACAATTTCCCGCTGCCTTATCCCCCAATTTGTTTTTAACTTGTATGCAAATATCTTCATCAGTAATCGCAACAGTCATTGTTTTATCCGCATTATAGGTGATTTCACTGACACCACTTGGTAGTGATCCAACTGTTGTTGAATATTGCATTTGTGCATCACCAGCCCCTGCGTTTTGAGCAACGCCTAACATATACAACATTGATGCAGCATTGATGATTTCATTGGCTCTGTATGAACGCATGGCAATGCTATATCCCGCGACGCCGCCAACAGACAGTACACCGATAATGGCCAACACACCCAGCATTTCCACCATACTGCGACCCAATTCGCCATTATTCGCCGTCATTCCGAATTTATTTCGGAATCCATGATCCTTAGATCCTGAAATAAGTTCAGGATGACGAATTATATTGTTTTGTTTTAAGTTCATTGTTGTCTCCTTTGTTAAATTATCCCCAGTATGACACAAATCAACCTTTGTGTAATAGGTGGAAAAATATTAAAAACGAAAAATCATTAAAATAAAGGAATATCCTAGCGAAATAAGGCATAAATATGTATTCGAAATAAAATTTAAAAAAAACAAAAAATATCTTGATTTAATCGTTCTATTAAAATGACAGAAAAAAGAGGGGAAAATATTGATAAAGAACCAAAACCAAAGGATTTAAAATGACTATTTATGCCTATATCAGGGTCAGCTCCAACAAACAAACGCTGGAACATCAAGAATTTGAAATTAAAAAGTTTGCTAAATCTCAAAAAATCAAAATTGAAAAGTGGGTTGAAGAAAAAATATCCTCTCGCAAACCGCTTGCTAAACGCCAACTGGGGGCATTATTGAATAAATTAAAGGAAGACGATATCCTGATTACTTCTGAAATATCACGACTTGGGCGATCATTATTGGAGGTTATGCATATTTTGGAAACTTGCCTGAATAAAAATTGTCAAGTATGGACCATAAAGGAAAATTACAGACTGGGAAATGATATACAAAGTAAGGTTATGGCGTTTGCTTTTGGTATCAGTGCGGAAATTGAACGACAACTGATTTCAGAACGTACGAAAGCTGCCCTTGAAAATGTGAAAGCCAGTGGGAAAAAGCTGGGACGTCCCTTTTCTGCTCAATCTAAAAAACTAAAACTCTCTAAAAATACAAAACGAATTAAGGATTTACTGGATAAAGGTGTTTCAAAATATAAAATATCCCGTATCATGGACGTTCAACCGATTACTGTCAGCCGATTTATCCAACGCATGGGCTGGGAATAAAAAATTTCAGTTCTAATAAATATGAGTACAGGAGCTATTTCTTTTAACGAACAAAATTTTGAATGTTATACGCCAAAATATATTGTTGATATGTTTGGTACTTTTGATTATGACCCAGCAACTACCGAAGAGCAGGCAAAAGCATTAGGTATTCCAAATTATAGCACGATTTATACAGATGGATTAAAGCAAGATTGGACTCAATTTAAAAGAATTTGGATCAACCCACCTTTCTATCTTAAATTTCCTTTCCTTGAAAAAGCAGTTTATACCTATCAAAAAGTCCATAATGATATCTATTTTTTGGGTCCTGTTTCAATGTTAACAGCAAAAAAATTTCATGAGATTATTGAAGGAATTGGTATCAAGTTGTATATTCCCAATGGAAGAATCAAGTTTAGAGGCATATATCAAGAGAGAGAAGAAGCACCACCTTTTAGATGTGTTATTTTTAAACTCCAATCCCAGAATGAAATTAAGTTTTTTAACATTGTTGTACCGGGACAGCACTCAATTTTAAATGAAACTGATTTATAATAAGGCGTCTTGTGGAATGTTTTATTAAGCGTTCCGATTATCAGGACAGGAAGGATGTCTACAAAAGCATCCTTCTTTTTTTATAGAATCCCTTGGGAAACTTAATTTTGGCTTAGATGGTTATAGAAACATCCAGCTTTTCATGTTCATCAGCTCCAGAATTGGCTTAAAAATTTTCTGGGATGGATAAAAAGCTATGTATTTTCAATTCCCATTACATTATAATGTAGAAAAGTGTGATGCATGGTGTGATTCATTTTAAAAAAAGGGTATTGACAATGATCCATAAAACCAATAAAATAAAGCTAACAGGACAAAAATGGTGCAGAACCTTTCGCCCGCACCAAATTGGATGAGAATATGCAATTTAATAAAAGGCCTTTGAAACAAAAACTAAAAACATCGGGGGGGCGTTCAGCGTCCAGCCAAAAATGGTTGCAACGCCAAATCAATGATCCTTATGTACGTGCAGCTCATGATCAAGGATTTCGGGGTAGGGCGGCTTTTAAAATTGAACAACTGAATCACCAATTTCATTTTTTTAAACCCGGAAAGCGTGTAGTAGATTTGGGATGTTCCCCTGGTGGATGGACCCAAGTGGCGGTACGTTTGGTCAATTCAATACCTGAGAATCCGTTAGTTGTTGGAATTGACTTGTTGCCGACGGCTCCTATCAGTGGGGCAAAAATGGTGCAGATGGATTTTACTGATGATAAAGCCCCTACTATCTTGTGGAATTTGATGGGGAAAAATAAAGCTGATATTGTAATGAGTGATATGGCAGCGAATACAACGGGAAACCATTCTTTGGATCACTTGCGGATTATGAATTTGGTTAAGATTGCTTATGATTTTGCTCTGAAAGTTTTAAAACCTGATGGCGTTTTTATTGCCAAAATTTTTCAAGGTGGTACTGAAAGCAAATTTTTGTTACAAATGAAAAAAGATTTTACTGTTGTAAAACACGCAAAACCCGATGCCAGTCGTAAAGATTCTTCCGAATTTTATGTTGTCGCAATGGGATTTAAGGGGCGTCATGAAACAGAAACAAATTGATTTAGCGATTCAAGAATTATTGAACCAAATTGATGCAACAAATCGGCCCGCTAACGAGGTAATAAATACCTATACGCGGACACGTCGCTATATTGGTTCCAAGGATCGCCATGCGATTACGGATGGTGTTTGGCATGTTTTGCGCAATCGGCCTGTTCCTGATTGGATTAAAAAGTTGATTCCTGATTCAGAACTACAGGCAATGAAAGGACCGGCTCAAACAATTTTGCGTTGTATTGGGGATAGGTTGAAAATTCAAAAAGAATTACAATCAGAAGGTATTGAAACGGATATAACACCTTTATCTCCATTGGGGTTGATATTAAAAAAACGTGTGAATCTAGCGACAACTCAAACTTACCAAAATGGATTGATTGAAATTCAAGACGAAGGGTCCCAATTGTTGGCTTTATCTACTCATATTCAACCAAACGAAACTGTGTTGGATTATTGCGCAGGGGCAGGGGGAAAATCTTTGGCTTTTGCCCAAATGATGCAAAATAAGGGGAAAATTGTGGCACACGATATATCGGCCATCAGTTTAAAAAAGTTGCAGGTGCGAGCAAAGCGTGCAGGAGTATCTATTATTCAAACAAAACAACACCCAACAGGGCAATTTGATCATGTTGTTGTGGATGCGCCTTGTTCAGGAACAGGGACGTGGCGTCGTCAACCAGATGCACCTTTTAAATTGACTGAAAAACAAATCAAAAGTTATGTTACCTTGCAAAAAAATATTTTGGATAATGTCGTAGGTTTTGTGAAAGTTAAGGGTTGGTTGCATTATATGACCTGTTCTTTATTGGAATCAGAAAATCAAATTCAGATGCGTGCTTTTTTGCGTCGGCATAAGGATTTTTGTCTGGTTCATCATACGCAATTTACACCGGCAAAACATTGTACGGATGGTTTTTTTATAGCTTCTTTTCAAAAACAATAAAAAATCCCCGAAGGTCGGGGATTTTATGAGGCTTTAAAATCAGCGTCCACGTCTCATGGGTGAACCGCTACGGGCATTCGTACGAGAAAGAGCCCCTGTCCGAGCTGCACTCCCTGTGTTTACCGAAGTTGTGCGCATAGATTGTGTTCTCACGGGTGTACTGGAAAAACTACCTCTTTGAGATGCTGATCTCATGGTCGTGCGCATTTGACCTGTCGTACGTCCTGGACGTGCCTGAGGTGTTATTGTACGAAGGTTTGTTTGGCGTACATTCGTTTGGCGCACATTGGTCTGACGAAGTTTTGTCTGAGTATTTCCTCTATTGCTGCCATTGCCACTGTTATTGCCTATGCTATAGCGTCTTGCATCTACAGTTGTTCTGCTGCTAGCATCAACTCTGGTGGTTGCCCTTGTATTTCCAGACCAACGATTATCTGTATTGCCATTATTGGTTACCAATGTTCTATCGCCACCTCTATAGCTACGAGAACTATTGTCATTAAAGCTTCCACGAATACTGTGGTCATCAATCTTTGTGATACTCACAGAATCTGGTCCTTTGCGTGACATATATCTGGCTGTTTTAACCTGTGCATGCGCATTGATGGCAGATATTCCCAAATCAGTTAAATTGTTCAAAAGTTGTGAATGATCCACTGCTGGAGCCACCGTCTGAACAACAGGTTGAGGTTGCATAAGGACAGGTTGTTGGACTTGATGAACCACAGTGCGTGTTGGCACTACTACTGATTGATAGGCTGTTGCATTTTGCTCTACTTGTTCATGGATTTCTTCAATTGTTTCATGTACAACGGGCTGAGGTGCTGGCGTATGAACCACTTTTTTTATAACAGTTTGTGGTTGAGGTTGAACAACATGTACCTCTTCAATAATTTCAGGCAACTGAGGACGATTAAATTCCTCTGTTTGATCAACAACCTCTGTTTCTTCAATAACAGTCATGTCCACGTCATCATGATCTACAACGGGGCGCTGCGGCATAACACGCTGTGTTCTGATATAATTACCACTGCTATCTGTGGCAAAATCCATGGCCGCACCACGTCTGACCCCTGATGTGGTGTGCATTTTATTTTGGGTTATATCAACACGATGCTCAATACGATCCATACGTATATCACGATCGGCATCTTCCATTGCATTAGAAATGGCTTTTCCTCCCTTGACAGCACCCCAGCCTGTTAGACCGACCAACGCTGCAATTCCTAATCCTTTTAATAAGCCTTTTCCCGCTTTGCCAGATTGTTCCTTGATATTATCAATTCTATCATAGGCTCTGCGATCTTGTTCCAACATGCCATATTGTGATTTGATTTTCATATCTTTTTGAAAATCATATAAGCTCATATTGGACTGAGCAGCTTTTTCCACTAAATGTTCAAATTGATCTGCTGCAGTTTGATTTTTAAATACCAATTCCCCCTTTGCATTCAAGCGCCCACCATTGGATATGAAAGAATTATGAGCTTGAATCGTATGGGTTAAATAATTCCTTAATTTTTCTTCAAAGATGCGTTTGTCTTCCGGGCTTCTGTTTGCAGATGTATTGCGTAAAAATTTTTGTTCATGTTGACGCTGTAAATCCTGAATGTACTGTTTATAGGTTTTATTGGGATCTTCAAAAGTTGCATCATATACTGCTTGGTCATAAAGTGTTTGTTCTACATTTGCCATTTTAATCTCCTTCTTTATATGGTTTATAACTCTACTTTACTGTTTTTTGATGGCTTGTCAACCTTTTTTTTAAATTTTTTAAAGATAAAAGTTTAATATGGTGATGAATGCTGTTTTTTCCTTTGGGGTCAAAATCCAATCCAACCATGCTAACATGCCCATCTTCTATACTATGAACAACCAATTCAATGCTATCCAAAACCAATCTATCACCAATTTCAACGTCCGCAAATTCTTGATGGAATAAGTCGCTGATAGTAGAATTTCGAATACCTCTATCCACAGAAATTCCATATAGATGTTCTAGTTCATCAAATGAGGTATCTGCTGAAATGGGGAAATCACCTTGGGTCATAATTTCATTGGATGAAGGGCGGCCATACAATTTGTTCAAAATGGGCCTTTGTAATTCAGATGATAAAAAGACATAGACCTTATCTCCAGACTTTAATTGACGTAAACCTGTTCCTGCGGGATAGGAAATACCATTTCTTAAAACAAGGGTTGGTTTTGCCCAACGGGGAATTTTTTCACCCAACACGACAGGAGTTTGCTCATCCAACTGATACATAATTAAAGAACTATCCCCCAGTCCGGGTAAGTCAATTTGTGTGTTAATGGGGGCAGTTTCTAATACGGGAATTGTTACACCGCACCAACGCCCTACAATGGGGATTAAAAAACCTTGAACTGCTAAACTGATTAAAACCATTATGAAAATGATATCAAAAAAGGTGTGTGCATATGGCAATCCCATAACAATTGGCAGTAGTGCCAACAAAAATGAAGTGGCACCCCTAAGGCCAACAAAAGATATAAATAATTTGTCTCCTAAACTGAATTGCTTGAAAAAGTGTAAAATAGCAAAAACCATTAAAGGACGTGCCAGCAGCATCAACAGAATGGACAGTATAAAGCCAATGTCCAAAATTTGTGGTAATCCATCTGTGGTAACAAACAATCCCAAAGAAGTGAACATAGTGATTTGACATAACCAAGTCATGGTTTGTTGAAATTTGGATATTTGGGCATAGGCTTGAATACGTGTGTTTCCCAATATTAATCCAGCAACATAAACCGCTAGAAAACCACTGCCTTTTAAAAGGTTTGTCATAGAAAAACATAAAAGAGTTAATCCCAAAACAAATATTGGATAGAGAGCTGTATCCAATGGAATTTTATTGATTAGAGTGCGAATTAATAAAGCTGCACCAAGTCCAATAACCCCTCCCACAAAGGCTTGTTCTAATAAAGTTGGAAATAAAAAACCATACTGAATTGATTGATTCGTTAATTGTTGTTGTATAATCAAAATAAAGGAAAGAGTCAAAAAAATGGCCATTGGATCATTGGTTCCAGATTCAATTTCCAATGTGGATTTTACACGTTCACGTAGCCCGAGTCCTTTTGAACGTAAAAGTGAAAAAACAGCAGCAGAATCGGTTGAACTGATCATTGCAACCAATAAAAAGCTAAAGGTCCAATTCAAATCCATCAGAAAATGGACAAAAGGTACTAATATAACAGTTGTCATTACAACGCCCAAGGTGGATAAAAGTAAGGCCGGTTTAGCATTTTGACGATAATTTTTCATGGACGTATGAAAACCACTGTCAAAAAGAATCATTGCTAAAGCGATTGAACCAATGAAAAATATGATGCCTGGTCTATGAAGGCTTTGTAACATTTCAATGTGTCCAGCACTGACGGCTAGTCCCATACACAAAAATGCCAAAATCAAGGGAATTCCAACGCGTGAGGATACTAGGCTAGTTAAAATACTGATAGTCAATAAAATAGAAAATAATAAAACTGGCAAATTAATAAAGTCCATTGAAAAATTTTCCTTTCTTTTTATAACGTTTTTTTAAAGAGGCCAGTTTATGGCTCACAAGTGCAGTATCTCGTCCTGTTTTTTCCAAACGATCATACATGCGGGAAATTTCTTTATTGAGATAAGCTGTTTCAATTTCTTGGCTTAATTCGTGCTTTTCAGATTCACTTTTATGAACAAAGGTGTTGTGAATATCACTTAAAATTTGCCAGGTTGATTTATTATAATCTTTTTGTTTTTGTTCTATAACATAAGGCAAATCATATACAATTTGTTCTAAAATGCGTTCTGTTTCGTCTTTGGCGGGTTTTTGTGCCAAGTAACGATAAGCAATCATGTCAAAGGCAACTTTTGCCTCAAAGACATTATCAACCACAATAAATGGTACAAAATCAGCAAACCCTTTTAAATGGATATCTTTTAAAAATTCCAAAAGATGGTGGAAAAACCCTAAACTGTTAAATAAGATAAAAGGTTTTTTGGGGAGTAACCCATCCTGCATAGCTACGCAATCAAATGCCAATTCATCCAATGTTCCAACGCCCCCTGGCATAAAAATGACAAATTCTGCTTTCAACATATGTTTTTTACGCTCTTCTAATGTTTTTGCGACGATAATATCTGAAATTTCTTCTAATTCTTTTTCAGTGTCATAACGACGCATATATTCTTCTGTGGTGACACCTTCAATGGGTTTATGGGTGTGATTAGGCTGTTGAGCCCAAGATTCAAAAACGCCTTTTGCAACGGCTCCCATGATGCCACGGGATGATAAACCAAAAGTTAATTGATAATTTTGAAGTCCGATTTCTTTTCCTAATTCATAAGCAGCCTTTGCATAAGCAGGATTTTTTCCGTCGCGTGAACCACCTGCAACAAAGACGCGAATGTTCTTATATTCGTTTTGTTTAAAATTTTTTTTAATTTTTTTTTCTTTGGTATAAGTCAGTTGTTTTTTCACGATTTTTTCCCCCATATGAATATAGTTGATTGCCTATATAAAATCATATTTTTCAAAAAAAAGCTAGATTTTTTTTAAAAATTTTGCTATTCTAACCCCTATGTGAAAGGATAATTTATGTCAATTAAAAAGATATGTGTGTTTTTGGTTTTCTTGATTTTAGTTGCAGTTGGTGCTTACTTCGGATGGCGCTTTCGTCCAGTGATTCCCGTTCAAACACACTTACCTGTTGTGGATGCTGTGCGTTTGAATATATCGGACGTATATCCAGAATCTAGTTTTGTGGCAAAAGCGGAAAGTCAAGATAGGGTTGCTTTACGTGCACGTGTGACGGGTTTTTTGCAAGAGAGACTCTTTCAAGAAGGTGATGTTGTTAAAAAAGATCAACCTTTGTTCATTATTGAACAAGTAAATTTTGAAGCCTCTGTTCGTTCGGCTCAGGCTAATTACGATAAAGCATTGGCGGGTGAAAAAAATGCAACGTTGCAGTATGAACGTGCCAAAAAACTTTATCAGTCTAAGGATGTATCAAAGTCAAAATTGGACGAAATGGAGGCGGCCTATACTTCTGCAAAGGCAACAGTGAATCAAATGAAAGCCCTATTGGATTTAGCCCAAAAGGATTTGGAATATACTGTAATTAAAGCACCCATGGATGGTAAGGTGGGTGAATCAGTTTTTTCTGTGGGTGAACTTATTGGACCAAACTCTGGGGTTTTGGCAACAGTTGTTAAAATTGATCCGATGGATGTTGTTTTTTCTGTCAGTGAAAATCAACTTTCTGAATTGCGTCGTGAGATGCCTGATTTGAATGAGGTTATTGTTCAATTTATTTTTGCGGATGGTAGCGTTTATAACGAAGAAGGAAGTGTTGATTTTACAGATGTTGCGCTGGATGAGCAAATGAATACATTAAAAATGAAAGCAACCTTTCCCAATCCTAAGCAAGAATTAATTTCTGGACAATACGGTCGTGTACTTTTAAAGGGAAAAAATACAGTTAAGATGCTTTTGGTACCCCAGAAAGCGATTCAACGAAGTGCTTCTCAAGAATTTGTGATGCTTGTTAAAGGGGATAATACAATTGAAAAACGTGCGATAAAAACAGGAATAGAGTTGCCTGGTTATCAAATGGAGGTTTTGGATGGTTTGAATGAAGGGGATGTTGTTGTGGTGGAAGGTTTTCAAAAAATTGCACCGGGAGCTCAAGTTCAAACAAATATAAAGAAGTGATTTAATTTATTAAAATAACTTTTTGATTTAAAAAAGGAGTTATAAATGATAGCTGATGCTTTTATTAAACGACCACGGTTGGCCAGCGTGATTTCAATTGTGATTGTTTTGGCGGGATTATTGGTAATATCATCGATTCCTGTGGAACAGTATCCAAACATTACGCCACCCTCTGTGACAGTACGTGCAACTTATCCTGGAGCGAGTTCTGAGGTTGTGGAAGCCACAGTTGGTCAGCAAATTGAATCTGTCGTGAATGGTGTAGAAAATATGTTATACATGAGTTCTACCAGTACGGATGAAGGCTCATATGAACTGACGGTTACATTTGATATTGGAACAGATGCAAATATGAATGCGGTAAATGTGCAAAATCGCTTGAAACAAGTGGAGGCACTTTTGCCCGAGGAAGTTCAACGTCAAGGAGTTATCGTGATGGCAAAAATGTCGTCCATGCTTCAGGTTTTGGCACTGACAAGTGACTCAGATAAATACTCGGGTATGGATTTGACAAATTATGCCATTTTGCATGTCAAGGATGAATTATCACGTATCAAAGGGGTAGGGGAAGTATATTTATTTTCCAGTTTGGATTACAGTATGCGTGTTTGGTTAAATAACGATAAATTAAAAAGTTTAAGCCTATCAACAAATGAAATATTGGCGGCTATTCGTGCCCAAAATATTCAAGCTCCTCTGGGGAGAATTGGGACTATGCCAAGTACCCAAGAACAAGAGTTTCAATTTGCTTTGACAACAGATGGTCGTTTATCAACCCCAGAAGAATTTGGTGAGATCGTTATTCGTGCCAATAATGATGGTTCTTATTTGTTGTTAAAAGATATTGCCCGAATTGAATTGGGAACAAAGTCCAGTTCTATTGAAACATTTTTTGATGGTCGTCCTGCGGCTGGTATGGCAATTTTCCAATCACCCAATTCAAATGCAGTGGATGTAGCCGAAGCGATACGCGCAAAAACTGAGGAATTATCACAATATTTGCCCGATGGGATGCGTTTTAAATTTATGGCAGATAATGCTCAATTTGTGAAATCTTCTTTATCTGAGATTATGGAAACATTGCTTGAAGCCTTTTTGTTGATTGTTTTAATTACCTATGTTTTTATGGGGACACTTCGTGCAACTTTGATACCAACTTTGGCGATTCCAGTCTCTTTAATTGGCGCCTTCATTGGTATGAGCATTTTTGGTGTGACGGCAAATACCATTTCTTTATTGGCATTAGTTTTGGCCATCGGTGTGGTAGTGGATGATGCCATTGTGGTGGTGGAAGATGTGGAAACTGTTATGCATGAAAATCCAAATTTAAAACCTGCTGAAGCGGTTAAAAAGTCAATGGATCGTATTACAGGTCCTATTATTGCTATTACGATGGTTTTATTGGCGGTGTTTGTGCCTGTTGCTTTTACACCTGGAATTTCTGGAATTTTATATCGCCAATTCGCCATTGCAATTGCCAGTGCTATGATTATTTCAGGGCTAAACTCACTGACTTTAAGTCCTGCTGTTTCAACGCTGATAATGCGTGCCAATCAAAAACCTCCTAGATTAGTTCAAAAGATGATGCTAGGTATTGAAAAAGGGCGGCACTTTTATTCTGGCACGGTGGGAAAGATGCTCTCGTTGTTTAAATTTTCATTGCTCTTTATTGCATTATTTGGCTTGGGAGCATATTTGTTGATGCGTTTAACACCCTCTGGTTTTTTGCCCGCTGAAGATCAAGGTGTGTTTATGATGGAAGCCCAATTGCCAGCAGGGGCTAGTTGGCGTCGCAGCAAAGCTGTTGCTGATGAAGTTTTAAAGCGTTTAAAAACAATTCCAGAAATCGAAAGCGTGATGGATACTGTTGGGTACAGTATTATGACGGGTTCTCCTAATGCAAATAATGTTTTGTTCGTGGCTAAATTAAAACCATATTCTGAGCGAACGAAACCAAATCAAGGGGTAAATGCGATCATTGGACGTGTGTGGGGACTCATGTCAGATATTAAGGAAGCCATCATAATTCCATTTAATTTACCACCGATTATGGGGATATCTATGACTTCGGATTTTGAGTATATGTTGCAAAGTACGACAGGTGCTCAACCAGAGGAATTATTGTTGACTGCCAAAGATTTAATTGCTAAAGCTAATCAAGATCCACGCTTATCGCATGTATTTACACTTTATACAACTGATTCTCCTCGTGTTAAATTAACAGTAGATCGTAAAAAAGCCTTTGCATTGGGGGTACAGATATCGGATATTTTTGCTACAATGCAAACAATGTTAGGGGGCAGTTATGTCAATGATTTTAATATGTCAGGTCGTACATGGCAAGTCAATGTTCAAGGAGATGTTTCTGATCGTAGTATTTTGGATGACATCTATAAAATCAATATTAAAAACAACCAAGGCCAGATGGTACCCTTACGTTCATTGGTATCTGTGCATCGTACGGTTGGGGCGCAAAGTATTCAACGATATAACAATTATCGTTCGGTCAAGATTCAGGGCTCTCCAGCTCCAGGACAAAGTTCGGGTGCAGCAATGAAAGCAATGGACGAATTATCACGTCAATTGCCCAATGGATATAAATATGCATGGACGGGTATGAGTTATCAAGAACGTGTGGCTAGTGGTCAAACATTTTTGATATTTGCAATGGCCTTTGTCTTTGCCTATTTGTTTTTGGTGGCATTGTATGAAAGTTGGATAATACCATTACCTGTGATGCTTTCTATTGTAATCGGTGTTTTTGGGGCTATTGGAATGCTATATGTTATGGGATTAACTAATGACCTTTATGCTCAAGCGGGTATGATTGTTTTGATTGCTTTGGCGGCCAAAAATGCAATTTTGTTGGTGGAATTTTCCAAAGATGCTCACGCAAAAGGAATGTCTGTGCTGGAGGCAGCACAACAAGGGGCACATATGCGTTTTCGCGCTATTATGATGACAGCATTCTCTTCTTTAATGGGATTTTTACCTTTGGTGGTGGCTGCTGGAGCAGGGGCTATTTCACGGCGTGAAATAGGGGCTTCAATCTTTGGTGGTTTGGCAATGGCATCATTTGTGGGGATATTCTTTGTGCCCTTGCTATATGTGTTTTTCCAAAGTATAATTGATTATTTTTGGAAGAAAAAAGAGGAGTAAAATTAGGATTTTGATAATTTTATAAAAATCTCCTTGACTTTGGAAAAGTTTTCCTGTAAAATACATTTCATTCGCTTTGGGGTGTCGCCAAGTGGTAAGGCAACGGTTTTTGATACCGTCATTCGTTGGTTCGAATCCAGCCACCCCAGCCAGCTCTTGTATATCGCTATTTTTTAGCGGTTTTTCTTTTAAAATCAATAACTTATTCGAGTCCGTGTTGACTCCTATCAAAATAGGCTAAAAATAGCACTTACACGGACCAGTAATGTCAAAATATCTTTTGGGGTATAACATTCAAAATTTTGTTCGTTAAAAGAAATAGCTCCTGTACTCATATTTATTAGAACTGAAATAAAAACTAAAAATCATGTTTAAAAGTTTGATTTAAGCTTGCAATTTAGATAGATTTTGTTTAACCTGATATGTAGTTTAAATTAAAAAGGGGAAATCTGATGTCCGACAATTTATTAAAATCAAAACGTTTTTTACCATTGTTGTTAACTCAGTTCTTTGGAGCGCTGAATGATAACCTATTCAAAAATGCATTGTTAATGTTGGTAACCATACGTATGGTAGAAAAAGCGGACATTTTATCCAATATGATTGCTGCCCTGTTTATTATTCCCTTCTTTTTGTTTTCGGCGACCGCTGGTGAAGTATCTGACAAATATGATCGTTCCCGTGTTGCACGCACATTAAAGGTAATGGAATTGATTTTGATGTTGGGTGTAGCTGCTGTTTACTTGATCCAAAGTTTGCCTTGCTTGATTGTTTTATTGGCTTTGATGGGTGCTCAATCAGCTTTTTTCGGCCCTGTTAAATATTCGCTTTTGCCACAGCAACTAAAACCCAATGAATTGGTGGCCGGGAATGCTTACGTTGAAGCATCCACGTATATTGCTATTTTATTGGGGTTAATTTTGGGAACATTATTGCCAATTACAGGCGTTATTTTGCTTTTAATAACTTTGGCTGTGGCTGGTGTTATTTCAGCTTGGAATATCCCCAAGGCCACATGTATGCGTCCAAAATCTATTGTTTCAAAGAATATTTTTAAAGCGACCGTTCAAACCCTTTCGCTCATCTATCAAAATAAGATTGTCTTTCGTTCTATTTTAGGGGCGACTTGGTTTTGGACAATAGGTGCATTTATCGCTGTTCAAATTTACCCATTATCAGGTAATATTTTGCATGTAACAAACACAGTTATTACCTTCTTTTTAATTTTGTTTTCTGTGGGTGTTGCATTGGGATCCCTTGCCTGTGAAAGATTGATGAAAGAGGTGATTCACACAACTTACATTCCCATTACCGCATTAGCGATTGGGGTTTGTTTTTATGCTCTTTATGCATTGACGACAGGTTATCCCCCATTTAATGATGTTGTTGGATTTAGTGATTTCTTTTTTATGAGACCCAATGCTTTAGGAATCAGTTTATCCTTATTTTTCTTGGCGTTTTTTGGTGGGTTATACATTGTGCCATTGAACGCATTAATGCAAGCCAAAGCCCCCAAAGCTTATACAGCAACTATCATAGGTGGCAATAATATTTTAAATGCGGCAGGTATGGCAGGTATTTCTATTTTGGCCATTCTTTTACTTTCAGTTGGCTTTACGATTCCGCAACTGTTTTTATTGGTGGCAATTGCCAGTATAGGTGTATTCTTTTACATTTGTAAATTGTTGCCAGATGCACTTTTGCGTTCCATTTTACAAGGCTTATTTGGTTTATTGTTTCGTGTTCATGTGGAAGGTGTTCAAAATTTTAAAAAAGCAGGTAATCGTGTTTTGCTGGTTGCCAATCATACATCATTATTAGACGGCCTTTTAATTGCGACCTTTATGCCAGATAGAGTTACGTTTGCCATCAATACAGAATGGGCAAAGAAATGGTTTATTAAACCTTTTGGATTGCTGGTTGATTTATATCCATTGGATCCTACCAATCCGATGGCTATTCGTTCTTTGATTAATGAAGTTAAGAAAAATAAAAAGGTTATGATTTTCCCAGAGGGGCGTATCAGTGTGACGGGTGGATTGATGAAAGTTTACGAAGGAGCTGGCGTAGTCGCGCAAAAAGCAGAAGCCAAAATTGTGCCTGTGCGTATTAATGGGGCTCAATTTAGTAAATTTTCATACCTGAAAAACAAACTTAAAACACGGGCTTTCCCCAAAATTAATATGACAATTTTGTCCCCCAAAAAATTCACCATTCCAGAGGGCATTGTCGGACGTGATCAAAGGCATTATATTTCTATGCAACTGTATGATTTGATGGCGGATATGATGTACGAAACATCCAATATCAATGAACATTTGTTTGACTCTCTTTTAAAGTCGGCCGATTTATATGGATGGAATCAAAAAATTGCCGAAGATATTTCACGCAAGCCTTTGACCTATAATGGCCTTGTTAAAAAATCTTATGTGCTGGGTAAGGCTTATGAAAGTGCTTTTAATGAAGAATTTATTGCTTTAATGCTCCCCAATGGCCTTGCTAATGTGGTGAGTTTCTTTGCTTTACAATCGGTGGATAAAGTGCCCGTCATGCTGAACTTTTCGCAAGGGATTCAGCAAATTATTTCTTGCATTAATACAGTTAAAGTTAAAACAGTGATTACTTCAAAACTTTTTGTTCGCTTAGCGCATTTAGAGGAAGTCGTCAAAGCGATTGAAGAAAATGGTACAAAAATTGTTTATTTGGAACATTTTGCAAAAGAGATGGCTTTGTCTGATAAAATTAAAGGTTACCTCAAGCATTTAAATGAAGAAAAGCCAAAACATTCTGCGGATAAACCAGCTGTAGTGTTATTTACCTCAGGTTCTGAAGGAATGCCAAAAGCGGTTTTGCTTTCGCATAAAAACTTACAAGCGAACCGTTATCAAATTACCAGTATTATGGCGTTTAACTCCTCGGATGTGTTCTTTAATGCGCTTCCGATGTTCCATTCGTTTGGTTTGTCAGTGGGAACAGTGATTCCAATTTTATCAGGGATTAAAACTTTCTTTTACCCATCACCACTTCATTACCGCATTGTACCCGAGCTTGTTTATGATACCAATGCGACGATTGTTTGTGGAACGGATACCTTCTTCTTTGGTTATGGTCGCATGGGACACCCTTATGACTTTTTTAATATGAAATACGCTGTTGTAGGTGGCGAAAAATTAAAAGAAACAACGGCAGATCTATGGATGAAAAAATTTGGGGTACGTATTTTGGAAGGCTATGGTTCCACAGAAACAGCGCCTGTCCTTGCCCTCAATACACCGATGAATATTAAGTATGGAACAGTGGGACGTTTGTTGCCACATATCAATTACAAAATTAAACCTGTAGCAGGTGTTGAAAATGGTGGTCAGTTATGGGTACAAGGCGATAATGTTATGTTGGGGTATATGAAAGCGGATAAGCCAGGTAAATTGCAACCTGCCAAAGATCATTGGTATGATACGGGCGATATTGTTAGCATTGATTCGGATGGCTTTATTTCTATCCAAGGTAGAGCCAAACGTTTTGCTAAAATTGCTGGTGAAATGGTGTCTTTAACCTCGGTTGAACAGGCAGTTGATCAGCTTTATTCTGGCGCTGTTCAAGGCATTTTAACCGAACCTGATGAGAAAAAAGGGGAACAACTTATTTTAATCACAAATCACGAAAAGCCATCTGTGGCAGAACTTCGTAAATTTTTTAAGGAAAAAGGATTCAGTGAGCTTTGGATTCCCAAAAATGTGATTTATATGAAAAATCCACCTGTTTTGGGTACGGGTAAATTTGATTATCAAACTGCAAAAAAATTACTAACTGATGGAAAAATAGGATAATAGAAAAATTATTTTATTTGTGAATTCATATCTTGAAGATTATTTTGATTCAAAGGTTCCATATTCCTTAAAATACCATTATATTCGTATTCACGCCATGGATTTTTAATTGCAGTTGAAGGAGCTCCTATCACCATATTATATAAATCAAGACTCATTCCGACAGGTAAAGCAACCATACCAGCTGTAAACAAGGTTGCAGCAGCAGAAGGTGCTAGTAATAATGACTCGGCACTTCTGTTTGCCATACCATCAACAGCTCCAAAAACTAAGACGCCGGGAGAAGCTACTACAGCAGTGGCTGGAAGAATTGTATGAATTGGGATAAAAAGGCTAGATGCACTTTGTTTACCTCCACCAAATCCCCCCCTTGCCCATTTATCTTTTGTGGCAACACTTTTTAATTTTATTGTTTCATCTTTATAGCCTTCTTTTTTAACAATGATTTCTTTATTACGCCAAGAACGATCGACGGTGGTATGAACTGTATCTCCCCGTTTTTCTAGTGTTTTTCCATCCATTTCTGCAGTAGCCCCTTCGGGAATTTTTAAGGAAATATCTTGTTGATGGGAATAATAAGCTGGTGTAATACATCCACCTGCTAAAGCAACAGCAACAACAGATGATAAAGTATAACTCAATAATTTCTTTTTGTCTATCATGTTCACAAGTATATATAGGCAAAATTTAAAAGTCAATTTTTTATTGCCATATCAATTTATTTTTGCTAATATACCAGCATGAAAATAAAAACAGAAAGCTTATGCCCGATTTGCTTGGAAACGATTCCAGCAATTAAAATTAAAAAAGGACAGGATATTTTTTTGGAAAAAGAATGTCCTGAGCACGGTCATTTTACAACTCATATTGCCAAAGACGCCAAACGATTTTTGGATAAAACTTTTGATGTAAAAGGTAAAGAATTTCAACCTGTTTGTCAGTTTAATGGAAAATGTGGTCGTGATTGTGGATGGTGCGAACAACATCGCCAACATATCTGTACGGGCTTGATTGAAATTACGGATAGTTGCAATATGGTTTGCCCGATTTGCTACTTTGGAAAAAAGTCGGCACACCATATTTCGGTTGATGAATTTAAAAATCGATTAGATACCTTATTAAAGGTTGAGCAAGACCATTTAGATGTATTACAAATTTCCGGTGGTGAATGCTTGATTCATCCTGAATTTTTGAAAATGTTGGATGTCGCTTTACAGGCTGATATCGGACGCATACTTATCAATACAAATGGTTTAGAATTACTGACAAACGAAAAGATTTTTAAAGCGATTCAAAAACATAAAGATCGGGTTGAAATTTACCTGCAATTTGATGGTTTTGATGATGAAGTATATCAGGTTTTGCGTGGGCGAAAATTGCTAAAAGAAAAGACAGAAATTATCAAAAAATTAAACGATAATGAAATTAAAATTTGTTTGGCCGTAACGGTCTATCAGGGAAATTTAAAAGAAATTCCTAAAATTTTAGACCTATCCATTCATACAAAACATATCTCAGGTATTACTTTTCAGCGTCTGACAAAAGTTGGAAGTGCATTATCGACAACTGTTCCATCTGTTTTTCAAGAAGATATTTTGTTGGCAATCTCTGATAGCGGTTATATGGGGTATAAGGATATGATACCACTCCCGTGTTCACATGAAAATTGCACCAGTTTAGGATTTTTATTCTGTCAAGGTGATAAGGTTTATTCTTTGGGTGATTATGTTGATTTTACAAAATGTAAAGGACAAATATCCAACCGCATTGCGTTTGATAAAACGATTTTGGATTATATGAAAAAGAATGTCTGTAAATGCTTTGTCGGCAGAATGTTGGGCAGTTCCTTTATGTTGGAAAAATTGCAAGATTTTGCTCAAGGCGATGGTTCCTGCCATAAAGATATGAAAATCATACGCATTGTTGTTAAAAATTTTATGGATGCCGATACATTTGATTGGGAACGCGCTAAAAAATGTTGCACCGGTGTTTCGGTCGGCAATGGAAAAGTCATTCCATTTTGTATTCATAATGCACTGAAAGGAAAAATCAAATGGTGAAGAATGAATTAGAACAAAAATTAAAAGAAGGCGTCATTAGCCAAAAAGAATATGATTATCTGATACAAAATAGAACTTCTGGTTTGCCAAGCTATTATAAATCAATCCAATTTATTTTATTTTTAGTGTTGGTTCCTGTTTTGCAAGCAATTCTGTTTCGGGTATCTGTGCGGCTATTCATGGGATATGGTTCAGGAGGCTATCTTTTAGGAAATGTTGGAGTTCAAATTATTTTAGCTGGTATCTTTTTCTTGGTTTATAAATTTACGAAAAAAGCTCCACTTAAAATGGCAGCATGGGTTTGGATGATCATCACGTTAGGAACCATGCTGAATAATCTCCTTTTTTCAATGTACATTTTTTAGGAGGTAATCTATGAAGAATCAAGAAAAGTTAGAATCTTTGTTGGCAAAAGGGATTATTACGCAGGAAGAATTCGACCATTTACAAAGGCAAAGAAATGGAGAAGAACCATCAGTGGCTAAAAATATCCTTTCTTTTATCCTAACAATTTTTGCGATTGGGGCCGTTTTATTTGGTACATGTATCATGAACCTTGCTATTGTTGATGGTATGCGGTCAGACGCGTTAACGGGTGTATTAATGATTGCTTGGCCCTTATTTCCGGTCGTTTTATTTGGTTGGATCGCGCACAAAACAAAGAACGCAGGTATGAAGTGGGCTGTAATTTTCTTGGCTGTTGGAGCATTATTTGTTGCAGTTACGATGATGGGCTAAATAAATGCTTCATTATACTTTTTTTGAGTTGCTTGGAATTATAGTTGCAGGGTTTGTGGCTTGGCAACTAAAGATGCCAAAAATAAAAAGTACTCATAAGCAAGATGTTTATATTTCTGGTGTTCTGGGTATGTTGATTGGGATGAAACTTCCTGTTTTACTCAGTTACGGTTTCTCATCAGATTTTATTTTTAATGGAAAAAGCTATATGGGCGGTGTATTGGGGGCTTTTTTAGGAATTAATCTATACAAGCTCTTAATACACCAAACACAATCATCTTTTGGTGGACGTTTTGTTATTCCCTTGGCTATAGCGGTTGGCTTTGGCAAAATCGGTTGCTACTTTAATGGTTGCTGTGGCGGACATTTTATAATTCCAATTCAATTAGTGGAAAGTGCTTTTCAGTTTTTAATGGCTGGTCTGTTATACCTATTTTATAAAAAGTCAAACAGGATTGATTTACTCTTTCCCATTTATCTTTTATCTTATTTAATGATGCGTTTTATCGTGGAATTCATCCGAACAGAGCCAAGATTAATCGGAGCATTTACAATTTATCACTTGCTTGCCTTGATTTTTATTCCGGTTTTAGTTGTTATTTTATGGAGGCGTCGTCATGCTTGAGCATATCTTAAAAACAGCCAATTTATCCATTAATCCGACACTTTTTTTAATTGGATTAGGATTCATTTATTTTACAGGTGTTCTTTTACTGATTGCTGTGGCTTTAAAATTTTGGGAACATGCCAAACATTGTCAAAGTTTGGATAAAGAAACAAAACATTTCTTTTCTACCCGTGAAATGACAATTTGTGTCTTATTACAGTTTCCTTTTTGGCTTAATTCAATCGGACAATTTAAAATACATGATACCCTAACGCAGTATATCTTTTTTGCTGTTGGTGCTGTTATGGTTTTATTTGCCATCATTTGGCATATATGGGCAAAAATCAATATCGGTTTTATGTGGTCGGATGGGATTGAAATTAAAAAGAAGCATAGCCTGATTACATATGGTGCTTTTGCTATTGCCAGACACCCCATGTACGCATCACTTTTAATGTGGTGCTGGGGTGCCAGTTTTATGATGTTCAATTGGGCCACATTATTGGCGGTAAGTTTTCTTTTTTTGCCTTTAATGATTGAACGTGCTAGAGATGAAGAGAAAAATCTCCTTCAAAAAAATAAGGATTATCAACTTTATCAACGCAATGTACGTATGTTAGTTCCAACAACCGCTGGATCAGTTTCAGTTATTATCCGTATTGTTTTATTGGTTTTACTGTTTTATTTTGTTTGGACTGACAACATTACCATTCCAGTTTTGTGTTTGTTGGTAGGACTTCATTTATATTTCGGATATTCTTTTTTACCAGAAAAAGTTGCATTTTCATATCGTTCCAAATCAGGGATGATTGGTGTTATCGGGTTGTTGAGTTTTGTTTGGCATCCGATTATTTACCTTTATTATATCATTATGGGTATGTGTTTATACGGGTTAAAATGGAATTGTCCATGCATGCTGGTCTATGAAAAATACCACATGTGTCCGTGCTTTGTTTTACTCAAAAAGTGTATTAGGAAGAAACCATAAATGTGGAGCGGACTTTTGTGCTCGTGCATCACACTTTGCATCACACTTTTCGTGGGGGTGTGATTCAATAGGCATTTTTGAAGCGTCTTGATTTTGTAAGTTATTGATATGATTAGATTTTTCAAAAAGAAAAGATTCCAACATCTCTTGTGGAATCCTCTTCATAAGTGCTTGAAAAACAAGCTGTTTTAAATGGAGCGGGCGAAGGGATTTGAACCCTCGACATCGACCTTGGCAAGGTCGCGCTCTACCCCTGAGCTACACCCGCATTTTTCAAATGCAGGGGTAGTATGCCACATTTTATTTTAAATTGCAAGAGAAAAATTATTTTTTTTCAAAAAAATTTTTAGAAAAGATAAAATTGTAATAATTTGTCATAAAAGTTGTTTTGTAATAAATTTGAATCTTATGGTATAATCTAGCATAACTTTTGATGAGGAAAAAATGAAACAAGAACATAAAGAACTGATTAAAGAGTTATCAAATTTATTAAAAGAAAACAATCTGCATGAGATTGAGTATCAAGAAAATGGTGTCTTATTAAAGGTGGTGGCACAAACCCAAACAGTGCCTGTGGTAATGCCTTCAACACCATCATCAATGCAATCGGCTCAACCTGAAAAACAAGAAAGAAATATTTTAACTTGTCCGATGGTTGGTGTCGTTTATTTGGCACCCAGTCCTGAAGCGCCCACTTACGTTAAAGTGGGTGATGTTGTTTCAGAAGGACAAACAATTTGTTTGGTGGAAGCCATGAAGACTTTTAATCCGATTACCGCACAAAAGTCAGGTAAAATAAAGGCGGTTTTGGTGGAATCGGGGGCACCGGTTGAATATAATCAGCCTTTATTTGAATTGGAATAATTGATGTTTGATAAGATTTTAATTGCCACTCGGGGAGAAATTGCGTTGCGTATCCATCGTGCTTGTCGTGAGATGGGAATTAAAACGGTGGCGGCCCATTCAACTGTGGATGCAGATGCAATGCATGTCAAGTTGGCCGATGAATCTGTTTGTATTGGGCCAGCCGCAGCAGTTGATTCTTATCTGAATAAAGCCAACATTATTGCAGCGGCTATGTTAACAGGGGCTGACGCTATTCATCCTGGTTATGGTTTCTTGGCTGAAAATGCGGATTTTGCTGAGATGGTGGAAGCGCATGGTATTAAATTTATTGGCCCAAAACCTCAAATGATACGTCAAATGGGCGACAAGATTAACGCACGTCGTTTAGCTCAAGAGGCAGGATTACCCATTATTCCTGGATCCTCTTTATTACACAGTGTAGGCGAGGCATTGGAATCAGCACGTCAAATTGGTTATCCCGTATTATTAAAGGCTTCTGCTGGTGGTGGTGGAAAAGGAATGCGTTTGGCACGCAATGAAAAAGAATTACCTCAAGCCTTTACTTTGGCGCAAAATGAAGCTCGTAAAGCTTTTGGAAATCCTGATTTGTATATGGAAAAGTATTTGGAGACACCGCGTCATATTGAAGTTCAGATTTTGGCTGATGATCATGGAAATGTGATTCATTTGGGTGAGCGGGATTGTTCCATTCAACGGAATAATCAAAAAATTATTGAAGAAACACCATCCCCAGCTTTAAATGCCGAACAAAGGGAAGCTTTGGGGTGTATGACCGTTGCTGCCATTAAAAAATTGGGATATACCAATGTGGGGACTGTGGAATACCTTTACCAAAATGGTCAATTCTATTTTATGGAAATGAATACGCGTGTTCAAGTGGAACACCCAATATCTGAAATGCTTTATACTTTTGATATCGTTCGTGAACAAATTCAACTGGCGGCTGGATTGCCGTTGAGTGTTAAACAAGAAAATTTACATCCACAGGGGCATGTGATTGAATGTCGTATCAATGCAGAAGATCCTACGAATTTTTGCCCATGTCCCGGAAAAATTACGGGATGGCATGTACCAGGAGGTCTTTCTGTGCGTGTTGATTCTGGTATGTATGCGGGGTGTGTTGTACCCCCGCATTATGATAGCTTAGTGGCCAAATTGATTGTGGCAGGTCGTACACGTAATGGAATGCTTTTGCGCTTAAAACGTGCTTTGGGTGAATTTGTTATAGAAGGGGTTCAAACAACAATTCCACTATTGCAGGAAGTAACTCAAAATCCTGATTTTGTGGATGGACGCTATCACAATCATTGGTTACAAGAATTTTTAGATTCTAAAAAAACAAAACAATAACAATATGTTATCTTATAAAGTTATTCTAATGGAGCAGTGGAGACCATGCGGGATCTGAGGCCTCATCTGGTGTTTTTAACAATCTTTCATTATAGCCTGCTACATCAATTGAATAAATATGTGGGTTGCCGTTTTGATTCCAGCGGGAACTTTTTTCTTGACGGCCAAAAGCAATAAAACGACCATTGGGTGACCATGTGGGACCTTCCACCAAAAATCCCTGAGCAATTAGGCGTTCACTAGAGCCATCTGGGCGCATAAGGCCAATATAAAAAGTTCCATCTTTAATTTTTGTAAAGGCAATATAATCACCCCTTGGTGACCAAACAGGCGTTGCATAACTGCCTTCACCATAGCTGATTCGGTGAACATTTCCTCCATTTGCATCCATGACATATAATTGCTGCTTTCCTGAACGATCTGAGTTAAAAACAATACTCTTGCCATCGGCTGAAAAACAGGGAGAAGTATCAATAGCAGGGTGATTTGTTAGTTTTTTTTGTTGCCCAGATTCTAGGTCATATAAATAAATTTCAGTATTGCCCTTTTCTGAAAAAGACATAGTCATTTTTTTGCCATCAGGTGAAAAGCGAGGTGCAAAAGACATTCCTTTAAATTTACCCACTAAATTGTTTTTCCCTGTTTTTAGATCCATTAAATAAACTTGAGGTGTTCCCGATTGATAGGACATATAGGCTATCTTTTCACCTTTTGGAGCAAAGCGTGGTGTCATGACCATATCTTTATCAGAAGATAAAAATTGCAAATTAGCCCCATCTAGATCCATCATTGTCAGTCTTCTTTTTCGATTTTTGGCATTTCCAGATTCGGATATAAAAACAATTTTTGAATCAAAATAGCCTGTATCACCCGTCATGCGTTCATAAACCGTATCAGAAATAATATGTGCCAACTTTCGCCATAAGACTTTATTGGTACTCACATTTCTTTGGGGCATCAATTGTTGTTGTCCATAAATATCCCACAGTATAAAGGAAACTTTTATGTCCCCATTGGGATTTTGGCTGAGTTCACCTTGAATCAAGCCTTGAACATTTAAAACCTGCCAATCAGCAAATGATGGTTTTTCTTGCAGAGAAGAAAAATTTTGTAGATATGCATTATGATCCACTATCCGAAACAAACCAGAACTTTCTAAATCAGATTGAATGACAGTTGCAATTTGCTTGGCCATTGCTTTTAATCCATTATCTTGGACAGAAAAACTGGCAATTGCCAGTGGAATAGGGGCTGTTTTAGCGCCATTGACGTCAATTTTTAATGTCGCATATGATGGAAGAATATAAAAAAATAAAAGCAATATGCATAAACGTAAAAACGACTTCATTCGTCTTTTCTCCCTTTTGGGTATTGAATCACAAATTAAAGTAAAAATCAAGTATAAAAAAGGTGGTACTTATCTGTACCACCTTTTAATGGGAACTTTTACCAGCCAAATGTCAAACCACCCGAAACAGTGGCGCTTTGTTCGCCTGCATAAGCAGCCCCAATGTTTAACATCAGGTTATCATTAATATAATGGAATCCCCCTAAAGCAAATCCTGTCTTACCACGATAATGACCAGCACCAATAGCAATTTGTGTATCACTGAAAGCTCTAGCATTGGGTTTCAAACCCGTGAGAGCAGCCATACTCGCAAAACCGGCCTTCATTTGCTTATCCAATTTTTTAACCTTATTTTCAACACGATCTAAGTTTCTGTCTAGAGCAGAAATAGCGGACGTTAGGCTTTCACCAGATTTCACATAGTGAGTGGAAGAATAATCTAAACTTCCAATTTGATCGCCTGCTGCCCGTAAACCATCAGATAATGAAGTTGCCATGCCCGTATTGATAGCACCATTACTGCTGAGTACAGTACGATTTCCGATAGCATTATCCAAACTGATTAAATGGTCCTCTACTGTCGTTCCCTTGGCCAAGTTAGAATGGGTACCTGTCGTTGAAGCTCCGGATTTTGTCGAATCAACACTTCCATCACTTTTGACCAATTTATGAATTTTTCCCATGGATTGATCAATATTTTCCAAAGCCTGAACAACAGTACTTGGTGAAGTTGTCGTTCCGTTTGTTAAATTACCTTTGGCCTCTGAATAAGTACCTAATTCGGCCACAGCTCCCATTTTTTCATCTAGAACACTGATATTGGCATTAATGGTATTTGCAACGGCTGTATTATTTGTGCTTGTTACGTTAGAGCCGATAGTTGTATCCAAAGCTTGTATATTTGCATCGACACTGTTGGAAGCAGATAATTTCATTCCTGTTCCAGTACGATCTTGAATCTTTGAGGTATCAACTGTTCCGATAGCTGTATCCAAAGCTTGTATAT